>NZ_BAAGZO010000005.1:0-401100 GCF_054778395.1 Nocardioides korecus | reverse complement strand
AGCTCGCCCAGGGTCTCCCCCGCCCGCGGCCCGACCACCGTGGCCCCCAGGACATGGCCGCGCTTGTCGACGACAAGCCGCACGAAACCGCCGTACGCGCCCTCCGCGACCGCCCGGTCGACATGGGAGTGGGACCAGTCGATGGTGCGCAGCCCCGCCGGAGCCCGGTCCGTCTCGATGCCGACCGCGGCGACCTCGGGGTCGGTGAAGGTCACCCGGGGGACCGCGGTGAGGTCGACCTTGCGGCGCACCCCGAGGATGGCGTTGGACGCGGCCAGGCTCCCGTGCACGCCTGCGGTGTGGGTGAACTGCGGGTGGCCGGTGAGGTCGCCGGCGGCCCAGATCCGTGGATTGGTGGTGCGCAGGAGGTCGTCGACCACCACGAACCCGTGGTCATCGACCTCGACACCCGCGGCCGCCAATTCGATGTCGCGGGTGCGCGGAGCCCGTCCGACGGCGACCAGCAGGCGCGAGAAGGGCACTTGATCGCCGCTCTCGAGGTTGAGCACCCCGGCACCTGGTCCGAGTGGCTCTACCTTCGCGACGCCCGAGCCGGTATGCAGGTCGACGCCGTCATCAACCAGGGCGCGCGTCAGCTCGGCCGCTGCGAGAGGGTCCTCGCGCGGCAGGATCCGGGGTGCGCCCTCGACGACAGTGACACTGCTGCCCAGGCGGGCGAAGGCCTGGCCCAGCTCGCACCCGATGCTCCCGCCGCCCAGGACCACCAGCTCAGCGGGGAGCTCGCTCAGCCCCCAGATGGTGTCGCTGGTCAGGTAGTCGACCTCATTCAACCCCGGGATGGGGGGAACCGCTGGTGAGGCCCCGGTGGCGATGAGGGCCTGTCGAAACCTCACGGGTGTCCCGCCGATCTCGGCCGAGTCCACCCCGGTGAAGCAGGCGGTCGCGGTACGAACCGAGACCGACGCCTCCTCGAGCGCCTCGACGGAATCGACCGGGGCGATGTGCCTGACGGAGGATCGCACGTGATCCATCACCCCCGTGAAGTCGACCGAGACCTCGCCGACGTCGACGCCGAACCGATGCCCGTTGCGGGCGCTGGCCGCGACACCCGCGGCAGCCAGAAGTGCCTTGGACGGGACGCAGCCGGTCCACAGGCAGTCACCACCGGTGCGATCCCGCTCCACGAGCAGCACCCGAGCGCCAAGACGTGCGGCGGTCTTGGCGCCCACGATCCCGGCGGTCCCACCCCCGACGACCAGGAGGTCCCACGGCTTCTCCTGCGAGCCGACTGCAGAGGGTGTGGCGATTGCCTGGTCGGCGCTCACGCGGTGTCCTCGCCGTTGAGGGTGGACAGGAAATCGCGGACCCGGTCGACCGAACGGGGATCGACGCCCGTCCCGCGCGACCACAGCGACAGCGCCCGGTGCAGGGCACGGTGCTCGGTGGCGACCTGGGTGCACTTCGCGCAGGTCGCGAGATGCCCCTCGAGGCGCGAGATCTCGCCGGGCGTGAGCCTGGCGGCGGGATCGGCGTCGAGGTAGCGCTGAATGCGTCGCGCGGACCAGTGACAGGTCAGCATCTGCCGCAGCGTCCCAGTCATGACAGGTCTCCTCGCATGAGTGGGCTGAAGTGAAGTGCCTTGCGGACCCGGTCGCGGGCGCGACTGAGTCGAGACATCACCGTCCCGACGGGCACCCCCATGACCGCGGCCGCCTCGGAGTAGCTCAGGTCGTGCACGTCGACAAGGATGAGCGCGGCCCGGAAGCGGGGGTCGAGGGCGCGTACGGCGGCGTCGAGATCCGCGTGCAGCTCCTCTCGGACGAAGGTGTCCTCAGCGCTCGGCAGCTCCGCGTTGCCGAAAGCCGGCCGGGCGGTCCGGATCAGCTCCCAGTCGCCGATCGTGCCCGGCCGCTGGCGGCGGTGCATGTTGGCGTTCGTGTTGCGCAGGATGGTCAGCAGCCAGGCCCGCGGATGCCGGCCGTCGAAGCGGTCGATGGCCCGGTAGGCGCGCAGCAGCGTCTCCTGCACGAGGTCCTCGGCATCGGCCGGGCCGTTCGTGATGGTCAGCGCCACCCGGAGGAGCACCTCGATCTCAGGCTCCACCAGCTCCCGGAAGGCGGGCCTCTGGACGGAAGCGTCCGAGTGCCGTGGATGTGTCACGACTGGAAAACCCGCTGACTCCCCGCGGACCTTCCCGGGTCCACCGCCTGGTACTGCGCCAGCCAACGCCGGTCGATGAACCGCTTGAGTCGCAGCGCCGAGGCGCCGTACCACCACAACCGCCCCCGGACCGCGAGCCCCACACCGTCACCGAGGTCGAGCACCGACAGCGCGCGACGCTGGGGCTCGTACGCCGGCAGCGGCCGCCCCCGACGCCTGTCGAGCAGGCTCCGGAGCAGGACCGGTCCCTGCCGCACCCCGTGGACGCCGATGCGGCGCAGCGCCTGGGACGTGAAGTTGGCGCAGTCCCCCACCGCATAGATCTCGTCGCGGTCGATGTGTTGGAGGGTGTCTCGCACCGGCACCCCATGCTCATCACCCAGGCCGAGCCCGGCCAGCAATGGCGGAGCCGACAAACCGTTCGCCATCAGGGCGACGTCGTGTGGAATCTCCGTCCCGTCGGCGCACACGACGCGTCTCTCCCCTACGTCGGTGACCGCACACCGCGTCCGCACGTCCACTCCCCGCTGGGCGAGGAGTCGGTCGAGTCGTTGCTTGGCACCCGGCGGAAGCCCTCCGCCCACGTCTCGTCCCGCCTCCACCACCCGGACCCGGCCTACGTCTCGACGCACAGCAAGGTGTGCCGCGAGCTCCAGCCCCGTGGCGCCACCCCCCACGACCGTGACATCGGCGCCCGAGCGGGACGGATTTCGCAGCCGCTCATCGAGCTCGGCCAGACCGCTCAACGGCTTCACCCTCACAGCGCTCGGGTCAACGAGCATGCCGGGCACCGCCGCGACCACGCTCCCGATGTTCAGGGAGAGCACGTCGTACGACAGCGTCGCGCCGTCCGACGTGACGGCGGTCCGTGCGTCCAGGTCGAGCCGGACCAGGGTGGCCTCGTGGAGCTCCACCCCAGAGACCCGGGCGAGGGCCCTGACATCGATCCGCCCCGCCTCCTGCGGGAGCACGCCGGCAGCTATGGCCGACGCGACCCCGCTGTACTCGAAGAAGCGGGGGGACAGCAGCTGCACCCTGTATCCCGCGGCAGCCAACTCCCATGCGTGCTTCACGACGAAGAGGTGGGCGTGACCAGCGCCGACCAAGAGCAGGACCGGCACTCCGCGACCTCTGTCCGTAGAGCGAAAAGGGATACCTCCGCGGCCCTAGGAGCGAAGCCATGGAACGCGTTCTGAGACTACCCGGACCGCGCCGCGGGCCACGGCCGCGGCCGCGGCCACGGCCGCGGCCGCGGCCGCGGCCGCGGCGAGGGTCTCACCGCAGCCAATGGGTCAGCACAAGCCCGAGCCCGAATTTCGTCGCGGAGTGGGGCGCCACGTGCCTCCGCGTGAGGCGCAGTGCCTCATCGCTGCCTCGGCCTCCAACGAACCCGCGCCGGAGGCTGCCCGCCTCTCGGCAGACCGACCCGATCAAGCTCGCGTCGCATCATGACGACGACCGCTACGCGGGCGGCCCGCCGTCGTAGGTGATCGCGGCACGCACCGTGGTTCGCGAGATTCCCAACGTCCTAGCCATCGTCTTGCTCCCCATCCCTTTGCTCGATGCTGTCAGCGAACTCAGCCCAGTCCTCCACAGGCAACACCTCCATACCGCTCCTCCCGAGTCGAATGAATCGAGAATCCGGTCGAGGTGGTCAATCTTCGGCCCCCCATCTAGCAGGGTGTTGCGACGTGGTCCGGAACCGCCTGAAGCTACGGGTTCATTTTCAGCCGTCGCTGACCGCCCAGATCCGACGGAGGGAGCCGGCCAACGCGTTGAAGTCGGTGTCGCCCCAACAGCTCGAAGCCCACGGCGAGGCCGTAAACGTGAGCGAAGCGAATCCTTGATCATCGACCCTCCTAGCACCTTTGGGCCAAGCCCTCACGAGCCCTTCGCCGCTCTTATTGGCCGACACGGCAGCCAAATTCTCGATCTGGGATTACCGGAGTCCTAGTTCGGGCACACAAGAGCGACGGGCAACATTCGGGCGACTGAGGAGAAAACCACGTGTTCGACAAGCAGAGCAACATTGCGGCCCAGGAAGCCTTCGGTGAGGCTGTCAACACGGGCACCCTCGACTTTGACGACCTGGTGGGAACCGACTCGGTCGACCACGACCCGGCACCGGGACAGGGCCCCGGCCCCCAGGGCTACCGCGACATGTTCACCGAGATGCGCACCGCCTTTCCCGATCTCCACGTCGAGGTCGAGCACATGACCGCGACCGACCACGACGTCGCTTTCGCCTACACGCTCACCGGCACCAACGACGGCCCCTTCCAGGGGAACGCCCCCACGGGCAAGCAAATCAAGGTCCGAGGCGTCCAGATCGGACGGTTCGAGCATGGGAAGCTCGTCGAGCGCTGGGGAAGCAGCGATGAACTAGGAATCATGACTCAACTCGGCCACGTCGAAGCATGAGGCTGTGGCAGGCCCTCACCGCCGGAACGGCCGCGGGGGCAGCAGGCACCACCGCGCTCAACCTGGTGACCTACCTAGACGTTGTCGCGCGAGGCCGGCCGTCCAGCAGCACACCCGAATTAACCGTGGAGAAGTTGGCAGCGAAGGCAAACATCACCATCCCGGGCGATGACGAAACTCGTAACAACCGGATCGCCGGCCTCGGACCACTCACCGGCCTGGCAGCGGGCCTCAGCGTCGGCGCCGCCGCCGGGTTGACAAGAGGCTTGAGATGGCGACCGAACATGCTCCTCGGAGGTGTCGTTGTCGGCGCGGCGGCCATGATGGCCACCGACGCACCCATGACCTTGCTGGGTGTCAGCAACCCCCGCACTTGGGCCGCCAAGGACTGGCTGAGCGATGCACTTCCCCACCTCGTCTACGGTGTTGTCACTTCCGCAGTGCTGGACGCGTTGGACCGGGCCTGACCCCTGAGCGATTACTCCACCTGCTAGCGACGAGACGGCGCGCGCCGAACGGTCAGGTTCTGCGTCGTAGGCGGCAGTGCGGCCAGTCAGGCCAGGGTCACGGGCACCGTCGCCCAAGGACGAATCGACGCGCCTACGCTTGGGGGCCTCAGCGGCACGCCGTTGAGCCGGACTACCTTGGCGGCTACGCCTGCGACGAGGTATCGCCGTTGTTGCAGGTGCCACTCGGCAGAGCGAAGACCTGCAACCGAGACGTGCTGAACCGACTACGGCTCGAACTGTCCCCTTCGAATCCCCCGGGGCCCCGGCCTCTGAGACGTGACATCGAGTTGGCAACAAGTGATCGACAGTGCTGACAGGCCCCGCGTTGAGCAGTTGGACATCCCCTTCGAGTTCGGCTCAACACGCACGACGCGCTCAATCTCCTGGCAGCTGGACAGACACCCCCGACGCCGCTGATGCGGTCGAACTCCATGAGGCCCCGAGCACCGGCCACCGCCGCCTCCTGAACGCGGCGTGTCCGCGGGGGCCGGCGCGCATGGTGGTCCGGAGCCGGCCGCCTGCAGCCGGATGCGACGGTTTCCAGCATAACGACCTCTGGGTCAATGGCAAAGAGGTCGGCCGCATCCACCTTCCGCTACGCCTCGCCCCGCTTCGCGGCTCTTCGCCCGAAGACCTCTCTGGCGTCCATCTCGAAAGTGTCAGCAGACGTCGTGCTGACACGGAACGCAAGAACCGGGCTCGTGGAACCCACGAACCCGGCTCTGACCTGCGGTTTTTCTTTGTAGCGGGGGCAGGATTTGAACCTGCGACCTCTGGGTTATGAGTGCCGTACTAACCCACCAACTGCCTCACCAGATGCCTCACTTCCGATGGACATGTGAGCCGTGTTGAGCGTAACGTCGCAGGTCAGAGCCGTATTCAGTTTCCGTCGACTTTCGCCTCCTTTCGCCATCATTCGGGGCAACGTTCGCGGACACTGTGCGGACATCGACGTTTGCGGTTCTCGGGAGGCAGCCATGGCGTGGATCAAGGTGAGGACCACCGACGACGGCGACAAGCGGTTCGTGGCCTGCTACCGCGACCCCGAAGGCCGGCAACGCTCTGCCGGCACCTACACGTCCCGGCGGGCCGCCGAACGCGCCGCCCACCGCGAGGAGGCCAAGGTCCGCGAGGGCGCCTGGCATGACCACTCCCGCGGCCAGGTCACCTTCGCCGAGTACGTCGAAACCGTGTGGCTGCCCTCCAAGCAAGTCGAGACCTCCACCCTGGCCGCCTACCGCTCCTACCTCGACAAGCACTTTTTCCCGGTCTTCGGCCGCCGGCCGATGGGCAAGATCCTCCCCTCGGAGGTGCAACGTTGGGTGACCACCGCGTCCGAGGGCGGCCTGTCGGCGGCGTCGGTCGCGAAGTACCACACCATGCTGCACTCGGTCTTCGAACGCGCCCTGGTCGACCGGGTGATCACCTTCAACCCCTGCGCCCACACCGAGCTCCCCAAGCGGGTCAAGAAGACCAACCGCACACTGACCCCCGGCGAGTACGAGGCGCTCCTGACCGCCCTGCCCGCCCAGCACCGGCTGATGATCGAGACCGCCATCGACACTGGCCTGCGCTGGGGCGAGCTCATCGCGCTCAAACCCCGGCATCTCGACCTCCAGACCGGGAGGCTCACGGTGGAGGAGACCATCGTCGAGGTCTCCCTGAAGAACTCCCCCACCGGGCAGCGGATGATCACCAAGCCTTACCCCAAGGACAACGAACCCCGCACCCTGGGTCTGCCACCCGAACTCGTAGACCAGCTCACCGCCTGGATCGCCGAGCGGCGGCTCGGCCCGGATAATCTGCTGTTCGCCACCCGCGACGGCACCCCGATCTCGAGGAACACCTTCCGCACCCGGATCTGGCTGCCGGCCGTCCATGCCTCGGGGGTGGACTTCGCCGTCCGCGTGCACGACCTCCGCCACGCCCATGCCTCCTGGCTCCTCGCCGGCGGCTCCGACCTCAAGGCCGTCATGGACCGCCTCGGCCACGCCCAGATCACCACCACCCAGAAATACCTGCACTCGCACCCCGGCGCCGACGCGAAGAACCTCACCGCCCTCGACCGAATCCGCAGGCCCCAGCAGCCGCCCAGCAGACAGGAACCCGACACCGGGTCCGGCCAGGAGCCGACCAGTTGACGTCACACCCCTTCAAGCGCGTCCGCAGCGACGAACCGACAACCACGCCCGCGCGGATCAAGACCGCTCACCCAACCGCCGGAGATCCCGGGGGGCCGTGCAGGTGAAAGCGGAAAACACGTTCCTGCGACGACTTCAGCGCAGCGGGAGGTACACCACTCGGTTAGCCCATTCGTCGGGTTCGCTGGCGGCCGCAACTGCCGACAGCTCCTCGATAGCGGCGCCGATCGGCATCGCGGTCGGCACAACGAGCACTCCGGGCATCGACGAGAGCTCCGCGACTCGATGGTGCGCGAAATCGGGCATGGTCCTGATGTCGTGGGTGATCAGCACCCGGCCCTGATCGGCCGCCCACCCGAGGATCGTCGGGTCGTCCATGGTCCTCAACCCACGTCCTGGACGCGAACAATGTCGATCGCCTCGAACTCGCGTCGAAGCCCGACGATCAACGCCCGCGCAATGTGCTCGTCGGTGACGAACCGGACAGTCACCTGTCGAGTCGCGCGAGCAGTGTGGCACGCAGGCCCTCAGGCGGGTCGATCGCCTCGACGCGCGCCTGAAGCTCTGCGCCGAGCCGCTCCTGCTCGGCCAGATAGTCCTCGACCTCGCCCCGGTGGCGAAGGTAGTAGGCGAAGATCGCATACACGTCCGCGAGCGACACCGTCTCGTAGTTCTCGTGGATGGCCTCAGGCGAGTCACCCCGCTTAAACGCGGCCACCAAGACATCGAGGAAGACGCGGGTGCCCGGCACCATCAACCGTCCAGCCTGGTCCCTGACCAGCGGAACCGGCTCAGGTTCGATCGCCACAGCAGTCCCCACGATGCACCTCCTCCCCCGAGAGGATACCGGGCACCCGCCTGGGCGTCAGGTTGATTTCCAGCCTCTCTAGCCAGGGATCGTGTCCCACCGTTTGAGGCGCCCATCCCTGTGGATCCAACTCCTGCGACATGGTTGTCGACAATGGTTCACATCCCTCCAACGCAGACGGATGCGGCAGCAAACCTAGGATGCTTCAGTGCTCATGTTCCTCGGGATCCTGCGTTGGTGTCGACAGAGCGCCACACGCTGCGGGCGGTGCAGGATGTCGCCGTCTATCTAGCGCTCCAACGCTGTGCCGAGTCGCTCGGTGTGTCGCGCGGCCTGGCGTGCTGTCAGGTGTGTCCCGGAGTCCAGCCACCAGGTCAGTACGCCGACGATCGCGCTGGCTTCGTAGCGACAGGCGAGGGCAGCCCGGTCAGCGCGGGCAACGTGCCCGGCAGGCTGGATGAGGAGTTTCTCGAGGTCGTCGCGCAGCCGATCCAGGAAGAGCTGTCCTGCTCTTCCTTTCGAGAGAGCGAGGTAGAGGTCCCGGTTCTCTGCTGCGTGGGTGAAGAGGACTTCCAGGTTCAACCCACCGTGCCCGGACCCGGGCCTGGTCAAGCCGGCGTTGATGTGGTCCAGGGCGCTCAGCAGCAGGTCGTCCTTGTCGGTGAAGTGGGCGTAGAAGGTGGATCTGCCCACGTCCGCGACGCGGATGACCTCCGCGGCCGTGATGGTCTCGTATCGCTTGGTGACGATGAGCTGGCGCAGTGCGCCCTGCAACGCCGCCTGTGTGCGTCGCTTGCGTCGATCCTCCGCTGGGGCCATTCCGCCTCCTTCCGGACAGGGCGTCGTCCAAGACAATCTGCCCACACATGTCCCGTAGTGGTCACCGGCCCCGGTTTTACACCTGTACCGGACCGGCCTTCTCACTCACGCTAGTTCCAAGACAGTTGTCTTGAAAGGAACGAGTGTCCACAACTACTCGCTGATGTAGGTCGGAGGTCAGGTGCGCGTGACGCTCGAAGATGTCCACGAGGCCGAGTCCGGACGTCGCGCACGCACCCTGGTCCTGGCCACCGTGTGCATCTCGGTGTTTCTGATCAACGTCGACAACACCATCCTCAACGTGGCGCTGCCCACGGCAGGCGCCGAACTGGAGGCGTCGATCACGGATCTGCAGTGGGTGGTCGACGGGTTCGCGCTGCCGTTCGCGGCGCTTCTGATAGCTGCCGGTGCGGCGGCCGACCGGTTCGGGCATCGCCTCGTGCTGCTTTGCGGCCTCGGTGTGCTGGGCGCGTTCGCGCTGGTGGGCGCGTTCGCTACCGACGTCGGGCTCCTCATCGGAGCCCGCGTCGCAATGGGCATCGGCGCGGCCATGATCTTCCCCTCGACGCTGGCGATCTTGACCCGCGTCTACCTCGACCCCACCGACCGGGCCAAGGCCATCGGGGCGTGGACCGCGGTAGCAGGTCTCGCCGTGGCGAGTGGTCCCCTGGTCGGCGGACTGTTGCTCCAGCATTTCTGGTGGGGTTCGGTGCTGCTGGTCAACGTCCCTATCGCCGTGCTCGGCTTCGTCGGCGTGGTGCGCTGGGTTCCCGAGACCCGCACCGAAGCCCGGCGGCCCGCCGATGTTGTGGGGATGGTCCTGTCCACCGTCGCCCTGACCGCCATCGTGTGGGCGGTCATCGAAGGCCCACGATGGGGCTGGACTGCGCCCTCAACGCTGGGCGTGGCCGCCGCTGGTCTGGTCGCGATGGCCGCCTTTGTCATCCGGGAGCGCTCCACGCCTGAGCCGATGATCGACCTCGGCGTCTTCAAGAGCCCCCGGCTGAGTGCCGGAGCAGGGGCCATCCTGGCCGCGTTCTTCGCGTTGATCGGCTTCATCTTCCTTGCCTCCCCGTACCTGCAGCTGGTGCTCGACTACGGGACCCTCGCCGCGGGGGCGTGCATCGTTCCCGCTTCCGTGGGCATCGGCGTGGGATCGGGTGCGGCACCCGCCCTGGCCCGCCGGTACGGCGCCCGCACCGTGATCGCCGCCGGACTCGCACTGATGTGCGTCGGGTTCGCGGTGGCAACCCGCCTAGAGACCGACTCGTCCCTGCTGAGGTTCCTGTTCTCTCTGGCCCTGATCGGGTTCGGGGTGGGCCTCACGACCGCTCCCGCGACCGAGCTGATCGTGGCAGCCGTGCCCCCGGGCATGGCTGGCGTCGGATCGGCGATCAACGACACCAGCCGCGAACTGGGCGCCGCGCTGGGTGTTGCGGTCCTCGGCAGCGTCGCGGCCTCGACCTACCGGACCGGGCTCGATGTCGGGCCCGCTCTGTCCGATGGCGTCGTCCAGAACGCGCGGGAGTCACTGCCCTACGCCCTCGAGGTCGCCGCCCGACTGCCCACAGATCAGGCGCGCACCCTGACGGCCGCGGCCACCTCCGCCTACGTCGACGCACTCGCGGTCATCTCCCTGATCGCCGCCGTGACCGTGGCGCTCGCGCTGGTGTCGGTGGCGATGTCCGCCGCACTCGACCGACGCAGGACCCGCACCCCACGCGTCGACCGGGTCCGCACCCCAGACGTCGTCCGGGTCCGCACCGCAGACGACCACGCGGGCACGGCGGGTTCGGCGCGCACGGCGGACCCGCGAAGCGACCCGGTCCCTCCTACCTCGCACCACCACTCACAGAGCCCATCGAAGGAGAAGTCATGAAAATTCTGGTCGCCGGCGCCACGGGTGTCGCGGGTCGCGCACTCGTGCCGCACCTGCTCGGCATCGGCCACGACGTCACGGGGCTGGCACGCAGCGACCAGGCCGCCGCCGTGGTCGAACGCATGGGTGCTACCGCGGTCCGAGGAGACGTCCTCGACCGCGAAGCGGTGCAGTCAGCGGCCGAAGGCGTCGACGCGATCGTTCACCTCGCGACCGCTATCCCCGCCGATCCCACCGCACCCGGGGCGTGGGACCGCAACGACGAGATCCGTATCGACGGTACCGCCAACCTGTGTGCCGCGGCCTCGCGTGCCGGCGTGCGCCATCTCGTGGCCGAGAGCGTGCACTACCTCTACGGCGACCACGGCGACGACTGGGTCGACGAACCCACCCCACTGAGCACGACCCTGCCGCCGATGCTCGTCTCCGCTGCCGTCCTCGAACAGACAGTGGCAGCGCTGGAGGGCGTCGAGCACATGACGCTGCGCTTCGGACAGTTCTACGGTGCCGGCACCCAAAGCGACGACCTGCTCGCCCACGCAGCCACCGGCACAATCGTCCTGCCCGGTGACGGCACCCGCTGGCTCTCCCTGATCCACCCCCGCGACGCCGCCCAGGCCGTCGAGCTCGCCCTGAGCACCACCGAACCCAACGCCGTGTGGAACGTCAGCGACGGCATCCCCGTCCGGGAGATCGCGTTCGCCCACGCTGCCGCTGCAGCCACCCACACCGACGTCGACATCAGCACCGACCCCGGCGCCCCCGTCTTCGGCGGATCCCTACGCCTGGCCACCGACGCCCTCACTGCGGCCGGGTTCGTCCCCGCCGTCCATTCCCACGCCATCGGCCTCCGTGCCACCGACCCCCGGACTTGACCAGCGAAACAGAACACCGGCACTGAGCACCGGCCCACGCGAGGTCGCCAGCGGCCGCCTACGCGCCGCAGCGCCGGGGCACTGCTCCTGCCTCTGGCCTCCGGCCCACACCCCATCGCGATATCCGCCCGGCACCACGCCCATGCCTCGTCAGGAGACCTTGAATGACCCACCCACCGACGACGTCGACGACACCCGCACCCCCACCCCGAGTCAGGACGCCGAACCCTCAACCCACGAGGCCGCCCAGGGCACCCCGTCCACACTTGGCGCCGTAGGGTTCCTCGCCCGAGTGGCGCACAGTGCCTCGAGGCGTCGCTGGCTCACTCTCGGTGGCTGGTTCGCCGCCCTGATCCTGCTGGTGATCGTCTCCGGGGCAGCCGCCGGTGAGTACGACGCCGACTACACCGCCGCCGGGTCGGACTCCCGAGCAGCGCGGGACCTCCTCGACGAGCAGCTGCCCCAAGCCTCGGCGGAGGTCATCACCCTCCTCGCCCGGGGTGACGACGTCGACTCGGGCGCAGCCCGAGCCGCCACCGAGGACCTCATCGACCAGCTCTCCACGTTGCCTCACGTGGAGTCGATCAGCACGCCCTACGACGCCCCTGAGCAGATCTCGGATGACAAGTCGACCGCCCTCGCCCAGATCAGGCTCGACGTCGACCGGCCATCGGCGATGCCCACCGAGGACACCCAGGCCATCATGGACGCCGTCGAGGAAGCCTCCGGGTCAGCCGTCTCCTTCGCCGTCAACGGCCAAGTCGTCGCCGACGTACAGAACGGCAGCGGCGGACCCGAGGTCATCGGACTGGTCGCGGCACTGGTCATCCTGCTGCTCACCTTCGGCTCCCTGATCGCCTCCGGCCTACCCGTCCTGATCGCCGTGGCCGGGCTCGCTATCAGTAGCTCACTGATCGGCCTGCTCGCCCTCATGTTGTCGGTGCCCCCGTGGGCCCCAGCACTGGCGGCCATGCTCGGCATCGGCGTCGGCATCGACTACGTCCTGCTCATCGTGACCCGCCACCGCGAGAACCTCCACGCAGGCCTGCCACCCAGACAAGCCTCGCTGGCCAGCATCGACACCGCCGGCCGATCCGTCATGGTCGCCGGCACCACCGTCATCGTCAGCCTCCTCGGCCTCGTCCTGACCGGACTGTCCTACCTCCAAGGCGCCGCTGTCTCCGCGATGCTCGCGATCCTGGTCGTCATGGCCGCATCACTCACCCTCCTTCCCGCACTCCTGGCGATCACCGGAACCCGGATCGACAAGCTAGCCCTGCCCTGGGCCAGCCGCTCGGCCGGCGCCTCCTCGCGGTGGACCGCCTGGGCCAGACTCGTCCAACGACACAGCTGGCCCGCCACCATCCTCGGCACCCTGGTGCTCATCGCTCTCACCTTGCCGATCTTCGGGGTCCGATTCGGACTCCCCGACGCCCACACCGACCCCACCGACACCACCACCCGCCAGGCCTACGACTGGACCACCGAAGCATTCGGGGTAGGCACCAACGGGCCCCTGATCCTCGCCGTCTCCCTCGACGACGATCCGAGCGACTCCCCGGGCGACTCCCAGGGTGACTCTCAGGGCGGTGAGGTCGTCCTGACGGACCTGGCCAACAGCATCGCCGCCGACAGAGATGTCGCCGCGGTCTCACCGCCCCAGACCAGCCCCGACGGGCAGACCGCGGTACTCAGCGTCATCCCGCGCAACTCACCCCAGTCGAAGAGGACCACCGACCTCGTCCACCGACTCCGAGACACCCTCAATCCCGCCGCCATCGAGGGCACCGACAGCACGGTCTACGTGGGCGGTCCCACCGCCGCCGCGATCGACTTCAACGAAGACATCGCCAACAGGATCCCTCTGCTGATCATCGGGGTCGTCACCCTCGCCCTGTTGTTGCTGCTCCTCACCTTCCGCAGCATCGCCATCGCCGCGAAGGCGGCCGTCTTGAACCTGCTCTCCATCGGTGCGGCCTACGGTGTCATCGCACTCGTCCTCCAGGGCGGATGGCTCGGTCAACTCGTCGGCATCGACAACCCCACACCCCTACCCGCCTACATCCCCGTCCTGGTCTTCGCGATCCTGTTCGGGCTGTCCATGGACTACGAGGTCTTCCTGGTGGGCCGCATGCACGAGCACTACACCGACCACGGCGACAGCGACGCCGCCGTCGCCTCCGGCCTCGCCTCGACCGGACGGGTCGTCACCGCCGCCGCCGCCATCATGGTCGCCGTGTTCGCCTCCTTCGTCCCCAGCGTCAACCTGACCCTCAAGCTCCTCGGAGTCGGCCTCGCCACCGCGATCCTCGTCGACGCCACCGTCGTCCGGATGGCCCTCGTCCCAGCCATCATGAAGTTGCACGGACGATACGCATGGTGGATGCCACAGCACCTTGACCGACTCCTCCCCCAAGTCCGGCTCGAACCCACTAGCGCCACCACGGACCTGCAACGGGTCGACGTCCCCGCCCAGAAGTCCTGAGCACGCATGCAACAGCCGAGGATTGGACGCTGGTTCCGCCAGGTGCAGGCGAGTGCCCCTGAAGTTGCAACGGCCATGCCAGGCGACGAGATCGTTTCCCAGCCTGGCTCCGTGATGGATCGCGCCTTCACCATCGACGCCGCCCCGACCGAGTTGTGGCCCTGGCTCCTACAACTCGGAAAGCACCGCGCAGGCTGGTACCTCCCCCCACCGACTTGAACGGCTTCTCCCGCCCTCCCGCCGGGCGATCAGGCACATCGACCCCCGATGGCAGGATCTACGGACCGGTGACGTCATCCCTGACTACGGCGGCCGCCACGCAACCTTCACCGTCAACCAGCTGGTCCCGGGATCGGTGCTCGTCTACACATCGCGGCGAGGCCGCATGGACATCAGCTGGGCCATCCGACTCACCCCAGTCGAGCACCACCGAACGCGCATGCATCTACGGCTACGACTGGGGCCTATCAAGCGACAACGACTGGTCGACACCGCAGGTGAACTCATCGACCTGCTCACCATCGCAGGCCTGGCCGCAGGGTTGGACGAACGAGTCAGGGGCCACCGAACCACGACGAACTGAGCCGCCGAGGCCGAGAACCCACCACGAACCGGCCGCACACAGCGGGGCATCCCCCCGGGACCCCTGGCGCCCGAAGTGTCGATCCGATTATGCGGATCCGGACGGAACTGGCCGATGCGGCCTGGACGCCGGGCCAGAGACCGTCGCCAGGTTGTTATCCGGTGGGCTCGCTTCCAACGAGGCTGGTCACGCTCTTCAGCTACAGCCGGGACCAGCCGTTCGTCGTGGCTTCGGACAAGTGATTCGTCGCGGCGATGGCCGTCGGGTCCGTCAGCGGCTCCGTAGCCGGCGGTCTACAGCTGGGCGCCGTCCCGGAGTACGTGGTGCTCCCGCTACTCGTGGCGCTCCTGCTGTTTTCCGCTGTCAAGGTCTAGCGGCATGCATAGCTCGCAGTGTCTGACGAGGAGCAAGGCACGGATGACCACCGAGCACGAACGAGTTCTCAGCACGTCGACGAGTGCGAGTGCCCGCACGGTGTCGACGGTTTGCCGTCACCGTAGCGCCAGATCGATGAGGCCGGCCGCGAGGCCGATGAGAGCGCAGATGCCGAGGGTTCGAAGGACGCTCCACTTTCTCCTCAAGAGCAGGTAGCCGGCGAAGAGGGCGATCGCGAGGGAGAGGGGCTTCAGCGTTCCGGCCTCGGGGACCTGGAGGTGGACAGGTCCCCACTCAACAAGGTTGACCTCGCGGAACAGGGTGTGGACCGCGAAGAAGATCGCGAGGTTGGCGATGACGCCGACGACGGCCGCCATGATGCCGGTCAGGGCTGCGGAGAGGGCGTGGTTGCCGCGGAGGCGCTCGACGTACGGTGCGCCGACGAAGACGAAGACGAAGCACGGGACGAAGGTCACCCAGGTGACCAGCAGCGAGGCCAGCACCGCGGCCACCCAGGGGTTGAGGTCACCGGGGTCGCGGTAGGCGCCGACGAACGCCACGAACTGCACCACCATGATCAGGGGGCCAGGCGTGGTCTCGGCGAGCGCGAGCCCAGTGACCATCTCACCGGGGGCGAGCCAGCCGTAGACCTCAACGGCCTTCTGGGCGACGTAGGCCAACACGGCGTACGCACCGCCAAAGGTGACGAGAGCGGCGCCAGAGAAGAACAGGGCCTGGTCGGTGAAGACACTGTCTCGACCGGTCAAGGCGACGACCGCACCCACCGGGACCGCCCAGGCAACCACGCCCAGTGCGACGACCGTGAGGGCGTGGACGCGGCTGGGGCGTTCGGCGTGCAGGGCGTCATCGGGGATCAAGGGCGGCGGACCTTCATCGCTTCCCCCTTGGGCCTCCTTCGCAGCCATGATGTGCGGAGCCCACCGGCCCAGTGCCCAGCCGATGGCCGCGGCGGCCGCGATGACCAGCGGGAAGGCCACGGCGAAGACGGACAGCGCCAGGAACGCGGCCACGGCCAGGGCGATCAGGGCCGGGTGTCCGAGCGCTCGGCCACCGACGCGGACCACGGCCTGCGCGACGATGGCTAACACGGCCGGGGCGACCGCGGCCAGGATGGCGGTGACCAGTGTCGTGTCGCCGGCTCCGACGTACAACGCGGAGAGCCCGAGGAGTGCGACGACCCCGGGGAGAACGAAGAGGGTGCCGGCGATCAGTCCGCCCTTGACGCCATTGAGCAGCCAGCCGATGTAGATCGCGAGCTGTTGGGCCTCGGGACCGGGCAGAAGGGTGCAGTAGGACAGTGCGTGCAGGAACCGCTGCTGGCCGATCCAGCGCTTCTCGTCGACCAGGGTGGTCTGCATGATCGAGATCTGGCCGGCCGGGCCACCGAATGTCTGCAAGGAGATCGCGAACCACACCCGGGTCGCCTCCCGCAGAGAGATCACGTCGTCGCGCCGTGCGTCGGGAGGGCTCATGAGGGTTCTCTTCCCAGAAGGAGTTCGCGTTTGAAGAACTCGTAGAGGCCGTCGAACACCGGCCTGGTGATGTCGAGGATCTGGGGGTCGTCGCAGACCATCGACAGTCCGCGCAGGGCGGTGTCGAGGCCGGGTGCTTCGGGTGCGTCGAAACGTTCGTCGTCGAGGTCGGCCTCGTGGACGATCTCCGCGATCCGCCACAACACCGGGTCGGCCAGGTCGTGTCTGCGCAGTAGCGTCTCGAAGGTACAGTCGTGACCGTGGTGCCCGAAATCCACCCCCCGCATGTCGAACGGCACCGCACCCCGGGTCACCGCGCCGAGGTCGGTGACGAACTCGAAGACCGCGTCCGGGTCGATGAACCGGCGGATCAACCAGGCCGATGACGCCCGGTCGATGTGGATGCCCGCCCTCGTGGCCCACCTCATGACTCCACCCCCACATCCACGACAACGCGTGACAACTCGGCCACCTCAGCTCGGGCGGTCTCCCGTTCGGGCGGCGGGAAGAAGTCGCGGCGCTGGACCTGATGCAACTCGCGGCGCAACGATCGCAACGACCTCATCGCCTCCGCTGATCCGATCGACCCTCTGCCCGCGTCGCGTGCCCGGTCGGCGATGGCGGCGTACTCCGCTGTTCTGGCCGCCGTCATCTCGGCCACGATGCTGCGCTCCTGGGCAGCGCTGGTGAGTTCGGCACGCCACAAGGTGCTCGACCCGCCGGCCTCGTCGATCTCCTCAGCCAACCACTCCAACTGCTCCACCGTGCGGGCATCGGCCGGCAGCGCGGCGAGACCGTCGCCGATCTGGGCCACACCCAGGCGTTTGAGCTTGCGCCACACCGCAATCCGCGGTGTCGAGGGCTCTCGCGGGATGCGGTAGCTCAACAGCACCCACTGACACCGACCGTCCTGTGCAACCACGGTTGCATTCTGCTCAGTTGAAGGTGATGCGGTCAATCCAGGAGTCGTGTCCTCTGCTTTCCTACCTTGGCCATCCTGCCCTGGACCGCGTCCTTGGCCGGAGCCCGCCAAGCGGGTAGCGCTCAGAAACGCCTACCTCGGGAGCGATCCCCTCATGCGGACTTCGACGCCGCCTGCGCTGGTTTCGAAGGGTCTCGCTCGTGCGGTACCTGCGGACCTGGCCGGGCTGCTGGCTGCACCTGACGCCTTGACCGTGAGCTGGCTACCCCTCGCCCTACGCGTGGTGGTCGAGCAGGTCGTGGTGAGCGCTGTCGTCCGCCGGTTCGGGGCTGACGTGGATCGTGACGTCCGAGAGCTTGGGGACCTCGTGCAGAAGTCGGTGATGTGCCTCGTTGGCGATGTCGTGGGCCGCGATGATCCCGAGGCTCGCGTCGACGGTGATGCCAGCGTCGGCGGAGATCCGATGTCCGATCCAGCGCAGCCGGACCCGCTCGACGCCAGCGACCCCGGGGGTGGCTAGGAGCGTGTGTTCAGCGGCCTCGGTGACGGCCGGGTCGATCGCGTCCATCAGGCGTCGGTAGATGTCGCGGGCGGCGCCGCGCAGCACGACGAGGATGGCGAGGGTGATCAGGAGGCCCACAAGGGGGTCCGCCAACGGGAGTCCGAGTAGGACACCCAGGGCGCCGAAGACGACTGCCAGGGAGGTGAATCCGTCGGTGCGCGCGTGCAGGCCGTCGGCGACGAGCGCAGCGGAGCCGATACGTCGCCCGACCCTGATCCGGTACACGGCGACGAGCTCGTTGCCGATAAAGCCGAGCACACCGGCAGCGGCCACGACCCACGGGTAGGAGACGGTGGCCCCGTTGATCAGCTTGTCGATCGACTCCCACCCGGCCAAGACCGCCGAGAGCGCGATCATCGCGACGATGAAGATCCCGGCGAGGTCCTCAGCCCTGCCGAACCCGTAGGTATAGCGACGGGTGGCGGCGCGGCGGCTCAGCACGAAGGCCACCCACAGGGGCAGGGCGGTCAACGCGTCGGAGAAGTTGTGGATCGTGTCGGCCAGCAGGGCCGTCGAGTTCGTCAGGAAGACGACAACCAGCTGAGCGAGGGCGGTGAGCCCGAGCACGACCAGGCTGATCTTCACCGCGCGGATGCCGTCGGCACTGCCCTCCAGCTCGCTGTCCACGGAGTCAGCGGCGTCGTGGCTGTGTGGCTTGACGAGGTGCTTCAGCTTTGCGAGCAACCCGCCGTCGCGCTCGTGATCATGAGGATGTGCGTCCGCAGGCACGTGCTCGTGCGGATGGTCGTGGGCTGCCATGACACCATGGTATTTGCATGGGCGCGCATATACGCAAACGCTAGGCTATGCCCATGCACGACGAGCTGCCCAACTTCGCCATGCCCGACGAACGCCAGGTCTCGATGGCCGCCGACGCTTTCCGCCTGCTGGCAGACCCGACCCGGATCCGGATCCTGTGGGCGCTGCTCCAGGGCGAGACCTCGGTCAACCGCTTGGCCCAGCTGGTCGAATCGTCGCCCTCGGCGGTCAGCCAGCACCTGGCCAAGCTGCGCCTAGCAGGGCTGGTGACCGGACGACGTGAGGGCACGTTCATGTACTACGCGGCCGGCAGCGGCCACGTGCGCGCACTCCTTGACGAGGCGCTCTTCCACGCCGACCACACCGATCGGGGCCTGGACAGCGAAGTTCCCCACAGCCACGGGACCCGCCGTTCTGCGACCGCGGCGGTCCGCTGACGTTCCGACTGTCAGGACGCTGAGGCCCCCAGTTGTGTTTGAGCTCCTCCTCTACGAATCGGTGAGTACCAAACTCAACGTCCGCGCAGCGCACCGCCTCGCGCGCGGCCCAGCACCAGTCGCCCCACCCCAAGACGGCCACGTTCGGGTACGACACGTCTGGCAGCAGCGATGAGGAGCAGCCTCGTGGGCCATCGCCGGCGGACTCCTGTAGGCCGCCGTCGTGGTCGATGACCCAGATCGCACCGCCCAGCTCACCAGACGGATCCTGTGGCTCTAGATATCCCAGGGGCGTAACCCGTCAAGCGGCTGTCGTGGTTCGGTGTGCTTGGCTTGGCTTGGCGTCGCGCTGCTGGCCGCCCTGTCCAGCCCTGTGGTCGACGTCTACCTTTACTGACTACCGTCACCCGGGTCGATTTGGCTCGCGCTCCTACGTGTGTCCACTAGCGTCGTCAACTTCGCCGTCCGGATGCACGACTTGCCCCATGCCTCCGCCTTCTGGCTGTTCGCCGAAGGATCCGACCTGCGCAGCGTCATGGAACGCATGGGGCACGCCCAGATCCAGACCACCCAGACGTACCTGCACGCGCTGCCCGAAGCCGACCAGAAGAACCTCTACGCCCTCGCCCGAGCGCGCCGCAGAAGACAGCAGAGCAGCCCGACTGAGGAGGCGGCGATACTGTCCACTCGAGCAGGGAAGCAGGCTTTGCACGACCCAGCAGACAAGGCACTGGTACAGAAGATCCTCCCCGTGCTCGAACTCGAACTCGAACTCGAACTCGAACTCGAACTCGAACATCGATACACCCGCCTGGTCGAAGCCTGGAACCACGACCTCGGCGCCCAGATCCGCCGCTCCGGCCGCCAGGCCGGGAATCGGCTCGGCTACAAGATCCGAACCCCGACCGGCGACCCCGAACAACGCGACGATGAACGCCTGGTGGTCTGGGTCGTCGTCATCCACCCCCGACGACGAGGACCGCATCCGCGAGCGAGGCGAGCTCCTCATCAGCCAGACCCTGAACCAACTGCTTGGCTGAGGCCTCATGAGTTCCTTCAGGTTGCTCAGCGCTACCCGGTGACAGCTCCTCGGTGCGCGGCGCACGACGTCCGAAGACGTCGATTAGACATGCGCTCATATGGTGGGCGCCTCGCGCGCCCTTCCCTCGGCTTGCAAGGATCGCAGCAAGGAAACTATGGCCAGAGGAGATCGCTGTGCAGTATCGGGAACTGGGCAAGACCGGCTTGAAAGTGTCCGCGCTGGGCTACGGCGCCTGGGGGATCGGCGGCGCCGGGTGGGTCGGCGCCGAGGACGACGAGTCGTTGCGAGCCCTGGAACGGGCCATCGAGCTCGGCGTGAACTTCATCGACACCGCACGCGGCTACGGCGAGAGCGAGCGGCTCGTCGGGGAAGTGGTACGGCGCCACCCGGGCCAGGACCTGTACGTCGCGACCAAGGTCCCGCCGAAGAACGGCACCTTCCCCGCACCGGCTGGTCTCGACCCGGCCCAGGCGTTCCCTGGGGACCACATCCGTTCCAACCTCGAGGAAAGCATGCGGGTCTCGGGCCTGGAGGCGTTCGACGTCTTCCAGTTCCATGTCTGGAGCGACGAGTGGCTCGGACGCGGTGACTGGCTGGAGACGATCAGCGATCTGAAGCAGCAGGGAAAGATCCGCGCGTTCGGTGTCTCGGTTAACGACTTCCAGCCGGACAGTGCGCTGGAACTTCTCGGGTCCGGCGTCGTCGACACCGTCCAGGTCATCTACAACGTCTTCCACCAGCAGCCGGAGGAGCGGCTCCTTACAGCCTGTGCCGAGCACGGAGTCGGCGTGATTGTGCGGGTGGCGCTCGACGAGGGCGGTCTGACCGGCCGCATCACCGCGGACACCCGGTTCCCCGACGACGACTTCCGCAGCGGCTACTTCCGCGGCGACCGGCCCGCGCAGATCGAGCAGCGCGTCAACGCGCTGAATGAGGACCTTGAGATCTCACCGGACCAGACGGCAGATCTGGCCCTGCGCTACGTGCTGGAGTCGCCAGCGGTGTCCACGGTGATCGCGGGCATGCGCACCGTCCGCAACGTCGAGCGCAACGCCGCGACCATGGACGGCCGCCGACTGTCGGCCGCACAGGTAGACACGGTGAAGAAGCACCGCTGGGAACGAAACTGGTACGTCGGGGACTGACCCCCCGCTTCTCGCCAACCGCCGCGGCGAACGTCGCGACAAAGTCTGCGACCGCCGCACCCCGAATCCCCGCAGGAACGACCACCCTCGGGCGTCGGGCTCATGCGCCCGGTGGTTCTCGTGCGGGTGCCCCGGCCTGATCGGGGCCACCAGCGACGTTGGCCCGTGACGGGGCTCCTGGGAAAGCGGGAGGTCCTCTCACGACACGAGTTCAAGAACACCTGCCAGGCCCAGGCCGTTGGGCTGGACTGGTGCTACGGGTGCTACGGGTGCTACGACCGCCCGCACAGCTCGGCGGGCATGATGAGCCCGATCACTACGAGAACAGCGCGGCTCCCGACCGGGAAGCCGCATACAGAAGCCATCCACGATTCGGGGGAACCAGAACCCTTCTTAACCTACGGGCCTGTCGTTGGTCGACGCGCTAACGATGACCATCGAGGATGGCGCCCATGTATTGGCTGCGATCTGCTCGGTGATAGCCGGGATGCAGCACAGTTCGCGTCCGTCAGCAGTACTGGGTCGTGCCTCCACCGGCATAGCGGCAGGTGTCCACGGTCGTGCCAGCGGAGTTGCGGAGCACTGCGTAGTCGCCGTCGTTGTTCCAGACTGCGCCGTTCGACGTCGCGGTCGCAACGCGACCCCAATAGCGCTTCGTCGCGGTGTTCGTGCCACGGCCGGTGTACAGGGTCACGGACGCACCGGCGGCGATCTTCGTGGTGGGGAACCTGTAGTACTGGTTGTCGGTGCCGGGCGAACTCCAGATCTTCCAGCCGCTGATGTATTTCGCAGTGCTGCTGTAGTTCTTGAACACGATGTACTCGGTGTTCAGGTTGGTGCCGGTCTGCGCGTAGTGGATCTTGGTGATCCGGACCGACGAGGCTGCCTCGGCCGGGGTGGTGAAGGCGAGAACGAGCACCAGCGGAAGCGTCATCAGGGACGCCATCAGGGTCTTCTTCATCAGGCAACAGCCCCCTTGATCTTGTGCCCATTCACGGGCGTGAAATAGGTGCGGACCACCCGGCGCCAGGGCGCGGACGGCAAGTCACGACGGTGCAAGGCCACGGCGGCGCAGTACTTGCTCACCTTGACCGGACGGACTCCGAGCTCGCGTAGGGCGCGGTCAGCAAACGATGCACCGCGCCCGGATTTTGTCTCGACCATGGCGTAGCCCGACCGCAAGTTGGCGTACCCGGCGACACCGGAACTGTCGGTCAGGTAGACGTCGACGTCGAAGGTGACCCGGGCGTCGTCGACCAGCGAGACAAGTGTGGCTCGCCGGTTCGTCGTCGAGAAGGAGGGCGACAGTCGTCCAGGCAGTCGCTGTCGGTAGGCCCCGTCGACGATGGTCGATACAAACGCGTGCCCCCTGTCGCCGAGAACCGGCGGCGGAGCTGACAGGTCGAGGTCCCCGGTGTAGGGGACGCGGGTCTTGCGGGTGACCGCCCGGAGCCCCTTGTGCTTGACCTCCAGGAAGTGGGTTCCCGTATCGGTGTACGTGCGCAGCCTGACCTTGTACCGGCGTCGACGGCCCTTGAGGTGGTCGCGGTAGGTGTCCATGTCTGCAGTGTCGAAGTACGTCGAGTGGTAGCCCATGAGTCGACGGCCCTCGATGTCGAGGACAGCAAACCGACCCTCGGTGCGCTCGAAGAACGCAGCAAGGGTGGCGGCGTCGACAAAGTACTTCCGGTCGACCCGCGTCATCAGAGCGGCGCGCTCATTGACCTGCTCCAAGCTGAGACCGACCAACCCAGCCACGGCGTCCTCGACGACTGCCGTGGCGTTCACAGCGTGTCCAGAGCGGGTGACGCTTCAGTGGCGCGGGCCGCGGCGACAAGGTTGGCATCGACGCTGCGAGCGGCGGGCTTCCCGGGCCGGGGCCGCATCCGCAGGTCGAGGACCGTGACCTCGCGGACGTAGTCGACCTGACGCACGATGACGTGAAGCACTTTACAGTTCATGCGCTCCTCCAGGTCGGCCCGCAGGTCCTCCTCGCTTGCGTGCACGGTGTCGAGGGTGACGATCTGGCGCCGCGAGCGAGGCAGCACGATGCTGTTGTCGAGGAAGAACATCACCGCGACCACCGTGACGTTGAGCAGGTTGACCAGCCATCGGTCATGGAACGTCATGCCGTTCAGCAGGCCAATCACCAGAGCGACCACGTAGTAGGCGACCTCTTCATGCGCGACCTCATCGGACCGCAGACGGACGATAGAGAGCAGGGCGAACAGCCCGAAGCCGAAGCCCACCCCGATCTGCGACTGGTTGACGATCAAGACGCCTACGGCGAACAGACCCACGTTCAGCGCAACGAACGACAGGACGAGGTCGGACCGTCCATGGCGGCGGTAGTAGATGGCGATGGCCATGACCAAGATCGTGATCAGGTCGACCACCAGCGAGTGCAGTACTGCTCCGCTGCGGCGGCTGAACCAGTCCTCCCAGAAGAATGGGTTCAACGCCAGGGGCGCAACGTCCATTCAGACTCTCCCTGCGATTGCGGCCGCACGGGGCCGCCGCGGTTACGCACCACATGTTGCGAGTAGCGCTGATTGTTACCCATCTGTTTGACAAGCGTTCACACGGTAACCCGGGCGATCCGAAGTTGTACTCCTCTCTGACAAATAGGTTGAAAAGCCTCACTGACCCCCAATAGTGATGCCCGAGATCGTGAGAACCCCCAGAGGGTTGTAGTTCCAGGCCACGCCCTCCCCTGCACCGTGAGCCGCGCCGCACGGGTTCCCGCACACAACGGGTCCATCACACCGAAGCGGCGCCGGGGCGGATGAAGATCCACCGGAGGGAGGCCGGCGACCGCCATCACGCCGGCCGCCAGCAGGCCCGCGATCGCAAACCCGGCGACCCACCGATACCTGTCGCATGAGTCCCACGACACCGTGAGACCGAGCCGTGGGGACGGGTCGACGGACTCCGTGGACCTACGGACTCCGTGGACCTGTGGGGCGGGACATCATCGGTTGCCTTGTCGATATACTATGCTGCCTAGTATCTGTTCCTGGTTGGCCGGATCCGGGACCTCTCGATTGTCAGGAGTTGCAACAGGTGGGACAGCTGCTGTTCTCGACGACGATCCTGGCATCGTTCTTGGGAGGCGTCGTCGCGCTCCTGGCGCCGTGCTGCGTCTCGGTGATGCTCCCGGCCTACTTCGCGTCCAGCTTCCGTAGCCGCACGCACATCCTTGCGATGACGCTCGTGTTCGCAGCCGGCGTCGGTACGGTCATCCTCCCGATCGGACTGGGCGCCACCTTCTTGAGCCGGCTCATCTCCGGACATCACTCGGTCGTGTTCTCGATCGGGGGGGCCGCGATGATCCTAGGGGGACTGGCGATCCTGGCCGGCTGGAAGTTCATGCTCCCGATGCCCGGCATGCGCGGAAAGAGTGGGACTGGGGTGGGTTCGGTGTACTCACTGGGCGTCTTCTCCGGTGTCGCGAGCTCGTGTTGTGCCCCTGTTCTTGCCGGGGTCGTGGCGCTGTCCGCGGCGACGGCCTCGTTCCTGCCCTCCCTGATCGTCGGTGTGGCCTACGTCTTCGGGATGGTTGCCCCCCTCACCGTGCTTGCGCTGGTCTGGGATCGTCGTGACTGGGGCAGCAGCAGACTCCTGTCGGCTCATCAGCTCAGCCTCGGCTTCGGCCGGTTCCGACGGCAGCTGCCGCTGGCTAGTGTCCTGTCCGGTGGCCTGATGGTGGCGATGGGCATACTCACCGTCGTCCTGGCGGTACGCGGCCCGTCGATGCCCACTGATGGCTGGCAGGTGCGTCTCACGGCGTGGCTCGGGCACGTCGCCTCAAGCGTGGAACGCGACCTGTCCTGGATGCCGCCCTGGATCCCAGGACTGCTCATCTTGGCAGCGCTCGCCTGGTTGATCTGGCGCGGCACTCGCCCACTGAATCGACTCCGCTCCGCCACGGGCGACGCCCCTTCGACGCCGGCGTCTGAGCCCTCTCGTTTTTCCTCACCGATGGAGATGTGACTGTGACGTCAAAAGCCAAGTCTGCTGACTCCCTCCGCGAGGAGCGCGAGGAGCGCGCGAAGTCCGAGGCCCAGGTCGCTTCCGCGTCTGTCCGGCGTCGAAGGTTGGTGAGCCGCGCAGCAGCGATCGTTGCGGTCCTCGTCGTGGTCGGTGGATTGTTCGCGATCTACCGCTCTACCGCGGTGGATTCGAGCGCAGCAGGTTCGGAGGCGTCGGGTGGGACCGGGAAGTACGTCTACCAGGTCGGCAGACCCGGACCCGGCGACCAGGCCCCACCCTTCTCGTTGCCCTCAACGCAGGGCGGCACCGTCAGCCCGTCGGATTTCGCGGGCAAAACCGTGCTCACCTACTGGCATGAGGGGCTGGGTTGCCAACCGTGTTGGGACCAGATCCGCAGCCTGGAGGCCAGCCGGCCCGCGCTGAAGGCGGCCGGCATCGATGAGTTCGTCTCGATCACCTCTGGTCCGGTCGACGCCCTGAAGCAGAAGCTCGGCGACGACAAGCTGGACTCGGCCACTCTCGCCGACACCGACCTGGCGGTGTCGAAGAAGTACCAGATGAACCAGTTCGGCATGATGGGCGACTCCCGTGACGGCCACTCGTTCCTGCTCATCGGACCGGACGGGAAGATCCTGTGGCGCGCCGACTACGGAGGCGCCCCGAACTACACCATGTACGTCCCTGTGGACCGGTTGCTCGCGCAGCTGAAGACCGGCCGCAGAGGATGACCTCCCCCACTCAGGTCACGTTGCTGACCCAGTCCGACTGCGCCCAGTGCGACCACGCCAAGGACGTGCTGGCTCGGGTCGGAGACGACTACCCACTCCACCTGCGCGAGATCGCTCTGGAGACCCCCGAAGGCCGAGGCTTGGCCGCCACCCACGGGATCCTGTTCGCCCCGGGCGTCTTGTTGGACGATCACTCATTCGGGTTCGGCCGGCTGTCCGAGCGTCGCCTGCGCAGGGAACTCCTGCGGCGCACCACCACAGGCGAAGTAGATCGCTGACCGAGGGATCAATCGCGTCGTGATGACCATGACCCCAGGGTGGAGTGGGCGATGACGCAGCCAGTCGACGTCGCGACGGGAACATCTGAGCGCGACGCGAGCCCGAGACTGCGGGCGCCGCAGAAGTCGATTCCGTCCCTGTCACCTTCGCAGCTCGCGCGCTGGGCATGGCGCCAGCTGACCTCGATGCGCACGGCTCTCTTGCTCCTGCTGCTCCTGGCACTGGCCGCGGTGCCAGGCTCGGTCATTCCGCAGACAAGCATCGACCCCTCAGCAGTGATCCGCTGGCAGGCAGCCCACCCGCGGCTCACCCCCGTCTACGACAAGCTGGGCTTGTTTGCGGTCTTCCGGTCTGCGTGGTTCAGCGCGATCTACCTACTGCTGATGGTGTCCTTGGTCGGCTGCGTGCTGCCGCGGCTCCGCGTGTATTGGGCAGCCATGCGGG
Organism: Nocardioides korecus; assembly: GCF_054778395.1. Classification (NCBI taxonomy): domain Bacteria; kingdom Bacillati; phylum Actinomycetota; class Actinomycetes; order Propionibacteriales; family Nocardioidaceae; genus Nocardioides; species Nocardioides korecus. The sequence continues at coordinate 374,280 of NZ_BAAGZO010000005.1, read as the reverse complement.
CGCGGCCGCCGCGTGCCCCACGGCATCTATCCCGACTTCCTGCCTACTGCCGGACAACGGTCCCGACCACGCCAGAGGTCGCCCTGAGAGCCGCCGAGGATGAACTGCGCGGCCGTCGGTTTCGGGTCGCCGCCGAGGGGATGTCGATCTCGGCCCAGCGCGGCTACCTCCGAGAGGCAGGAAATCTGCTCTTCCACACTTCGGTCCTACTGGTTCTCATCACCTTCGCCTACGGCAAGCTGTTCGGGTTCGTCGGCGGCGTCATCGTGGTGACCGGCGAGACCTTCACGAACTCGGTCAGTCAATACGACGAGTTCACTCCCGGAGCCCTGTTCGACCCCGCAGGGCTTTCACCGTTCAACCTCGACGTCAACAAGTTTCGGGTCAAGTTCCTGCGGGATGGCCCGCAGGCCGGACAACCGCTCTCCTTCGCCGCCGACGTGACCTACCGGGGTGAGGGACGCTCACCGGCGCGTGCGTACAGGCTCGAGGTGAACCACCCCCTGACGGTCAATGGGACCAGCGTGTTCTTGGTCGGACACGGGTACGCGCCCCTCATCACCGTCCGGGACGGCAACGGGGACGTTGCCTACCAGGGCCATGTGAACTTTCTCCCACAGGACGCCACCTTCGCCTCCTACGGCGTGATCAAGGCCCCGGATGCGCAGCCCGAACAGCTCGGCTTCGAAGGACAGTTCCTGCCGACCTACGCCTTCACCATGCAGTCCGGCCCGTACTCGGCGTTCCCCGACGCCCTCAACCCGGCACTGACGCTGTTGAGCTACCACGGGAACCTCGGCATCGACGACGGACGACCCCAGTCGGTCTACGACCTGGACAAGACCCACATGAGGCCCTTCAAGAAGGCCGACGGCAAGGACTTCCGCGTCGACCTCGCCCTTGGACGGACCATGAAGCTGCCCAACGGTGGAGGCACCATCTCGTTCGACCGCGTGGACCGCTGGGTCAAGCTCCAGGTCAGCGAATCACCCGGGAAACGAATCGTCCTCGCAGGCGCCTTGATCGGCATCGTGGGCCTGCTCGGTTCCCTCTACATCCGCCCTCGCCGAGTGTGGGCGCGTACCTCGACCGCAGACGGACGGACAGTCCTGGAGGTCGCCGGGCTGGATCGCAGTCAGCAAGACGACCTCCAGGGCGACATCGACGATCTGAGCGCACGGATACAACGACGCCTCGAGGAGCAACCAATGACCTCCCAACCCCCGCAGGAGCAGCCATGACGGCCGCGAACTTCGCCGACTTCAGCGACAACGCCATCATGTTCGCCTCGATCGTCTACGTGCTGGCGTACCTGGCCCACCTGACCGAATGGGTCTTCCTACGCTCGGTCCCGTTGCCGATCGAGGAGAGCGCTATGGCGCTCGTGGGGGTCGGTGGCGCCGCCGACCTGAGCCGTGGGGACGCAGCCCCCACTGGGACCGCCGCCAACGGCTCGGTTGACGGGTCGAGTAGCGCGGAGGTGCGGGTCGAGCTCTGGGGGCGCATCGGGCTCGCGCTCACCGCGCTCGGCTGTCTGCTGCACGTCACAGGCTTGGTCTCCCGCGGCCTGGCCAGCGATCCGGTCCGGGTGCCCTGGGGCAACATGTACGAGTTCACGCTGGCCGGCACGTTCGGGGTCAGCCTGATGTACCTGGTGCTGATGAAGCGCTACCACCTGCGCTGGATGGGCGTCGCGGTCACCGGCTTCCTCGTCGTGGTGCTGATGCTCGACCAGCTGGTGCTCTACCAGAACGCCGGACCGCTCGTGCCCGCACTGCACTCCTACTGGCTGGCTATCCACGTGCTCGCCGCCATCATCGCCTCCGGCGCGTTCGCCACCGGAGCCCTGGCGCTGGGCCTGTTCCTGGTCAAGGACCGCGCCACGCGCCGCGGCAAGGTCCGGCCGGGCGGCTACCTCAGTCGGCTGCCCTCGCTCGAGGCGCTCGAGCGGGTCGGCTACCGGCTCAACGCGTTCGGGTTCCCGATCTGGACGTTCGCGGCGCTGGTCGCCGGGCCGATCTGGGCGGAGTACGCCTGGGGCAGCTACTGGAACTGGGACCCCAAGGAGGTATGGGCGTTCATCACCTGGGTGATCTACGCCGCCTACCTGCACGCCCGGGCTACCGCCGGGTGGAAGGGCAAGGCTGCCTCGGTCATCGCCCTGGTCGGCTTCGCGTCCCTGCTGTTCAACTTCGTCGGCATCAACTACTTCTTCGGCTCAGGCAGCCTGCACTCCTACTCCGGCTGAGCTCGCAAAGCCAGCGGCCAGACAACGCTTCGCCCTTCGAGCCTGATCCGCTGGGGTCTGCCATCGATCACCCCGGTGCACCAACGCGACCCAGGAAACGCTGTTCGATAGTCCCAGCCTCCACACGTAACCGGTCAGCGGCTTTCCCGAACCGATCACCGATCCTTCACAGGTCGGGCTCGGCTTCACAGCGGCAGGGTCCACCCGGAAATGAGCCCCTGCATGCGCGAGATCAGATCCGTCCATACCCCGGTGAGCTGGAGAAGGCCCAGCAGGATCAGCAACGCACCGCCGGTGCGTGTGATGGCTCGGGCGTGGCGGCGTGCCCACCCGACGGAGCGCATGAACCGGTGCATCGAGAACGCGGCCACGATGAAGGGGATGCCGAGGCCCGCGCTGTAGGCGAATGACAGTGCGGCGCCGCGTCCGGCGCCGGCCGAGCTGGTGGCGAGTGTGAGGACAGCTGCCAGCGTGGGCCCGATGCAGGGGGTCCACCCCAGACCGAACAGGACACCGACGACGGGGGCGCCGGCGAGACCGGCTCGGGGTCGATAGGTCAGCCGGAATGAGCGACCCGCCAGCGGCAGTCGCCACAGCAGGCCGGTGAAGACCAGTCCGACCAGGATGGTGACGACACCCAGGACCCGAATGAGGGTCTCCTGGTGAGTGATCAGCAGCCCACCGAAGGAACCGAACAAAGCTCCGTAGCTGGTGAAGACCGCGGCGAAACCAGCGACGAAGAGGCAGGCGCCCCACACCGTTCGCCGTCGCGTCGATGCCCGAGTCTTGACCGCGACCGCCCCTGATGCTCGGTCTGGATCCGCCTTGTCCGTAGCGGCGATCTCGCTCCCAGCGAGGCCAGCGACGTAGGAGAGGTAGCCGGGAACCAACGGCAGGCAGCACGGGGAGAAGAACGACAGTGCGCCGGCCACGACCGCGATCAGGCCAGCAACCAGGAGGGGCCCGTCCAGCACCACCTGCTGGGCGCCGGCACCGATGGACTCAAGCGCAATCACCTGTCAACCTCGCTGTACGGAATGTGATCTCGACGAAGAGGGCGTGGGACGATCACGGCGGCGGGGCGCCCGGCGCCCCGGATGATCTACTATGACGTATAGGAATTGCATGGAGGGCTGCGGGTCCGCGGCGGATGAGGAGCGCAGGGTCTATGCGTCAGCTTGGGCAGCTCGAGGCTGAAGTCATGAACCGGGTGTGGTCGTGGGAGCGCCCGGTGCTGGTGCGTGAGGTTCTGGAGGACCTGCAGCGGGACCGCACCATCGCCTACACCACCGTGATGACGGTGATGGACAACCTGCACCGCAAGGCTCTGCTGGTTAGAGAGCGCGAGGGCCGCGCCTACCGGTACAGCGCCGCGCAGTCCCGCGAGGCGCACACCGCAGAGCTCATGGAGGAGGTCCTGGCCTCCAGTGGCGATCGCTCGGCAACGTTGATGCACTTCGTGCAACAGATCGACCCCGAGGAGCTCGCCGCGCTTCGAGCCGTCATCTCGCGTCGGCGGCGCAAGAAGGACCCGGCCGAATGATCGCGTCCGTGGCCTTGATCGCCTACGCCGTGCTCGCCGGCACCTTCGGGGTGTCCTTGTTGCGTCGGACTCGGTGGGCCGAGCGTGCCCCCCGGCTAGGCATCGTGGCCTGGCAGGCCCTGTCGGGGTCGCTGGTCGCCTCGGTGGTGTTGGCCGGACTCTCCCTGGCGGTGCCGGTCTCGCTGGTGACCTCGGACCTGGCCGGTCTGCTGGACACGTGTGTCATGTTGCTGCGCGCCCAGTACTCGACTCCCGGCGGAGCTGCGGTGAGCACGGTCGGGCTGATGGTGTCCCTCGTGGTCCTCGGTCGAGTTGCGCAGTGCCTGGTCGAATCGTGGCGTACTGCCCGAGCCGGACGCGCCCGGCAGCGCACCCAGCTCTCGTTGATCGCTCGGCCTGACAAGGAGCCAGACGTGGTTGTTCTCGATCACGCCTCCTGTGCGGCCTATTGCGTCCCGGGTCGTGCCGGTCAGATCGTCATCACCACCGCCGCTCGGGACGCCCTTGACCCTGAGCAGATGTCCGCCGTGCTCGCCCACGAGCGGGCCCACCTCCGCGGGCGGCATCATCTGGTGATTCAGTTTGCGGCTTCATTGCGTGCCGCGTTCCCGTTCGTGCCGGCGTTCCGCCATGCCGAGGATGAAGTCGCCCGTCTCACCGAGATGGCCGCCGATGATGCTGCCATGCGCACGGTCGACCGGTTGACGCTCGCCACGGCTCTGGTCCGGTTGGCCGAAGGATCCACGCCGGCTGGGGCGCTGGGGGCCGGGGGCTCGACCGCCTTGGTCCGCGTTCGACGTCTCGTCGACCCTGCGGCCCCGCTGAACCCGCTGCGAAGACTGGCCACCCTGGCTGGCGTCGCCCTGATCCTAATAACGCCCCTCGCCGTTGCCGCCGCCCCGGCCCTGGCCGTCGTCTCAGCAGGCTATTGCCCCGTCTCCTTGGCCACCTGACCCCGCTCCGGCTCGCGGGCGGATCGACGCTCCAAGGAGCCGTTCTGCCAAGCACACCGCGAGCAAGGCAATACCGAGCCCTCCTCGGTCTGCAGGCCCCTGTCCTCGAGCGCGTGCCAACGGTTCCAATGAGCATCAGGAACCCACATCAATCGCATCGTTCCTTCACACCGGCGCGACATGGTCGTAGACGTCAAGCAGCTCGAAGCGAACCGCACGTCAGCGATGAGAAGGAGACTGAGATGGCGATCCGTTCACTGGTACAGGTGACCGCAGGGGTACTGGCAGGGGCTGCCTTGGTGGGCATTCCTACCTGGGCCACCGCCGGCACGCACGACACCACTTCCCCGTCACGACCCGGCATGTCGTCGATGATGAACAACAAGCAGTCCCAGGAGCAGATGACCGAGTCCATGTCGAAGATGATGGACGACGCGAAGATGCGCCAGCAGATGCGCACGCTCATGTCGGACGCAATGGGTGACATGCCCAAGATGGGTGGAATGTCCGGAGAGAAGTCGACCCACGGTCTCTCGGGGATGCACCGGATGCGACCAATGACGCCCGGCTCCAAGTAGTCACGACTCAGTGACAAGGTAAGGAGTCCACGTGAGACCTGTCCTGTTCGAGATCTTCGGCTTCCCGATCAACAGCTAGGGGGTCAGCAAGGCACTGGCCGCCCTGGTAGCGGCCTACCTGCTGGGCCGTGAGTTCCGGCGGCTCGGGTGGGACCCCGAGCGCGCCTGGAACATCGTGCTGGCCGCCACCGTGCTCGGTTTCGGCGGCGGCAAGCTCTACTACCTGGCCGAGCACGCGGGAGATATGACCCGGCACGACTTCGGCTCCTCGGGGTTCACCTGGTACGGCGGCCTGATCGCCGGCATCATCACCGTGGTCGTGATGGCCAGGCGCTACCAACTCCCTTGGAGGCAGCTCGCCGGCATCGTCGCAGCCCCGCTCTCCCTTGCCTACGGCATCGGACGAATCGGCTGCTTCCTGGCCGGAGACGGCACCTACGGCAAACCCTCGGACCTCCCCTGGGCGATGGCCTTCCCCAACGGGACGATGCCGACGCTGGTCCCGGTTCACCCCACCGCGCTGTATGAATCGGCTTTCGCGTTCGTACTCGCCGGGTTCTTGTGGTGGGTGCGCAAGCGCACCGCACCCGTGACGGTCATCGGGTTGTACGCGGTGCTGTCCGGGGCCGCGCGGTTCCTGGTCGAGGAGGTGCGCATCAACAAGGAGGTAATCCTGGGGATGACCCAGCCGCAACTGTGGTCCCTGGTCCTGGTGGCTGTAGGCGCCTACCTGCTCATCCCCCGCCGACGTCGGTCGGGTGACGGTGCTGGGTTGGTCCCCTACCCGGACGATGCGCGCAGGGATCACGGTGTCGACAACCAGGAGTCGGCCCCTTCGCCCTTAGCGACGAGATAATCAGGCATGGCCATCGGAACGATCCTCGTCGTCGATGACGAGCCGAAGATCAGATCCCTTGTGCGCACATACTTGGAGCGCGAGGGGTATCAGGTCTTCGACACCGGGACCGGGAATGACGCCGTCGACATCTTCCGACGTCTCCAGCCTGATCTCGTCGTGCTGGACCTGGGGCTTCCGGACCTGCCGGGAGAAGAGGTTCTCCGGCTGGTGCGTCGCACCTCCGATGTGCCGGTGGTGATGTTGACCGCGCGGGCAAGCGAGGGAGATCGCGTCGCGGGCCTCAAGCTCGGGGCCGACGACTACGTCACCAAGCCGTTCAGCCCGCGTGAGCTCGTCGCTCGGGTGGAGGCCGTCCTGCGTCGAGCGGGAGGTTTCCGCTCCAATCAGGCGTCCTACGGACAGGGGCGGTTGGTCGTGGACCTGGACAGCCGCGAAGTGACCCTGGAGTCAGTCGTGGTCGAGCTCACGCGCACAGAGTTCGATCTGCTCACCACGCTCACGTCTCGCCCTGGACGCGCTTGGTCCCGGTTCGAGCTCGTCACGCGGCTCCAGGGCGATGACTACGACGGCTACGAGCGGACCGTCGACGCGCACGTCAAGAACCTCAGACGCAAGCTCGGGGACGATCCCCGCCGCCCCGAGTTCGTCCGAACCGTGCCCGGCATCGGTTACAAGTTCGACCAGACCGCTGATGACTAGCGGCCTCGCGCGGCGACTGACCGTATCGTTCGTCGTGATCGGCTTCGGATCGGCACTGCTGACCGCGGTCCTGATCAACCTGGCGTTCGGTGGCCGGTTCGACACCTACTTGGGCCAGCAACGCGCGGCTCGTGAGAGCCAGTTGGCCAGCGCCTTCACTTCGGCCTACGAGCCAGGGCGGGGATGGCAGGCCGCCCGGCTGGACCGGCTGGCCCCGGCGATTGCGATGACCGGTGCGGACGTACGCCTCGTCGGCCCGTCAGGAAAGCCGGTGTGGTCCCTGGATAGCCAGATGGGACCAGGGATGGCACGAATGCATCGCGAGATGACCGCGGCCGGCCCTCTCCTTCCTCAACAGCACATCCCCCTCACAGTGCGCGGACGAGTGATCGGTGAGCTCCTGGTCGCGCAGCCGAAGGGCACGGTCCCCCTGGTCGATCAGGGATTCCGTCGCTCCGTCAACTGGCTCCTGGCCCTCGGGGCACTGCTGGGGGGAACCATCGGGGTCGGAGCGGGCGTGCTGGTCGCCCGTCGGACCGTCCGACCGATCACCGAGCTCACCCACGCCGCTCGTGACCTGCAAGCCGGTGAGCGAAGTCGACGAGCCGAGGTGCCCGGCGATGACGAGATCTCACAATTGGCCCGGGCCTTCAACGATCTCGTCGATTCGCTCGCGAGACAGGACGCAGTACGCCGTGCGTTCGCGGCGGACGTGGCACACGAGCTGCGGACACCGTTGGCGGTGCTTCGTAGCCAGGTCGAGGCGATGCAGGACGGTGTCGTCGAGCCGGGCCCGGCGGTGTTCGACTCCTTGCACGACGAGACGCTGCGTCTTGGTCGCCTGACCGCTGACCTGGAGACGATGACGTCGGCCGACAGTGTCGAGTTCGATCTGCGCCGCGAGAGGATCGATCTCGCCGGCATCGTTGAAAGCGCTGCCTCAGGGCTCAGACACCGGTTCGAGGAACAGCGGCTGAACCTGGTCCTGGCCACGGAACCGACCGTCGTCCTAGGCGACGACACGAGACTTCAGCAGGTCGTCACCAACCTGCTGACCAACGCCTTGAAGTTCGTGCCCGGCGGAGGATCCGTGACCGTCTCGACGCGATACGCAAACGGATGGGTCGAGCTGGGGGTGGACGACGACGGCCCAGGGATCGCAGCAGCGGACCTCCCGCACGTCTTCGAGCGCTTCTACCGGGGCCACGAGGTCCGAACCGGCGGGTCGGGTATCGGACTCGCCGTGGTGGCCGCCCTGGTGCACGCGCACGGAGGCGAGGTCAGCGCACACAACCGCTCCGCAGGAGGGGCGTCCTTCCTGGTGCGACTTCCGGCTGTGGACGAGCCGTAGACGGGTCACGAGGTACCCCCTCCTCAGCACGCCGGGCGGCCAACAGGGTCACCTGCTCGCCATACTCGGCGTCCAGGTCGACCCCGTAGTGCTGGGCCAGAGCGAAGACATCGAACAACACCCCGCAGAGAGCCTGTGCGACAGGCTCTTCGCTCTCGGTGGCCGATTTGCGGCCCTCCGCGATCAGGATCGCGCGAGCGAGCTCGCCCAACTCCTCGGTCAGATCCAAACAGCGCACGCCCGCAGACCATGCCGGGAAGGCCGCCAACACGGTCTCGGTCCGGGCCATCCACTGATTCATCCCGCCAGCATTCGCCGTACTCAAGTCGCTCAACGCTTCCGCCCAAGGGCTGCGGGGCCGTAGCTGCCGCTCGCGCGCGTAGGCGTCTGGTCGAGGCGTCCGGAGGGGGCGAGCTGCACTTGTAGGGGAGTCTGGAACCGACGCATGACGGCTCCTTTCTGTGTATGGATCCGGTTGCCAGGCGCCTCGCGTGCGAGACCAACTGCTAGCGCGTAGGGCTTTGATCCGCGGTGGCGTCGTCCACGTTCTCGCCTCGCAGGGCCGCGATCTCGGCGCGGAGCCGTGCGGCCTCGTCCGAGACGGCGCGGTTCTCGACGGACTCCTGCCTGCTGGGCATCATCATGCAGTGACCGCGTCGCATCGGCCGAAGGCAGGTGAAGTAGGTGAGCACGAGGGCGGCTCCAGCCACCCCAAGCGGAAGGAGTGTCTCCATTAGCCGCGATCCGCGGTTCCGGCACCCGCGGAGTAGGTGCTCGAGCTGCCGTTGTTGCCGCGCTGTTCCGCGCGGAGCTGGTCGACCTCGGCGCGCAGACGCGTCAGCTCGTCGGCACCGGTGCGGGTGGGGTCCTGGGCGGCTGTGTCGGTGGACTTGCCGCCGCGCATCATCATCCACATCATCAGCCCCATCCCGACGGGGCAGGCGAGGATTGCGAGAGGGTAGAGAAGCTGGGCCATGGGGTCGTCCTTCTGTCGAGGAAGGCACTCGGAAGGCCTTCTCCTGTGGCTACTACTCTACATCGTAGATGGCTGTTCCGTCCGTTCGCGCCACGCCCGGGGTCATGGTCTCGACGTGCCACCCTTGCTTTCCGCCACGGCGTCCGAGACGAGCGTGTGCAGGGTGGCGTAGGTGGTCCGGCCGACGACTCGTGCCGCGACCCGACCTTCTCGGTCGACGACCAAGGTGCTGGGAATGGCATTGCGAGGAAGCATCGAGCCGAACGCCAGGATCGCTTGCCCAGCGTCCGCCGTGGCGATGCTGGGGTAGGTGATCTTGTACCGGCGCTCGAAGGCGATGGCGGCGGCGTCGTTGTCCCGCACGTCGATCCCGACGAACTGGACGCCCTGCCTCTTGGTCTCCGAGGAGACCCTCCGCAGGACCGGGGCCTCGGCGCGGCACGGCGCACACCATGATCCCCAGACATTGATGACGAGCACGTTGCCTAGATGATCGCGACTCTCGAAGTGCGCTCCGTCCAGCGTCCGTCCCTGGACCGGAGGCACCTTGACCCGGTCGACGGGCTTGATCTGTTCCACGACACCGACGCCCTCGACGTACCCCTTGTCCTGGGAGGTGCCCCCTGGACCCCCGCATGCGGAGGCCAGGAGCGCGACGGACACGACGATGGCCAGGCCAACGCCGTGACGATGCCCTCGATTGACTCTCATGCGCCCTCCACGGCTTCCATCACGGACAGAGCGAGGAGGTCGGACCCCGACGCGTCTCTACTATGTCGTATCGTAGACGGCACACCATCCAAGCGGGTCGCGACGGACCCCCTGTCCGAAACGAACATGCGCAGCAGCCACCTTCAGCTCTTTCATCGCGCCAACGCCGACCCGCCATGGTCGCGACGTCGCTCCCGCCTGGCATGCCTGCCGTTGGCGCTGCTGGCGACGTTGACGGGATGCGCCGCGCCGCCGGACTCCTCGGCACCGGGTCGCAACCACGACTCGGCCGAGCAGTCCATGGGGAAGCAGGATCCTGTTCGTATCCAGGGCGTGAAGTCGTGTGGCCTGCTTTCCCGGCTTGTGCTTCCCGCTCGGTCAGATCCCCAGTCCGATCTGCCCTCGACGCCATTGCCGTGCCTGACCGGGGGGCCATCGGTGGACCTGTCGCGGCTGCACGGGAAACCCGTCCTGGTGAACCTGTGGGCGTCCTGGTGCGGGCCGTGCCGCCAGGAGATGCCTATCCTTCAAGCCGCTGACACCCGGTATGGCCAACGGGTCCAGTTCGTCGGGGTGGACACCTCGGATGGTGCCGAGGCGGCCGCCGCGTTCTTGACCCAGGTGGGGGTCACCTATCCCCAGCTGGCGGACTCCGACGCGATGCTGCTCAAGCATCTACGGATCCCGGGCCTGCCGGTGACCGTGATCATCGGCGCGGACGGCGCTGTCGTGGAACGTCACATCGGAGCCTTCGAGGCGCGAGACCTCGATGCCGTGCTCGACCGGGTGGCCAATCCCTGAGCCGATCAGTGCTCGCCGTCGTCACCTTCGGGGTAGACGAAGGTGCGCGAGGTGAGGTGGTTGGCGGCCGACAACGTCTCCCGCAGAATCCGCCCGTCTCGATCGACTGTAAGACGAACGTAGGTGCCCTCCCCCGGGTAGGCGAGGGCCAAGGTCGTCTCGCCAGCACGCTCCTCGAGCAGCACCACCGTGGGCGCTGATCCGCTTCCATATGACTCTCGGCTGAGGAAGTCCTCACCTGACATCGGTAGCCGGTTGAGTCGGCCCGCGCCCTGGTTCGTGTTGCTCGTGACCTGCTCGTGCAAGGTGAACGCGGGAACCCGACGCATCGTGGTGACGATGTGCCGCAGACGTCCCAGGGCGGGCCGACCGGGCCAGCTGATCGGGATCGCGGTGCTTCCGCCCTGCCACCGGTCCGAAGACGCCTTGAGGGTGAGTGTGCTGGAACCCCGGGTCCACTGGGCGGGAGCCACGAAGCATCCCGACCCGCATGCCCGGAAGGACAGGTCGTGTGACTCGCCACCCCGTGGCCCGGCCAGGTCGCCGACCAGCTCGTAGTGGGCGCCGCTGCCCTTCAGCACGGACTTGTTCAAGTCAGGCGTGGTCAGGCGGACCACGAGCTGTCCCTCGCTGAGGGTCGTCCCGATGCCGATCCACCCGGCTCGTGCACCCAGGGATTCGGTTGACCCCACCGGTGGTGGTGGGAACGGTAGCGGACCGTTCTCCCGGACCGGAGGGGCAAGCGCCGTGAGCAGCCCGGACAACCCCAGGACGACCACCAGACCGACCGCCTCGAACCGGGCGGCGGCGCGGGGCTGCGCTCGGTCGGGGCGTGCTCGCAGGCTGCGTCGCGCAGCCACAGCCAACGCCGCGACGGCCGCCACCATGACCAGCTTGACCACCAACGACAGGCCGTATCCGGTGCCGAACAACGTAGGCACCCAGCTGTCGCCAGGTATCAGCAGCACTGCAGAGACGGTGCCCGACACCACCACCGCCAGGAACAACCAGACGGCCAGCCGCGCGTACGCGGCCACGATGGGCGCCGCCCGCAGCCCACGCCGCCGCGCGGCGTACCCCACCCGCAGCACGTGCACCAGGGCACCCACCCAGACGGCGACTGCGAGCAGATGCACCCCAGTCAGGACCGCGCCCAGTCCGGGGACCACGGCCTGGGGATGGGCGCGAAACCCCTCGGCGACGGCGACGAGGCTCAGAACCACGCCACCGAGCAACCGTTGTCGGGTCACGAACAACACGGCGGCAACAGCGAACGCCAGCACTTCGACGGCTGCTACCCGTCCGGGCACGGTGGTCACCACGTGTCCGAGATCGGCGCTCCCGAGACCCCGCAGCACTGAGCCATCCCCCGCAAGGGCGACGAGAAGCCCCAGCGTGGCCAGGAGCCCGACAACCGCCCCCGCTAACAACCAGGGTCTGATCGTGGTCGACACCGGCCGGAGCTCAGCGTGGCGCCGGGAGATCACGTCGCCGGCTAGTCCACCCAGGCCCAGCGCCAGGCCCGCGAACAGCATCCACCTCAACAGCGCTGTGACCCGCAGCCCCCGAGTCGCTGAGGTCGCGCCGGCACCGACGGTCAGACCGGAGTCCGAACCGACCGCGAAATGGAACTCGCCCAGCATCGCGTCACCGTCTCGTGCGAGCCCCTGCCAGTGCACGGTGTACTCGCCCACCGGCAGCGTCGCCAGCACCCGAGCCGTCAAGGTCTGACCGTTCCCCTTCGGCATCCCGACCGCCATCGAGGCTCCGTGATCGTCGGTCAACTGGATGCCGGAGGGCGAAGGGATGACTGGCTGGTCGAACACGAGCTGGATCTGACCCGGCGAATGCGGCACTGCCCCGTCCACCGTGGGGGTGGTGAACAGGAGCGTCGCGTGCGCAGACGCGGGAGCCGCTGGCACCGCAAGCAGCACCAGGACTGTCAGGCCCAGAGCGGGCACCGCTCGCCGCAAAAGCCGGACGAGCCTTGGGGCGATCTCGAGAGGTGAACGCTGCGCACGATGGCGTCGTCTCGGAGTCCTCATCATCTGCACGATCAACCTGCAGCCGGTTCCGGAGAGTCGGAGAAGGGATACCGCTTGACGAAGGTGCCGACCACCTCGCCGCTGACCCTCGAGCAGTACCGAAGAACCCCGGCCTGTGCCGCTGAACCGCCCGTGCCGGCAGACCAGTGGCTCATGGCAACATGCGCGCGGCCAGGAAACGGGTCGCCGTCCTCGGCAGTCCAGGGAGCGGCGATGAACTTGCCGGCGCCGCCACCGTCCTTCTCGTAAACCCTCGCAATCGCCCGAACCTCAGCGACCTGTTGCGCGTCCTTGGCGACACGCTCGTCGTACCACAGGATCGTGCAGCCGTGCTCCAGGTTGTGCACCAGCGTCGGGACTCCGGGCCGGTCCTGCCCGGTGTAGAACTTCTGCGAGAAAGGTGCGGGCACCGCCCAGTGAGGACCAGAAGCCGGCGGGGCAGTGGAGTACGTGATCGCCGTACCAACCTGCCGATGATCCGCGCTACCGGTCGCGTCTTGCGTCGCGACAGGCTGGCAACCTGCAGAGGAGGCTGCCGCACCGATCTGATCCAGGGCCTTGCCATTGAACTGACTCTGAGCTCGACTTCGCTTGACCAATGGATACGCGGCGAATCCGATGATCACGGCTCCCACCACAACACAGGCCGCCACGACCAGGATCGTGCGTCTGCGCTCCGCCCTCTGCTGATCCTTTCGTAGCTGGTCCACGCGCGCCTTGCGGCTTTCGCGGGCCTCTAGCTTCTTGGCCAATGTCCAGCCCTTCTCAGTCTGCGTCAGCAGTGCGACGGGGACGACATCCCCTGGGTACGAAGGAACATAGTAGTAGGCGTCGGTATCGGTCCTGCGGGCGGTGAGTCCGCCGGGTGTGCTGTCAGGCCGTCGCTGTCACGTGGTGGGATCGCCCCGGTTCGCGACCAGTCCGGCGGCCGCGGCGGCCAGCAGGAGCGCCCCGCCGAGGTAGTAGACCGCCTCAATGCCGTACAGGTCCGCCAGCGTGCCCCCGACCGCTAGGGAGAGAAGCCTGCCGCCCTGCCAGAGGACATCCATGGCCGCGAACACGCGTCCACGGACGTGCTCGGGCGTCTCGGCCTGGAGCACAGAGTTGAACGTCACCGCGCCGGTGGAGGTGCCGACCCCGTAAAGGGCCAGCGCGCCAGCAGCTACAGGCACGGCGGTGACCGAGGCGAGCGCCAGGTCGACGAACCCTCGGAGGCCGTACGGGCCGAACACGAACAGTGGGCGGGCCGGGTGGCGGACGAGCCGGAGCAGGACGAGCGGCCCCAGGGCCGCTCCGACCCCGATCGCGGCGATGAGCAGTCCGTAGCCGCGTCCCCGGACACCAAGGTGCTCCTGAGCGAGGACCACCAGCAGCGCACTGGTCGCGCCCGCCGAGAGCGCGGCGAGAAACTGCCCGACCGCGAGGGCACGTAGCAAGCGATGGCGCACGAGGACGGCGACACCTTCCCGGGCCTCGGCCAGCAACCGGCGTCGCTGCACGTGTCCGGGGGGCCCCGGCACTCGTAGGCCGCGCAGCACCACGGCGCTGATCGCGTAGGAGAGGGCGTTGACGGCGAAGGCTGGACCGTAGCCGAGCGCCACGACCAGAAGACCCGCGAGCGGCGCGAGCACGACCTGTGAGAGGACTGCGGCGGTCCAGATGCCGCTGTTCGCGGCGACCAGTGCGTCCTTCTTCATCAGCGCCGGCAGGACCGAGGACGCGGCGGGGTTGAAGAAAACCGCGCCGAGGGACATCCCGAACGCGACCGCGTACACCCCGACCGGGGCGTCGTGCCACACCGCCAAGACGATCGCCAGGACCAGTCGGAACAGGTCTGAGCCGACCATCACCCGCACCCGGGGCCACCGGTCCACCCACGGCCCCGCGAAGGGCGCAAGCAGCAGCACCGGCAGGATCTCGGCGACCACGACCCCGCTGACACCGAGCCCGGAACCCGTCAGGTCGTAGACCAGCAGCGCCAGGGCAACGACGTTGAAGGTGTCCCCCCACTGCGACACCGTCCGGGCCGACCACAACCGGCGGTAGCCCGGATCCGCAAACACCTCGCGAAGTCCCGGTCCGGCGGAGCTTCCACTGCCGCTCAGCTCAGGTCTCCGTCTCGATGGGTATCCGTCGGTTCATTCCTTGTGCGGCTGGCGGGCAAGTCCGCCAGCGACCGCGCCTGCACTCGACTTCTCCGGCCTCACTCATGGCCATTCGCCGCCTTCATCCGCGGTCTGGGCCACCCTCAGTCCTGGGGCGCGGAACGACTGGAGCGAGAGCCCGGCGAGCTTGCAGTCACAAGTTTCGATTCTGTCCGAGAGCACATGTCGGTGAGAGTTCATGTGAACGGCTCCCGACCGGGGTTGTGTCCTGCGTGGTGACCTGGAGGGTAAACTTCGCGGTTGCCTCGCGACGGGGGTGCCGGTCGCGCCAGGCAGATACGTGCGAACCGCAATCCTGGCCAGCGACGGGTACTCCAACTACCGGATAGGCGAGACGACCGCAGCCGCGAAAATCCGCGTCGCCCAAGCGAAACGACCAGATCGTCGGCGCCCATCTCCTCCAGGCCCGAGCGCGGCGAGGTGCCTAAACCCTCGGCATGGCCATCAAGCTCGGCCTCACCACCCGCCGGGTCAAATCCAACAACAGCTACTTGCCCGACCGTCGGGTCCGGACCGGGGGTCAACGCCCGAGAGGTTCCTGAACTAGTCCCTCAACCCAGCCCGCCTACTCAAATACTCGTCCTCGCCGATCTCACCCGCGGCGTACCGCCGCTTCAACACCTCGTCAGGCGACTCCGCTCCCGGGATTCGATCTCGCTCGCGGTCACTGCGCCGGACCATCGCGACAACTCCAACAACTGCCAGGCCGATGAGGACCAAGCCGACGATTCCCCACAACAACATCCACATCATCATGCCGCCCATGCCATCCATCATCTGCTTCTCCTTCACCATCGGTGTTGACTCGTTCTACAGCGGCGTTCACTTCCTACTATGCTAGATAGCAGTCGTTGGTCCAAGAAGGCACGACGACCGGGACCTTCTTGGGTCGGCTTCACTACCCGCTGCGAGAAGCGGCCGAGAGGATGTGGCAGATATCGGCGTCGGTGCAGTCGGCGGGATCAATGCGGCGGCTGCGTGCGATGAGACCTTCGAGTTCTGCTTCGAGCGCGGAGAGGTTCCTGATGCGTACACGCACGTTCGCCAGCTTGGTGTCGATGAGGGTCGCGACATGTGCGCAGGGGACGTTGCCGTCGTCGCGGAGGTCGATGATGCTGCCGATCTCGGCAAGGGTGAGGCCGGCTGCCTGGGCGGTCTGAACGAAGTGCAACCGGGCGAGTGTGGCGGCGGCGTAGGTGCGGTAGCCGTTGGCTCCACGTTCGGGTTCGGGTAGGAGGCCCTTTCGCTCGTAGAACCTGATGGTCTGGCTAGGTAGGCCAGCCGCGTCGGCGAGCTCTCCGATTAACATCTCTCCACCCTAACGCTTGACCTTGCACCATGGATCAAGGTTTACGGTCGCTGACATGGACATCGCCCTGCTCTACTTCGACGACTGCCCGAACTGGAAGATCGCCGACGAGCGTCTTGCCGCGATCGCCGCCGAACGCCCCGACCTCACGGTGTCGCGTCACCTGGTCGACACGATCGACGAAGCCGAACGAGTGGGTTTCCACGGCTCGCCGAGCATCCTGGTAGACGGCGTCGACGTCTTCGCCGAGCCAGACGCCGGGGTCGGGTTGTCGTGTCGGGTCTACCGCACACCCGACGGCCCGGCCGGCGCGCCCACGCTCGAGCAGCTCCGAGCAGCGTTCGCCGTGACAAACGGGGCCATGCGATGACGCGCAGCTACGACTTGATCGTCATCGGCGCCGGCATGGCCGGTGTCCCTGCGGCCAACAAGTGCGCCTCGCAGGGCTGGCACGTCGCGATCGTCGACGCGCTGCCCTACGGGGGTACGTGTGCGCTGCGTGGGTGCGACCCGAAGAAGATCCTGCGCCGTGGTGCGGAGATCATCGACAGCGCCCGGTTGATGCGCGGCAAGGGCATCGACGATGCCGGGCTGTCGATCAACTGGGCCGACCTGATGAAACACAAGCACGGCTTCACCGACCCAGTCCCCCGAAACATGGAGGACAGCCTCACCCGCAACGGCATCGACACTCTTCACGGCGTTGCCCGGTTCACGGACACGAACGCCATCGAGATCGGCGGCACCGGCTACGAGGCGAAGCATTTCCTGATCGCCACCGGTGCACGCCCACGCCCGCTGGACTTCCCAGGCCACGAGCACCTGGTCGACAGCACCGACTTCCTCGATTTGGAGGTGCTCCCGCCGCGGATCCTGTTCGTCGGGGGTGGGTTCATCTCCTTCGAGTTCGCGCACATCTCGGCGCGTGCCGGCAGTACCCCGACCATCATCGACCGCGGACCGCGTCCTCTCAAGGGGTTCGACCCCGACCTCGTCGAGCTCCTGATCACCCGGGGCACCGAGGCCGGCATCGAACTCCAGCGATCGACAACGATCACCGGGATCGAGAAGTCCGAGAGCGGCTACCAGGTCACCGTCGAACGATCCGGCCAGCCCGAGACCCTGGAGTTCGACCTCGTCGTCCACGGCGCGGGCCGCACACCGGAGCTCTCCGGCCTGGACCTCGACGCTGCCGGCGTCGAGTGGGACGAGCACGGGATACAGGTCGCCGCTCACCTGCAGAGCACCACCAACCTGGCCGTGTACGCCGCCGGCGACTCAGCCAACACCCCCGGGATGCCGCTGACCCCGGTCGCGGTCTTCGAGGGCAAGGTCGCCGCGTCCAACATGCTCAAAGGAACCACGACCGTCCCTGACTACGCCGGTGTCCCGACCGCGGTGTTCACGATCCCCGAGCTCGCCCGGGTAGGGATGCTCGAACAAGACGCCACGGACCAGGGCATCGAGGTCAATGTCCGCTACAGCGACACCAGCGGCTGGTACTCCAACTATCGGATCGGTGAGACCACTGCCGCCGCCAAGATCCTCATCGACCGGTCCAGCGACCGGGTCGTCGGCGCGCACCTGCTCGGGCCTGAATACGGCGAACTCATCAACTTCCTCGCCCTCGCCATGAAGCTCGACCTGACCAGCCGTCAGCTGAAGTCCATGACCGCTGCCTACCCCACGGTCGGCTCAGATCTCGGCTCCATGCTCTGAACCCGACCTGACCCATTGCCACAAGGTCGGGTGCTTCGACAGGCCGGCCGCGACACGACGAACGGAGTTCAATGACTTCACCAGTGAAGACCCTCATGGAGGCCGCCGGCCTACCGGCGGACAACCTGCTGATCCAACGCGCCTCGCTTCCCGAGTCGCTGCAAATGCTGCACCGGCAGACGCTGCTCGCCCTGGGGCAGAGCGGGAAGCCGCCGACACGTCATCAGCTCGAGACCTGGGCCAGGGAACTCCACATCGACCTCGACGCATCTCTGCGCCACCTCGCCGATACAGAGCTGGTGTTCCTGGACCCCGCCGGTCGAGAGATCACCGGCGGCGTCCCGTTCGCGGCCAGACCCACAGCGCACCGGGTCCGGATCCTTGACGGTCCGACCGTGTCCGCGAACTGCGCCGTCGACGCCCTGGGCATCGCGGCCATGCTCGGCCGCGACGTCGACGTCGAGTCGCTCGACCCGTTGACCGGTGAGCCGGTCACCGCGAGCAGCCGTTCCGGGCATTGGACCTGGCAACCGGTCGACGCAGTCGTGTTCCTCGGCTCCTCAGGCCAAGGACGTCTCACCGAGACCTGCTGTCCGGTGATCAACTTCTTCACCACCCGGGACACGGCCCTCGCCTACCAGCGCACGCACGCCCTAGACGGTGTTGTCCTCGCCTTCTCGGACGCGGTGGAAGCCGGAACGTTGATCTTCGGCGGGCTCCTCAACGCACGGAAGGACGTCGCATGACCCAGCCCTCGCGCACTGATCGGCAGCACCCAACGCCGTACCCGCTCGATGACACAGGCACGCCCCGGAACCAGGAAGCACGGCGAGGACCCTCCGGCTGGTGGCTTGGGCTCCTGGCCCTGCTGCCCATCGCCTGTTGCGGTCTGCCCCTGCTGCTCGCGGCCGGCGTGAGCGCCGGAAGCGGCGCCGTCCTCGGCGGGGTCGCCGGAGCCGTCCTGATGCTCATCGGCGCTGTTGTCCTCGGCGTCTGGGGGATGCGGCGCCGCACACACAGCACCCGCCCCGCCGGCACCTCCCCGGCCACCACATCGGCACGCGACCGATGCTGCTGATGCCACCTCGTCCGCCGAGCCTCAACGCCCGTGGGTCTCCCCGGCACCCGCGGCGCGCGGGTAATCCCCGTCTGAGACCTCATTCGACCTCGACGCAGGAGCGGCAACCATGACCACCACCCCGACCTCCACGCCTCCCCCGCCGGCCTCCGGCCTGGGGCCTGTGGGCCGGACCCGGCGACGCTGGCTGGTAGTCGTGGGTGCCGCGGTGGTTACGTTGCTCGTGTTCGCAGTCACCTACACCGCGTTCCACTCCCAGCCGGCTCCGGCTGCTGGTGCCGCGTCCTCGACCTCTGGGTCCAGCAGCCCAGCAGCGACCGCGTTCACCGCCACCACGCTGTCCGGGGACCAGGTCGCCGTGCCCGGCGACAAGCCCAGCGTCGTGTTCTTCTTCTCCGCCAGCTGCGGCTCCTGCGGCCCCGGCGCGCGCGCCCTGGCCGAGGCCCAGACCAGCACTCCCAACGTCAACTATGTCGCCGTCGACATCGACCCCAGCGAGTCCGTCGACGTTGTGCGGGAGTTCCTCACCGCCAACCACGCCGACACCCTGGCCTACGCCCGTGACACCGACGCAGCACTGACCCGGGCCTACCAGCTCGCCCAGTTGTCCACCGCGGTCGTTCTCGACACCTCCGGGACCGAGGTGTACCGCGGCGTGGACCCCACCGCCACCCAGATCCGCTCCGCCCTGACCCAGGCCGGTGCCGAGTGAGCGGCCTCGTCGCGCTCGCCTTCGGTGCCGGGCTGCTCGCCCCCGTCAACCCCTGCGGCTTCGGACTGCTTCCGGCCGTACTGACCGCCACCTCCGGCGGCCTCAGCGCTTCGGACGACTCCGGCGGCACCGCGGGCACCGTGAGGCGACTGACCGCCGGGCTGCGTGCCGGTCTCGCCCTCGCCCTCGGATTCACCGCCACCTTCACGATCATCGGACTGCTCCTCACCGTCGGGGTCCGCGCGGTGATCACCCTGGTCCCCTGGGTTGCCGCCGCCCTCGGCGCCGTCCTCGCCCTGATCGGTCTGGCGATGCTCGCCGGCTGGCACCCCGCGCTCCGGCTGCCGGGGCGCCAACCGGACCCCATTCACGTCACCGGCACCCGGCGACTGGTCGCGTTCGGCTCCGGCTACGCGATCGCCTCGGCCTCTTGCACCCTGGCGGTCCTCCTCGCCGTGGTCACCCAGGCCGCCGCCACCACCTGGATCGGCGTGCTTGCCGTGTTCACCGCCTACGCTGCAGGATCCGCCCTGCTGCTGGTCAGCCTCGCCCTGCTCGCCGCCGGAACCGCGACCGCCCTGGCACGCAGCCTGCGCGCCATCGCCCCACACGCCGCCCGCATCGCCGGGGCGCTGCTCGCGCTCAGCGGTCTCTACCTTCTCTACTACTGGCTCCCCCAGCTGTTCGGCTCAGCTCGCCCCTCCGATCGTGGCGTCTCTACGCTGTCCGCGCAGGTGTCCACCTGGTTGAGCACGCACCAGCTGGCCGTCGTTCTCGTCGCCGGTCTCATCGTCGCCGGCACCGCGGCCGCCACGCTTCTCGCGTCGCACACCCGGGCTCCCAGCACACCGCGATCTCGCACGATGTCCGACACCAAGCGGCCCCGATGAAGAAGTTGAAACGTCTCGGACCAGAACCAGAGCAACGACCCAGCGCTCGTCCGCTGGTGCTCGACCGACAGGTGAAGGAAACGGGATCATGAGACCACAAGCTCGGGGCTACCCGACTTCACCTTCCGCGGCGCACGTCCCCCTGTGGCAGCGGTTGCTACCCCGCGTCGGCGCGGTAGCAGCAGCGTTCACCACGCTCTGCTGCCTGGGCTTCACGGCCGCGCTCTCGCTCGCCTCGCGGTGGGCGCGACTTTCTTGACCAGGGACGCGACTCTCAAACCCCTCCTCGTCGCCACCATCATCTTCACCCTGGTGGGCAGCGGGCTCACCTACCGGCGCCACCGCAATCCACTGCCCCTGATCCTGACCGCAGTTGCCGGAGCCTGGGTCTTCCTGTTCATCTTCACCATCGGCGGCACGCCGCACCCGGTTGTGTGGGCCGGCCTTGCGGTCTTTCTCGGTGTTCAGATCTGGGACCTCATTCTGATTCGGCGCTGTCGAGTGGCACGACCCGATGCCGCAGAGACTGCGTTCCCCAAGTGAGGACGGTTGGGTCTGCTGCACGGTCCGGCGACACGATGCCCAAGCCAGGGGCAGTCTCTTCGTACTCGGCAAGTATGTCCCCCCAACGGACAGATCAGATGGCCCCGAGATCGAGGCGCCTGGCTTCTTGGGCGGCTCGTTCGGAGGCGCGGGCGCGGGTGTAGCGGACGAGCATGTCGGTGCGGGTCCAGCCGGCGACGGCCATGAGGCCGGACTCGGAGCCGCCGGCGGCGAGCCAGCGGTGAGCGGCGGTGTGGCGGAGCCGATGGGGTCGGAACCCTGTGACGCCGGCGCGCTGGGCTCGGCGTCGCAGCGAACGGGCGAGGCCTTCGCGGCCGAATCGCTTGCCGCGGCCGCCCAGCCGTAGCTCCGGGGTGTCCGCGAGCGGGTGCTGCTCGCGTTCGCTGAGGTAGCGAAGGAGCGCGTCGGTGGTGGCCTGTCCGATCGGGATGATTCGGCCGCGGCCGCCCTTGCCACGACGGATGGTGATCAGCCGCTCGATCAGGTCCATGTCGTCGAGCTGGAGGTCGGCGACCTCGCCGGATCGGATCGCGGTCTCGAACATGAGGCGGATGATGGCCTCATCGCGGCGATGGTGCAGCCGGTCCCCCATCGGTCCTTGATCTTCGGGCACGGCGCAGGTCGCGATGAGGGCGCGCAGCTCGTCGTCGGTGAGCGGCTCGACCAGGGCTGGTTCGACGCGGGGTGCCTTCACGCCGGGGAACGGGTCGATGGGGATCTCGCCGGCGGCCGTCAGCCAGTTGGCGAAGCGGCGTACGGCCTGTTGCCGGATGCGGGCGGTGCCGGGTGCGGCGCCGGCGTCAGGCAGGCCGGCGACCCAGTGGTTGAGGGAGGCGCGGCTCATCGGGAGGTGGTCGTTGGCGGCGCACCAGCGCAGGTAGCGGGTGGTCCCGTCGGTGTAGACGGCGAGGGTGCCGGGGCTCTTGTTCTCCGCGCACAGGGCGGTCTGCCAGTCGGCGAGGCGGTCGAGGGCGTGTGTGGCGGACAGGTCGGTCAGGTGGGTCATGGCCGCACTGCACAGCCAACCCTCGTCGGTGGTGGTGCCCGGGCTCAGTGATGGGCTGGTGGCGGTGCACCTGACCCTCGGGAGGGCCGGGTTCGGCTGCCCGGGGTGTCCGGGAAACCCGTCACTAAGTGGACACGGCTCGAATTGTGGTCGGGCCTTGCGAGCGGCACTCGCGGCGAGGGGACCCACGCAGCAGGTGCTGGGCTGGTCGGAGCCCTAGATGCATCGCCTATCGGTACGCGCCTTGTGAGTCGACCTTGAACCAGTTGTTGGATCGTGCGACTTCGATGAGGGCAGGGTGCTCGACCGGTGCCGGGTGTGGGGTGAAAGTCGAGTCCGACGCGGGAGCCGTCCAGCCGGGGTTGCGGAAGGTCAGCATGGCGACGACCGCTGGGTCGGTGGCGGTAAGGTCGGTGCTGAACTTCCGCAGGTACCCATGGGCGCTGGTTCGCAGGACCAGGTCGATGACTGGGCGCGCGTAGCTCGTGAGGTCTGCAAATGTCGCGGTCCAGTCGTCGTAGAGGTTCTCGATGACCTCGGGCGTCGCGAGGCACCACAGTGCTGCGCACCATTCAGCGAGTGCGCGTTCGGTGGCGCGTTGGTTCGGTTTGGTGAGCGTGTCGAGTTGGGTCTTCCACCATGTGGTGTCGGCGCAGTTCTTGCGGGTCTGCTGGAGGAGCGTCGCGGGGTGGCTCTTGGCGCCGAACGCTGTGGTGCCGGTCTTCCGGTTGAACCCGAGATTCATCGGGGTGGCGGCTCCGATGATGGCGATGTGCGAGGCGAGCCAGGACGGTCCGGCGGCCTCGAAGACGGCGGACGCCGTGTTTGACCAGGGGAACGTGCTTCCCATCTGGCCGGCCTTGAAGCGGCGGTTTCGTGCTGCTGCTGCGAGGTCGGGTCGCCGACGCTTGAGGTACTTGTGCGCCTCTTGGCGGCGTCTGGTCGTTTCATAGTCCGGGTCGGGGAAGCTCGCCCTCTCGTGATCCAGGAAGCTCTCGGATGCGAAAGCGACCGCGATCTGTGCCGGGAGCGACTTCGTCGATCTGATGTACGGCGCGTGCCCGCCGAGGACCATCTCAATGAGGTCGGACTCGAACTGGCTGCCCTCCGGCGGTACGAGTCCAGTGTCGAGGACCCGGACGGTGACTAGTTCGCCTTCGAGGTCCAGGCCGGTCAGATCGACTTCGAGTCCTGCAGCTGCTTCGCACTCCGCGGCCATCTCCAGCCATGGTGTGGCATCGCCACCGGTTTCGATGACGTTGAGGATCTGGTCGCGCCACCAGGCGGCGAACTCCTTCTTCTGGCCTATGAGCTCGCGCAGAGTGCTGACGCGGAGGCGCGTTTCCTCGTCAGTTGGACCTGCGGCGATGGCTGCGGTGAGTCGGAGCCAGGTCGGGTCTTCATCTCCTTCCGTGGGCTGCGGAAGCTCCGGAAGCGGTGCGACTTCGCCGCGCCGGAGGGCGTCGTTGAGCGTCTTGAGGTTGTCGTCGTGGCACAGACTCTTCAAGACGTTGCGTGCGGCCCGGGGGCGGCCGGTGAAGACGCCGTCTGTGAGGAGGGTCCACCCGGCGATGACGGACGGCGGCGCAGGGTCGTCGGCCATCTCCTCAATGACGCCGTCCCCGAGGTCGGTCACCTCTCCCAATGCTGCGTTCCCACCGTAGAACCGTGCAGTGTTGAGCCAGTAGGGCCGCTTGAGCAGCTCGCGAAAGACGTCGATGTTGTCGAACCCGCGTTGCCCTTCGCCGGCGTACCGGTACAGGAACCGCGCTGCGAAGTACTCGCGGAGCGACTGAACCTCGAACTCGTACCAGCCGTCAGTCTTGCTCGTCAGAGTCCAGAGGCGGTCGGTGGTTGCTTCGAACATCTCGTCGACGACCTGTTCGGGCTTCTCGTAGGTGCGCTGGAAGTGGCGCATCGTGGCTTTGAGGTCGTTGACCGTCATCTTCGAGTTGGTGGGGTCCGATTCGGTGCGAGCGTGCAGGTGCCAGCCGAGGAACGGGATCATCTCCTTCAGCTCGTCCTGGTGCTTCTTGACGGAGTCGGGGTGCTTGTTCGCTTCGCGGGCGAGCAGGAGCTCGACGTAGGAGTCGTACAGCGCCGTCCGCTGGGTCGGGGTCGCTTCCTGGAGCCGGTTGAGCAGATCTAGGAGGATGGTGAGCTGCATCGGGTTGGTGGCCAGGTCTGCCAGGTACGGCTCGGCGATCTTCTGGCGGTAGGCCTTCCGCAGGTTGCGTCCGTCCGACCCGGTGATACCGCGAACGGCCGTCCACTTGCGCATGTACTGATCGCGTTGCTTCTCGTCGAACGGCAAGAGGACGAGCAGCTCGAAACTGTCCAGCGACGGTTCTTCGAGCTCGTTGGTGCTCGGCCGAGTGGTGACGATGAGCCTAGGTGGGTACGCGTAGCCCTTGCATCGGGAGGCGAACTTGTCGATCGCCGTAACGACTTTGGTTCGCACGGTGGGAACGCCCACCTCGTCGAGTCCGTCTAGGACCACGAGGCTTGGGATGGTGTTGAACATGTCGCTCACGCCGTCGGGCGTAACAGTGGTGCCGCCGCATGCGTGCGTCATGAGGTCCGCGACGAAGCACTCGATCGTGGCTTGTGCGGCGGCCTTGCGCTTGGACCTCTTGGGTTGGTCGCCCTCGGTGTCCCACACGTCGATGCCGGCCATCCAACGCGCGTAGTCGCTCAGGTCGAATCGGATGGGGTACAGAGGCTGGACGACCGCGGGGAGGTTGTCCTTGCGCAGGTCGTCGGGGACGAACGAGCTGCGGTGAGCTTGTGCGACGTACTGCGACAGAGTCGACTTCCCTTGGCCCGGCGCGCCGCGCACGAGGGTGCCTATCGGTTGGGTTTCATGAGTGGTCCGCGGCTTAAGGAGGTAGGCGGCGGCGCCTGCGAACGTGTCCCTTGTTCTGACCTTCTCGAACCGACGGTTTCCGACGTGCTCGAGCCGCATTGCGCCCACATCGATGTACAGGTCAACGACGCGTTCGCGGTCTATGTCCACCTGGCTGAACTTGACGCGTTCGTCCTCGTCCCACTGGACGGTGGCGACGGTTCGCAGTCGCTGCCTGAGAGCGGACTCGTCGCCGACGTAGTCGCTAGCCATGAGGTAGCGCATCGCGTCCACGCCGGAGAGGACGGCGGGGTACTTCCACAACAGCGACTCGGGAGCTGAATCAAGGAACGCGTCGAGCGCCTCTCGCCAGATGCACGTCATCTGCTCGAACCCGTACTCGGCTGCGTGCTCGGTGAGCCGCTCGTGAATCTGGTCGAACGTCCCGGTCCCGGGTCTGCCGGTGCTGGGCACGTTTGTGACGAGGATGTACCGCTTGGCGCCTTCCGACGCCAGTCGGCGCAGGTTCTCCTCTTCGCCCACCACGATGGCGTCCAGCCATGGAACGGGGTTCTTCTCTCGCCCATTCACTGACCACTTCACCTGGTAGACGAGGGATTGAGCGTCGCCGCTCAGACCGTCACGTCCGCCGTCGGACTGGCGAAGAGGCAGCGGAACGTAATCCTTGAACTGGTGGGCAAGCACCGCGTTGACCATTAGCTGGAACTCATGATCACCCAAGGCCTCGTATTGGTACTTGAAGCGACTTTCGGCCAACGGTCCGCACCCCTCGAGTGATTTTGCGTCTTCATCCAACCTAGGCCGTCCACCGACCGGAATCAGACCCTCGGCAACGCGGCGGGGCGTGCGTCTGAGTGGCGCCCAGGCAACCGTCATTCTGGGCGCCGGTGTGCAGCCCTTTAGACATGCTCTACCCGTCCTTCTTGACTTGGATACGCCGGTGCTGCCGGCGCGGCACCGTGCTGGGCGAAGGGCCGGTGACACGGTCGACGCTTCAGCTCAAGCTGAAGTAGCGGTCGAAGAACGTCGCCAGTTTGTCGAGCACGGTCTGCTTCTTGATGGCGTGGTTCCCCCCGGCCGCGAATCTGGAGACGGGAGGCAGGATCTTGGTGACGGCCGTTCCGGCGGTGGGGATGGCGCCGTCACGAAAGGCGTCGGCGACGAATGCGCGGGTCTCCTCGGGTTTGAGGCCCTGGGCAACAATCAGTGCCTCGAGCTCCTCTGTCTTCTTTGCCTCCACGAACCTGCGCCAGTCCTCGCTGGTGTCACCGGTGACGTTGACCGAGTCGACGAAGGCCAGGATGAGGTCGCGCTTGTTGCGCAGCGTGATGCTGGAGTCGATCGCGCGCTGGATGTTCATCAGCGCGGCCATCTCGACGTCGGAGCCGTTACCTCGAGCCTCGCGCCATTGCTCGACCAGCAGCAGGATGTAGTCGACGTTGACCTCGACCTGTTTGATGAGCTCGATCTCGAAGACGACGTCGTCGTTGATCGACTCCTTCTCGGCCGCGTCCTGGCCGCGGAACTCCGCGTATAGGTTGAGGTAGATGCTCCGGTAATCCTGAAAGTCGCGCTCGGTCAGGAGCTCGTTACCGCCAAAGTCATCAAAGGACACCAGGATGTTGCGTAGTCGCAGGATCGCACCGAACAGCGCGATGAACTCCTTCTGCGCTGCCTCGCCGACGATCGGCTGTCCGAGAGGAAACAGAGTCGTGAGGTCGGCGACGAGCTTGGTGTATTCGGCGTAGTAGTCGGCGTAGGGCTTGAGCAGGACGATGCCCTTGGCGTCCTTGTTGCCGAAGAGCGACAGCGCGTCGTTGGTGGCCTGCTCCAGGTCGCGGAAGCTGACGATGTTGCCGTAAGTCTTGACCGAGTTGAGGATCCGGTTGGTCCGCGAGTACGCCTGGATCAGGCCGTGCTGGCGCAGGTTCTTGTCGACCCACAGGGTGTTCAGGGTCGTGGCGTCGAAGCCCGTCAGGAACATGTTGACGACGATCGCGAGATCGAGCTCGCGGTTCTTCAGTCGCTGCGACACGTCCTTGTAGTAGTTCTGGAACCGGTCGGCCGAGGTGTCGAAGCTGGTGCCGAACAGACCGTTGTAGTCCTGGATCGCACCTTCGAGGAAGTCGCGGGAGCTGGCATCGAGATCGCCGGTCTCGAACTCCTCCTCCCCCAGGATGCCGCCATCGAGGTCCTCGTTGGCGGCGTAGCTGAAGATCAAGCCGACCTTGAGACGCTGGTAGCCCGGGAGTTCGTCCTCGCGCCGACGCTGCGCTTCCTCGAACGCCTTGTAGTAACGCTTCGCTGCGTCGATGGACGCGGTCGCGAACATCGAGTTGAAGCCGGCGACTCGCTTTTCCCCCAGCCGGTACGTCGAGTCGCGGCGGGTCTTCTGGTCGAAGTGGTCGAGGATGTACGACGTCACCGCCCCGACTCGCTCCGGACTCAGCAGGGCTGCCTCGGTGTTGATCGCGGCGACCTGCTTGTCGGTCAGGTCCGCCGGGATCTTCAGTGTGTTGACGTAGTCGATGCGGAACGGCAGCACGTTCTTGTCGTTGATCGCGTCGACGATCGTGTACGTGTGGAGTTTGTCGCCGAATGCCTGCTCCGTGGTGCGCAGTTGCGGGTTGCCGCTTGCTCCAGCGTTCTCGGCGAAGATCGGAGTACCGGTGAAGCCGAAGAGGTTGTAGCGGCGAAAGACGTTCGTGATGGCCATATGCATGTCGCCGAACTGGCTGCGATGGCACTCATCGAAGATCACCACCACGTGCGAGCCGAACACGTCGTGCCCTCGCTCATAGCTCACGAATCTGGCGAGCTTCTGGATCGTCGTGACGATGATCCGCGAGGCCGGATCCTCAAGCCTTCGCTTAAGGTGCGCGGTATTGGTGGTGCCGTCGACCGCGCCCTTCTCGAAGCGGTCGTACTCCCGCTGGGTCTGGTAGTCGAGGTCTTTCCGGTCTACGACGAAAAGGACCTTGTCGACGCTCGATAGCTTGCTCGCCAACTGTGCGGCCTTGAAACTGGTGAGGGTCTTGCCCGAGCCGGTGGTGTGCCAGACGTAGCCGCCCGCTCCGATGCTGCCGAGCTTCTTGTAGTTGGTGGAAGTTTCGATGCGCTGGAGGATCCGCTCGGCCGCGACGATCTGGTAAGGCCGCATCACCAGCAGGTTGCGGTCGACGTCGAAGACACAGTACTTCGTCAGGATGTTGAGCAGGGTGTGCTTGGCGAAGAACGTCTTGGTGAACCCGGTCAGGTCCGCGATGGCCCGGTTGCTGGCATCGGCCCACCAGCTCGTGAACTCGAAAGTGTTGAATGACTGCTTCCTGCCGCGCTTGCCCCCGACCATCTCGCTGACGTGCCGCTCGCGGGTCGTGTTCGAGTAGTACTTCGTCAGGGTGCCGTTGCTGATCACGAACAGCTGGACGTACTGGAACAGGCCAGAGTCGGCCCAGAAGCTCTCCCGCTGGTAGCGGTTGATCTGGTTGAACGCCTCCCGGATGTCGACACCACGACGTTTGAGCTCGATGTGCACCATCGGCAGCCCGTTGACCAGCACGGTCACGTCGTAGCGGTTCGATCTGGCGCCGTCGACCTCGTACTGGTTGATGACCTGGAGCCGGTTGTTGTGGATATTCGACTTGTCGATCAGGTAGATGTTCTTGGCCGTGCCGTCGTCTCGCTCGAGGACCTGGATGTGGTCTTCCTGGATGCGGGCCGTCTTCTCGATGATCCCGTCGTTCTTCCCCGCGACGGACTCGTTGAAGAACCGTTGCCACTCTGAATCAGTGAACTCGATCTTGTTCAGCGTTTCGAGCTGGGCGCGCAGGTTGGTCTCCAGAGCAGAGGCACTATCGATAGGCAGATATTCGTATGCCTGCCCCTGAAGCAGCTTGACGAACGCCACTTCGAGTTCGGCCTCGCTCTGATAACCGCTCTCCTTGGAGTCCGCCGGCATGAACTCCGCGACGACCGTGCTCTCGTCGCTGACCGAGATCGGTTCGAAGTGGGTGGCGCTGCCCGCCGCGCCAAGCTCGGGGAACTCGGTCACGCTGCTTCCTCGAACGTGAGCAGCTTGTCCCTGTAGTAATCGTACTGCTGGCGGCGAGCGGCGATCTCCGCTGGCAACCCGATCGACAGGTTACTTACGAGCGCGTCGAACTTGTCGAGGATTGCGACGATCCGCTCCTGCTCCTTTGCCGGCGGCACGGGGATCTTGATCTTGGCGAGGCTCGCACCCGAGATGCGCTTCACCTTGGCACGGGCCACGTACTTCGCCTTCTCTACGTGGAAACTCGATGTCTGGAGGAAGTAGGCGACGAACTTCGGGTTCAGAGTGTGCCGGTAAAGGAAACAGTCGTCGTGAACCGCGACGTCCTCATCACCGAGCCAAGCAACAGCCTTGCAGATGTCCTCGACGGTTTCGCTTACCCCGGCGAGTACGACGTCACCGGAGCTTGCGAAGCGGAGAGATGAAGCCAAGTCTTTCCGGACTCGTGACACTACTTCGTCAGCGAATGCTCCGTAGTGCGTATACATCTCGCCGAAGTTGATGCAAGCGATTCCATCACTAACGATGTCGTTCTTCGTGAATCTTCGACCGCGAATGAACTGGCCGACTTCGCCCATGGCCGCCCAAGGCACGCCGCTTTCCTCGTCAAATCCAAGGAGCGAGTCCCGATAATGCGCATACTGGCGGGAACGGTATTCCAGCTCGGCT
Source organism: Nocardioides korecus (assembly GCF_054778395.1). NCBI lineage: Bacteria > Bacillati > Actinomycetota > Actinomycetes > Propionibacteriales > Nocardioidaceae > Nocardioides > Nocardioides korecus. Next base: position 344,487 of record NZ_BAAGZO010000005.1, on the reverse strand, counting down.
TCCAGCTCGGCTTCCAGCTCGGCTCGCAGCTTGTTCATTTTATCGAGAATTTCGGCGATTTCCCGCTGAATCGCCAGCGGCGGAACCGGAATCTTTATCACACGGAATCGCTGCTTGGAGATGTTGATTCGCGTCACGCCGTTGGCCGTCTTGATGATCTGCCGACGGACCTCGTCCGAGTGGAACAGGTGCTTGGTGAACTCGGGATCGAGTTCGTGCACATCGTGAGGTCGGAAGCCAAAGGAGAAGCTGTTGAGGTAGAGCGGCTCCGGCGGCTCAACGGTAACCCCCGATGCCATACCGACCTCGTCGGCACTTTCTGACGAGGCGGTGAACAGCACGTCGCCGCGGCGGACGCGATTCTGCCGCTCACCCTCCGCGACCTGAACCATGCTGTCCGGCGAGACATTGGCCGACAGGTTGTTGAAGATGTTGACGTACGTGACGAACCGCGCGTTGCCACCGGAGAAGTCGGCCTTCGACTTGCCAGTCAGGCCGTTGTAGAGAACGCCCAGGTCTTCGAGAGCCTTGAACTCGATTCCCCCCGGACACATCTCGGCGATCAAGTGGCTGAGTCGACTCATCGAGCATCTCCTTCGAGGTCGGCCACAATGGCGTCGATCCCGGTGCGGAGCTTCGCCTGACTCTCAACGATCCTGGCGATCTCAGCGTTAAGCTTGGTGATGTTGACGGCGACCCGGGTGTCTTCAGCTTCAACGTAGGACGTGACCGCGATGTTGTAGCCGTTGTCCGCGATGACCTCGTGATCGACTAACTTGGCGAAGTTTGAGACGTCCTCGCGCTTTTCGAAGGCGTCGAGGATGGCCTGCTGGTGATCCGCGGTGAGTCTGTTCTTGTTGCCGTGGCGCGTGAACTCCGCGGATGCGTCGATGAAGAGGACCTTGTTGTCAGCCTTGGACTTCTTGAGCACGAGAACGCAGGTCGCGATCGTCGTACCGAAGAAGAGGTCCGGCGGGAGCTGGATGACGGTGTCGACGTAGTTGTTGTCGACGAGCCATTTGCGGATCTTCTGCTCTGCTCCTCCGCGATAGAGCACGCCGGGGAACTCGACGATCGCAGCCGTGCCGTTGACGGCGAGCCAGCTTAGGATGTGCATGGTGAACGCGAGGTCGGCCCTCGACTTGGGCGCGAGCACGCCGGCTGGTGCGTATCGCGGGTCGTTGATCAGTAGCGGGTTGGCGTCGCCCTCCCACTTGATCGAGTAGGGCGGATTGGACACGATCGCCTCGAACGGCTCTTCATCCCAGTGGGCCGGGTCAATCAGCGTGTCGCCGTGGGCGATCTCGAACTTCTCGTACGGGATGTCGTGTAGAAACATGTTGATCCGGCACAGGTTGTACGTGGTCAGGTTGACCTCCTGGCCGAAGTAGCCCTGGCGCACCTTGCCGTGGCCGAGGACCTTCTCGTACTTCAGCAGCATCGACCCGGAGCCACACGCCGGGTCGTAGACCTTGTTGACCTCGGTCTTGCCGACGACGGTGATCCTGGCCAGGAGCTCGGCGACCTCCTGCGGCGTGTAGTACTCGCCACCCGACTTGCCGGCCGCCGATGCGTACATCTGCATCAGGTACTCGTAGGCGTCGCCGAAGAGATCGTTGTTGTTTTCCCTGAAGGCACCACCGAGCGGAAGGTCGCCGATGGCGTCGAGCAGCTTGACGAGCTTCTCGTTGCGCTTGGCCACAGTCGGACCAAGCTTGCTGCTGTTGACGTCGAGGTCGTCGAAGAGTCCTTTGATGTCTTCCTCGGAGTTCGCGCCGATGGCGGAGCCTTCGATGCTCTTGAAGACGCGGCTCAGGGTCTCGTTGAGGTTCTCGTCGTGGCGGGCCTTCTCGCGGACGTTCGCGAAGAGGTCATGCGGGAGGATGTAGAACCCCTTCTCCTTGATCGTCTCGTCACGACCGAACTCCGCGTCGGCACCTGCCAGGTTGCGGTAGTCGAAGCCTTCGTTGCCCGCCAACCGCTCCTGCTCATTGAGGTAGACCGTCAGGTTCTCGGAGATGAAGCGGTAGAAGAGCATCCCGAGCACGTAGGTCTTGAAGTCCCACCCGTCGACGCTGCCGCGCAGGTCGTTGGCGATCCGCCAGATGGTCTTGTGGAGTTCTGCCCGCTCGGACTCCTTGCTCGTAACGCTCACCGGGGCATTCTTCCAGCACCATCCGACGATTCCTGACGAACAGCCCGCTTCGTGTCGGTCCTGGCTGACAGGATCGTGCTGTGAGCGGCAAACACATCGAACTCTTCCTTGTCGACGGCACGCCTGGCGGGTTGACGACGGCCGAGATCCTCAACTGGACCGGCCAGGTCCTTAGCGCACCCCGCTCCGAGATGAGCACGCTCGTTCGGCGACCTGAGGTCGCCGGCACCTGCATCTACCTGCTCTTGGGTCCGGACGAGCAGGGTGGCACCCGCTGCTACATCGGCGAGACGGATGACTTCAGGTCGCGACTTCGCAACCATGACGCCAACAAGGAGTTCTGGCGCAGGGTCGTGGTGGTCACGTCGAAGGACGCCAACCTGACCAAGGCCCACGGGCGATACCTGGAGTCCCGACTCGTCTCCCTGGCCCTCCAGGCCGGACGCGTCGTCCTCGACAACGGCACGACGCCGCCTCCTCAGTCGCTGCCCGAAGCGCACGCCTCCGACATGGACTACTTCATCGATCAACTCCAGATCGTGTTGCCTGTCCTCGGCGTCGACGCCATCCGCGGGCGCGAGACGGTCGCGCTCCCGGCGACACGCCAGGAGGCGCTTGTCTCCCCTGTGTTCCACCTCGTCAACAAGAAGCTCGGTGTGGGCGCGACCGCCCAGCAGATCGACGGCGAGTTCACGATGCTCGCCGGGTCCACCGTCGTCGCCGACTGGCACGGCGTCGGGAAAGCTGACAGCACGATCAAGGCGTACGAGTCATACCGAGCACAGCACCTCAAACTCATCGCTGACGGCTCGATCATTGTCGAGAACGGTCTCGGTCGGGTGGTCAAGGACATCGTCTTCGGTTCCCCGTCCACGGCGGGTGCTATCGCACAAGGGCGATCGTGCAACGGGCGGATTTCCTGGATCGCCGATGACGGCACCGCCTTCGGCTCTTGGGAGAGTCGCGGCGTCGACCCACAGGATGCGTAGGGACGGTCAGAGCCTCATCGCGGCGACGGGATCGTTTCGCGCCGCCGGTGCGGCCTCCGGCTCGGCGCGACGTGTCGAGGCGAGGGCTCGTGCGCGGTCGAGGCTCTGGCTGTCGGTTGCGGGCTTGGGGCCGAGGAGCGTGCGGTCCTCAACGCTGTACCCGTCGCGGTAGGCGGCGACGTTTGATCGCGGCCTGATCCCAGCGGGTGCATGAGGCTCGATCGGCGGGCCGCAGACAGAGTGCCCTCGATCACGGCGCCTTCCCCCGAATCGCCTCGTCAGCAAGGTTCGAGCGCGCTGTTCGATCAAGTTGCGGCGCTCGTCGAGCGTCTGACGCATGTCTGATGCCATCCGGCCGAGTGCCGGGGGTCACATCAGGCCAGTTCCCTCACACAGGGGCCATGCCCGAATCCTGTCTTCCAGATCTTCTGGCAAGCGCTCGGCCAGGCCGGGGCTTTCCGGAGTTCGCAGCGCTCTTCTGAGACTCTCCCTCAGATGCTCGGTCCAGCTCGTCTCTCGGGTCGATGGTCGATCGACTCGCGTAGCTCCTCCCGACTACTGGCAGCACCGGCCGGCACGGGCGGTGCCACGGGCGGCGGTCGCAGCTCCTGGCGCGTGATGGCGATTAGGCCAGTGTTCATCGGCGCCGCGATGGGGACGTAACGCTCGCGGACCGGGCTCACCAGATCGCTGCCCGAATCGACGATCCGGGGCACCTTCACGCTTGCGAAATAGAGCCGATCGTCGACGCCCTGCTCGATGATCGCCGCAACCCGGGCGTCGACGCGAGTGAAGAGCTTGTTCAGGTCTCGGAGCGGCTCGGCCATCGTCAGTTTGCGGGCTTGGATGTGACGAAGTCGGCCGACTGCGTTGGCGGCTTCAGCAGCCGCCGATCCCCCGCTGCCGACCAGTCCGCCTACGTCTCGGGTCTCGTCGATTAGCTTCCTATAGACCTGCTCCCGGTAGAGCCACTTGTCGATCAGGTCGGGCGCAGCGTTGGGCCCGCGGCGGGCCGCCTCGTGCGACAGGATCCGCTGGCCGTCCAGTACCCGGCGCAGGTTGAGAGTGTTCGGGAAGCTGCTCAGATGGACGAGCATGTTGTGCTCGGCTTGCAGGACCCCGCCGATCCCTGGGAGCGGGCCACCGTCGATCGTCGCCAGCGGAGGACGCCAGCCCTTGTGGTCCACCGAGTAGTCAGACTCGCCGTACCCGGCGAAGACACCGCACACCTGGGCGGCACGGTCGAGCCGCCCGCGCTCGCGGATGGGGATCCAGCCGGGGATGTTCTCGTATCGCTTGTCGAGGACGACGAGAGCCCTGGCGACCTCGGCGGCGTCCTTCAGGACAGTGCTGGACTGCGCGGGCGTGAGTCGGCCGTGGTCCATGAGACCGCCGAAGTCGTGTTCGCCAAGAACGGCGGCCTTGGCGACCTGGCGCCAGCTCTCCACCATCGGGAACTCCTGTGGCGTGGTCAGCTCGGGGAGAGGTGGCAGGCCCGCATGCGACGCTTTGATGGACTGCGCGAGTCGGTACCGTAGTTCCCCGGCCGGCCCGCGAGACCTCTCGGCTGGCCGTTCGAGGTTCATCCCAGGGTTCGCGGCGACGACCGCGTGCAGGGACCACGTAAGAGCCGCGTAGCGATACCGCTGGATCTGCTCGCCGAGTAGCTCGCGCTGTTCAGCGGTAGTCGACGCGGGCACGGTGTATGTCCCCGAGCCGCCGAGTCGCTGCTGGATGCGGTGCTGGCGAAGCAATGTGGTCAGCTCGGACCGAAGTTGGTGGCCGTTCTCGCCGTAGGTCATGGCCGATCCAGCGCTCGGGCGTCCTCCAGCCTGGCGAGGACGAGCTCGACCTGGAGCCCGTCGACGCCGTGCTCGACGAGCTCCTCGATGGCGGCCTCAGCGACGGTGTAGAGGACGTCGCGCTCGTCGGTGAGGACCTCGGTGAGCGGCGGGACCTCCCCGCCGTGGATCGTGTCGAGCTCGAGGAGGACGTGCTCGTACTCCACCGAGGCGTCGAACGTGTGGGCGTTGTCGGCGAGGGCGGCGACATACGAGCGGGCCTCGGCGAGGGTGACGGCGTGAGAGATCAGCATCAGCGTTTCCTTCCTGGCGTGGCAGCGCTCGGGCGGTTGCCGTTGACATCAAGATCCGTTGCGGCAGGGCCGGCCCCTCCGTCTCCGGCCAGTTCTGTGGAGAAGCCGGTCTGCTGTGGGGGCGGGGGAGACATCGCGAGCTCGAGGTAGCGCCGGCCAAAGTGACGGCTGAGCCCGACCAGCTCGAACGCCTCATTTCGCGACATCCCTTGGCCGAGAAGGCGAAGAAGGGCTTGACCGAGGTCGAGCTCGATGGCTGCTACTGACTGCCGGGCGGCGGTGAGATCCCGGCACTTCCGGCGGGCGAGCCGCGCCGTGTCCTTGATTCGCGCTCCACGCGCTGAACCGATCGGGTTGCGTTGGTCCGCCCGGGCGATCAGCCGTTCGATCTGCGCGGCGGATTCACGTCGTCGCGCCTGCAGCGCCTTGGTTGTCTCGATTCCCATGCGCGCCTCGCCTCCGTAGTTGTCGGGCTACGAACTGCAAGCGCACGACTCCGGGCGAATGGACAGGGACGCCGCCCGGGAGCCGGCGACCTGGAAGGGGCGCTCACCGAAACGCTCACCGGTTACCTCACGGCCGCGCTTGGGTGCCACACCCCATGCACGCAGTGAGGCCGGTTCACCGAGGAAGGCAGCGAGGGGGTCGAGCACAGGAGGCACTTCCGGGACCGCTTTCCACAGTCTCGGAGTCGCGTTGAGCGCGCGGACCCGCGAGGCCCACACGCTGCCCATCGACGTTCAACCAACCGAAGGAGACACGATGAACGACACGCAGTTCGTCCGCCTGGACCCCAGCACGATCAAGATCGGCGCGAACGTCCGCACCGACCTACACTCCGATGCCCGGGAGTTCGCCCGCTCGATCAAGGAGCGCGGCGTGCTGGAGCCGGTGACCGTGTACGCCGACGCGGACGGCGCCTATGTCGTCATCCGTGGTCAGCGGCGCACGGTCGTCGCTGCGGAGGTCGGGCTTCCCGACATCCCGGCCCAGGTCGTCGCCCAGCCCGATGAGGCCGACCGGATCACCGACCAGATGGTGGAGAACCTCCACCGCGCGGCGATGCGTGACGGCGAGATCGTTAACGGCGTCGAGCAGCTCGCGCTCGTCGGCATCAGTGCTGCGCAGATCGCCAAGCGGGCCGCACTCCCTCGCGAGCGGGTCAACGCGGCCCTGACTGTTGCCGACAAGGAGCAGACCCGCGCCCGGGTCGTCGCTGGTGACCTGACGCTCGACGAGGCGGCGATTTTCGCGGAGTTCGAGCACGACGCCCAGGCCGTCGAGCAACTCGAGCGCGCCAAGCAGTTCGGCCGACCGCTCTCCCACACCGCCCAGCGCATGCGCGACGAGGCCCGGGAGCGCGCCGTACTCCTCACAGAGGTCGATCGCCTCCGCGCCGACGGGCTACCCGCGCTCGACCCCGAAGAGGTGCGCGACGTCCACCGATTCCGACTGTCGGACCACGTCCGCGCCGCGGATGGAGAGCCGGTCCCCGAGGACGAGTGGCCCAACCTGCCCGGCGCTGCCGTTGTGGTGGTCAGCGAGTGGGAGTACCCCGAGACCGGTGACGACAGCGACGAGGAGAACGCCACCGACGCGGAGCCGGTGCACATGCTTACTCCCGTGTGGATCTGCCGTGAGCCCGAGGCCGCCGGACTCGTCCAGCGCTGGACCTACCTCACCGGCACGCACACAACCGAGGCCAGCGAGGAGAACCAGGAGGCTGCGGCCGAGGCAGCGCGCGAGGAGCGCCGACTCGTCATCGCCAACAACAAGGCGTGGTCCAGCGCGGAAGTCGTCCGCCGCGACTGGCTGCGCCAGTTCCTCACCCGCAAGACTCCGCCGCCGGGCGCCGAAGCGCTGATCTGTGAAGCCGTCGTCGGAGGCCAGTTCACGCTCACCAAGGCGATGGACGCCGCCCACCCGACGTTGCGCGAACTTCTCGGACTCGACACCGCGTCGGTGTACGGCGGCGGCCGTCAGGCAGCCGAGCGGCTCGCCGACCAGCAGGCCACACCGAAGGCCGCGACCGTGACCACCCTCGCGGCCGTCGTCACCGCATGGGAGGCCAGCACCGGCAAGCACACGTGGCGCAACCCGAACTCCTGGGATGCCCGCGTCCTGGGCGCACTGGCGAAGTGGGGCTACCAGCCCAGCGAGGTCGAGAGCCTCCTTCTCAGCGCCCCAACCACCGACTACCAGCCGACCGACGATCAGTCGGTCGCCGTCTGACCCGGAAGGAGCCACGACCATGGCACACCAGATCGAGACCAACGGCAGCCAGGCCGCCGCCATCTTCGCCCGTACTGACCCGTGGCACCGGCTCGGGACGACGGTCCGAAACCGGGCGTTCACCGCCGAGGAAGCGATGACACTCGGGCACTTGGGCGGCTGGCGAGTCCGCAAGGCGCCCCTGATCGCCCACGAGGTCACCGGCGACGGCGTGACCACCATCGACGCACCCGGCTATGCCACTGTGCGCGACAACCCGTTCACCGGCCGCGCCGAGGCGCTCGGCGTCGTCGGAGCGGGCTACGAGCCGCTGCAGAACGAGGACCACGCCGAGTTCCTCAACAACCTGGCCGACCAGTCCGGCGCGGTCTTTGACACCGCCGGATCGCTCCGAGGCGGGCGGCAGGTGTTCATCACGATGCAGTTGCCGGAGTCGCTGAGTATCGGCGGGACCGACGCCGTCGATCTCAACATCGCCGCGCTCAACAGCCACGACGGGTCAGGGGCCTTCCGCATCCTCGTGACGCCGGTTCGTGTGGTCTGCGCCAACACCCAGGCCGCCGCGCTCGCCGCCCACGCGTCGAGCTTCTCCATTCGGCACACCCGCAACGCCAAGGCGGCCGTCGCTGCGGCACGAGATGCGCTGGGGCTGACGTTCTCTTACGTCGAGGCGTTCGAGGCTGAGGCCGAGTGGCTGATCCAGACGACGCTCACCGACGGAGAGTTCGACGCCCTCATCGAGGCGACGTTCGGACCACTCGACCCAGACGCGAGCGAGCGCACCAAGCAGGCCGACGCCGACCGGCAGGAAGTTCTGTCGTTCCTCTTCCACGACGCCGAGACCCAGGCCGGCATCCGGGGAACGGCGTGGGCCGGCTACCAGGCGGTGGCCGAGTACGTCGACCACTACGCCCCCGTGCGCGCCAAGCAGGACGCCCCGACGGCTCGCGCCGGCCGTCTCCTGATCTCCGACGCCCCCACGAAGACCAAGCACCGCGCCTGGTCGACCCTCACCGCCGCCTGACCGCCTCCCGCTCGACCTCCTCGCCTCACCTTCCGACGGAACAGCACAGCCACACACCCTTTGCACCGAGCTGATCGGCGGGTGTCCACTCGCCCGCGCCGGCGCGCTTGAAGGGGCGTGATGAGTCTGCGGAAGCTGACTGCGGGTGACGGGTACTGCTACCTCACCCGACAGGTGGCTGCCCACGACAGCACCGAGAAGGGCCACACCAGCCTCGCCGACTACTACGACGAGAAGGGCGAATCACCGGGCCGATGGATGGGCTCAGGTCTGGCCGGCCTGTCGATGACGCCGGGCGATGCAGTGACGGCCGCGCAGATGAAGTCCCTGTTCGGCCTCGGCATGCACCCCAACGCGGGCGCCATCGAGGAGCATATCGCCGAGCGTGGTGGGACCCGCACCGAGGTCGAGTCGGCGATAGCGCTCGGCAAGAAGTTCCTGGTCCACAACACTTCGTCCCTCTTCAACGTCCGCGTCGCCGAGGCCTTCACGACATACAACCGTGAGCACCGACAGAAGTGGAACGCCCCCATCCGGCCTGAGGAGCGCGCGCGGATCCGGACCGACATCGGCACTCGGATGTTCGGCGAGGAGCACGACCGAGCGCCGCAGGACGCCCGCGAACTCTCCGGATTCATCGCCAAGGCCTCACGCCAGGCGACCAGCGCTGTCGCCGGATTCGACCTGACGTTCTCGCCGGTGAAGTCGGTCTCCGCGCTCTGGGCGTTGGCGCCCCGCGACGTCGCCGGCGACATCCGAGCGGCCCACGACGCAGCAGTCGCCGACACCCTCTCCTGGCTGGAGCGCGAGGTGGCCCACACGCGGGTCGGCCGAGGCGGCGCCCGGCAGGTGAAGGTGCGCGGACTGGTTACGGCTGCCTTCACACACCGCGATAGCCGCGCCGGAGACCCGGATCTGCACACTCATGTCGCCGTGAGCAACAAGGTCCAGGCCGAGGACGGTCGCTGGCTCGCACTCGACGGCAGGCTCCTATTCGCCGCCAAGGTCGCCGCGTCGGAGCACTACAACACCCGGATCGAGGCCGAGCTCGTCGGCCGGCTCGGCGTCGAATTCGTCGAACGGGCTGGGTCCACCACCGGCAGACTGCCGGTCCGCGAGATCCGCGGAGTCAGCACCACACTCACCCGTTGGTGGTCCCGTCGCCGCGTCGCCATCGAGGCTCGTCAGGCAGAGATCGCCGCCGAGTTCCAGCAACGCTTCGGCCGCCCTCCCACCGCCATCGAGGCCAAGTCACTCGCCGACCAGGCAACGCTCGAGACCCGCGACGCCAAACACGGCCACCGCAGCGAGCGCGACCAGCGGGCGACCTGGCGTGCAGAGGCCGACGACGTCATGGGCGACCCCGCCGAGGTCGACGAGATGTACGCCCATGCGATCAACCGAGGAAAGGCCGGCAGGGCGCTGACGCGTGAGTGGGTCGAGGACACCGCCGCCTCGACCATCGTGGCCGTCGAGGAATCCCGAGCGACCTGGAACGTCTGGCACCTCCTTGCCGAGGCCCAGCGTCAGGCACGCCGTTCCGGGATCGCTCGTGAGGACGTGGATCAGGCCGTCTCCGAGGTCGTCGAGGCCGCGATCTCCCGCTCCGTCCGGCTCGGCGTCGACGACCCGGTCGCCGAACCTGCCCAGCTCCGTCGCCCCGACGGCGCAAGCGTCTACGACGTCCACGGCGCCACGCTCTACACGTCGGCGAAGGTCCTCAGCGCCGAGAACGAACTCCTCGCGCTCGCCACACGATCCGGCGGCCACGCGCTGGCCGATGTACGGGTCGAGGTAGCCGTCACCGCCTCCGCAGCCAGTGGCTTCGAGCTCAACGACGCCCAGGTCGCGATGGTCCGGGACCTCGCGACGTCAGGAGCTCTCGTCCAACTCGCCCTCGCTCCTGCCGGGACTGGCAAGACCACAACGATGAGCGTGCTCGCGGACGCCTGGACCGAGGGCGGCGGTCAAGTGATCGGCCTCGCGCCCTCAGCCCAGGCTGCACACGAACTCGGCCAGGCCATCACCGGCCACACCGACACCCTGGCCAAGCTGACCTGGACCCTCGCCAACGGATCGGCAGCAGAGTGGCCGCGCTGGATCCGCGAGATCGGCCCGAGCTCGATGGTCATCATCGACGAGGCCGGCCAGGCAGCCACCACCGAGCTGACGGCCGCGGTCCGCTACGTCGCCGAGCGAGGCGGCGTCGTACGCCTGATCGGTGACGACCAGCAGCTCGCCGCCGTCGGCGCGGGCGGGATCCTGCGCGACATCCAGCAGGAGTTCGGCGCGTCCACTCTGTCGGAGGTACGCCGCTTCGACGACCCGGCCGAAGCAGCGGCCACCCTCGCAATGCGCGAGGGCGACGTGGGTGCGCTGGGGTTCTACGCCGACAGCGCACGCGTCCACGTCGGCGATCTGGGCTCCGTCGCTGACCAGGCGTACGAAGCGTGGGCGGACGATCGCGCGGCAGGGCTTGACGCCGTACTCCTCGCACCGACCCGCGACGTCGTCAGCCAGCTAAACGCACGGGCACGGGCGGACCGGCTCACGACGACACCGATAGAGGACGGTCTGGAAGTCGATCTCGCCGATGGCAATCGCGCGTCGGCCGGGGATGTCATCGTCACTCGCCGCAACAGCCGCCGACTCGTGATCTCGCGCAGCAACTGGGTCAAGAACGGCGACCGCTGGCGGGTCGAGCAAGTTCTCGCAGGCGGCTCCCTTGTCGCGCGGCACATGGAACTCGGACGCTCCGTCGAACTGCCCGCCGACTACGTCGCCGAGCACGTCCAGCTCGGATACGCCACCACCGTCCACGGGGCCCAAGGCATGACCGCCGACACGGCCCACCTCGTCGCGACCGGCGAGGAGACGCGCCAGACGCTGTACGTCGGCATCTCGCGCGGCCGTCAGTCGAACCACATCTATCTCGCTACCGGCTTCGACGGTGACCCGCACAGCCTCATCGATCCGAAGGCGCTCCGCCCGCCGACCGCGATCGACGTCCTGGCCGAGATCCTCGAGCGCGACGGATCGGACCGCTCCGCCACGACCACGCAGCGGGAGGCAGCGTCCTGCGCGACTCAGTTGCACGACGCGGTCCTGCGCTACCACGATGCACTGGGGTTCGCGGCCGAGGAGGAACTTGGCGCCGACGCCCTCGCAAGCGTCGACCGGGACGCCGAAGCGATCTGGCCGGGACTCACCGCCGAACCGGCGTACCCCACTCTGCGCGCACACCTGGCGCTCCGCGCTGTGGAAGGTGAGGATCCCGTCGCCGCGCTACTCGACGCCGCCGGCCCCCGCGAGCTGGGCACATCCAACGACCGAGCCGCCGTGCTCGACTGGCGTCTCGGAGGGTCCGCGACCGAGGGACCTCTCCCCTGGCTCGACCCCGTCCCTACCCGGTTGGTAGGGCACCCGACCTGGGGGCCGTACCTTCACGACCGCGCCGACCGGATTGCAGGCCTCGCTGCGTCGGTGCGAGAGGAAGCCGAAGGCTGGGCGTCGGCCGACGCTCCGGCGTGGGCGTCAGGGCTCACCGCGGGCGAGGACGCCGTGCTTCGCGGAGACCTCTCGATCTGGCGAGCCGCCTTCGCCGTGCTCGAGGACGACGGTCGTCCGACCGGCCCAGTGCAGTCAGGATCGTCGACGACTCCGTACCAGCGGGACCTGGACCGCCGGGCAAAGGCGGTGCTCGGTGTTCATCGCGCCGGTGAGAACCTGACCGACCTCCTGCCCGACGAGGTCCGGTCCGACGGTGAGTTCACCCGTCTGTCCGAGCGCCTCGGCGCCCTCCAAGCAGCCGGGATCGACGTCGGCTCGCTGGTCGGCAGATCTGTGAACGTCGACCACCCGCTCCCCGACGAACGCGCCGCGGACGCGCTCTGGTGGCGGATCGTCCGGCACCTCGGTCCCGCCGCCCTGCGTGCGTCGGCAAGCCAGTCCCACACGCTCCGCCCGGCCTGGTCGACGTACCTGCGTGAGCGACTTGGTGAAGCTGTCGGCGAGCGGATGATGGCCGATGCGATGTGGCCGGCGCTCGTCGCCGCGGTGCATGCTCGCCCCGCTGAATGGACACCCGAGCAGCTGCTCGAAGCTGCAACGTCGGGCCGCGGACCCGACGTACGTCCTGAAGACCTGTGCTCGGCCCTGGTGTGGCGCATCGCGACGATGACGGACACGCCCTTCGACGAGCCGGAGCCCTTCGAACCGGACTTCGCTCCCGTCGAGCCAACGGCGTCCGATCCGGTCCAGGGGCTCGTGAGTCAGGGCACGCCCGCCGCCCGGATCGTCGAGCTCAACGAGTGGGCGCTCGACCACTACTCTTCGATGTTCGGCAGGTCGTGGGCGCCGGACTACCTCCGCGAGCGGCTGGGAACCGACCTCGCCGAGGACGAACGGTTCCAGGTCGGCTACGCACCCCCCGGACCGACGAGCCTGATCCAGCACCTGACGGCCCATGGGGCGTCGATCGAGGAACTGCTCGACGCCGGCCTCGCCCGCGAGACCGAACGCAGCCGCTTGGTCGACTCGTTCCGGGACCGCCTCGTGTTTCCGATCTACTCCGGCAGCGACCTGGTCGGGTTCATCGGCCGACGCAACCCGACAAAGGACGACCACGAGTTCGCCGGCCCGAAGTACCTCAACACGCGCGGCACCGCCGCGTTCACCAAAGGCGAGCAGCTGTATGGCCTCACCGAGGGGAACTCAGACCTCGCTGCGGGTGCGACGCCGGTCATCGTCGAGGGTCCGATGGACGCCATCGCCGTCACGCTGGCCTCGAGGGGTGACTACGTCGGCATCGCACCCCTCGGTACAGCCTTCACCGAGTCGCAGGCAGCGAAGCTGAAGCCATACGTACGCGAAGATCCCAAGCGGATCGTGATCGCCACGGACCCGGATTCAGCCGGCTGGGAGTCGGCCCAACGCGCGTTCTGGCGGCTCGCCGCACTGCGAGCCAACCCGCAGCACCTCACGCTCCCCAACGGCATCGACCCAGCGGACATCCTGCGCACGGAAGGCCCGGCGGCACTCGCCAAGCGCCTCGCCACCTCAACCGGGCACGCCCAACTGCTCATCGAGTGCCTTGTTGAAGAGCGACTTCCAGCCCACTCTGACGCTTTCTCACGAGTCGATCTCGGCCGACAGCTCGCGAGGATCATCGGTGCGCTTCCCCCCGAAGAGTGGATGGAGAACGGCCAGCACGTGGCAGAACTTCTCGACCTGTCGCCGGCGACCATGTATGAGGAAGTCGTCGAGGCAGGCACGAAGTGGACCGACGACCCTCAAGCCTGTGTCGCGCGCGAACTCGCGATGGTACGGCCGTCTGCGCCTGCGACTACCCGGGCTCGCGCAGTGGAAGGCATTCGCGGAAGCGGCGCAATCCACGAACTCGACTCGCCGTCCGTCGCCCCATCGACCAGCTTGCACGTCAGCATGTAGTCACTATCGCCTTTCATGGCGTCGGACGTCGCCAATACGCTCGGCGCCATGGACTTTGTGCTCAACGGGCGCACCATCGCGCTGGACCCGGCAACCGTCCGTGCCCGTGTGACAGCAGCCCCGCCCGACCCGATCCGTACGCACTGGGTAGAGATCGAGGGTCGCCGTTGGCCTCCGAAGCAGGCTTTCCGAGTCGCGACTGGACTCCATGACGAGTCGTTCATTAGCCACTTTGCGCTGCGCGTCTTCCAGCGACTGGGATTCCAAACTAGTCCCATCCCCGGTGAGTCGCCTCGCTCTTCGGGACCGCGGGAAGCAGTTGCAGCCCCCTCACCGTCTCCCCACACGGATACCGATGCGCTGGAGGCGTTCCGGCGCCTGGATTCCTTTATGGCATCCAACGCCTTGACCTCCACCCTCGCGGCTCTCGAAGCGAAGCTGCAGGGCGTCAGTCGAGCCGACGTTGAAGAGATTGTGGCGTCATCCGGCTTCGACGAGGATCTGGTCGATTGCGCTCTCGTTGTCCGTGAGCGTGTCGGGATGCTCGACACCCTCATGCACGCTGCCGTCATCACTCAGGTAGTTCCGATGATCCTCGAAGAGGGTGAGTTGGTGACCAAGCGCCCGTCACTGGGCGCTGGCAACGATCCCGACCGCGTCTTCGACCTGGAGACAACGCATAGAGTCGCCGAGTTCAAGCTCTCGTCCTGGAAGGGCCACGACGGTGGTCGTCAACGCGGCCTGTTCGCCGACGTGGTCGGTCTCTCCATGGACGACACCGGCAGGCGGCGCCAGGTTTACGTGGTTGGCCCGCTTCCTGTCGCCTTCCTCAAGACCAGCAACCGAAACGCCGTGAAGACCTTGTCGAAGGGAGCGCTACGCGTCCGTGACGCACCCGGACTCACGCCAATGATGACGGTCGCCGAGTTCACCGACTTGGCCAATATCGAGGTCATCGATCTAACCGGGCTGCTTCCCGGACTTCGGTAGCCTCGGCGCTTGTTTCGGGACCCGGTTCTCGAGCTCCATCACGTTGTTCTTCCGGCGAATCGTGAATTCGACTCCTCGTCCTGCCACCGTCGGCTCCGTCGACGAGTTGGCTCGTCGCCGTCTCGGTAGATCGCGTTCCTACCGCCGCCGGGGTTCGGTTGATGCCGCCCCGGTGGACACCCGGTCTCGCCGATGCGGTCGACGACGCGCTGGAGGAAGGCCGGCAGGGTGAATCGGTGCCACTCCTCCAGAGCGGCTGGCGTGCGGGCGAAGGCCGCCTCCCAGCGCAGGCAGGTCACGGTCGCGAGCTCGTGGACGATGTGCGGGTGGAGGTCCCAGCAGATCGGAACCACGCGATCGGTGCGCCAAGTGTGGTCCTCGTTGATCCACGCGACGACGTCGTCGAGCCACTGGTAGACGTTCCGGCGGATCTCGGGAGGGCAGCTCGGTGGGTCCCACGGCCGTGACAGCATCGCGACCCGACGGCTCTCGTGCTCGTCCTCATTCGTCGCGGCGGCAGCAAGACGCAGCTCGTCGAGCCGGCTCGAAATGACGCCGGGGGGCTCCGGAAACGGTGCTGCCATTAGACCCGTCACGGTCACTGACGTACCTCTGCTGCCTTCGCTCGCGCTTCGGCCTGCGCTTGGAGCAGCACCTTCCCGCGGCGACCGTCGATGCAGCGGGACAGCTTCGCGACGAACGGACGGGCGTTCTCGGCGACGACCAGGGCGTGACGCTCCGGAAGTTGCCTGATCTCCTCAGGTCGAAGGACGGGTACGTCGTCGCCGTAGAAGCTGCTGCCCCAACCGCCTCGGTGGAGGTTGTAGCTTCTACGGGAGACGCGGGTGGTGCCAAGCAGGTCCGAGACCTCCTTGTAGAACTCGCCGTCCTTCCCGCCGCCGAAGATCACGATGTTGTTGGTAAGGCCGAACATCGCCCGTGCTTCGTCCTCGCCGTAGCAGATCACGAGCTGGCGCCAGGTCTGTGCTGCGTAGATGAAGGACAGGCCGAGCGCCCGTTCGTTGGCCATGCGGGTGCGCAAGGTGGGCAGCGGCGTCGTAGACGGCAGCTCGTCGAGGCAGGCAAGGAACGACGGGCAGAGCCGACCGTACGGCGACGCTGTCGCCATGCCGAGTGCAGTGTCGAGAACGTGCTCAGCGATCGCGGTCATCAACGGCGAAGCGGAGGCATAGGGGTCCTCGCGGCCAAGCAAATAGACGGTTCCGCGTTCAGCGATCACCTGCTTCAGATCGGTCGCGGGCCGACCGGTTCCGGGAACACATCGGCGCCGGATCGTCTCTTGAAAGAACAACGCCACCGCTTGCTGGACCGTCGTTATCGTGTTGCCGGCCGTCCGGTGATCGCCGTGTAGCGCGCCGCGCAGGAGTCCGTCCCAGAACGGTGCCGCCGCAGGGTGGGTCCGCAGGATCTCCTCCGGCTGCGAGGCGTTGTGCGGGTCAGCGATCCACATGAGTACGTCGTCCAGCGATGCGCCGTCGAGAGCCGCCGCATGGAAGTACGCCTGAAGGACCTTGGCCGCCTCGGCCGCGTAGAAGCGAGCCGCCTCGTCGCCGGTGCCGCGGCTGACCGCACCGCCAACGGTTCCCGCCGTAAATGCCTTGGCGCGGCGCTCAGCTGTCATCGAGTCGGCGCAACCGTCGACGGGATCCCAGACCAGGGCCGGCACGCCGGGCGCCAAGTCGAACGGGTCGAGCACGTGGACGGGCCGCTCCCCTTCCGCCCGCGCTCCTAGAGTCAGGTAGAGGTCCTCGGGCTTGGTGAGCGTCACAAGTGCTGCGCCTGGAGCGGTGAGCAGCGCTGGCGTGAGCAGATCCAGTGTCTTGCCCGATCCCTGCGGGCCGTAGACACCCGTGGTGCGGTCGAACGGCACCCATGCCTCGACCCCGCGCGGGACAGTGGACCGGCCAAGACGCCACCCGAGGTCGGTCGCTTCGACAGGACTCATGACCGCCCGCCGTCGAGGAGATCGGGCCGAATCGTCTTCCGCCTCCGCATCAGCTGCCGGCGCCCGAGTACGGCGGCAACCTCCTGCCTCGCCGCCATACCGAACTGAGCCAGCGGCCCGACCGTGCGCCACCACCAGGACAGACTGATGACCGCGGCGCTCGCCAGGGCGAGTTCGATGGCGACCGCGGCCGCGTAGACGAGAACTGTCGCAGGCACCGCAGCCTGGAGTCCCGGCGACAGCCCGCGGCCAGCGTCTCCTGTCAGCAGGCCAAGAATGCTCCGACCAAGTTCGGACCCGGGCCAGACGAACCCATCCCCGCAGAGCGCGAACGCAAGCCCCTGACCCGCGGGCAGCGCGAGGAATGACCCGAGCAGCCAGATCAGCCCGATCCCCACGGGGATCTCCCAGGTCGTCGGGAAGACGTCAGTGCGTCGGCTTTGAACCCTCACGCCCCTTCAAGCACACACGAGCCAGCGAATGGACAGCGAATTCCGACCCACGTCCTTCTCGTCCAGACCTCAGAGCCGACGCGACAGCGGCGTCATCCAGATGGCTGACGGAGGCCCCCACCTCCGGGTATGGGGCTCGGTCCACCTCATGGCGATCCGCCACACCGGCACCAGACTGGCTGACCTCAGCAGAAGGCTCGGACAGCCGCGGAGAAGGTCGGCGCGAATTGCAGGCCGACGGATCGCCGTCTTCTAGGCCCTTTACCCAGCCTTCGCCGCGAGCCACCGACTCGGGTCCACGTTGTCGGGTCCGTAGATGCTGCCGTTGCGGAGATGCACCTCGAAGTGGAGGTGACAGCCCGTGGCGTTCCCCCGGGCTCCCGCCTCGCCGAGATTTTGGCCGGCTCCGACTGCCTGGCCCTCGTGGACGTCGAGTTTCTGCATGTGGGCGTACCAAGTGGCGACCGAGTCCGGTCCGGTGACGACCTTGACCAGCCACGTGCCTGCCCAAGCCTGACTCGTATCGATCTGGACTGTCCCGCTCGTCGCGGCGAGGACCGGCGTGCCACACGGCACGGAGAAGTCGGTGCCGGTATGCCAGCTGCTCCAGTGGCTTCCGGTGCCGCCCCAGTTGTGGCTGTCGGTTCCGATGAACGCCGGCCGGACGGGGTAAACAGCACCGCCCGGGCCTACGGACGGCGATGACCCGCAGGCCGCAGGCGCCGTCGTCAGTGTGGCCGTTGCGCCCGGCCAGAGCTGGTCGGTGAGTCGGGTCGCGAGCGGCACCCACTGTTCGTAGAGGCCGCGGTACTCCTCGGCGGGCCGTTGGACGTCGGCAGCGACGTCGGTGACCCGGCGGGTGTCCCACTCGGGAACCAGGACGACGTGTTGCAGGAAGGTTGTGGTGGCGTGCGGGACGTTCCTGACCTGCTCCGGACTCCCCCAGCCCTGCGACGGACGCTGCTGGAAAGCACCAAGGGAGTCACGATCTCCGTAGTCGAGGTTGCGGATCCCGGACTCCTGGCGGGCTGTCGCGAGCGCGATGACCGCAGCGTGCGGCTTGTCCGCGGTGGCTGGGAAGGCCCGGACAGCGGCGACGATCTGCTGCGCGACCGCCATTTGCTCGGTGTCCAGATCCGAATCACTGCTCGGACCGGTGGACACACCTGTCCCGCCGCAGGCCGCCGCCGGTGACGACAACGCCTGGCCGCCGATCATGACGATGAACAGGATCGGGAACGCGATCGGAAGTGCGAGCAGTCCGACGCCGTACGTCGCCTTGCCTGTCATGCTGCCTCTATGCGCGACGGTTCGATTTGCTGATTCGCGGGCCCGATCCACGTCCGTGCAGGTGAAGCGAGTTCCCTGACTGTGAGAGATTCATTGATCATCAGTCGCCTTTCCTGAAGGTTTGGGCGTATCGTCGACGTGTGGTCGGCATCGGTGAACAGTCGTGAGCGTGAGGCTGCTCGCGGTGCCCGGCGGCGCTGCTGATCCGGGTCTCGCGACGGCGCAGGATGTCGAGGACTTCGAGCAGGAGCTGGTCGACCAGTACGCGCTGGCGATGGTGGCCGCGGGTCTGAGTGACGGGCACATCCGTAACAGCCGGGCAGCGGTCATCGAGTTCGCCCGGTTGTTGACCTGCCCGCTGTGGGAAGCGACCTGCAAGGATGCTGACCGGTATCTGGCTGAGCAACGACGGCTCGGCCGAAGCGTGTCCACGCGCGCTGGCAAGGCTGGGACCTTGGCGGTGTTCTACGACTTCGTCGTCGACCGCTACGAGGGCGCCATCAGGCGTGCGACCGGGGTTCAGGTTGAGCAGCCGATCGATGAGTACAACCGCCAGTCCGGCGCCTCGCTTGGGAAGGTCCGGGTGCCGCCGTCGGATGAGGAGGTCGAGGTCCTGTTTGCCGGATGGCGCGAGTCGGTCCCCGACGCCCGCAAGTACCTGCCCGCGGCGCGGGACTACTTCGCGGCTTCGCTGTGGCGTCGGCTCGGACTGCGGATCAACGAGACCGTCATGCTTGACATCCGCGACTGGCGCCCGGACCTCGGCGGGTTCGGCAAGCTTCACGTCCGCTTTGGCAAGGGCAGCCGCGGACGTGGGCCCAAGCCCCGGCTGATCCCGGCGATCAACGGCGCCGACCAGCTGATCGACTGGTGGCTGGCCGAGGTCCGGCCGCAGTACGGGGCCGACTGGGCCGATCCGGATGCCCCGCTGCTGCCCTCCGAACGACTCGACCATGACCTCGGTCGCTGTGGCCGGGCACGGGCCGACGTGTTGCGCCGGACGCTGACCAGTCAGGTCGACCAGTGGCTCCCGGCATGGTCGGGTCGGATGACACCGCACGTGCTGCGGCACTACTGCGCGTCCTCGCTCTATGCCGCCGGGGTGGATCTCAAGGCGCTCCAGGAGCTGCTCGGCCACCAGTGGCTGGCCACCACCTCGGGTTACATCCACGTCCGCAGCGACCACATCGAACGGGCGTGGGACCAGGCCAACGAACGTCTCGAAGACCGCTTCGGCCAGCCACGCCTGACCGCCACGACAACGAACTGACTCCACCGAGGACTCCAGGGAAGAGAGGAAGCAGATGCAGTGGAACCTGCGGCTGCGTGCCGCCGAGCGAGGGATCTGGAAGTCGGCCGAGCTGCGGCGGATGCTCGCTGAGGCCGGCCTGGAGATCTCGACGGGGAAGATGTCGTCGTGGTGGGCCGGCACCCCGATCACCATGCGCCTAGAGGATCTCGACGTGCTGTGCGCGGTGCTTGGGTGCACGACAGACGACTTGATGAGCCGTGAGCCGGACAAGGTCGCCGCCCGACGTCCACGGACCACGGACGCCGCCAACGGCGACGACAACGGCTCACCCGGCGACGGCGACGGTTCCGGCACCCGGTCCCCAAGGGTGACGCCCCGGCCCAGCAAGGCACGCTCGACCCCACCTCTGTAGACGGTGAAGGCCAGAGGATGTCGCGGGTCTCGGGCCGCTACCGTCTGGGCGGTGACCAGCAACGACTCCACCGAGGCGCTCCCTGGTGCCGGCCCGGTGACGCGCTCACCGGCCGCGGGCTTCCTCGCGGGGGCGGCCGTCGGCGTGCTGGGCGGACTGGTGGGCCTGGGTGGTGCGGAGTTCCGGCTACCGTTGCTGCTGGCAGTGTTTGGCTTCGCTGCCCTCGCGGCGGTGATCGTGAACAAGGCGATGAGCCTCGTGGTAGTCCTGGCCAGCATCCCGGCACGCTTGAGCGCGGTCCCGATCTCCGAGGTCGCCCACGAGTGGACCGCGGTGCTCAACCTGCTTGCCGGCAGCCTGCTCGGCGCCTGGCTCGGCGCCTCGTGGGCCACCCGAATGAAGTCGACGACGCTGTACCGGATCCTGGCGGTGCTGCTGGTCTTCATCGCAGCCGTCTTCACCGCAGAACGCATCGGCACCCTGCACAGCGCGGACCTGCCCGCGGGCGCGCAGCTGGTCGCCGGCGTGGTGGCCGGCTTCGGGATTGGCGTGGTGGCCGCACTCATGGGCGTGGCCGGTGGCGAGCTGCTCATCCCGACCCTCGTGCTGCTCTACGCCGTGGACACCAAGCTCGCCGGATCCCTGTCACTGCTGGTGTCGCTGCCCACGATGCTCGTGGCGTTCTTCCGCTACTCCCGCGACCAGGCGTTCGCGGTCCTGACCACCACCAAGCAGTTCGTCCTCGCCATGGGCGCAGGTTCCGTGACCGGATCGATCGCCGGAGGCCTGCTCCTCGGCGTCGTCGCAGAGGCAGTCCTGGTGCCCCTGCTCGCCGTGCTCCTACTGCTCTCAGCGGTGAAGGTCTGGCGGCACTCCTAACCGATCGCTGCACCGACCAGGGCGGGACCCGATGAGTCCGCCCGCACCGGGAACGAACGCACCGCTGCGGCTGCCACCCAAGTGCAACCGCTGCCAAGTCAACCGCGTCGCCTGGACCAGACCCCGGGTCGACTTCTGCTACGACTGCCTGCCCGGTGGGCCCTTCCCAACGCCGTCCTGCCGGCAGTGCGGCAGCCAGGGTGAGTACTTCAGCCAGGGCCTGTGCAGCCGCTGCCACCCTCGCAGCCCCGAGCACATCGACTCCTGCAAGCACTGCCTGGCCTGGGGCGTCTATCCCCGCTACAACTGGACCTGCTGGTCTTGCAAGTGGTGGGAATCCCACTACCCCAAGGGGACCTGTGCCTTCTGCGGCCGAGATGCGCATGTGAGCGACACCCGAACCTGTCGGCTGTGTCTGGAGAATGCTCGCCTCGAGCAAGAGCCAGGTCGCGCACCTGATGTCGTCGCCGCGAACCAGCACAGCCAGCAGCTCTTCTTCGCCAACATGGTTGACAGGCGGCGCAAGACTCCGCTGCCCGACTACATCAGCTGGGATGGTCGCTGGTCGAAGAAGAACAAGAACCAGCTGCCCTACCGGCCCGGCACCTGCTTCGACGAGGCAGCCGCCGAACAGCTCGTGCTGTTCGACATGGCCCCCGACCCCGACGTGCTGCGTCAGAGGATCCTGGTCGAGGACAGCGACCTCACCCGCTACTGCGCTGCCATCGTGGCCGACCACGCGCGCCGCTACGGCTGGAGCGTGCGGCAGCGTAACGCCGTGATGCAGACCCTGCGGATGCTGCAAACCGTCCGGCCCACCCCGACCGCGAAGATCCGCTCGAGCGAGGTCGTGGCGCTGCGCCGCTACGACGGCACGATCGTGTCCACCGTCGACGTCCTGGCCGAGGCAGGCCTGCTCATCGATGACGTCCCCACCCACGTCGAGCAGTACTTCGACGCCAAGTTTATCGGCGCCGGCGCCCTCCCGGACGCCATGCGCAAGCACCTCGAGCTCTGGCTGCAGATCATGCTCGGCGGCTCCCGGAGCTCCCCACGCCAGTTCCCCCGCGAGCCCGCGACCGTCGAGCTCCACATCCGAGGACTCGCCCCCGTCGTGCAGGCCTGGGTCGAAGCAGGGCGCCAGTCGTTCGCCGAGATCAGCAAGGACGACATCCTCACCGCCCTGGCGGGACTGCCCGCAGGCACCAGCCACAGGCACTTCGCCGAGAACGGCCTGAAGTCGCTGTTCAAGATCCTCAAGGGCCGCCGGTTGATCTTCGCCAACCCGATGCGCGGCATCGACCTCACCCCGGTGGCCACCGACATTCCGATGCCGCTGGACACCGCTCTGATCCGTGCCGAACTGGACTCGCCGAACCCCGCCGTCGCGCTCGCGGTGGCTCTGGTGGCATTCCATGCCCTGACCGGCAAGCAGGTCCGCGAACTGCAACTGATCGACATCGTCGACGGGCGGCTCCAGGTCGACGGCCGCGACATTCCACTCGCCGCACCGGTCAGGACACGGCTGGCCGCCTGGCTCGACTATCGCAACCAGACCTGGCCCGCCAGCGCCAACCCGCACCTGCTCATCAACCGGCGCACCGCACCGCGGCTCGTGCCCGGCGGCCATGCATTCCCCTGGCGGGACAGCGCGCTCCGCCCGCGCGCGCTGCGCGAGGACCGCATCCTTCACGAGATCCACGCCACCGGCGGCGACGTACGACGCATCTGCGACCTGTTCGGCATGAGCGTCGAAGGCGCCACCCGCTACCTCAAGACCGCCGAGCACGCCGCCCTGCGTGACAAGCAGTAGGCACTTCGGCGAACATGCACGAGCAGCTCCCACCTCCTGGCCGAGCATGTGCAAGTTCGGCCAGAAACCGTCAGAAATCTCGCGAACAGTCACAGGGCTTAGGCGACCGCATCGTTCGTGTACGTGAGCCGACGCTCGACGGGCGTCAGGACGGTCTGAACCTTGAATCGCTGGTCGCCGACCATCCACAGCGCGCGCCCCTTGTCCTGCATCGCCCAGCCGGTGACCAGTTCCTGCTGCATCCGGGTCAGTCCCAGCAGATGACCGAGCTCCGTGCCGACCTCTTCGTCCTGGCCCATGAGGATGCGTACGTCGGCGAGGTGGAGTAAGTCCTTGGCGATCTGCGCCGCTTGGCTTCCCTGATCACCGGCCGAGAGCGGGTCGGACGGCTTGTGGTAGGTCACGAGCTGGATGTCGCCGTCGTTGCGCGAGAGTCGGAGGTTGGAGTCGAGAGTCTTCACGGCGTCGACTCCCAGCCGTGTCTGCATCCAGGCTTCGTCGCGGAGCACGATGCGCCGGTCGCCGGCCTCGGCCATCTCCCGAATTCCTTGGCCCCACGAGTTGAGACACATCAGGGCTATGCCGACCGCAGCCTCGTTTCCGGCCGAGTGAAGGGCGTTGAGGGAGAGCGTCTGGATCGGCGCACGCCAGTTCGGCTCAAAAGTCGAGGGGGCGTCGAAGAGTCCCTCGAGTTCGCCTTCGCACAGCGAGCCGAGGGCGTCGCGAAGGGGTCGGGTGCTGTCGAAGAAGTCCTGCTGTGACTCGTACCGACACGCAGCGACCAGGTCCTCGCTCGGACTGTCGAGGGCCTTCCAGACCATCGGGATCGTGACCGGCGTCAGCTTCGTCTGCCCGTTCGTCCAGCCGATCAAGTCACGCAGAACGTGGTTGATCACCCGTGCCTCGGTCGGAGTGAAGGGGACCTGCTGGGAGCCGACAAGCCCGCGGATGAGCGCGAGCCAGCGGTTGAAGATGACGGCGGCTCGGCGCGCGGTCTCGGCGCGGTCCTGCCGTTCCCAGTCCAGAGCGAGCGGCCCGAGATCCAGTGGGTTGATCCGACCCGGCATGCCGGGGCCGATGCGGAACGGCTCGACGCCCAGGGCGCGAGAGATGTCTTCGTACTCGTCCTTGACGTCCCCGAGGACGAGCGATCTGTATCCGAAACGGATCATGCGGAGCATGAACGCCTTCACGAGTGCGGATTTGCCACGACCTGGTTTGCCGAAGATGAAGACGTTGGGGTTGGTCACCGGGATGGTGTCGTCGTTGATCCATCCCATTGGGTCGCAGTAGAACGAGCCGCCAGATAGGACGTTGAACCCCATCGGCGCTCCGGTCGGCGGTAATCCGTCGCCGGCGATGAGTGGCCACATGACGGGGGTCTGTTCCGAGGTCATCTGATAGGCCGCCAAGGGCGGGAGGGTCGGCGCCCAGCCATGCCCGGTCTTGCGTACGCCGCGATGTCGGACGACCCGCGGAAACGGCTTGTCGGCTGGGGGCTCCGGTGGCTCTGCGTCTTTGCGCGGCAGACGCGAGCCGAAGTCCGTGAGTAGGTGGTCCACGGACCGCGAGATCGTACGTCGTCGTGCCATCGCTAGCTCCGGCGCTTCTTGGGCAGCCCCGTCCCGAGTGGGATGACCGCAGCCGCGAACGCGGCGTCATGGGCACCGTCGAGCGGCAGCGGCGTGAAGCCGCACAGGCGCACCGAGGCGTCCAAGCGCCGGCCGTAGTCCTGGGCGTTCCACGCGGCCGGGACTGTGATGGCCAAAGCCGACGAGAGTCGGACCAGGGAGCGACCCCGCTCGAGCTTGTCGTCTGTCTCGTGCACCTGCTCTACGGCACGGCGATCACGTGCTCGTTCGACGCGGCCCACCTTGCGGCGTACCTCAGTGGCCATGGCAGCCGACATCTCAGCGCGTCCGGTGCTGCGCTCGGCGTTGCCCTGGCTGACGGGTCGGAAGAACACAGTGAGGGCGCGGCGTTCGCCGACCTGGGACGGAACGAGGGCTCGGGCAAGCGCGCCCATCACGGCGCCCTTGCGTGGCAGCAGGATCGTGGCAGCAATCGACTCCCACTCGCCGTGTCGGTAGGACCGCATAGCGGTCGCCGCATTGGTCGGACCCGCGGCAGCGACTGGAACGCCTGCCCCGATCGTGTCGTCGTGCCCGTGGTGGATGACCGAGTCGGCCAGTGCAGCGGCATCCCCGGGTTCGAAACCAGTGCGGATCGCGATGGCGAGCTCGGCACTGTCGAGCCAGCTGACCTGCGTGCATCCGATAGCGCCGAGGAGACGCGATTCGGCCTCGCCCAGGACGCCGTACAGGATGCGGGCTCGACCGCTGAGACCACGACCCGCCCTTCGGGCGTCTTTCGAGATGGCGTCCTCGCGCACAACAACCGTCACGAATGCTTCCGTGCGAATCGCCGCGCCGCTGATCGAGGCATCGAGTTGTGCATGGATGTGGGCCGAGAGCTCGGGCTCGGTCTGGCGGGCGTGCTGGCGCACCCATTCGGCTCGCTCGGTGCCATCGTCGGGAACGGTGCGGAGACAGATGGCGAGCACGTCGATCTGGCTGCTGGCCGAGGCGGCCTCGAGGAGTTCCGAGAGACCCGCACCCATCCGGTCGCGGTCGGCATCGTCGGCCATGCCGATTCCGGGGTGGAGGATGCGAGCCGTTGCGGCCCAGGTGCGGGTGGCGTGGTTCTGGATGATGGCGGGCCGAACGCCTCGTCCCGCCATCGTCGGTCCGTCGTGGATCTGAATTCCGGTCAGGACGCCCGGGAGGTCGGCCTCGGCGGGGTCCTCGATGTCACCGGCGGCACCTCTCGACTGCCATCGGGTCCAGCCGGTCGCGTGACCCATGACGTGCCGTGCAAGGACACCGATCCACTGAGCAGCAGACCAACCTCGCACGGGAATGCAGATCAGGGCGACGGCGACGAGCCACAGTGGCACCAGGGCGAGTAGCGCAGCCCACTCGCCGACCGACATGGCCAGCCAGCACGGAAACGCGGCGGCAAGCGCGAGGAACACCTGTGGTCCGGTGAGCCCGAAGAACCAGCCTTGCCGGTCTCGGGTGGCTGAGCCTCCGTAGACGGTCATGCGAGGAAGGCTCCGTCCTCCGCGACAGAGGCCGCTTCGTCCGCGTTGGCGACGTGGGCTGGGTCGTTGGCGACACCGCTGCTTTGGTCGTACCCGTGGCCGATCCGGGTGCGTTGTGGGTACGGCTTGCCGGCCCGACGTGGCGGGGTGGTGTCGTAGTAGCCCTGGTGGCCGACGCCTGCCTGACCCATGACGTCGATCGCCATCGACGCACCGGTGGCGGCGACTCCGCCGGCGACGTCCATCGTCTTTCCGGCCGCCTTGCCGACACCACCGAAGGCCTTCGCAGCGCGGGACTGGAACCTGTTGGCTGTGTCGGCGTCGGCACCGCTCTCGCTGGCTGTCCGGCCGTCAGCCGACGTCTGGGTGGCAGCGCCGGATCCTTGGTCTTGAGTGTGGCGCCCTGAGAGCAGCCCGGACGCTCCCCCGTTGGCCGCGAGGGTGGAGCGGAAGGAGGCACCGGAAGCGGTGCCAGGATCGACGAAGGCGAGAAGCCGGAACAGCACCATCGGGCAGAAGCAGGCGATCGCGAAGACCACGCAGCCGACGACGGCCATACCGACGTTGGCCTCGTTGGCGCTAACGACGTCAGACATCAGGTGGTCGTTGCGCTGGGCCTGACCCGCCTCAGGAAAGGCTGCTCGTGAGATCTGTACGCCGATACCTACGACCAGCGCCAGCAGCGGCGACGTCAGGCATGCGGCGACGAACCAGCGGATCGACTTCCACATCCACGCCTTGGTGCCGTCGCCGAGTGCTCCCGCGGCCGCGATCGGCATGGTTGCGGTCAAGATCAGCAAGGCCGCCTCTCGCACCAGCATGATGAGCAGATAGGCGAACGCCGCCGGGATCACCATGAAGAGCGCACAGACACCGAGGACCGCCGCTTGGACCGTGCCAGCGACTTGGTTCGGCATTCCGGCGGATGCCGAGTAGCCGGCAAATCCGGGAACGTTCAACATCTCGCTGAGGAGCCCGTGCGTGAGTCCGGCACAGCCGACGACCAGCCCCCCACAGACAACGATCCAGCCGGCAACGACGGCGCCGTACTGTGCGATCCCCGTCGCGAGACTGCCGAGCGACCGTCCGTCCCGGCGGACAGCGGCGACACCCACCTGCCCGAAGCCGATCAGAAGGGCGACGAGCAGCGAAAGCCACAGGGTGAAGCTGTAGAGGTGGTTGAGTCCGGGGTCGGTCACGTCGGGGGTGAGGAAGCGATCGATGACTCCGAACACAAGGTCCATCAGCCACAGTGCCGCCGACCACAGAGACATCATCATCGCCGTGAAGACGTCGGCGAGACCTTCCTTCACCTGGTCTCCAAGCCAGTGAAACGGGTTCAGATCGATCATTGGCACGAGCTCGGCGGTCATGGCAGGAACTCCAGCCACTGGTAACCGGCGCCGTACGACGGCTGCGTGCCCGGCCACAGCGAGGGGGTCGGTTCGGCCTCCTCACCTGGAGCGATCTTCCAGTGATCGCCGCGCCAGATCATGTGCTGGCAGTCGGCCACGGCAACGCGATCGGGCTGCTTGCCCGCGACTCTCGCCGTGAGGATGAAGTCGGCACAAACGGTCGCCGTCCCAGCCCCCGCTTCCGCTCCTTGGATCAGGCCCATCGCAGGTTCGAGTTGAATCTCCAGATCGCTGGACCCGTTCGCGGGAAGCCCGGCCGATTCCAGCAGCGTCTGGACGGCGGCGACAACGGACCAGCTCTCCGGTGACGGCCCGCCGGGCGCCGCCCACGCGGCGATGACGTCCTGCGCGGTGACCGCCGACGCCGACTCGATCGCTCGCCTGTCGATCGCGATCAGTTGTGCCAGCGCCCCAGCCGCTGACTGCGCGAAGCCGGTACCGACCTGTGCCTCGCCCAGCTTCGATGGCTGCGGAATCCTGATCGTGCCGGTGTGCCCGGTCGACAGCGGACCGGGATGTGCTTCGTCGATCAGGGTGGGGCCGGCTCCGGAGTCACTCTCCGCTGTGCCGGATTCGGCGCTCGAAGAGTGGGTCGTCCCTCCGGCACCGATGAGCTCGATGCCCGACCAGACGATCCCGACCACGACGGCCACGAGCACGATCACGACGACGCACAATAGGACCTGAAGCCGGCGACGGTTCCACTCCTCGGGGCCGGCCAGCATCCGCGCCAACGATGTCCGCGCCGACATCAGCAGTTCCCCACGATCGCATCGAGGATGCCGTAGATGGTGACGTAACCGACCGCGGCCAGCACCGCGTAGATGAGCCCAGATGCGCCCATCTGGGCGGCGCGGGACATGCTGCCGAGCTTGCCGACGACCAGAGCGCCGACGGAGATGAAGCCAGCGGCGATGATCACGGCCGCCACGCCGTACTTCACCCAGCTGAGCAACAGGTCAGCGTACTTGTCGATTCCAGTCGGCGCCTTCGCGCAGACGTTGTTCATCGCCTCAACAATCATCGCCGATGTCCTTTCCATCGACGCGGTGAAGACGAGTTCGCAAGGTCAGGCCAGAGGAGTTCGATGATCCGTCGCCCCGCGGCGTGCGCACTCGCCGGCAATGGCTCTACGTCGACGCCGTACAGCTCGAGGTCTCGGTCATGGGGGACAAAGACCACGCGGCCGTCGTCCGCGGCCCGCTGAAGACTGGGGCCGAGCGATGCGGCTACGACCTTGGGCCAGCGGCTGGAGCCAACCACCGCAAGCACCGCGCCGTCGGCCAGGGCAGCGTCGGCCCGGCGGACGCTTGGGAGCGTGGCCCGACAGACCAGGATCAGGCTCTTGAGCGACTCCAGCTGACCGTCGACGACAAGGTCGGTCGAGAACTCCGGAGCCTCGGCCTCGTGCATACGCCGGCGCAGCACCTGGGTCTCCCCTCGGCGCCCCGCACGCCAACCAGGCATACGCGAGTCCACCTCGCACTCCGCAGCGGCGAAGGCGTCCGGCGAGGGAGCCAGATCCAGGAGCGTTCCGGGGTGGCCGATCGCGTCCAGGGCGTCAACGAGAGCAACCGCGACCGTGGTGGCTCCGGCGCCGGGGTGAGCGCCGAGGACGCACGCGCCACGACATTGTGGAGCCCTTACCGGGACAGGAGGCGTGAGGCGGGGTGCCTGTTGCCGCCGGACGGCTGCCACGAGATCGGAGACAGAGACTGCCTCCGTGACCGTCGTACTCACAACCCGCCTCCGCGTGCTGCTCGCACCTGATGTCCTGCTCGAACCAACTGCGGATCGACGGTCGCGAGCATCGTGCGTGCTTTCGCGGCCCTCCGTATCAGGCCGATGAGTTCTTCGAGCTGGTCGACGATTGCGTCAAGCTCACCGGTCCGCTGGGTGTCGAGGAGGTTCGCGACCCACTCGGGGTCGCCCGGCGCGAACGGGAGCGTGGCGGGCGAAGGGCATGGCTGCATGCCCCCTTCAAGCGCATCGACGTGGGGCGAGTGGACACCCATCAGGCGACCTCTTCCATGAATCGCGGCGCAGCGTCGCGGAGCTTGGCGAGCACCTTGTCCCTGGCGCGGGTCACCGACTTGGTGCAGATCCCGCGCTCTGAGGCCATGCGCTCGACTGCTGCCATCGAGCAGGCGCCGCGGAGCCATTTCGGGATCTGAGCGTTGTGTCGATCAAGGTCCATCAGGGCGTCCAGCAGCCGGATCTCATCGTCGTCGACCAAGCCATGGCCGGTGGCCCAGTTGAGGAAGATGGCCAGTTGGTCGCGGGAGTCGAAGGCGTCCAGGCTCGTGGAGTCGCTTTCATCGTGCTCGACGAGTGCCTCGAACACCCAGGACTGTGGATTCAGGAGGACGACCCTCTGTCCCAAGGTCCTTGAGGTGTCCGGCATCAGCGTTGCGCGGACGGTCTTCCTGGTGCCGTGGTGGATTGCCGAGGCGTGATGACGCGGGCGACTCCGCCAGTCGTACGAACGAATCTGCTCCCAGATCGCGCCCACAACGATGCCCTCAACGTCGCCGCCGGCGAGGTGCCAGAAGTGACGGGCGATGGTGCGCACCGAGCCGCCGAGTTGATGCAGGACGGCGATTGCCGCCAGTTGGTCGTCATGTCCGTCCGTAGCCGCGAGGCGCAGCAGCGCCCCGAGGACCTGGTCTTCGGCTTCGCCGCGCAGCTCCCGCAGGGCCTGGATTGAGCCAAGCTCAGAGAGATCCGGCTCGGCGAGGCACCACTGGCGCCAGCGTTCCTCGTCGACGAGCTCGTCGAGCTCCTGGGGCGTGATCCCTACTTGTCTGATCAGAGGCATGGGTTGGGTCCTTCCGTGAATCCAGGCGGAACTCCACGGAAGAACGCATGCCTCACCGACACGCTCACCAAGCGCCTCACACCTCGCGAGAAGTCTCAGACTTCTTCTGACTGTTCGGGTGCTCGCCACCTGACTGAGACGGTGGTGGGGGTGTATTGCCTGCGAAATCAGCAATGGCTCGGGCTGCCGGACGATGGCTAGGACTGCCCCACGCCTCCGGGTTCCCACCACCCGGCCGGTGGCAGCGCAACCAGCCGCAGCATCAACGAACGAAGGGGCCCCGAGGGGCCCCTTCGCGTGGTTGTCAACGACTTCAGTAGATGCTCTCGCGGATCGCAGCGACGGGATACCCGTTCGAAAGCAGGGTGACCCTCACCGATCCCCGACGCATCCACGAGTAGATGGGGACGCTGTAGGTGTCGGCGTTCCACGAGCAGCCCCAGTGGATCGAGCCCGGCTTCCACGTGTACCAGTTCCCGTAGGCGTCGTAGAAGTCGGCCTTGATCGAGTAGTTGCAGAGCTGGTCCGGCCCGGGGATGTGAACGAAGAAGTTCCCCGTCACGTAGTTGACATAGGTGCTTGACCCGCTGACGTAGCTGCAGAACGTGCCGTTTCTGACGTACATACCCTGCCAGGTAACCCCTGTGCCGTACCCCGTACACCCATAGGAGCTGGCGTCCGCGGGAGCAGTGGTCGTGGCCACTGTGCCGGCGACCGTCAACGCCACTGTGGCTGCCAGCCCTGCGATCTTGTTCCGCACCCTCATGATTCCTCCTCGGGAGAAGTGAGTCTCCATAATGACTCTCCACTAGAGTCCATCCCGGACATGGCGTGTGTCAAGGCATTACGGAGAAGTTCTTCTCCAGGGCGTAGGCTGTGTGAGATGAACACAGAATCGGCGCGCGCCCGGCTCCTAAAGGCGGGGTTCAAAATGCTCGGCAGCGGGATGTCGATCGACTCGATCCGGCTGCTCGAGCTCACGCGCACGGCCGGAGTCTCAAACGGGGCGTTTTACCACGCTTGGCCGGACGGCCTAGAAGCCTACGTGCGAGATCTCGCTGCCTACGCCCTGGACTGGGCACATCAGGACTACCTAAAGTCGATCATGTCGGCTCTCGGCGAAGCCGATCCCGAAGACCTCAACTTCCGTGAGGTGGTACGCCTTCAGTCCAAGGCAGACACTGAGGGTTTGGATGGAGATCCGTCGTTCCGCGCTCAGGTTGGTCTGTGGCCGAGGGCATACCGCGATGCGGATGTGCGGGCCGAACTCCGTAGGCAGTATCAGAAATACACGCGGGAGTTGTACACCCCGATGTATACCGACGTGCTGCAGGGATACGGATTGACGGTCAGACCCCCCTTCACGGTCAGCACGGTGGCGGTCATGCTGACAGCCCTCACCGAGGGGCTGACCCTCCGTAGGGCCGTCGATGCCGAAGCGCTGGAGCTCCCCGAGTCCCTAGTCGACGAGGGGTGGGAAGCCTTCGGAGCTCTGGCTTACTGCCTCTTAGGCGTGCTGCTCAAGCCGACTAGTTCGCCGGACACAAGAACGGCCTTGCAGGTCGCCGACGACCTCCTCTCAGAGGTGACTCCCGACGACAAGGGCCGTGAAAGGGCCGCCCTCATTCAGCAGTACGACACTGAGCTGCGCGACGCCATGGAAACGATTGAGCACCAACTGGTGTTGATCCGCCAACTCAGGGCGAGACTCCGGCTTGACTGAGGTTGGGGGCCTTCCACAACCAATCGAGGCGATCAACCGTCCTGGATCAATCGGTGCGCAATCTCCTTCGTCCGATTGGACGGATCCAGGGGTGCCCGGTCGTCGTCGGAACGGTTGAAGACCTCGCGCCTCAGGTAGTTCTCGGCTTCTGCGTCTTGGCCTATTGCCTTCATGGCGCGGGCCAGGTCGAGCCGAGGCTTGTCTTCGGCCGGCGCGGCCGCGATCGCCTTCTCGGCTGCCCACAACGCGAGCTTGGGCTGACCTTCGGTCAGCCCGTACGTGGCGACGATGTGGGCGACGTCGACGATTGCCGCTGTCAGGTAGTGGTCAAATGGCGTGTCGACGAGCCAGCCGTACCCCCTGTTCCGAGGCTGGTCATAGGGCCTGCCCGTCACCAGCTCAAGCGCCCGGCGCAGATCCTCGATCCCTTCCGGGCCACGTGCCTCACCGCGTGCCCGAAGCCGCCGGAAGAGATCGGCGTCGACGATGATGCCCTCGATCCGGTAGACCTGCTGGCCACGGATCCAGAGGGCGTTGGGCAGGTACCACTCGTCGGAGTCGGGCTGCTTGCCGAGCCACTTCCGCAGCTGACCCAGACGTGTATGCAGGGTGTTGTTTTGGATCCCGAAATCGGCCGCGACCTCGTTCGGTGTCCGTCCGGCTGGATGGGCGGCAAGGTAGGAAGCGAGTTCAGCGAAGTACGCCGGCCTCGACTCGACCTCCTTGGTCTGTTGCCCGCCAGCGAGGAGCTCGACCGGCCCCAAGACTCGGAGCTTGGGTCGGCTGATCGCCGGGTCGAGCCAGTCGGCCAGATCAGCCTCAAGCGTCGGGTCCGCCGCCAGGTCGCTTGTCACCTCGCTCGGCGGCACCTCCGGGGCCAACGCGGCGAGGTCATCGGCGGTGGTCGCCGCCGCATCGATGTAGGCGCGATCAGGACGAGGCAGCACGGAATGCGGGTCGCCAGCGCCGCAGCGTGAGTTGGTCAGTTCGTCGACGAGCGCTCCGGCCTCGTCCACGTTGCTCGGCTCGCCGTCAGGCCCGGGCGCCACGGGGACCGGCTCGTCGCCCTCCGTTTCAGCGTCGTCGAACAGTTCACCGAGGGCCGTGGCCTCTGCCGTGGTCAGTCGGTTCGGGCGCACGGTCCCCCAAGGGGTCTCGAGGCTCTCCTCCCCGAGGACGCGGAGCGTCAGCGGCCGGGACTCGACCGGCTCGGAGGCGACCACTAACAGGACCACCGACGTTCGACCCGGGGTGCGTTCCATCTCGTTGATCAGGTCCGCGATCGCGGGTCTCGAGGCGTCGAGGTCTTGATCTCCGACGATGCCGATAGCAACACTGGGCACCGACGCGTCCTCCCCCTCAAGGGCGCGACACGCAAGCACGTCCCGGCCGGACGACTCCAACGCGTCGGCCATCTGGCGGGTGAGTTTGGTGAGTCGATCGATGTCCAGTCTTGGATCCGCGAACAGGCGCCCATAGTTCAGCCGCACGATCTCCTCGCCAACGCCGACCACGCTCACGACCTCAGCGTCCGACCACGGGTTCAGGGCCAACTCTGCCGCGATGAACCTGGCAAGGTCGGTACCGGCGGGGCGATCGCCCACGATCTGGATGACGCCCGCGGATTCCAGGTCCAGGAGCCACGTTCCTCCCTCAGGGTCCATACCGAGAGTCACCATCGCCGGGTAGGGCGAGATCCGACCCGACGACCGAGGCACATGCGTCACCGACACGCTCCACACCGCCCCGTCGGGTGACGCGATCCACGGGTTAGGAGCCGCGGGTTCCGGGTGCGCGAGGTGAAGTTCCAGGAACTCCTGATCAATGCGAGCGGCGGCAGCATCTGGGAGGCGGAGTCCCGATTCCTCGACCAGTTGCGCGAGCTCCCGCAAGGCCGAGTCGACGAAGGCCATCCGTGGTCCTGCGTCGCCACCGATGGTTTTCAATGCCTTGTCGTCGGGCCTCAATCGCGGTGCCACGTTCGGCGCCGCACGGCCCGACCGCCTGTTTCGTGTCTGCGTACGCCGTCGTCCGGCGTAGACCCAAAGCATCCCGGCCGCAAGAAACCCGCCGCCGCCGAGCAGTGCCCGGGTGATCGTTGCTCCGTCGATGTGGATGCCGGGGTCCTTGGCGGCGGTCGGATCCGCGCTGTCCCTCTGCCCGTCCGTCCCCGAGGGGTTGGGAGGCGTCACGACTTCCGGGGTCGGCTCAGGCTGGGTCGGTACTTCCGTGGGTGGGTGAGATTCCACAGGCGGCGTGACCGGGGTGACCGGTGGATGCGCTGTCTGGTGGCCGTCCTCGTCCCTCCGCGGGCGACCACGCCCCTGACCTGGGACGACGAGCTGCTGTCCCGGATGAATCCAGTGCGGGTCCTCGATGCGCTCGTCGTTGGCCTCGTACACCCGGGGCCACTTGGAGCCGTCGCCATAGGCGTCGTCGGCGAGTTCCCAGAGCGTGTCGCCGCGTTGGACGGTGACCACCTCTTCGGCAACGGGACGTGGCGCCGAGGAAGGTAAGAGCAGCGTCCACCCGGGCAGGATGGTCCGGGCGTCGTCAAAGGTCGACCCGTCGCTCATCTCGCGACCTCGGTTGAGTTCGGCGACCTCTCGCCATCGTTCGCCGGCCGCGAGGTGCTGCTCGGCGATCGACCACAGGGTGTCGCCGCGCTCGACGTTGACCTTGATCGTCGGCGCCTGGTGCGGTTCTGGCGCGACGTTCGCTACGGCCGCTGCCGGCGCAGCTGACGGCGCGGTGTTTGAGGCCGTAGGAGCGGCCTCGGCATGCCCGATCCAGGGAGCCGGGGCTGCGGCCGTGGCCGCTGTAGTGAACCCGACCGCGACGACTGCTTGGACGAGCGTTCGGGCAAAGGCCTGCTGCCCGCCGAACGTGCCGGGAACACGAGCGAGCCAGTCCGCGGAACGCCCGGTCGCGAGCCGGATCTCCGCGATCAGTTCTACGACGACGCAGACCACCAGCTGCGCCCAGAAGACCCACGCAACACACGCGAGCAGTCCGAGGAGGGCGTTGGTCGTGAGCGGTGAGGTCCACGCCCACCCAGGAGGGACCGGACTGCCCACCGTGCCAAGGAGGAGGACGGGCACACCCGCAACCATTGCGACGAGTACGACTACGGCACTCAGTCCTCGAAGCAGGATCCCTGCCCGTCGAATCGATGTCATGGACGGCCCGCCTCGGTGACGGCTTGAGCGGATGCAGTTTCCTCGATGGGGAAGGCCGCGATGCCGATGACACCGAGGATCTGGGTTGAGGACTTGCCCGAGACGGTCACGGTCACGGTTTGGCCCGCGGTCTTGACAGTTCCGGTCATTCCAGCGTCGTGGAGATAGTTCTGCGCCTGGACCTTGGCGGCCACGACGTCGATCGCGTCGTGGCCGCTACGGACGCTGGATGAGGACAGCGCGTCGGCACCGACACGAGCAGCCTGTGCCGCGGCTCGCGAAGCAGCCACACGGGCGTCGATGACTCGGCCGCCGTCAACGACCAGCCCGAGGAGGACCGTGAAGGCGCCTGCGATGACGATGATTGCCCAGATCGAGGCACTGCCGCGTTGGTCTCGAGTGTTCATGGGAACTCCCGATGCTTCTCCAGGGGCACGACCGCGGTGAACACGAACGTCTTTGCCCCTGGCAGCCCGACCCCGACGAGGTCCGACAAGTCAGCAGTGCAGGTGACGGTCGCCCGCACGTTCCCACCAGGGTTGAAGTCGCCGGCATTGACCTCGACCTTGAGGTCGGCGCACGCGTGGCCCCGTTCGGTCAT
Organism: Nocardioides korecus; assembly: GCF_054778395.1. Classification (NCBI taxonomy): domain Bacteria; kingdom Bacillati; phylum Actinomycetota; class Actinomycetes; order Propionibacteriales; family Nocardioidaceae; genus Nocardioides; species Nocardioides korecus. The sequence goes on along the minus strand of NZ_BAAGZO010000005.1, from coordinate 308,651 downwards.
CGAGTCTTCAGCGGCCCTCTTTCCCGCCATGACAGCCGCCTCTTGGTTGGTTGTCAGTGATGCTGCGCGCGCTGCGGCGTACGCCGCGTGGTTCGTCTGACCCCTCGCTTCGACGTACCGAGAGCCGCCCGCGATCAAGATGATCCCTGCTACCAGTGCCGGGGTCAGGAGCAATGCCTCGATGGCCATCGCTCCGCGCTCGTCGCGCCTCATGGCGACTCCACGAACTGCTCCACCGGGCCCTCAACGTTGACGGTCACGCGCACGGGCAGGAACGGGACCAGCTGTTCGACATCGCCGGTCACTTTAGCCGAGGCCGTGGTACCAGTGCGGGTCACCACAACGGTCGTGTTCGACAGGCTGCCGAGGTCACTCAGCATGTGATTGCCAGCCTGCTTGCCGGAGGCGGCTGTGCCGTCGTACGCCGATGCGGCCGACAGTGCCTCCTCAGCGGCGGCTTCGGCCACTCGGTGGGCGTGCGCCTTCACTGCGTACTGAAGCATCAGCAGGAACACGAGCATAAGCGCGCTGATGACGAGGAGGAACTCCATGGCGACCGCTCCTCGCTCGTCCCGGGTCCGGCGTGCTCTGCACATCACAGCCCTGGCTCAGGGCTGCCCGAGTTTGTTGGTCTGGCCCACGACGTACGCCTTGATCGCAGCGACGGCGATGCCTGCGATGACGATGACCCCCAGGGCGATGAGCAGCCATTCGACTGCCGTGAACCCACGCTCGTCTCGCTCGCGCTCGGACAGACGGACCTGCAACCAGATCACCAGGATCCTGATTTCCTCCATGTTGTTCTCCTGCGGGTGGTAGCGAGGTCAGCCGGCGAAGAGCCGGGCGACCGAGGGGTAGAGCTCGTAAGCTAGGAAGGCGAAGACCATGACGATGAGGGCGAATCGCATCGACTCTGTGGCCTGAGCAGCAGCCGCCTCTGCGTCTGCGATCCGTTCCGATCGAAGTGTCTCGGCGCGGGCGACGAGGGTGGTGCGTACCTTCGCGCCGTCATCATTGGCCAGCGTCAGTGCCGCGTCGAGATCGGTGAGCTCGCGGATGCCGAATCGGTCACCAAGTTGACCCAGCGCGTGCCAGGGCGTGGTCCCGGAGAACCGGGCTCCTTCGATAGCGTCCTGGAGCTGGGTGAAGGCCCAACCCGTGCCGATGGCCGCCGACGCAGGCAACGCTTCCGCATGGCCCCGACCCGCCTGCATCGACATGGCAACGAGGTCGAGATAGACCGACAGCGTGCGCCTGAACTCGGCGCGCTTCTTCTTGGCCGTGTCAGTCAGTTCCTGGCGGGTGACCAACAGCATCGCTGCCGCGAGAACTACACCGGCGGCCGGGCCGAACACGAGCGGCAGCCCGACTCCGATCGTGCTGAAGAAGCCGAGGATGACCAGCGGACCGACGAAGCCGACGACGGCCAACAAGATTGACTTGCCGACGTGCTGCTCGATCGTGGCACCCGTGACCGCGAGATCCTGGGTGAGGTGCTTAACGTCACGTGCCCGTCGGAGCACCTGGTCGACCACCCAGCCCCGGGCCTTTCCGCCGACAGTCGTCGCCTTTGGCGCGCCGATCCGCTGAATGCGGGTGGCGCGCGCTCGAGACGCGTCCCAGCGCCGGACCGCACTCGCCAGGTCGACGCGTGGAGGCACCGCCAGGCGGTAGGCGTGGAGTACGGCGACGGCAGCAATGCCAGCCGCGAGCATGAAGGCGATCACGGCCGTGCCCCGATTCGGCCGAGATGCGGTTTGTATGAGGCGATCTCAGTGACGTCGTCCGGGGAGGTCAGGAATCTGGACTCGGGCACGCTATTGGACAGCGAGCGCATGCGGATGAAGGCGCCGAGGAAGACGCCCGTCAGGATGGCCAGCACCAACTGACCGAGCGTCGTTGAGTAGGGCTCAACCCAATCTCGGGCGAATACCGCCTGGAGGGCGACGAAGCCGACGACAGCGAACGCGATCCGCTGGGCCTGTCGACGAAGGGCACGTCGTTCGAGCTCCACCTTGCGCCGCATCTCAAGCTCTGTCCGGGACGATGCGGCAAGCGAGCTGAGGATCCGCTCCAGCCCACCCGCACGCTGCCGTGCGTTGAGCGACAGCGCTGCGACGACCATGTCGGCAGCGGGATCGTCGACGTCGTCAGCGAAGCGTGCCAACGCCTCGGGCAGCGGAACCCGTCCGTCGAGCCTCGCGGCCAGCTCGCGCACCGGTCCGCGAAGCAGTGCGTGGGCGGCAGGCACTGTTGCGGGAATGGCCTGTTCCAAGCCGGCAGCCGCAGTCGCGGTGTCCCGGAGCGACTCGGTCCACGAGGCAAGTGCCTCGATCTTCTCCAGCTGACGGCGGCCGGCAGCACCACCGCCGAACAGTCGAGGCCAGAGAAACACGATCACGCCCGATGCGAGCCCGGCCAAAGGCCAACGGGTGAGAACGAGCGCGGCTGACCCGACACCTGCGGCAGCGCCGACCTGGCGGGTCGTGGCTCGGCTGAACCTGCCACCGAGAGTCAACTTCGGTACGGCGCTGTGCCCTCGAGCGAGGCGGATCATCGCCACGAGGCCGAGAGCCGCCACGGCCGTGGCAGCGAGAAACCCGAGCAGGGCCATCATGACCACCCGCCCGCATTGGGACGCCAACCGACCGCCATCAGGTCGTCCTGCGCGCGGACCTGGACTCCGTGTCGGCGTACGACGTTTCCGATCGGATCGAGGCCCCACAGCTCGTTGGTCTGGAGTTGTCCGTCATCGCTGATCCCGGCGATCTCGCGGATGGACTCCAGCACACGCCGTTGACCTTCCTCGCTACGGACACGACGAATGAAGACGATGAAGTCCAGAGCGGTGGCGACCAGGCGGACGGTCGCCTCCCATGGGAGCCGCTCCGGTGCCTGGATGGCATAGGTGGCGATCTTGTGGACGACGTCGGAGGAAGAGTTGGCATGGATGGTCGACAGCGATCCGTCGTTTCCCTGGGTCATCGCGTTGAGCATGGTGACGACCTCGTCCCCCAGGACTTCTCCGACGATGACTCGGGACGGGTTCATGCGCAGCGTGTCACGGACAAGCTCTGCCATCGTGACGGCGCCGGCACCCTCGGTGTTGGGCAGCCGCTCTTCGAATGCGATGGCGTTCGGGTGGTGGTCAATGTCGCCGTCGAGCCCCAGCTCCAGCGACCGCTCGACGGTCAGGATCCGTTCCTCCGGGCCGATCTCCGATGCCAGTGCCCGGAGCAGAGTCGTCTTCCCTGCACTCGTGGCGCCCGCGACCATCACGTTCTTGCGTGCGTGGACGAGCGCAGAGAGGAACTCGGCCATCTCCTGGTCGACGGTCTCCAGCCCAACAAGGTCCTTGAGCGTCACTCGGGTGTGGCGGTGACGCCGGATCGAGACGACCGGCTGCTTCGTGACCGACTGGACCGCGTAGAGGCGCGATCCGTCCGGCAGGCGAAGGTTGACGCGCACGTTAGCGACGTCGAACGCTCGGGCCGACAGACCTTCGTGAGCGGCGAGAGTCTGGATGGTCTCGACCAACTCTTCGTCGGACCCAGCGATCGGCCGTACCTTGGCGGTCGTGCCGTCTGCGTACTCGACGTAAACGTGCTGGAAGCCGTTGATGTCGATGTTCTCGACGCTCTCGTCGTCCAGGAGCGCCTGCAGGCTGCCTGCGCCGAACAGCCGTGCCTCCAACGCTTCCACGAGATCCTGCCGCGCCTCCCACGCGAGCGTGTCACGCCCCGTCTCAGCGAGACCGGCCTCGTAGTCACCGACGACTCTCTGGACGAGTGCCTTTCCGTGCTGAACGGCATCCGGGCCGACGAGCGAAGGCAGGTTCGCCGATCGACGGCGAGAGATGTCCTCCTGCCGAAGCCGCCCCAGTTCCGCTTGGAGACGCTTGATCAGCGTGTAGTCGAGATCGGTCATTGGCGTCCTCCCACCACGGACGGCTTCGACGCCGCTGCTGGCGATCCGGCCAGGAACTCGAGGCGGCCTGTCACCGCCCGGGCGGTCCGGAGAAGGTCAGTGCGTGAGAGGCGGCCGCCCGGCTCGTCGCCCGCCTGCAACCGCAGCACTCCGGACGGGTCGTGTGCCAGGAACCCGCAGTCCACAACGAACGGCTTGACCGGGGTCTCCGCGAGGATCCCGCGCAGGTCCGCCACGTCGGCAGCGCCGTGACGGCTGGTAGTCACCAGGAGCGGAAGAAGCCGTGGAGCAGCACCCCTCAGGTGGGCCAGGTCGGGCGCCAAGCGGACCAGGCGCTCGCGCAGCCGGATGACGGACGCCATGTCGGGGCGCCCGACCGCGATGACCAGGTCAGCGCTCGCGGCGAGACCAAGCATCGGTGAGGCGGAGTGCAGGTGGCCGAGATCGACGAAGACCTGGCAGGCGCACCGGGCCAGTGCGTCGGTGAGCGGGGACCAGTCGCCGATGTTCGCCATCTGCTCCGCCAGCACCGCGCCGGGCACGACTCCGGTCGTGGAATTCAAGGCATGGGCGTGTGTTGCGACGGGATCGTGCTCCCGGTCGGCGCGTGCGGCGGTTGCGACCGAGAGCACCGTTGGAGTCTCGGGAAGGGTCGAACCTCCCGGGTGGAGCCGGATCGCCAGATCACCGCCGGCCGGGTTGGCCTCGACGGCAATCGCTTGTCCGGCCCACGCCGAGGCGAGCACCAAAGCGGTCGTGGTCACTCCCGGCGAGCCTTTGTCCCCACACAGCGCGATGAACATCACTCGTCACCCCCTACGGGTGCCTGGACCAGCGCCACTCGGCCGGCCGCCATGTACGCGGTGACGCGCTCGGCGACCGAATCGGGCACGACGAGGGTCAGTCGAATCCCCGCACCTTGGATTGCCGCCGCCGAGGCAACCGTTGCGCTGGGCGCCAAGACCGTCGGGTCGTCGAGGTTGCCCGGCGTGCTCGGGTCACCATCCGGTGGCACTGCGATCACCGCGACGACGTCGCCCGGCGCGAGCCCGGCCGGTGCGCGGGTGGCATCCAGTTGGAGGCCGACGACCCGCTCGCCAGGACCTGGGAGCGGATCGGAGGTGACCATGTGGCGAGTGAGGATCTGGCCGTCGACCAGGCCGACTGCGGCGGTGCTGCCAATGATGGTGCTGCTGTCGTCCGACGGAATGGCGCCATTGACGCCCGAGACCTCGAGCACCCCCAGGTCCTTCGCAGTGATCACAGAGCCGGCCGGGACTGGCTCGGCGACCACGAGCACCGCCCGTTGGTCGCTCTTCTGCTGCCAGAACCACCCGGCGAGCAGCACCGCCATGACCACGAAGAGCACCGCACCGGCCCATTGGCCATAGCGCCGAGGCACTCGGGGAAGATCGTGGCCGAGAGACATCGGCCGCGTCGCAGCCCGAGGGCGCTGGTCCGTGGTGGCACGAGGATTGGTTTCGGTGCTCACCTGACCACCACTGTCTGACGCTGGAGGACACGCATGGTGCTGGCGCTTGCTGGCGCATCCACGAGCCCTAGGTCACCGCCCCTGGTTGGACACGTTCCAGAGCAGCTCCATGTGACCTTGTAGCGAATGGTCGCCGTGATCTGGAAGCGGCCCTGCGGCTCGCTGTCCGAGGTCACCTTGTAGGTGTAGCCGCAGGCGGTGCTGGCAGCTTCCGTCATGCCGTGGACCCACGGCCTCCCCGGCCCGTAACACGTGATGGTGGTCGGCCCAAGGGTCCAGACGACTTGCGACGGGGCAGCCCTGACAGTCACGGTCGTCGCACCTGCGCTGACGGACTTGTGCAACGTGGCCCATTGGCCATCCGGTATCCAGAGCCAGTTCTCAACTCCGATGTACGTCGCTGAGGGCGGCTCGGGAGCGGTGCGGATATCGGCCCGCGCGAGAGGCATCAGTCCGAGCGCAGTGGCCGCGAGTTCCTCGGGCGTTGGCGGTCCCGGCTCCTGACCAGGCGCCGTCCACATGATCTGGACGTTGCAGGTGGTTGCGTTGACTGCCGACGTACAACTCGTGCACTGCCACAGCGAGCCATCGCTATGCCCCTGCCATGCCGGGGTCCCGGCCGGCGCGCTGAAGGGAGCGGCGTAGCACTGGTTTCCCGACCACCAGGTGCCGTCATGTGTCTGGCAGGGAACCTTCGTGCCGTCGGACTTGTGGCAGCCGACTGGCGCGTGACCAGCGTTCGCCGGATCTCCGGAGTTGCCGGGATTGCCGGCGCTGGCGGGTTCACCGGGATCGGTGACAACGACGCATACCACCCCGGACCCCACGCTGACGGGATTCGTTCCCGCTGGGCACGAATCGCCCACGGCGGCGGCCCTCGGCACCATGACGAGGAGTGGTAGCAACAGTGCCACCATCACGGTCCCGAAAGCCCGGCTCAGCATGTCTGGCCCTGTTCGGCGATTCCCGAGCGCCACCAGTCCTCACGGGGGTGCTTCTCCAGCCGGACGGTATAGATGTGTGGCTTCTTGAACTGGGGCTGATCCAGCTTCTTTCCCTTCTGAGTGACGACGCGGCCCGACTCGTCAAGGCATCGGCGAAGCATGATGACGTCGGCTCTGGACCCATCAACCTTGATGGACCGCGGCTTGGTCCAGACTGTCGTCGTGGTCCCGGTGACCCTGACCTTGTTGTTGGCGACCTGGGCGAGGTTGCCCCATGCAGTCGACCAGTCGACGGCGTAGCGTTGGTAGAACTTCCTCGCGGCGCCAGTCGTCTGACCAGCTGCGTAGAACTTGTCGTTGCGCTTGGTGAACGCGTCGTACTCGCTCACCGCCGTCTCGTAGGCGGCCCGCTGCTTCTCGCTATAGCCCGCGAGCTCAGGTGGAATGGAAGACGTCGGCGCCGAAGGCGCCGACGTGGTCGGATCTGGGCTGGGAGACCGGGCTGGTGAGGCCTCATTGTGACTGCAAGCAGCGCACGCCACCAACAGGAAGGTCGCGAGCACAAGCCGAGATCGCAACACTCCAGCCTCCGAGTTGGCGCGCCGTGATGTTGAAGCAGCCACGCTACGCCCAGATCGGCCAATTTGGCTCGCCTGAATCGTGGGCCTCTCATGACACGCCACGTCTGCCTCCTCGCAGGGTTCCGCTTCTTCAAGCGCACGAGCGCTAGCGAATGGACACGAAAGCCAGCGTCACCCCTGGGGACGGCCATCGGCAGAGGCGGCCGGTTGCCTGTGGACAAGGTGCTACGAAGTGCGGGCCGTGGACCCCCTCGGTGCGGGGACCCGCAGATTCGGGCGGCTGTCGTCGAGCTCGGCCATGAAGCGCTCAAGGTCGTCGCTCGGCACCCGCCGCGCGCGTCCGACCTTCACCGACCTCAGCTCACCGCTGGTCATCAGCTCGTAGATCTTGGTCTGGCCGACGGCCAGACGTTCCATGACCTCCGGGATCTTCAGCAGAACGGTCTCCATCTCCACTCCTCGGGATTCGGGACCCACTTCAAGCGCAGCGGACCGACCGAGTAGACAGAGCCGACGAGTGACCAAGCGCCCGAGATGCAGGGAAGTTCAAAATCGCTGACTCGCGAGGCTTGCCTCATCCCGGTCCAAGCGTTCGCCACTCAAAGCGGGGCTCCGTATTCGGGTCGCCCAAACGGGCTCATCGGAGTCGAGGGTGGGGCCCCAAACGGGACTCTCGAGATCAGCCAGTGGTTGGTTGACGGGCATTGGCGGTGCGTCGCTGCACCGTGGCGCCAAACCCAACACGGGCACTGATGGGTGGATTCGAGGTGGCGGCCAGCCAGTACATCGGGCGGCTCCAAACAACTATCGAGCTGGGGCTTGCTCCGCGTGAGGTGTTGCAAGGTCCCGTCCTGGTCGCGGCGGCCACGGATGCGCCAAACCCGGTTCTTTCGTGCAAGGCAGCACGCCTATTGCGTTGATTTTCATGCCTTCGCGACCCTGTTGGACGAGCCTGCCTAGAGAGCTGCTGCGACGAAGACCGGGTCGCTGCACAGGCAGTGCAGCGTCCGTTCCCGGGGTCGGGCGACGACTTGGGGAAAGCCGCGCAGCACGTCGTACCGATGTTCGATGAGTGCGTCTCGCTGCGAGGCGAGTTCTGGGGTACGCGACCACACGAGCTCTGCCACGACCATGATCCCGGCGAGCGCTGACTGATGGGCGAGGGGGACCAGGACGTCCCCGGGCAGGTCTCCGACGGGCAGGAGTCCGCCGGCGCAGATGCCGTCGCGGTACAGGGCGCCGATGGTGGTGTTGCTCCAGGTGTTGCGGGCGTCCGGGTCGACAACCCCGGATGCGATGAGATCTTCGATGAGCCCAACCTGGGTCCACTGATCGGAGCCTGGTGGTGGGGGGAGTTCGACGATGGCGGGTATGCCAGGCAGCGGGAACCCGATGGGCAGGTTGTAGGTCAGGTAGGCCAGGACGCGTAGCGGGGGCTGGTGCAGCGCTTCGCCGATGAGCTCGTGTTCGCTGGGGCGCGCCTGGTCTGGGTAGTACAGGCAGGCAAGGCATGGTTGGGTGCCGAAGTCCTCGTGACGTGACCAGCCGAGGTCGGCGACCTGGGTCCATGCGTTGTAGGCATGCTGGGGTTCTGTTGCTGCCACGGTGATCCGGTCGCCGGCGCTGTCGAGGGCGACGAGGACTTGTTCGGCCTGCAGATGTCCCTGGGCATCTCCCCACCTTCCCTTGAGCGGCCGCACCTCTAACGTCGCGTTTACGCCGGGTGTCGCTGTTGCCGGGGTGGTGAGGGCGTCGCGCACGAGGTCGGCCTTGACGGCACTGACGGAGCTCGCGTCCGTGAGCAGGTAGCGCTGCAGGTTGGACAGCGTGATGGTCTCGGGATCGATGACGTGCAGGATGCCGGTCGCGTTGAGGTGACTGATGGCGTACGCCGCTGCTTGGCCGATGGCGCCGGCGCCGACGAGGTGAACCTCGCCAAGGTCGATGGTGGCGCTGACGTCGAGATCCGTCTCTGCCTCGGCTGGCACGGAGCCGGGATCGACGGGTGCCGTCGTAAGCAGGTTGAGGCCTCCGGGTTGTGGGCAGGTTCTGCCCTTGGGGCCGAGTTCTTCGGCGAACACCGTGCGGAACACCTCGGCCATGCCGATGGCGGCTGCCGCGAGCCAGGCCAGCGGATGCCCCGGCTGCTGGTCGCCAGCTTCGGCGTCGGTGCCGGGCTCCGTCGGGTCAACGATGACGTTCCAGCCCGACGCGTCCACGACGACGCCTGCCTCGGTCTCGGCACTCGAAGGGTCTGCTCGCCCGGAGCTGGGTTGGGGTACACCGATGCGCACGAACACGTCGCGGATGCTGGTTGCTGCGGCGCTCGGCGGCCCTTCCGCCGCTTCCTCGTCGTCCGGGTGCGTGGCCCTCGTCGCTGAAGCTTCGTCGATGGCGAAGCTGTCAGTGTCGGCTTGAGCGTGTGGGTTGATCTTGAGGATGAGCTGCCTGGCAACGTCGGCCACGTCTTCGTCCGAGTCCGTGCCTGCATCGGCGCCGTCGAGGGGTGCCTGCGGTGGGGCCAAGGTGGACGTGGTGATGATGCGCGGGTAGAGCCTGGCGGCCAGGTTGCAGGCGAGCATGAACGCGCTGCGCGCGCCCGCCTCGGGGGAGACCAGCTCGATGCGGACTCGGACGCCGTCCAGTTTGGATGCGAGTGCGTCGGGGTCGACGTCGGCCACGGGGCGCAGGGAGTCTGCGACGCGGGCGAAGAACTCGGGTAGGGCCACGCTCAGTCTCCTTCGGTCTCGACGACGATGCTCGTGCCGCTGTCTGCGGCAGGGTCCCACTGTCCTTGTTCGCGCAGTCGGTACCACGCCCACCGGTCCATCCCCTCTCGGCCGTCCTTGGCGAAGTCGGGGATGACCAGGCTCAGGGCGCCGCACAGCGTGACCAGGGGATAGTGGTCGTCGGTGCTGGAGTGGTAGGCGTCGGTGGGGTGGGTGTGGACCTGCCCGGCGGCGATCTCGCCGCGTTCGTAGAAGGCTCGGTTCATCCGGAACAGCGCTTCGCCGTCGACGACGACGAGGAGCCCGTCGGCGGTGTGATGCGCAGTCTGGGCCGGCACGTAGCAGCTGGTGAACTGCAGGGTGTGCTCGTCGATGTGGCGGCCACCCCAGACCACGAATCCTTCGTGGCCCTGTTGTCCTGTCTCGGCGAGGAACTCCAGTGTGGGTGTCAGGACGTGGCCGGGGATCTGGAGTTCATGTACCGGGGTCAGGTCCACTACTGGGACTCGCTTCCCGGCTGCCTTGCTGGAATGCATGCCTCGGATACTCCGCTCGCGTGCGCGCCCTCACCGTCCTGGACCGCCAACTCCTCCTGCGGGCGGTGCCCCTCAAGTCCGTCAGGAGGAGGAGGTGCGACGGGGGCGGCGGCTGCGGAAGGTCGCGGCGGCACGGGCTGCGGGGGTACAGACTGGGCGGCCTGACCTGCCTGGGCAGCGGCGGCCAGCTGGGCGGCGTCCTGTGCGGCCTGCGCTGCCTGCGCGGCGGCCTGCTGTTCGGCGATCTGGCGCTGCATCAGGTCCGCGTCACCCTGCAGGAGAGCGACCTCGAGCTGGGTAGGGATCTGGGAGCCGGCCGGTGCCAACGACTGCACGGCGATCGACATGCCGAGGACGTTGCGAGCCATGCGCCGCCAGATCCGGTCGCACACGACGGCGAGGTCGCCTTCGCGCATGTGGCGATGCAGGAGCCAGTCGTCCCCGGAGTGCTGGGGGTGGGTGTGGTACTCGCGGATCCCGGGCAGACACAAGAAGGGCTGCAGTGTCGCAGGGTGCTGGTCGATGAGGGCATCGCGGACCTCGGTCGGGCTGACCCGGTCAGGTGCACGGACCGGCGGCGGTCCCGGCTGCCGGGTCAGCGGGTCCAGGAACGTCAGGGACGGTGGCCACAGGTCGAAGTTCCAGTAGTCGAGTCGCACACAGGCGGTCATCACCGGGATGGTGCCAGCGCCCATGGCCACCTTCTGCAGGAAGCCGACCTCGACGGTAAGGTCCCCGGCTGACAGCAGGAGCCAGCCACGACGCGCGAACGTCTCCTCGTTGTCGTGCCACCGGTCGAGCTGCTCGTTGAACTTGGCTTGTGTGACGCACGCTGGCACCAGTCGCGGTCCTCGCGCCTGGCGTGCGTTGTTGTCCGGGTCTGCCTGCGCCGTGTTATCCACCCGCACCCGCCTTCGGGCTCAAGAAGAGGGTCTGTCCGTCGACCAGGCCGGCCTCGTCCGCCTGAAGGGACAGCGCCAGCAGCTGTCCGTTCTCGTTGCGCAGCTCCCATTCCTCGGGCCGCTGTCCGTGGTTCCCGGATTCTCGCAGTGCCTCGCGCACGGCGTGCTCGAGGTGCTGGTTCTGGTTCAGCCGCACTGGCTCGGGCGCGCCCGAGACAACGATGATCAAGTTCAGGTGGTTGTCGCCCTTCGCCATGACGCTTCTCCTTCGAGTTCTGTGCCTTCACTACTACATAGGCACCGAGGAGGCGTTGTTCCCGGCTTGGCGACGAACTTCTTTTCGGATCCGTTCACCGTCTCTGCTCCAGCCGCCGTCTGGTGACCGGCCTCCGCTCAGAGCGGGTGGCTGCGCGTCTTCGTCGGCGCTGTGAACCCGAGCATCGGAGGACGGGTCGCTTGGGCGTCGCTCCAGGTCCGGCCCCGGGCACCGCCTGGTGGGGTCAGGAGGCCGTGGCGACGATAGTGGACGCGACGATGCGGTCGTGCACGTATACCGCAGCCCGAACCTCCGCAGGCGCGTAGTCCATCCACGTTGGGCTGGCCGAGGCGGCCGCAGGCGCAGCTGCGCGGTAGGCGAGCACGCTGCGCATCACCTCGCCGGCGGGATCGAGCTGTTGGCCGGGGTCGGCGAGCAGGTCGGCGAAGGTCGGACGCGCCGGTGCAGCTGCGCGGGCAGCGACTAGGGCGCTCTGTGCAGCCGATAGCCGGCGGGCGGCCTCGTTAAGGTGGGCCTCGGCGGCACCACGCTTGCTGGCGTCACGAGTGGAGAGCGCATCCTCGTACGCCATCAGCGCCTCGTCGTAGTAGTAGGAGGCGTTCGCGACAGCGTCACGTAACGCCGGCTGCGCGTCGGTCGTGCCGCCAGCGAAGGGCGATGAGTTCGTCTCCACGGGGTCCCCTATACGTCGAGTATGCGTCAAGCACCGGCGTCTCACCAGGTGAGTGAACTCGCATCTTTACATGTTTTCTGGCCCCGGTGACCGAAATGAGCCGGGATGGAACGGCAGCTGATCGGAGTGTTCACCACAGTTCCGACCACGGTGTCGTCCCTTCGATCAGGGTCGGAACCGCGATGTCGGTGGTGTCGACCTTGGCCCATCCGGCGAGCGGGAAGTCCTCGCTGAGCAGGGCCGCGAGCGTCTCGTCGGCGTCGTTGGCCCACCGTTCGAGCATCCCAGCAGGTACCAGTCGGCCGTCGACTTCGAGGGCACGGTGCTCGGTGCGCTCCTGGCAGCGGTCCAGCGGAGCGCTCGCGTGCAGCAGGTGGATGTCGTAGTCGGCGGAGCGGAGCCGCTCCACGTAGTCACGCATTGAGCCCAGCCGGCCGATCGTGTCGTAGACGATGTCGGCTCGACGGTCCAGCGCACGGTCGAACACGTCGCCGTAGGTCAGGTCGAAACACTCGGTGGCGACCACGAGGGAGCCGAGGCCCTCGGCGTATTCCGGAAGGAGCTGTCGCACGCGGTCGGCGTCGATGACCGAGTACGGCGTCGGGACGCCGGCACCAGCCGCGTCGGCAAGACGTGTCCGGTGCCGGTCGACGATGCTGCGCAGCACCGAAGTCTTCCCCGCACCTGGGCACCCGATGGTGAAGAAGACCGTCGGCCTGTCGGCGTGCGCAGGCGTGGCAGGAGTCACGCCTGCTGCGCCCGGTGCAACGCAGTCGGCGACGATACGCGCGTGCACCGCAAGGCGCTCAGACACGTAAGGGCGGTCGTCCGCTGCCCCGGGTCGGTAGATGCGGGCGGTCGAGACGAGCTCACCACGGTCTGAGATGACTCTGACCTCGGCGTGGAGTCCCGGGTGCGTGGTGCGCTCTTCGATTATCTTCAGCGCGTCCTCGTTGCTCCGCCACCAGTTCGCCTGGTAGTCGGCCGTTGCCGCCTCGAGCTCCTCGAGGCTCGACCACGTCACGCCGGCACGCCCCCGCGCAGCACTGGCCGCGGGACCCAAATTTCGTCGTGGGACCTCACGCGTCCTCGTTCCAGGCTCGCTCGGCCTCCGCGAGCTTCCGTCGCGCAGACTGCAGCAGCCGGTCGACCTTCTTGGTCTCCAGCGGGCTGCCGAAGCGGTACTGCGCGATCTCGGCGTACGACATGCCGTACTGCGCCTGGGCGAGGATGACGAAGCGCTCGTCCTCGCTGAGCCGCTCCAGCGCGTGCAGGAGCGCAGCGCGGGTCTCGACGACCTGCCCGGGGTCGGGGCCTGACTGCTGGCCGAGCTCACCGAGCTCGGTGGGGTCGAGTTGGACCTCTTCTCCTTGGCGCCGCACCAGGTAGAAGTCGCGAACGGCGTCGATGTAGGCGAAGCCGGCGGCACCCAACGCCCAGCTGGCGCCGTCGCCGCGCTCTGGATCGAATCGGGCTGCGCTTCGTCGCGCTCGCTGCAGCGCCCCGACGGTGGCGTCCATCCCGATGGCGTCGAGATCTCCGGGCTGGATTCGGGGGAGCCACACGCCCTTGATGGCGGTCTCGTCGGCTCGCATTGCCAGGGTCACTCCGCGTCGGCGTACGACGTTGTACAGCTCGGTGAACAACAGTTCGTCATAGGCCCGGGCCAGTCCTGGATCGTCTTCGTTGGCGATGCGAACGAGCAGCTCGGTGGCACGCTCCGCGAATGGCTCCAGCGCGGAGGTGTCGACCATCGCCATCCTTCGTGTCTACCTGGCAACACCGGTAGCGGCACCGGGGAAACCGCATCGTCCGACGGATCGGCCGGTGCACCTTGGGCCTCAAACCCTAGCCAACAAGACCGACAACGGCGGGCCTGCTCTCAACTCCACGATCCTCGCGGCTGGACGGTACGTCCGAGTGCGACTTGATTTTCCATGTGCTCGTCCCGTCTCGCGAGACGTACCCACGCGTGGGTCTGAAGTGGCTCAGGGCTCGCGGCCCGCATCATTCTGGGTGTGCAGCGCCTTCTCGGCGCTCCCGACCTAGCCGCATACGATGCCTTGCCGTCGCCACCCCTTCGTCAGGCTCACATCACGCTCACCAAGTGCCTCACCAAGCGGCTCACAGGTACCTCACTGCGCCGCTCACCACCGCTGACGCGCACGTCTAGACGCGCAACTTCGCGGCAGCGTCTGCGGACACCCTGCGGACATTGCGGCTGGAGCAACGCCAAAGGCCGCCTCCGGATGACTCCGGAAACGGCCTCTGACCTGCGGTTTTACCTTTGTAGCGGGGGCAGGATTTGAACCTGCGACCTCTGGGTTATGAGCCCAGCGAGCTACCGAGCTGCTCCACCCCGCGTCGGTGAACAGAACATTACCCGCCCTCCCGGTGCGCTCCAAATCGGGGGGACGAGCCCCGCGTCACATGGGCGTCCGTCATCATGCGTGCATGCGTCCCCTCCCGTCGTACGCCGACGTGCTGGCCCTCCCGAGCACCCCGCGCCAGCCCGTGCCCGAGGCCCACGGGGACGGCAACGGCCACATGAACGTGCGTCACTACCTGGGCGCCTTCGACGACGCGGAGTGGGTGCTCTTCGACGAGTTCGACGCCGGGACCGCCGCGTCGCAGGCCGGCGTGGGCGGCATGTTCGCGCTCGAGCAGCACCTCACCTACCGCCGCGAGGTCGTGGTCGGCGACGAGGTGGCGGTGCACCTACGCCTGCACGAGCGCAGCGAGAAGCTCCTGCACCTGGTCAGCTACCTGGTCAACCACACCCGCGAGGAGGTCTCGGCCAGCCTCGAGGCCCTGGAGGGGTACGTCGACTACCGCACCCGCCGCCTCGCGCCGTTCCCCGAGCCCGCGGGCACCCGCCTGACCGAGCTCGTCGCGCGCAACGCCGCGCTCCCGTGGACGCCCGTCCTGTCCGGGGCGATGCAGGTCCCGCGGTGACGCTGCGGACGCTGCGCCGCCTCGAGGAGGAGGCGGAGTACGGCTCGATCCTGCTCGGCCCCGCCGAGCAGCAGCCGCGGCGCCTCCGGGTGCGCGTGCAGGTGCTGCTGACCGTGCTGCTGCTGGGCACCAACGCGATCGGCGCCGGCATCGTGCTGGTGCTCTCCGCGCTGGTGATCCCCAGCCCGCCGGTCAACCACGCCACGTTCCTGCTGCTGGCGATCGGGGTGCCGGTCTACGTCGCGCTCGCGCTGCTGGTCGGCACCGTCTGGGGCACGGCCGGCGCGCTGCGCTCGCTGCGCTGGGCCACGCGTGAGGACGTGGAGCCCACCGAGGAGCAGCGGGTCGAGGCACTGGCGGTGCCGTGGTTCCTCACCAAGGTGCAGGGGACCCTGTGGGTCGCCGCGACCGTCCTGTTCACCGCGTTCGAGATCAACCTCCAGCCCGATCGGGCTCTTGCCTCGGCCTTCACGGTCGGCATCGCGTCGCTGGTGGTGACCGCGATCGCCTACCTGTTCTGCGAGTTCGCCCTGCGTCCCGTCGCGGCCCGGGCGCTGTCGGGAACGACGATCGAGGTGCAGCGCCTCGGCGTACGCCGTCGGATGCTGCTGTTCTGGGGCCTGGGCACCGGCGCCCCCCTGGTCGGCCTGATCGCGGTCGCCGTCTTCACCCTGACGCTGAGCCGCGGCGAGGTCAGCCCGACCCGGCTCTCGGTCGTCATCCTGGCCCTGGGCGGCGTGATCCTGGTCTTCGGCCTGCTGGTCACCTGGCTCAACGCCCGCGCCGTGGTCTCCCCCATCATCGCGGTCCGCGACGCCATGCAGGAGGTCAAGGACGGAGACCTCGACGGCGAGCTGCAGGTGTACGACGGCACCGAGCTCGGCCAGCTCCAGGCCGGCTTCAACCAGATGGTCGGCGGCCTGCGCGAGCGCGAGCACCTGCGCGACGTCTTCGGGCGCCACGTCGGCAAGGAGGTCGCCGAGGCGGCCACCGAGACCGACGTCGAGCTGGGCGGGGAGACCCGGGTGGTCTCGGTGCTGTTCGTCGACCTGGTCGGCTCCACCACCCTGGCCACCGAGAAGGACCCGACCGAGGTCGTCGCGCTGCTCAACCGCTTCTTCGGCGTCGTCGTCGACGAGGTCGACAAGCGCCGGGGCCTGGTCAACAAGTTCATCGGCGACGCCGCCCTGGCCGTCTTCGGTGCACCCGTCGACCTCGAGGACCACGCCGCGCGGGCCCTGGCCGCCGGCCGGGCGATCGCGCACCGGTTGGCCGACGAGGTCCCCGAGATCCAGGCCGGCATCGGCATCTCCACCGGCGAGGCCGTGGCCGGCAACGTGGGCGGCGAGTCGCGGTTCGAGTACACCGTCATCGGCGACGCCGTGAACGCCGCCGCCCGCCTGACCGAGCTGGCCAAGGACGTCGACGGCCGCCTGGTCGCCTCCGGCGAGGCGATCGACGCCGCCGGCTCCGAGGAGGCGGACCTCTGGGTCCACCACGACACCGTCGTCCTGCGCGGCCGCAAGGACGAGACCCGGATCGGCGTACCCCGCGAGTGAGCTGGCAGCGCGGGCGCCCGCCCGGAAGCCTCCGCCAGGAGCCCCCGACCCCGCCCGGCCCACCCGGGCCGGGACGGGGGCGGGCTACTTCTCGGCCTTGAGCGCCTGCTGGACCAGGGCTTTGGCCTCGTCGACGGCCTTGGCGTACGCCGCGAGGTCGCCGGCCTTGAGCGCCTTGTCGGCCTGGGCGAACTTCTGGTCGGCCTGCTGGAGGGCCTTGAGGGCCTGGACCGGCAGGGCCGTGCCGGACCCCGTGGAGCCGCCCGTCGAGCCGCCCGTGGAGCCACCGGTCGTGCCGCCCGTGGTGCCCGTGGTGTCCTGGCCCGAGCGGGTCAGGACGTCCTGGAGCGCCGAGGACAGCGTCGGGCCGATGCCCACCTCGTTGCCGAAGGAGACCAGCACGAAGGTCAGGCCGGGGTAGTTGCCCGACCCGCCCTGACGCACGGTGTAGAGCGGCTGCACGTAGAGCAGGCCGCCACCGACGGGCAGGGTCAGCAGGTTGCCGTACTGCGCGCTGACGTCCTGCCGCTTGAAGGCCAGCAGCTGCGAGGCGACCTTGTCGTCGCGCTGGAACTGGTTGGCGATCTGACCCGGACCGGGCACCTGGGTGTTGTCGGGCAGCCGCAGGATCTGGAACTTGCCGTAGGTCTTCGGGTCGGCCGCGTCGGCGCCGACGGACATGAAGGCCGCCAGGTTCGACTTCTTCTGCGGCACGTAGACGCTGGTCAGGGAGAACACCGGGTTCTCACCGCTCTTGGTGGCCACCGAGAGGCGGTACGGCGGCTGCTTGCGCGTCGAGGCCGAGGTGTCCTGCGGGACGTCCCACTTGTCGTTGCCCTCGTAGAAGGTCTTGGGGTCCAGCACGTGGTAGCTCGCGAGCAGGTCGCGCTGCACCTTGTAGAGGTCCTCGGGGTAGCGCATGTGGGCCAGGATGTCGGCGGGGATGTCCGACTTGGGCTTCACGATGCCCGGGAACGCCTTCTCCCAGGTCTTCAGGATCGGGTCCTTGGTGTCCCACTCGTAGAGCGTGACCGTGCCGTCGTAGGCGTCGACCGTGGCCTTGACCGCGTTGCGCATGTAGTTGATCTGGTCCGTCGGCAAGGTGGCGTACGCCGAGCGGGGGTTGATCGCGTCGGAGGTCATGTCCTGCAGCGAGCGCTTCTCCGACAGCGGGTAGGCGTCGCTGGTGGTGTAGCCGTCGAGCAGCCAGACCATCTTGCCGTCGACCACGGTGGGCAGCGCGTCGGAGTCGACGGTCAGCCAGGGGGCGACCTTCTGCACGCGCTCGCGGGGCGAGCGGTCGTAGAGGATCTTGGAGTTCTCGTTGACCCGCGAGGACAGCACGATGTTGGCGTCGCCGAACTTCACGGCGTACAGCAGCTTGTGGAAGACGTCGCCGACCTTGACGCCGTCCTTGCCGGTGTAGGTCGTGGTCGTGGACTGGCCGGGGTCCTGGCCCTGCGGGATGTCGAGCTCGACGTCCTTGCCCTTGGGCGCCTTGCCGACGATCGAGTAGAGCGGGCTGTGCTCGCCGAAGTAGATCTGGCCGCGGTAGGTGCCCTTGGGCTGGCTCTCGCTGATCTGGCCCTTGGGCGGCAGCTGCTCCTCGGCGAACACCGGGGCGCCGTCGTTGTTCGCGACGGCGTTGTCGGAGGCGTCGCGCTGGTTGCCGTAGGCCGCGATCAGGCCGTAGCCGTGGGTGTAGACGGTCTTCTCGTTGGCCCACTTCTTCTGGGCGTCGGGGAGGCCGTCGATGTTCATCTCCCGCGCGGCCACCACCATGTCGCGCTCGCGGCCGTCGATCTTGTAGCGGTCCACGTCGAGCACGCCCGGCACGCGGTAGTAGCCGCGCACCTGCTGGAGCTGCTCGAAGGTGTCGGAGACCAGCTGCGGGTCGACCAGCCGGATCCCGGGCAGGGAGGCCGCGTCGGCGTTGAGCTGGGTCGGGGACAGCTTGGTCTGGGCGTTGTACTCGCTGACCGAGGTGTCGTCCAGGCCGTACGCCGTGCGGGTCGCCTGGATGTTCTTGCCGATGTACGCCGACTCCTTGTCCGGCTCGTCGGGCTTGACCTGGAACCGCTGCATCAGGCCGGGCCAGACCCCGCCGAGCAGCACCGCCGAGATCGCGAACAGGGCCAGGCCCACGCCGGGGAGCAGCCAGGTGCGCCGCACGATGTTGGCGAAGAACAGCAGCGCGCAGATCACCGCGATGAACATCAAGATGTTCTTCGAGGGCAGCACCGCGTGGTCGCGGGTGTAGGTCATGCCGGTGACCAGACCGCCGGTCTGGGAGGTCAGGTCGAACCGGTCCAGCCAGTAGTCGACGCCCTTGAGGACCAAGAACAGGCCGAACAGGGCGGAGAGCTGGGCCTGCGCGGCGCCGGAGACCTTGTCGCCGGCCGACTGCAGGCGGATGCCGCCGTAGAGGTAGTGCACGAGCGCCGCCAGCAGCAGGCCGAGCACCACGGCGGTCATGGCGAAGTCGACGACGAAGTGCCACCAGGGCAGGCGGAAGACGTAGAAGCCGATGTCCTGGTGGAAGTAGGGGTCGGCGGTGCCGAAGTCGCGGCTGTTGCTCCACAGCAGGAACGAGCGCCAGCGGCCGGTGGCCGAGACCCCGGCGAAGATCGCGAACACGACCGAGACCGCGATCAGCAGCACGCGCCGCATCGGGGTCACCAGCTCGCGGTAGCGCTCCAGGTTGGCCTGCTCGGGCGAGTGCGGCCGGAACACCGGGCGCAGCCGGAAGGCCAGCCAGAGGTTGACCCCGACGACCAGGCCCATCAGCAGCCCGAAGAAGAGGAACAGCCCGATGCGGGTCCACAGCAGCGTCGTGAAGACCTTGGAGTAGCCGAGGCTGGAGAACCACAGCTTGTCGGTCCAGATCCCCGAGAACAGCGAGAAGCCCACCACCACGACGCCGACCACCAGCGCGGTCAGCAGCAGCGGCCGGGGGCGGCGCGGGCCCGTCGGGACGCCGGCGTGACGTGCCGCGGGTCCACCCGGGCCGCCCGATCCGCCGGGTCCACCGGACCCACCACCCTGCTCGGCGAAGTAGTCACTCATCGGTCGCTCCCTGGTCCGGCGTGGGGTCCGGCGTGGGGTCCGGAGTCGTCGAGCTCGTCGGGTTCCTCGCCCAGGACCACGGCGTCGTCCTCGGGACGCAGCGTGGCCAGCAGCAGCTCCACCAGGCCCGGCACGAGGTCGGGCCCGGTCAGCACCAGGTCGTCCTCGTCGTGGGAGCGCTGCCGGATCGCGCAGAAGCTCTCGCCGGTGCGCAGGGCGGCCGCGACGATCCGGGCCTCCTCGCGGTCGGGGTGCTCCGCGGCGTACGCCGCCGCCTGCTCGGGGTCCAGCGGCGCCTCGCTCGCGCCCGCGGCGCCCGGCGGGACGGTGGTGGCCTCGACGACGACCGCGCAGCCCGCGACCTCCGCGGGCCACAGGATGGTCGGCAGCAGGTCCTCGAGGCTGTCGGAGACGGTCTCCTGCTCGACCGGGGTCAGGCTGCCGGGGACCGGGGCGGGGCCCTCGTCGAGCCCGAGCACCGCGGCCAGCTGCGGCTCACGCTCGAGCAGCTCGGCGGTGTCGACCAGGGCGAAGAGCAGCGCGGGCTGCTCCCACCCGGCGTACGACGCGTGCTGCTCGATCTCGCGCACGACAGCGGCGAGGGTGCCCGGCCCCTCAGGGGTCTGGTCGGGTGTGGTCACTTCGTGCACCTCGTCAGCTTCGCGTCGGGGTTGGCCGTCCATGCCTTCACGTCCTTGATCGCCTCGGCGAGGGTGTTGACCTTCACCAGGCGGAGCTTGTCGGGGTCGTAGTGACCGTCCAGGGCCTCGGCGCAGTTGCCGGCCGGCACCAGGAACAGCCGGGCGCCGTCGTCCTGAGCGCCCACCAGCTTCTGCTGGATGCCGCCGATCACGCCGACCTTGCCCTGGGCGTCGATCTCGCCGGTGCCGGCGACCGACTTGCCGTCGGTGAGCGAGCCGGGGGTCAGGACGTCGTAGATCGACATCGCGAACATCAGGCCGCCCGAGGGTCCGCCGATGTTCTGGTCCAGGCCGATCTTGACCCGGAAGGGGAACTCGTAGCCCGCGCCGATCGCGACGCGCAGGGCGCTGGCCTTGGCGTCGTCGGGGGCCGAGGTGGTGCGCATCCGCTCGGTGACCCGGCGGCCGTCGCGGCGCACGACCATGGTGACGGGGCTGCCCACGGCCAGGGGCCGCACGACCTTGGTCAGGCTCTCGAGGGAGGAGACCGGGCGCCCGTTGGCCGAGACCACCACGTCACCGACGCGGAGGTGGCCGTCGGCGGGACCGCCCGTGGTGACGGCCGCGATCTTGGTGACGCTGCTGAAGGGGATCTTGAGCACCCCGAGCGCGGCGGCCACGGCGTTGTCCTGGCTGGAGACCATCTGCTGGCCCGACTGCTCCTTGACGCTGGCGCGGGTGTCCTGCTTGGCGTAGATCGCGTCGTAGGGGTAGACCGAGCGGTCCGGGTCGAGCCAGGCGGCCACCATCTCCGGCAGGCTGACCTTGTCGCTGGGGCCGCTCGGGATGATCGTGACCAGCCGCAGGGCGCCGCCGTCGGTGTAGGTGCGACGGCCCTGGACCGAGATGATCGGCTTGCCGTCGTACTTGCCCAGGACGTTGACCGTCGGACCGGGCGAGAAGGTCACGAACGGCACCGGGAGGGCGGCCGCGACGACGGCCAGGACGACGAGGAGCGCGGCCGCGAGCAGGGCGGCCCAGGAGTGGCGTCTCATCCGAGACGGACGCCGCACGACCGGCCCGCTGGGCGGTGTCCGGATCGCGTGACGGGGGTGGTCATGAGCGAAACCCTCTCACCCGGCGGCAACCGGAGCCAGGCGGATCGGGCTCCGGCGGGTCACGACCTCGTCACGAACCGCGGCACGGCGGCTCGAGCCTGAGGAGCACCTGAGGAGAACGGTCCGATCCTCAGGATCGGGGGCCGGAGGCGCCGGTCGCTCAGGCGGAGCGGCGGTCGCGGTCGTCGTCCGCGCGCTGCCCGGTCTCGAGCCCGGCCGGGGCCTGCCGCTGGCTCGGCAGCTGGTCGGGGTGCTGACCGGGTCGCGCCTCGGGCCGGGCGGTCGGCCGCAGCTGCTGGGAGGGGCGTACGGCGATGCCGGTGCTGCGGTCGCGTGCCCGGCGCGGGGCGTCCGCACGTCGGGTCACCTCGTCGGGCAGGTCGCGCAGGATCGCCCGGGCGAAGCGCTCCTGGGCCGCCTCCGAGCGGTCGGGGCCGGCCGGGCGGGCACGTCCGAGCCAGCCCACCCACGCCATCGCGACCGCGGTCACGGCGACGGGCGGCAGCCACCACAGCAGGATCTCCACCCGCCCATGATGGGTGAGGGGCCGGCCTCAGGACGGCTGCAACACGCCAGGTCAGGGCGAGTTGACCCACTCCTCGCGACCGTCGGTGAAGACCTGGTGCTTCCAGACCGGCACGGTCGCCTTGAGCCGGTCGATGAGGGCGCGGGAGGCGTCGTACGCCTGTCCCCGGTGCGCCGCGGACGCCGCGACCAGCACGGCGGTGTCGCCGACCGCGAGGTGGCCCGTGCGGTGGACGGCCGCGAGGGCCACCACCTCGAACTCGGCGGCGACGCCCTCGGCCACCTCGCGCAGGCGGTCCAGGGCGCTGGGGTGGGCGCTGTAGTCCAGGTGGCCCACGGAGTCGCCTCCGTCGTGGTCGCGCACGACGCCGACGAACAGGTTGACGCCACCGGCTGTCGGGTCGTCGACGGCGGCGAGGACCTCGGCCGCGTCCAGGGCCTGCTCCCGCAGGTCGAGCAGGCGCACGACCGGGCGGCCCGAGGGACCGACGGCACCGACGGGCCCGCCGATGTCGGATCGGGGCTGGTGCGCTGCGGGGTCGGTGCTCACCCGGGGGAGCCTACGACCCGCGCGACCGGTTGGGCCGCGGGCGGTAATTTGGACCCATGAGCAGCAATCCCGGCGGTTCCGACGACAACCCGTTCAAGGGCACGCCCTTCGAGCAGATCTTCAACGCCCTCGGCGGCGGGGGCGGCCTGTTCGGCGGCGTCCCCGGGGCGAGCGGCAGCGGTCAGCCGGGCGCGGGCGGCATGCCCGACCTGTCGGCGCTCTCGGGCCTGATGGGCCAGATGCAGGCGATGATGGCCCCCTTCGACGGTCCGGTGAACTGGACCCTCGCCACCGACGTGGCCCGCCGCACCTCCGCCCAGGAGCCCGACCCCTCCCCCGGCCAGGCCGCGCAGTCCCAGGTCGCCGACGCGATCCGGCTGGCCGACCACTGGCTCGACTCCGCGACCGTGCTGCCCTCGGGCGTCTCCACCACCGCCGCCTGGAGCCGCGCGGAGTGGATCGAGCAGACCACCGAGGTCTGGCGCGTGCTGGTCGAGCCGGTCGCCGAGCACGTCGTCGGGGCGATGGGCAAGGCGATGCCCGAGGAGGCCCGCACGATGGCGGGCCCGTTGATCGGGATGCTCGGCAAGGCCGGCGGGGCGATGTTCGGCCAGCAGGTCGGGTCCGCGCTCGGCGGCCTGGCCGGCGAGGTGCTCAGCGCCAGCGACATCGGCCTGCCCCTCGGGCCGGTCGGCAAGGCCGCACTGCTGCCGCACAACATCACCGCGTTCGCCGAGGGCCTCGACGTCACGCAGGACGACGTCGTGCTCTACCTTGCCCTGCGCGAGGCGGCCCACCAGCGCCTCTTCGCCCACGTGCCGTGGCTGCGCGCCCACCTGATCTCCTCGGTCGAGGACTTCGGCCGCGGCGTCACCATCGACGTCTCGGGCATCGAGCAGGCCCTGGGCCAGCTCGACCCCACCAACATGGAGGCCATGCAGGAGGCCCTCCAGGGCGGCCTGTTCGAGCCCCGCCAGACCCCCGAGCAGAAGGCCGCCCTCCAGCGGCTCGAGACGACCCTGGCCCTGGTCGAGGGCTGGGTCGACGAGGTCGTCGGCCAGGCCACCGCGACGCGGATGCCCGCCGCCGCGAAGATGCAGGAGGCGATCCGTCGCCGCCGGGCCGCGGGCGGTCCCGCGGAGGAGACCTTCGCCGCGCTGGTCGGCCTGGAGCTGCGCCCCCGCCGGCTGCGCGACGCCTCCACCCTGTGGGGCTCGCTGCGCTCGCGGCAGGGTCTGGAGGCCCGCGACGCCGTCTGGGCCCACCCCGACCTGCTGCCCGACGCCGCCGACCTCGACGACCCGCTGGGCTTCCGCGAGGGCATGCCCGACGTCGAGGACCTCAGCGACGAGGACTTCGACAAGGCGCTCGGCGAGCTCCTCGACGAGGCCGGCGACGCGACCCCGGGTCCCGACGACACCGACGGGACCGACGGTCCCGGGCGACGCGGACCCGACACCCCGGCGTGAGCACCGACGCCACCGGGGTCGCGGCCCCGGCCGTGTCGCTGCGCGACGACGCCGTCGGGCTGCTGTCCGCGTGGTCGGCCCCCGACGAGACGCAGGAGCAGCTCAGGACGGCGTACGTCGACCACCTCGCCTCGCGGCCCGACGGGGTGCTGCGCTCCTGCCTGCCGGCCCACCTGACCACCGGCGCGCTGGTGCTCAGCGACGACGGCGGCCACGTGCTGCTGAACCTGCACCGCAAGGCGGGCCGGTGGTTCCACTTCGGGGGACACCTGGAGACCACCGACGGCTCCGTGCGTGACGCCGCGCGGCGGGAGGCGGTCGAGGAGTCCGGGCTGGCCGACCTCGACCTGGACCCCGAGCCGCTGCACCTGTCCTCGCACGTCGTCGACTTCTGCGGCGGGCACGACCGGGTGACCCACCTCGACGTCCGGTTCCTCGCCCGGGCAGCGCGATCGCGAGCACCCCAGGTCAGCGAGGAGTCGCTCGACGTGCGGTGGTGGCCGGTCGACGCGCTGCCGACGCAGGAGGCCGACATGGTCGAGATGGTGGCCGCCGCGGTGGCCCGTGCCGGCTCCGGGGAGCCGGCCGTCTAGGACTCGGCCTCGGGCTCCACGAGGTCGGCCTCGGGGTCGAGGTCCCAGCGGGCCGCGTGGGCCGCGCCCTCGAGGTAGCCCTTGGCCCGCTCGGCCCGGTCGTAGCGGTCGACCCAGCGCCAGAAGCGCGGCCCGTGGTTGGGCTCGATCAGGTGGGCCAGCTCGTGCAGCAGGACGTAGTCCAGCACCCACGGCGGCATCGACCGGACCCGTTCGGAGACCCGGATCGCCCCCGTGGTCGTCGTGCAGGAGGCCCACCGGGTGGTCATGGTGTCGACCCAGCGCACCGAGGTCGCCTCCACGCGGCCCTCGAGGTGCTCGGCGACCAGCCGCCGGCAGCGTCGGGCCAGCTCGTCGTCGGTGCGGGCCCCGCGACGGGCCGAGCGCTCCAGCCGCTCGAGCATCGTGGCCACCCACTCCTCCTCCTCGGCGCGGGAGAACCGGTCCGGGATCAGCACGACCACGGTGCCGTCGCGCCGGTAGGCCGAGACGGTGCGGGTGCGGCGGCGCGAGCGGCGTACCTCCACCGGCGGCGAGGTGGGACCCGGGGACGTCATGGGCGCGACGCTAGCCGCGAGCGCCGACATCCCGCGCACCCCCACCGGCCCAGGCCAGCAGCCGGTCCAGGGGCCAGGTGTTGACGATGCGGTCCGGGTCCAGCCCCAGCTCCTCGGCGCGGGCGCAGCCGTAGACCTGGAAGTCCAGCTGGCCCGGGGCGTGGGCGTCGCTGTCGATGGAGAACAGGCAGCCGGTGTCGATGGCCAGGCGCAGCAGCTCGGTCGGGGGGTCGCGGCGCTCGGGGCGGGCGTTGATCTCCACCGCGGTCCCGGTCTCGGCGCAGGCCTCGAAGACCGCCCGGGCGTCGAACCGCGACGGGGCCCGGGTGCCGCGGCCCCCGGTCACCAGCCGGCCGGTGCAGTGACCGAGCACGTTGGTGAGCGGGTTGCGCACCGCGGCGACCATCCGGCGCGTCATCGGCGCGGGGTCCATCGCGAGCTTGGAGTGGACCGAGGCCACCCGCACGTCCAGGCGGCGCAGCATCTCCTCGGTCTGGTCCAGCGATCCGTCGTCGAGGATGTCGACCTCGATGCCGCTCAGCAGGCGGAAGCCGTCGCCGCCCAGGTGCTCGTCGACGGCGGCCACCACCTCGAGCTGGCGCGCGAGCCGCCCGGCCGACAGCCCGTGGGCCACGGTCAGGCGCGGCGAGTGGTCGGTGAGCACGAGGTAGTCGTGGCCCAGCTCCATCGCGGTGAAGGCCATCTCCTCGATGGGCGAGCCGCCGTCGGACCAGTCGGAGTGGGAGTGCAGGTCGCCACGGAGAGCGGCCCGGACCTGCTCGCCGCCCTCCACGAGCGGCCCGCCCACCTCGCGCTCGAGGGTGGCCAGCCGGTCGGGGACCCGGCCCTGGACCGCGGCCACCACGACCTTGGCGGTCGAGGGGCCGATGCCGGGCAGGTCGGTCAGGGTGCCGTCCTCGACCCGGTCCGCGACCTCGTCGCCGAGCGGGAGGAGGGTCTGCGCCGCCGCGCGGAACGCCTTGACCTTGTAGGTCTCGGCGCGACTGCGCTCGAGGAGGAACGCGATCCGGCGCAGGGCGGCGACCGGTCCGTCGGCGTACGCCGTGGGGTCGGGGGTCGGGTCGTCCACCCCCCGATCTTGCCGGATCGCGACCCCGGATCCACAGCCGCCGCGCACCGCTCCACAACCACGTCCGCGTGTTCCACAGGGTTTTCCACAGGCGGTGGGTAAGTCCTGGGTGGCGGCCCTGCCGGGAGGATTGACCGATGTGCCGGGGCTCACTACCGTGGTCGCCCAGCAGGGGCCTTCGACGAGCCGCTGGTGCGTTCGCAAGGGGAAGGCAAACGCACGAGAACTCGTCGGGGGCCCCTCGTCCACGTCCCGGCGCCCGACCCCCGGCTCGGCCGGCGTCGACCGCTCCTCGTGGCCGGGCAGGTCGGCGTACGGCGACCCCGTGCGGCCCACTCGCCCCACCCGTCCCACCAGGCCCGGACGGGGCATCTTGTCCATCCCGCGACGAAAACCCACCTCCCAGGAGAGACTGCAGCGGTGAACGTGGACCACGGCGCAGATCCCGGGCTGGCGCCCCGCAACCCCAGCGGGGTCACCGGCCCCCTGAAGGCACCCACCGGCATCGCCGGTTTCGACCTGGTCACCGGGGGCGGTGTCCCGCGAGGTCGACCCACCCTCATCGCGGGAGCGGCGGGATCAGGCAAGACCCTGTTCGGCCTGGAGTTCCTCGTGCGCGGGATCGTCGACCACGACGAGCCGGGCGTCCTGCTCGCCTTCGAGGAGACCGAGACCGACCTGGCCACCAACGTCGCCTCCCTCGGCTTCGACCTCCCCCACCTCGTGGCCCAGGGCAAGCTGGCCATCGACTGCTTCCGCCTCGACCCCGCGGAGTTCGTCGAGACCGGGTCCTTCGACCTCGACGGCCTCTTCATCCGCCTGGCCATGGCGGTCGAGTCGGTGGGCGCCAAGCGCGTCGTGCTCGACACCATCGAGATCCTGTTCAGCGCCCTGCCCAACGCCGCGGTCATCCGCAGCGAGCTCGGACGGCTCTTCCGCTGGCTCAAGGACCGCGGCCTGACCGTCGTGATCACCGGCGAGCGCGGCGGCGGGGAGCAGCTGACCAAGTTCGGCATCGAGGAGTACGTCTCGGACTGCGTGGTCGTCCTGGACCACCGCGTCCTCGACGGGATCTCCACCCGGCGGCTCCGCGTGGTGAAGTACCGCGGCACCGTGCACGGCACCAACGAGTACCCCTTCCTGATCACCGCCGACGGCCTGGCCGTCGTGCCGATCACCTCCCTGGGGCTGACCCACGAGGCCTCCGACGAGCGCGTCACGACCGGCGTGGCCGACCTCGACGAGATGCTCGGGGGCGGCGTCTTCCGCGGCTCCTCGGTGATGGTCAGCGGCAGCGCCGGCACGGGCAAGACCAGCATCGCCGCGCAGATGGCCCACGCGGCCTGCGAGCGCGGCGAGCGGGTGGTGTTCCTGTCCTTCGAGGAGTCGCCCAGCCAGCTCACGCGCAACATGGCCTCCATCGGCCTGGACCTGCGCCACTGGGTCGAGGAGGGGCTGATGGTGCTGCACTCGGTGCGCCCCACCGCCTTCGGCCTGGAGGAGCACCTCGCCGAGCTGCACCAGCTCGTCGACCAGCACGAGCCGGCGCTGGTCGTCCTGGACGCAATGGCCAGCCTGGGTCACGTCGGTAGCCGCGACGACACCTCCTCGGTGATCTCCCGCGACCTGGACCTGCTCAAGGGCCGGGGCATCACCGCGGTGATGACCACCTTGATGCACAACCAGACCGAGGAGGTCAGCCAGGTGAACGTCTCCTCGCTGGTCGACACCTGGCTGCTGCTGCGCAACCACGAGAGCAACGGCGAGCGCAACCGCCTGCTGTTCGTGATCAAGAGTCGCGGCACCGCCCACTCCAACCAGGTCCGCGAGTTCGTCCTGAGCGCCTCCGGGCCCGAGCTGGTGCCGGTCTTCGTGGGTCCCCACGGGGTCCTGACCGGCTCCTCACGGGCCGCCCAGCTGGCCCAGGAGGACCGCGACCGCGACCGTCGGCTCCAGGACGCCGAACGGCGTCGCCGCGAGCTGGAGCAGCGCGCGCGCCACACCGAGAACGAGATCGAGTCCATGCGCCAGGTCCTCGAGATCGAGCGCGCCGAGCTGGAACGGCTGCTCGAGGACGAGCACGCCCGAGGAGACGAGGCCGAGGGGCGCGCCGAGCAGGCGCAGCTGCGGCAGAGTGGAGCACACCGGTGAACGACACGACGCACGACCGCTACGCCGACCTGGACGAGGGCCTGGCCGACGTCGACAAGGTGCTGCTGCGCCTCTACATCGCCGGGCAGTCCCCGCGCTCGGTCCGAGCGATGGAGAACCTGCGCCGGGTCTGCCAGGAGCACCTCGCCGGGCGCTACCGTGTCGAGGTGATCGACCTGCTGGAGAACCCCAGCCTGGCCCGCGGCGACGAGATCGTGGCGGTGCCCACCCTGGTGCGCACGCTGCCCGAGCCCATCCGCAAGATCATCGGCGACCTGTCCGACACCGACCGGGTCCTGGTCGGGCTCCAGCTGCGCTCCCCCGAGGTCGGGACGTGACGCCGCGGAGCGAGGAGTCGACCGTCCCCGCGCCGACCGAGGACGTCGACCTGGCGGCCTCGCCGGTGCGGGTCGACCTGACGCTGTTCGTGTCCGGGGCGTCCCCGCGCTCGACCGCCGCCGTGGCGGTCGTGCGCTCGGTGTGCGACGGCGACCTCGAGCTCGACGTGCACCTGACCGTGCAGGACGCCGCCACGGACCCGACGGCCGCGCGCGCCCACGACGTCGTGGTGCTGCCCACGCTGGTCGCGACCGCCCCGGGCCCGCGTCGGCACCTGGTGGTCGACCCCGACGACGCCGCGCAGGTGCGGGCGTGGGTCGGCGACCTGCTGCGGTCCTGGTCAGGAGCTGCACCCGAGGAGGTGGCGCCGTGAGCGCCCAGCCCTCGGACCGCCACCGGGTGCTCGACCACGACGAGCACGACGCCCGGGAGGCCGGGCTGCTCGAGGAGCTGCGCGAGCGGGTGTCCTACCTCCAGCAGGCCCTGGAGGCCGTGGGCGGCAGCGGCGTGGACGCCGTGGTCATCGGCGGGCCCGACGAGGAGCAGATCTACACCCTGACCAGCGCCGACCGGCCCTACCGCGTGATCGTGGAGAACATGGGCGAGGGCGCGCTGACGGTCTCCGAGAACGGCGTGGTGCTCTACTGCAACCCGCAGCTCGCCGAGTTCCTCGGCATCGACCGCAGCGACCTGGTCGGGCAGGACATCACCGCGTTCGTCGCGCTCGACCAGCAACCCGCGCTGGTCTCCCTGCTCGACGGCAGCGCGCAGGGCACCCGTCGCGCCGAGCTGCGGCTGCACCGCGCCGACGGCACGGACGTACCGTTCCTGGTGGCCGCCACCGACCTCGACCTGGAGGGCACCGTGGTGCGCTGCCTGGTGATGACCGACCTGAGCATGCAGAAGCTGGTGGAGCGCAGGATCGCCAGCGACGCGGCGATGGGGCAGCGCCAGGAGGTGGCCCGTGAGGTCAACGACACCATCGTGCAGGGACTCGTCGCCGCCGAGATGGCCCTCGACCTCGGCCAGGTCGACCTCGCCCGGAGCCTGGTCGCGCGCACGTCGAACCACGCCCGCCACTGGATCGGGGAGCTGGCCGGAGGCGACCAGCTCGACCCCGGCGTGGCACGCCGGAGCGGGCCGGCCCGCGCGGACGCGGTGACGCCGTGAGCGCCGCCGCCGCCCTCAGCGTCATGGTCGTCGACGACTCCCCCGACCTGCGCGAGCTGATCACGATGGTGATCCAGCGCCACCCCGACAAGTGGCGCGTCGTGGCCACCGCCGAGCAGGGACGGGAGGCGGTCGACGAGGCCCGCTCCTACCAGCCGGACCTGGTGCTGCTCGACATCGCGATGCCGGTCATGGACGGGATGGAGGCACTGCCGCTGATCCGCCAGGCGGCACCGTCGGCGGTCGTCGTGATGCTGTCCGGCTACCCCTTCGCCACCGCGGGTGCGGGCGCGATCGAGGCCGGGGCCCACGGCTACCTGGAGAAGTCCAACCTGGTGCGCGGCCTGATCCCGCGCCTGGAGCGCATCCTCGGCGGGGACCCCACCGGCGAGGGCTGAGCCCCCCACCTGAGCCCCACCACCGCCGTCGCCCGGCCGGTCTCACCGACCGGTGAACCTCGCCGGGCGGCGCTCGCGCGCTGCCGCGATGCCCTCCTGGAGGTCGTCGGTGGCGAGGGTGACGGGCTGGGCGAACGCCTCCCACTGCAGGCAGGACTCGAGGTCGCGGTGGCGCTGCCGCAGACCCAGCGTGGTGTAGCGGCTGGCCACGGGGGCGGTCGCGGCGATGCCCTCGGCGACGGCCAGCACCTCCGCGGCCAGCTCCGCGTCGGGGTGCACGCGGGTCACCAGACCGATCTCACGGGCCTCCTCGGCGCCCACCAGGCGTCCGGTCAGCAGCAGCTCGCGCGCGACCGCCTCGCCGACCACGTCGGGCAGCAGGTAGGTCGAGGCCATCCCCGGGTTCATCCCCAGCTTCACGAACGGCGCGCCCATGCGGGCACCGGCGCCGGCGTAGCGCAGGTCGCAGGCCAGGGCCACGCACAGCCCGGCGCCGATGGCCGGACCGTTGACAGCCGCGATCGTGGGGACCTCCAGCGAGCGGATCGAGAGCCACGCCCGGTAGAAGGCCAGCATCCGCGTGCGCAGTCGGTCCACGCCGGCCTCGGGCTCGCTGGCGATCCAGGCCGTGTCACCGCCGGAGCAGAACGCTGTACCCTCCCCGGTGACCACCACGGCCCGGACGTCCGGGTCGCCCGCGAGGCGCTCGGTCGCCGCGACCCACGAGGCGGTCATCGGCTCCGACATCGCGTTGCGCTGGTCGGGGTTGTCCAGGACCAGCCGGGCCACGCCCGGGGCGGGCCACTCCAGCCGCAGGTGCTCGAAGCGCTCGGTGGGGCGGGACGGGTTCGCTGCTGGGGCCGGCTCGGGAGACATGGCGGGCACGCTACCCGTCACCGACGGCGGCCGGTCCGGTCCCGGCACGAGCCCGGTCCGCGACCGGACCGCGCCAGAACACGCCTGGCGCGGCGACTCCCCTGCGGGGTTCCCGCCTGAGCGTGGTCTAGGGTCGAGCGGGGTCCCACGGAGCGGGACCCCGGCGGGCTTCCTCGCAACGCCCCCGCCGTGTGACACCCGAGACGATTCGAAGGAGGCCCTCATGGCGGAGACCTGGAGCGGCGAGTTCTACTGCGTGAAGTGCAAGGAGAAGCGCGAGGCCAGCGGCGAGGTCAAGGTCAACGACAAGGGCACCCGGATGGCCAAGGCCGTCTGCCCCGTCTGCGGCACGAACCTGAACCGCATCCTCGGCAAGGCCTGAGCACAGACAGGCCCAGCAGCAACGCCCGCCACACGCACCACCCGTGGCGGCACCGACGGCGGGATCCCTCGACACCGAGGGGTCCCGCCGTCGTCGTGCGTCGGGGCTGTGGAGGACCGCTGGCCCCGGGAGCCGGACCGACCTAGCCTCCCGCCATGGCCGAGCCCGAGGACGTCGCACCGTCGAGGCCACCCCGCCTCGCCCGCGGGCTCCGCGTGGTCCGGCGGGGGCGCGACCGCCTCCAGGTCGGGCTGCACGCCGACCGGCGCGCCGTGCTTCCCCGCACCCCCGTCGTCGAGCAGACCCTCCTCGACCTGCTCGGCGGCGACGCGACCGGCACCGACCCCGGGACCGCGGAGGTGCTCGAGACGCTGCGCGCCCACGGGTGCCTCCGACCGGACCCGACCGCTCCCCCGCCGCGGGTGGCCGTCGTCGAGCACGGGCGCCCGGCGGTCCCGGCGGGGTCGGGTGCCGCCGGTGAGCTCCTCGAGGCGGCCGGGCTGCGGCTGACGCCCTGGCTCTCGACCTGCGACGTGGCCCTGGTCGTGTCGTGGACCGAGCTCGACCGCGACGTGCTCGATCCCCTGCTGCGCTCGGGCACCCCGCACCTCGTCGTACGGCTGGTGGACGGGGGTGCGGTGCTCGGGCCCTTCGTCGTCCCCGGACGGA
Source organism: Nocardioides korecus (assembly GCF_054778395.1). Lineage (NCBI taxonomy): Bacteria > Bacillati > Actinomycetota > Actinomycetes > Propionibacteriales > Nocardioidaceae > Nocardioides > Nocardioides korecus. The sequence goes on along the minus strand of NZ_BAAGZO010000005.1, from coordinate 276,482 downwards.
CGGCCTGCCTGCGCTGCACCGACGCCCACCGCACGCTGGAGGACCCCGACCACGTGGCCGTGACCGCGCGCTACGTCCGGGCGGTGGGCGTTCCCGACGGGGTGGACGGGCCCGACGTGGCCGACCACCTGGGCGCCCTCGCCGTCGCCTGGGCCGTGCGCGACGTGCTGGCCCACCTGGCCGGCACGCGTCCCGCGACCTGGTCCGCCACCTGGCACCTGCCGCCCGACGGCAGCGCGCCCGCGGTACAGGAGTGGTCCCGGCACCCCGGGTGCGGATGTTGCTGGGCCGCGGATGCCCGCCCGTCGGGCACGATGGGGCCATGACCGTGGTGTTCCCGTGACCGAGCTCCCGCGCAAGGCCGTACGCCGTACGGCACGACTCGCCGCCCTGCCGCTGGGGTACGCCGGCCGCACCGCCTGGGGCTTCGGCAAGCGGATGGGCGGGGCGTCCGCCGAGTCGGTGCTGACCGAGGTCCAGCAGCGCACCGCCGAGCAGCTGTTCCGCACCCTGGGCGAGCTCAAGGGCGGGGCGATGAAGTTCGGCCAGGCGATGTCGATCTTCGAGGCGGCGCTGCCCGAGGAGCTGGCCGCCCCCTACCGCGACCAGCTGACCCGGCTCCAGGACTCCGCGCCGCCGATGCCGACCATGACCGTGCGCGAGATCCTGTCGCGCGAGCTCGGGGCCGACTGGAAGGACCGGCTGGTCCGGCTCGACCCGGTGCCCGCCGCCGCGGCGTCCATCGGGCAGGTGCACCGCGGCACCTGGCACGACGGTCGCGAGGTCGCGGTCAAGGTGCAGTACCCCGGCTCCGCCGAGGCCCTCACCTCCGACCTGCGCCAGCTCTCCCGGGTCGCGCGCGGACTCGGTCCGCTGGTGCCCGGCCTCGACGTCAAGGCGCTGATCGCGGAGGTGCAGGCGCGGGCCGTGGAGGAGCTCGACTACTCCCTGGAGGCCGAGGCGCAGCACTCCTTCGCCACCGAGTTCGCCGGCGACCCCGACATCCTGATCCCCGACACCGTGGACGCGGCCGGGACCGTCCTGGTGACGGAGTGGATGGACAGCGAAGCCTCGCTGGCCCGCGTCATCCGCGAGGGCAGCCAGGAGGAGCGGGACCACTACGGCCACCACTTCCTGCGGTTCATCTTCGAGGCGCCGCAACGCACCGGGATGCTCCACGCCGACCCCCACCCCGGCAACTTCCGGCTGCTGCCCGAGGGCGACCGTCGGCTCGGTGTGCTCGACTTCGGCGCCGTCGCGCGGCTGCCCGAGGGAGGCCTGCCCCGGTCGATGGGTGCGCTGATCCGGATCGCGATGCTCGAGGACTACGACGCCCTCGAGGTCGCGCTGCGCGACGAGGGCTTCATCCGCGACAAGATCAAGATCGACGCCGAGGCGCTGCGCGGCTACCTCGGCCCGTTCATGGAGCCGGCCTCGGTCGAGGAGTTCACGTTCTCCCGGGCGTGGATGCAGGAGCAGTTCAAGCGGGTCAACGACCCACGTGGCGACGCCTACGCGACCATGCTCCGGCTGAACCTGCCCCCGGCGTACATGCTGATCCACCGGACCTTCTCCGGCGCCGTCGGCGTCCTGTCCCAGATCGGCGCCACCGTGCCGTTCCGCCAGGTCCTGATCGACTCGCTCCCCGGCTTCGCCGACCCCGAGGCCTGACCCGGGGCCCCACCACCCCCGCCGAGGGACGCGCGTGCACGTTCCGGGTCCGGTGCCTCACCACCAGGTGGAGTTGAGCTTGCCCTCGATCGAGCGGAGGTGCTCCCGCGAGCACCGGCCGCAGTACCACTGCCGTTCCCCGCGCTCCACGGCCGAGGTCCACGTCAGCGGCGGTACGTCACCCTCGGCCACGTCTCCGCACCAGCTGCAGGTCGTCTCCACGACCCGACCGTAGGCCACCACGGGCGCACGCGCGCCCCCTCGCCGCGCGCGTGCGTCCCCTCGGCGGGCACGCGCGTCCCCTCGCGGGGCCACCGCCCGCGCCCCGGTCAGAGGGCGCGGGCGACGGCCAGGCGGGCTTGCGAGACAGCGCGGTCGGCCTGCTGCGACGCGCGCTCGGCGCGCCGGGCCAGGCGGTCGGCCCGGCGCTGCAACCGGTGCGCGACCGCGGTACGCCGGGCCAGGCGGCTCGCCTCGAGCTCGGCCTGACGGGCGCGGAACTGCTCGCGCGCCAGGTAGGGATCGTTGATGCTCATGGTGTCTCCTCCTTCCGAGGTGTCGGTGTGGTCGTCCGGGGCCGCGCGGCCGGGGGTGCCTCCGTCGCGCGGGTCGTGCTCAGGCCGCGTCCTTGCGCGGGCGGCCACGGGGGCGCTTGCGCGGGATCACGACGCCGGAGGCGAAGAGCTCCCCGCCCCACACGCCCCAGGGCTCGCGCCGCTCGAGGGCCCCGGCGAGGCACTCGACCCGCAGCGGGCAGGCCGTGCAGAGCGCCTTGGCCTCCTCGACGTCGGCCGGCGACTCCGCGAAGTAGAGCTCGGGGTCGTTGACCCGGCAGGGCAGGGCCTCGAGCTCGACGGCGCGGTCGAGAACGGTCGTGGTCATCAGTCAGTCACCTCCTCGTGACGTCTGGTGGTTCTGGAGGAGGAAGCCGGGGCCGGAGAAACGAAAGAGGCCGCGGATCCCGGGGTCGGGTTCCGCGGCCTGTGGTCAGCCGGTGCGAGGTGAGGACCTCAGACCGGTGGACCGCCAGGGCGGGGAACCGTGACCGCGCCGAAGGCGCCGGTCGGGACGATGTCGAAGCGGGCGGACGTGCCGATGCCCTCGACACGGACGCGGGCCTGCTTCAGGCACACGTCACCCACGACGTGGGCAGCGACGGGCGCGAGCAGGCCGGACCACATCGGGGTCCCGCTGGAAAGATTCATGGTCGACATGTCGCACCTCCTCGGTTCGTCGTGGGCGGCCCTGGGCCGCGGGATGTTCGTCGAGTCGCACGCTACGCCCGTCGCGAACGGGGGCGCAATCGAATTAAACGGCGGGTCTCCACCAGGTTCGGCGAGGCCGGTGGGCCGCAGGTGCTTCAGGTGAGCAGGGCCAGCAGCTCGTCGGCGTAGCGGTCGAGCTTGGTCTTGCCGATCCCGTTGATCGACTGCAGCCCGGCCCGGCTGGTCGGCTTGACCTCGGCGAGCGCCTCCAGCGTCGCGTCGGAGAAGACCACGAACGTGGGCACGCTCTGGGCGTCGGCCTGCTCCTTGCGCCAGGCGCGCAGCGACTCGAACAGCTCCTCGTCGTAGGGCACCGGGCAGCTCGAGCAGTAGCCGCGGTTGCGCTCCTTGGAGCTGGCCAGCGGCGTCTGGCACTGCTGGCACACCGCCGCCCTCTTGCCCGTGCGCCGAGCACCGCGCGCGCCCGCCCCACCGAGCTGGCCCGACCCCGCGGCCCGGTCGGTCGCCGAGGAGGGCCGCAGCGTCTCGAGGAACCGGCTGGGGCGCCGGCGCGCCTGACCACCGGGGTTGCGGGCCAGCGCCCACGACACCATCAGGTGCTGGCGCGCCCGGGTGATGCCGACGTAGAGCAGCCGGCGCTCCTCCTCGACCGCGGCCGGGGTGTCGGCGTACGTGATCGGCATCGAGCCCTCCTGCACGCCGGCGAGGAACACCGCGTCCCACTCCAGGCCCTTGGCCGCGTGCAGGGTGGCCAGGGTGACGCCCTCGGCGACCGGGGCGTGCTGCTCGTGGGCCCGCCGGTCCAGCTCGGCCACGAACCCGGCCAGGGTCGCGGGCTCCTCCGCGGGGGCCGCCTCCGCGAACGCGCCGGCCTGCGAGACGAGCGCCTGGAGCGACTCCCAGCGGTCGCGGGCCTGGCCCCGGGTGGTGGGCGCCTGGGCCGACCAGCCCATCCCCGAGAGCACGGCCGTGACCGACCCGACCAGCTCGATGCCGTCGGCCTCGCCGGAGCGGACGTCGCCGCGCAGCAGGGCCAGCGCCTGCCGCACCTCCTGGCGCTCGAAGAACCGCGCCGCGCCCCGCACGACGTAGGGCACCCCGCGGGCCGTCAGGGCCTCCTCGAAGGCCTCGGACTGGGCGTTGATCCGGAACAGCACCGCCATCTCGCTCAGCGGCACCCCCTGCTCGCGCAGCTCGTGGGCGCGCCGGGCCACGGCGTCGGCCTCGGCCACCTCGTCGGCGGCCTCGAGCCAGCGCAGCTCGGGCCCGGCCGCGCGCTGCGCCTGCAGCCGCACCGCGCCGGTGGTGGACCCGTGCAGCAGGGCGTTGGCCGCGGCGATGACCTGGGGCGAGGACCGGTAGTTGCGCACCAGCTCCACCGAGGTGGCCCCGGGGTGGGTGCGGGTGAAGTCGGTGAGGTGCGAGGCCTGGGCGCCGGCGAAGGAGTAGATCGTCTGCGCCGGGTCGCCGACCACGCAGATCTCCTCGCGCCCGCCCAGCCACAGGTCGAGCAGCGCCGACTGGATCGGGCTGACGTCCTGGAACTCGTCGACCGTGAACCACTTGTACTGCCGGCGCACCTCGGCCGCGACGCGGTCGTCCTCGCTGAGCAGGGCCGCGTCGATGAGCAGCACGTCCTCCATGTCCATCCGACCCTGCTCGCGCTTGATCTCCTCGTAGCTCTCGAAGACCCGCGCGACCGTGGCCGCGTCCACCCCGCCGACCTCGCGGCCCCGGGCGGTGGCCAGGCGCACGTAGTCGTCGGGACGCACGTTGGTGACCTTGCACCACTCGATCTCGCTGGCGAGGTCGCGCAGCACCGCCTGGGACGCCTCGACCCGGTTGCTCCGCGCGGCGCCGGCCACCAGCGGGATCTTGGAGGCGGTGAGCTCGGGCGGGGCGCCGCCGTAGACCTTGGGCCAGAAGTAGCGCACCTGGCGCAGCGCGGCGGAGTGGAAGGTGCGGGCCTGCACGGCGCCCGCCCCCATCGCCCGCAGCCGCCCGCGCATCTCACCGGCCGCGCGGGTGGTGAAGGTGACGGCCAGGACCTCGGAGGGGTTGTAGACCCCCGAGGCGACCCCGTAGGCGATCCGGTGGGTGATCGCCCGGGTCTTGCCGGTGCCGGCGCCGGCAAGCACGCGGACCGGGCCCCTCAGGGCGAGCGCGACCTCGCGCTGCTCGGGGTCCAGGGCGGCGAGCAGCTCGTCGGCCAGCACCATGAAATGTTCTCCGTCCCGGGTGTGTTGGGCAGGGGACGAGCGTAGACGCGAGAGAGGACACGACGTGACGCAGGAGTCCGGCACCTTCACGATGTACAGCACCCCCTGGTGCGGCTACTGCCACCGGCTGCGCAGCCAGCTGGACCGCGAGGGGATCGCCTACGACGTGGTCGACATCGAGCAGGACCCGTCCGCGGCCGACCTGGTGATGAAGGTCAACAACGGCAACCAGACGGTCCCGACGCTGGTCTACGCCGACGGCAGCGCGCAGACCAACCCCTCGGTGGCGCAGGTCAAGCAGAAGCTGGCCGCGCTGGCCTGAGCGGCCACCGCACGGACCCTGACCCGGCCGGGCTCACCACTGGCCCGGCAGGGTCCCGCCGTACCAGCTCTCGATCAGCGACCGCGAGATCGAGACGCCGCTGGGCAGCACGAGCGTGCCCGCCTCCGCGCCGGCGCGCATCTCCGCCCGGGTGAGCCACTGCGCGTGCTCGATCTCCGAGCCGTCGACGTCGATCTCGGTGCCGGTGGCGCGGGCGGTGAAGCCGATCATCAGGCTCGCCGGCATCGGCCACGGCTGGCTCCCGAAGTACGCCGCGTCGCCCACGACGACGCCGGTCTCCTCGAGCACCTCGCGGCGCACCGCGTCCTCCATGGTCTCGCCGGGCTCGACGAACCCCGCGAGCGTGGAGTAGCGACCCTCGGGCCACGCCGGGCTGCGGCCCAGCAGGGCGCGCTCCTCGGGGGTGCCCGGCTCGCCGTCGGTGACCAGCATGATCACGGCCGGGTCCGACCGCGGGAACTGGTCGCGCCTGCAGCCGGGACTGTGCAGCACGTGGCCGGCCTGGCGGGGCTCCAGCCGGTCGCCGCAGCGGGGGCAGTACGTCGTGGACGCGTGCCACTCGGCCATCCCGATGGCGTGCAGCACCAGCGGCCCGTCCTCGATGGTGTCGTCGACCAGCCCCATCATCACCGAGCGCAGGGGCACCCAGCCGTGCCGGTCCTCGACCAGCCGGGGGTCGACGACGACGGCGAAGTGCTCCACGCCGTCGCGGTCCCCGAGCAGGATCCGTCGTCCCTCGGGGGCCTCGTCGGCCCCGACCCAGCGCAGGCCGCCGTCGACCGGCTGCACGCGGGTGCCGCTGACCACCAGCACCCGGGTGCCGGGACGCCGCCACAGCTCCTCGACGTAGGACTCGTCGGTGCGCAGCAGGCCGTGCCGGTCGTGGGCGTGGCGGCTCAGCGCGACGTGCGGGAGGTCCCGCTCCGGCGCCCCGCTCATCGGTCGCCCTCCGCCCGCTCGCCGGGTCCGGCCGCGAGCCAGGCGGCGAACGCCCGGTCGTCGTACGGCCGGCCCAGGAAGTCCTCGACCAGGTCGGCGGCGTCGCGCGAGCCGCCGGCGGCCAGGACGAGGTCGCGGTAGCGGGTGGCCACCTCGGGGGCGAACAGGTCGCCCGCGTCGAAGGCCGAGAACAGGTCCTTGGCGATCACCAGGCTCCACATGTAGGTGTAGTAGGCCGAGGTGTAGCCCTCCAGGTGGCCGAAGCCGGTGTGGAAGTGCGTGTCCGGCACGAGCGCGATCAGCGAGTAGCGCTCCATCAGCTCCCGCATCCGCGCGGTGAGGTCGTCCGGGCGCTCGGCGTGGAACCAGTAGGACAGCGCGGCGTAGGCCATCTGGGTGCGGGCCAGGAAGCCCTTGCCGAACTCGTCGGCGGCGCGCATCCGCGCCACGAGGTCCTCGGGCACCGGCGTCCCCTCGGCGTCGAGGGCGAAGGTGCGCAAGACGGTCGGGTCCCAGGCCCACTCCTCGAGCATCTGCGACGGCGCCTCCACGAAGTCCCACTCGGTGGAGACCCCGGAGAACGCCACCCACTCGTGGCGCCCGGCCAGGACGTGGTGCATCAGGTGGCCGAACTCGTGGAACAGCGTGACCACGTCGTCGTGGGCCATCAGCCCGCGCGGGAAGTTGCAGACCAGGACCCCCTCGGGCAGCTGGCGGTCGCGCACGCCCTGGACGAGCGTGAACTGGGCGGCGTGGTTGTACTTCGCCGTCCGGGGGTGCAGGTCGAGGTAGATCCGCCCCAGCAGCTCGGTCTCGCCGGCCAGCCGGACGTCGTACGCCGTGACGTCGTCGTGCCAGGCGGGCACGTCGACGGAGGTGTACTCCAGGCCGAACAGCCGGCCCGTCACGTCGAGCAGCCCCGCGCGCACGCGGGCGAAGTCGAAGTAGCGGCGCACCTCCTGGGCGTCGAGGCCGAACCGCTCGCGCTTGAGGGTCTCGACGTGGTGGCGCCAGCTGGAGAAGTCGACGACGTCCTCGCCCTCCTGCGCGGCGTGGGCGAGCAGCTCGGCCATCTCGGCGCGGCCGGTCTCGTCGGCGGCCTGCGAGATCCGGTCGATGAACTCGGGGATCCGGCTGCCCTTGCCGATCATCTTCAGCTCGGCGTCGTACGTCGGCCAGTCGGCGTACCCCAGCAGGTGGGCGCGCTCCTCGCGCACCGCGAGCAGCTCGGCCAGGACCGGCTCGTTGTCGGGCCAGCCGAGGTTGAGGAACGCGTGGGCGACCGCGCGACGGGCATCGGGGTCCTGGGAGTAGGTCAGGAACGGGTAGGTGTCGGGGTAGTCGGTGTTGACCTCGACCTGCCCGTCCTCGCGGACGGGGTGGTCCTCGCGGTAGTCCTCGGGCAGCCCGGCGAGGGACGCGCCCGGAACGAGGGTGGTGCGCCGCCCCTCGCGGATGCCGCGGGAGAAGGTCTGCCCGAGGGCGCCGGCGCGGCGGTCGAGCTCCCGGACGCGGTCGCGGGTCTCCTCGTCGCGGTCCACCCCGGCACGCCGGAAGGACAGCAGCGCCTTGTCGAGCACGCGTCGAGCGGCCGGGTCGAGCGCCTCGGGGTCGAGCTCGGACAGACGCTGGTGCACCTCGGCGTCGAGGTGCAGGTCGGTGTCGAGCTGCTGCACCTGGAGGTCGACCTCCTCGGCCGCGCGGACGACCGCGGGGTCGGGGTGCACCGAGCTCATCAGGGAGCTGCGGGCGCCGACGTCGGCCAGCGCGACCTGGGCGTCGTTCCAGCGCCGCAGGGCGGACGGGTCGCCGGCGGCGGCCTGCTTCAGGGCCGCGACGGCGTCGCGGAAGGCGGCCAGGGAGGTCTCGGTGCTGTCGGCGAACCACGCCTCCCAGGCGTCGGGACGGTCGGGCAGGGCCAGGGGGGTCAGGTGCGAGGAGGCCATGCTCGCGAGATTAGCGGGGCGCGTCAGGAGAAGGGCGAGGGGCCGCGGGGAGCCGGGTCGACGCGCTCGGAGTGCACGTGCCGGGCGGGTCGCGACGCCGGCAGGCGTACGCCGAGCACGACCTCGGTGCGCACGACGCACAGGTCCCCGCCGGTCTCCTCGACGGCCACGCCGTGACCGTCGCACGCGACCACCCGACCGGTGATCCACTCCCCGCCCACGTTGACCCGCACGACCAGGTCGTCCTCGCGCGCCCGATCAAGGGCCTGACCCACGCTGAGCACCATCGTCGAACCGAACATCGCTCCCCCTGTCGTTCCCCCGCGCCAGAGTCTCCTCACCCGGGCCAGACGAGGCACTCATCGCCGACAAGTTGGGCGCACTGGTCTGCACCGGCCTTTTCGGACTCAGACGGACCCTTGACCGGGACCGCCCGGGCTGCCTGGAGCGTCGGGGCCGTCGGGGCCGTCGGGGCCGTCGGGGCCCATCAGCGCCTCGAGCCCGGCCCGGTCCAGCAGGCCGGCCGGCTCCACGGTGCGGCCGCTGCGGACGTAGTGGAAGGCGGCACCGACCCGGTCCAGGGGCACACCTGTGAGCTCGGCCCACGCCAGCCGGTAGAGCGCGAGCTGGAGCGGGTCGGCCGACTCGCGCCGGCTGGTCTTCCAGTCCACGACCAGGAAGCCGTCGCCCTGGGCGTACACCGCGTCGATCCGGCCGCGCACGACCTGGCCGGCCAGGACCAGGGAGAACGGCGCCTCGGTGGCCACGGGCACCCGTTCGGCGAAGGGGCCCGCCTCGAAGGCGTCCACCAGCACCTGCAGGTCGGCCTCGTCCTCGATCCCGAGGTCGCCGCGTCCCGGCAGCTCGTCGGGGTCCAGCAGGGACTGCTGACCCACCCGGGCCTCGACCCAGGCGTGGAAGCGGGTCCCGAACCGTGCCTCCGGCGACGGCGGCCGCGGCATCGGCCGGGCCAGGTCGCGGGCGAAGGCGTCGGGGTCGTCGCGCAGCCGGGCGACCGAGGTGGCCGAGAGACTGGCGGGGAGCGCGACCTCGCGGACCGGGGACCGGTCGGCCCGGGCCTCGGCGAGCAACCGCTCGGTCTCGGCGTCCCACTCCGCAACCGTGGCAGCGGCCACGAGGTCCAGGCCCTCGTCCGCGTCGGCCCCCTGGCCGGGCACGGGCCCCTCGAGCAGCTCGTGCACGGCCTCGCGGACCAGGTCGGCAGCCACCAGCCGGCGCTCGTGCTCGGCCGTCCGCACCGTCACCGGCCAGGGCACCGACGTCACCGCTCCCATCAGCGGGTTGGTCTCGCCGTCGGTCGGCGGGTCGGGCCAGGCCTCGAGGGGCAGCCCCTCCTCCTCCAGCACCCGGCGCACCGTGAGCTGGTAGTCGGAGGGCGCGAGCGGCTTCTGCCTCGTCGGGCTCCACTGGTAGGAGGAGACCCAGAGCCGGTGCCGCGCGCGGGTGAGGGCGACGTAGCCCAGCCGCAGCTCCTCGACCGCCTGGTGCTCGCGCGCCTCCTCGGTCAAGGCCGCGAGCGCCGGCTTGTCGTGGCCGCGCAGCTGCGGCACGTCGGCGGCGTCCCCGCGCAGCGGGGCGGGCAGGACGCGCCCGACCGTGGTCCACTGGGACCGCGCCTTGGCGACCGGGAACTTCTCGGCGCAGACCCCCACCAGGAAGACCGCGTCCCACTCCAGGCCCTTGGCCCGGTGGACCGTGAGCAGCTTGACCGAGTCCGCCTCCGACGGCGTGGCCTGGTCGAGCCCGCTGCCCATCTCGTCCTCGGCCTGGAGCCACGCCAGCAGCGACGGGAGGGTCACCTGGCCGTCGATGGCCTGGAAGTCGGCCACGGCCTTGACGAAGAGGTCGAGGTTGTCACGACGCGCGCCCGCCGCCGGCGAGACCGAGGCCGCCAGCTCGACGTCGATGCCGGTGACGTCGACGATGCGTCGCACGAGGTCGAGCAGCGGCTCGCCCACGTGGTGGCGCAGCGAGCGCAGCTCGCCGTCGAGCAGCGCGAACCGCTCCAGCGCCTCGGGCGAGTAGGGCAGGTCACCCGGGTCGGCCAGGGCGTCGCACAGGGACACCACCTCCGTGGGGTCGGCCCCCTCGACCGCGCGCTGCAGCTCCTCGGCGACCGTGACCCCGTCGGGGCGCAGGACCGTGCCGGCCAGGGCCCGGGCCCGCTTGCCCAGCAGGGCCAGGTCGCGCGGCCCGATCGCCCACCGCGGCCCGGTGAGCAGGTTGAGCACGTCGGCGTTCGCGGTGAGGTCCTGCAGCAGCGACAGCGTGGAGATGACCTCGGAGACCTCGGGGAGCCGCATCAGGCCCTTGAGGCCCACGATCTCGACCGGGACCTCGCGGGCGGTGAGCGCGTCGAAGACGTCGGCGGCGTGCTTGTTGTCGCGGACCAGCACCCCGATCTCGCTCCACGGGCCGGACCCGGTGGCGTGCTCGTCGAGCACCTGCTGGGAGAGCCAGGCCAGCTCGGCCGCGTAGGTGGCGTGGCGCACGGCGTGGACCTCGCCGTCCGCGGCGTCCGGCTTGGCCTCCAGCGGCTCGACCTGGTCGAAGGCGGCGTACAGCGGGGCGGCCAGGGCGTTGGCCACGTCGACGACCCGCCGGTCCGAGCGCCGGTTGACCGTGAGGGAGTACGACGGCACCTCGGCGCCGTCGGCCGAGGGGAAGAACCGGCCGAAGTTGAGGATGTTGGAGACCGAGGCGCCCCGCCAGCCGTAGATCGCCTGGTTGGGGTCGCCGACCGCGGTGACGGCGTGCCCGCGCCCACCCCCGGCGCCCTCGCCCACGCCCGGCCCGGAGAAGAGCCCGCTGAGCAGCTGGGCCTGGGCCACCGAGGTGTCCTGGTACTCGTCGAGCAGGACGACCTTGAACTTGGCCCGCTCCAGGGCCCCCACCTCGGGCTGGGTGCGGGCCAGCTCGGCGGCCAGCGCGACCTGGTCGGAGAAGTCCATGACGCCGAACTGCGCCTTGAGGCGACGGTAGCCCTCGACCAGGTCGAGGATCTCCTCGCGCTCGACCATCTTGTCCAGCGCCTTGGTGATCTCGCTGCGGGCCCGGGAGGTGGCCAGCGCCTGCTCGAACAGCGGCCGCTGCTGGGCGTGCCAGGCCCGCACCTGGGCCGGCGTCACCAGGTGCTCGTCGAGCTCGGCGTCGAGGGCCAGCAGGTAGTCGATGGCGAACTTCGGGTGCTCGCTGAGCAGGTCGACGGCACCGGTGTGACGCTCGATCGCGCGGGCGGCGACCTGGTAGCGGGAGGCGTCGGCCATCACCCGGGTGTCGGGCTCGTGCCCGATCCGCAGGCCGTGCTCGGTGAGCAGCGAGGCGGCGTAGGCGTTGTACGTCGAGACCAGCGGCTCGACCCGCTCGGGCTGCTCGTCCGGCTGCTCGCCCGGCGCGACACCTCGACCGGGTCGGGGCGCGGCGAGGCCGGCGTCGTCGAGGGCCGAGCGCACCCGGGAGGCGAGCTCGGCGGTGGCCTTGGTGGTGAAGGTCAGGCCGAGCACCTCGTCGGGGGCCACCTGGCCGGTGGCGACGAGGTAGACCACCCGGGCGGCCATCACGGAGGTCTTGCCCGACCCCGCCCCGGCGATGACCACGGCCGGCTCCAGCGGCGCACTGACGACGCGCCACTGCGGCTCGCTGAAGGCGAACGGCGCCCGCATCAGCCGCTGGAGGTCGGCGGGGCCGTCCAGGCGTACGCCGGGTCGCGCGGGCAGGTCCACGTCGCCGGTCGCGGTCACGAGAGCACCGACCCGGAGACGTGGGCCGGGCACAGCGGGACGAACTGGCAGCGGTCGCAGCGCGACGAGGGCTGCGCGGGGAACGACTCCTGGCGCAGCGCCGCGGCCGCCGTGGTGAGCTGCAGCTGGACCGGCAGCACCCCGGTCTCGTCGGGCTGCTGGGGCGGCTGGGCCTGCACCTTGAGCCGACCCCGGACGTCCTTGCGCAGCTGCCACAGCTCGGCACCCCCCGATGTCACCGGGGCGCCGGCGACCTCGTCGAGCGCACCGTGGTCGACCGCGTGCTGGTAGAGGCCGAGCTGGGGGTTCTCGGTCAGCGAGGCGTCGGTGGGGGCGTACTTGCCGGTCTTGAGGTCGACCACGACGACCCGGCCGTCCTCGTCGAGCTCGAGCCGGTCGGCGTACCCCCGCAGGACCACGGCCTCGCCGTCGGGCAGCACCACCTCGGCGCGGATCTCCTGCTCGGTGGCCAGCACCTGGCGGGCGCCGGGGCGCTGGTGGTGGTCGACGAAGCGGGTCAGCGCCTTGCGGACCTCCTCGCGCTCGCGGCCCCGCGACCAGGGCGTGCGGAAGGTGAGCTGGTCCCAGACCTCGTCGACCAGGGTCATCAGCTGCTCCACCGCCACGGGGCCCGGGCCGAGCTCGTCCTTGGCGACGCGGTCGGCGATCGCGTGCACCAGGTTGCCGAACCCCTGCGCCTGGCTGGAGGTCTGCGACCCGCCGGCCTCGCGCTCCAGGAACCACTGGGCGGGGCAGTCCAGCAGCCCGGCGAGCGCGCTGGCGGAGAGCTCGACGGGGCGGTCCGGCGGCCGCAGCGGCGCGTCGGCCCGGCTGGGTCCACGGGTCCCCCACCACGTGGCCGGGTCGGCCCCGGGCACGAGCGGCCGCCCGTCGGGACGGGTCTGCAGCGACAGCGCGGCCAGCCGGCGCACGGCGGCCCGGCGCAGGTCGGGCGGTGACGCGGGGTCGGCCGCGGTCCGGCGCAGCTCGGCCACCAGGCCGGGCAGCGACAGCGGGCGGGCCGGGCGACCGGCCCGGTGCACCACCTCGACGCCGAGCTCGCCCAGGAACCGGGACGGCTGCTCGCCCTCGTCGTCGGGCGAGGCGACGGCGGAGACGACCAGGCGCTCCTTGGCGCGGGTGCACGCCACGTAGAACAGGCGACGCTCCTCCGCGAGCAGCTCGCGGGTGCTGGTCTCGGGCTGGAGCACGGGCAGCGACCACTGGGCCGCGCCGATGCGGTCGGCGTGCAGGAGCGAGGAGCGGCGACGCAGGTCGGGCCACGCGCCCTCCTGCACGTGGGCGACGACGACCAGGCGCCACTCGAGCCCCTTGGAGCGGTGCGCCGTCAGCAGGCGTACGGCGTCCCCGCGGACGCCACGGTCGGCCAGGGAGTCACCGGGGATCTCCTGGGCCTCGATGGTGGCCAGGAACTCCCCCACCCCCTTGTGGCCGGCCTGCTCCTCGGCCCGGGCGGCCGCCTCGAACAGGGCGACGACGGCGTCGAGGTCGCGGTGGGCCAGCCGGGCCCCGGCGCCCCCGCGCAGCGTGCGCTGGCGCAGCAGCTCGGGCCAGGACGTGCCCGACCACAGCTGCCACAGGACCTCCTCGACCGTGTCGCCGTCGTCGAGGCTCGCCCGGGCCCGCCGCAGCAGGGTCGCGAGGGCGGCCACCTTGCGGGGCACCGCGTCGGCCGCGGTCCGGCCCGGCGCGCCGAGCAGCTCCGGCTCGGCCAGGGCGGCGCGCAGCAGGTCGGCCGACCCCCGCGGCGACCGCTCCTCGGTCGGGGCCCGGCGCTTGTCCTCCTCGCGCAGCCGCCGCGAGAGCGCCCGGACGTCGGTGGCGTCCAGGCCGACCATCGGGGACAGCAGGAGGCCCTCCACCGTGACGGGGTCCAGCAGCGCGGCCGGGTCCGGTGCCGTCGGGTCCAGCACCACCACGGTGCGCAGCGCGGAGACCAGCGTGCTGACCGCGGGCTCGCGGGCGAGCGGGGTCTCGTCGCCGGCGACCTCGACCGGGACCCCGGCGCCGGCCAGCCCGCGACGCAGCACCGGGATCGAGGTGCGCCCCGACCGCACCAGCACCGCCATCTCCGACCAGGGCACCCCGTCCTCGAGGTGGGCCCGCCGGAGCAGGTCGGCGAGGCGCTCGACCTCGGCCCGCTCGGTGTCGACGGTCAGCACCTCGACGCGGTCGGTCCGGCGGGTGCCGGGCTCGTCGCGCACCGAGGTGGGGGCCGTGAAGGCGGCCCGGGCCTCGGCGTCGATGCTGCCGGTCAGCGGGAGCCGCGAGGCGATCCGGCGGCTGGCCGTGAGGACCCGCGGGCCGAAGCGCCGCACGTTGCCCAGGGCCCGCACGTCGGCCGGGCGTCCGTCGCGGTGGCGGAACTGGTCGGGGAAGTCGAGGATGCCGCGCACCTCGGCCCCCCGGAAGGCGTAGATGGACTGGTGCGGGTCACCGACCACCGTGAGGTGGCCCCCGTCGCCCGCGAGCGCCTGGAGCAGGCGCACCTGGCCGGGGTCGGTGTCCTGGTACTCGTCGACGAAGACGTGGGTGAACTCGGCGCGGAGCTCCTCGCGGTGGTCCTCGGCCTCGATCACCGCCCGGCGCAGCAGGTCGGGGTAGTCGGTGGCGCCCTGGAAGTCCAGGTTGGAGAGGTACTGCTCCAGGAAGTAGCCCGCCGCGACGAACTCCGGCAGCCCGTGCTCGCGGCCCAGCGCGGCGAGGGCCGGACCGTCGAGGCCCTTCTCCCGGGCCCGCCCCAGCACGGAGGCCACCTCGTGGGCGAAGCCCCGGGTGCCCGCGGCCCTCGCCAGCGAGTCCGGCCAGCCCACCGACTCGGGCGAGTCGGCGAGGAGCTCGCGCAGCACCACGTCCTGCTCGGGCGCGCTCAGCAGCCGCAGCGGCGTGGAGTAGAGCTCGGCAGGCGAGTAGCGCCGGACGAGCCCGTAGGCGAAGGAGTGGA
Organism: Nocardioides korecus; assembly: GCF_054778395.1. Taxonomy (NCBI): domain Bacteria; kingdom Bacillati; phylum Actinomycetota; class Actinomycetes; order Propionibacteriales; family Nocardioidaceae; genus Nocardioides; species Nocardioides korecus. The sequence continues at coordinate 261,412 of NZ_BAAGZO010000005.1, read as the reverse complement.
AGGTCGAGCACATCGCCGCCGACGTGGTGCGACCCAGCCGCGCCGTGACCCGGTCGCGCAGCTGCTCGGCCGCCTTGCGGCTGAAGGTCAGGGCCAGGATCGAGGCCGGGTCGACCCCGCGGACCTCCACCCGGTCCGCGATCGCCTCGACCATGGTGGTGGTCTTGCCGGTCCCCGGGCCCGCGAGGACCAGCTGGGGGCCGCCGGTGTGGGCGACCACCGCGCGCTGGAACGCGTCGAGCACCGGCGCGCCCGCGCGCCCGCCGGTGGGGCGCACCAGGCGGTAGGCGGTCCCGGGGGGTGCCGGGGGGGTCGCTGCGGTCACGGGCGCAGCCTCGCACCCGCCACCGACAGGACCGTCACGCCGGCGCCCAGAACGCCCGCGGCATGTCGATCCGTCCGGTGGACCGCAACGGCGTCCCCTCGGCGAGGTAGTGGGCGCGCGCCTCCTCGTCGTGGCTGGGCGGCAACGACCCGTCGGAGCGCACCACGCGCCACCACGGCACCGGCCCCCCGTGCAGCGACATCACCCGCCCCACGGCACGCGGACCGCGGGCGCCGATCGCGTCGGCGAGGGCGCCGTACGTCGTGACCCGCCCCGGGGGCACCTGCTCCACCAGGGCCAGCACCCGCTCGACGTGCTCCTCGGCGTCCACCGCCCGATCCTCTCAAGCGGTCTTGTCGCGGCCTAACCTCGCTAAGTAGATAAGTTTGCTACAGTTAGTCGACCAGGTACGCCGCACAGGAAGGGACGAGCATGACGATCCAGTTCGAGGCCCACACCGAGCACGTCTCCCCTCCCTCCGCCGCCCCCGTCCGGGTGCGCAAGGTCGGCGGGCGCATCGGCGCCGTCGTCGAGGGCGTCCGCCTCGGCGGGGACCTCTCCCCCGGGACCGTCGCCCAGGTGCGCGCGGCCCTGCTCGAGCACAAGGTGCTCTTCTTCCGCGGCCAGCACCACCTCGACGACGACCACCAGATCGCCTTCGCCGAGCTGCTCGGCCCCCTGACCACGGCCCACCCGACGGTCAACACCGGGTCGGCCCGCGTGCTCAGCGTCAAGGCCGACCGGGGCATGGCCGCCAACTCCTGGCACACCGACGTGACCTTCGTCGACCGGGTGCCGGCCATCTCGGTGCTGCGCGGCGTCACCCTGCCGGCGTACGGCGGGAACACCTGCTGGGCCAACACCGTCACGGCGTACGACGCCCTCCCGCGGCCGCTCCAGGCGCTGGTCGAGGAGCTGTGGGCCGTGCACACCAACGCCTACGACTACGCCCGCGACACCGAGTCCGGCGAGGACGACGACGACTCCAACTTCAAGCGCTCGGAGTTCGAGTCGATCCACTACGAGACCGAGCACCCGGTCGTGCGCGTGCACCCCGAGACCGGCGAGCGCTCGCTGGTGCTGGGCCACTTCGTGAAGAAGTTCGTCGGCCTCAACACCTCGGAGTCGGCCGCCCTGTTCAAGGTGCTCCAGGACCGCGTCACCAAGCTGGAGAACACCGTGCGGTGGACCTGGGAGCACGGCGACGTCGCGATGTGGGACAACCGCGCCACCCAGCACTACGCCGTGGCCGACTTCGACACCCAGCCCCGCGAGATGCGCCGCATCACGGTCGCCGGGGACGTGCCGGTCTCGATCGACGGACGCCCCAGCGTGGTCCGGTCGGGCAACGCCGACCACTTCAGCTCGATCGACCACCTGATCAGCTAGCACGTTTCCCGACATAAGCCGACGGGCGGTGCCGCTGGAGCTCCAGCGGCACCGCCCGTCGGCGTCGTCAGGTCGTCAGTAGGACGGCTGCGAGGGGTCGATCTGGTTGACCCACGCGACGACGCCGCCGCCGACGTGGACCGCGTCGGCGTAGCCCGCGCCCTTGAGCACGGCCAGCGCCTCGGCCGAGCGGACGCCCGACTTGCAGTGCAGGACGACCGGCTTGTCCTGACCGAGCTGGTCGAAGACGTTGCCGTTGAGGAACTCGCCCTTGGGGATCAGGATCGAGCCGGGGATCTTGTTGATCTCGTACTCGTTGGGCTCGCGCACGTCGACCAGGGTGAAGTCGCGGGTGCCCTCCTCGCGCTCCTTGAGCATGTGCTCGAGCTGGGTGACCGAGATGGTCGACCCGGCGGCGGCCTCGGAGGCCTCCTCGGAGACGGCGCCGCAGAAGGTCTCGTAGTCGATCAGCTCGGTGACGTCGGCGTTCGGGCCGCACAGCCGGCAGTTGGGGTCCTTGCGGACCTTCAGCGTGCGCCACTCCAGCTCGAGGGCGTCGTAGATGACCAGCTTGCCGACGGCAGCGTCACCGATGCCGGTGAGCAGCTTGATCGCCTCGTTGACCTGGATCGAGCCGATGCTCGCGCACAGGACGCCCAGCACGCCGCCCTCGGCGCAGCTGGGGACCATGCCGGGCGGCGGGGGCTCGGGGTAGAGGCAGCGGTAGCAGGGGGCCTCGGCGCCCTCGAGCGTGGGCCAGAAGACGCTGGCCTGGCCGTCGAAGCGGTAGATCGAGCCCCAGACGTACGGCTTGTTCAAGAAGTACGCCGCGTCGTTGACCATGTAGCGGGTCGCGAAGTTGTCGGTGCCGTCGACGATCAGGTCGTAGTCGGCGAAGACGTCCAGGACGTTGTCGTTGTCGAGACGCTCCTCGTGCAGCACGACCTTGACCAGCGGGTTGGCCTCGGCGATCGACTCCATGGCCGAGACGGCCTTGGACTTCCCGATGTCGGACTGCCCGTGGATGATCTGGCGCTGCAGGTTGGACTCGTCGACCTCGTCGAACTCGGCGATGCCGAGCGTGCCGACGCCCGCCGCGGCCAGGTAGAGCAGCGCGGGGCTGCCCAGGCCGCCGGCGCCGATGACCAGCACCTTGGCGTTCTTGAGCCGCTTCTGCCCGGTCATGCCCACGTCGGGGATGATCAGGTGGCGGCTGTAGCGGCGTACCTCGTCGACGGTCAGCTCGGCTGCTGGCTCGACCAGTGCAGGAAGGGACACGACTGCTTCTCCTCGGGTGGCGGGCATGTGCCGGTGGCAACACCGGCGCGTCTCCCCATGTTCCCCGGCCGCGGTGGGCCGACCCGCCGCGACCGTGATCCGGACACCGCGCCCCGCCCGTCCGCAGCCGTGCACGCGCGCGCCGCGAGCGCGCCCCGGCCCCGGGCCCCGCTGCTTGTAGGCTGCGCCGGTGAGCACCTCGGACCCTCGGCGAAGCACGCCCACCTCGGAGCCGGTGCCCGCCCGGGGCGTCCGTCTCCCCCGACGCGCGCGACGCGCCCAGCTGCTCTCGGCCGCGCGCGAGGTCTTCGTGGCCCAGGGCTACCACGCGGCCGCGATGGACGACATCGCCGAGCGCGCGGGCGTCTCCAAGCCGGTGCTCTACCAGCACTTCCCCGGCAAGATGGAGCTCTACCTCGCGTTGCTGGACGAGTCCTGCGACGCGATGATCAGCTCGGTCGCCGCCGCGCTGGACAGCACCGAGGACAACAAGCAGCGCGTCACGGCCACGATGCAGGCCTTCTACGCCTACGTCGCCGACGCCGAGGGCGCCTTCCGGCTGGTCTTCGAGTCCGACCTGACCAACGAGCCCGCGGTGCGCCTGCGGGTCGACCGCGTCACCATGGAGTGCGCCAAGCTGATCGCCCACGTGATCTCCGACGACACCGGGCTGCCCGCGGAGCAGTCGCAGCTGGTCGCCGTCGCCCTGGTCGGCATGGGCCAGGTGAGCGCCCGCTACTGGCTGCACGAGAGCGGCACCGTGGACCAGAGCGCGGCCGCGACGCTGGTCTCGGGCCTCGCCTGGCGCGGCATCCGCGGCTACCCGCGCCACGACGAGCGCTAGCTCCCGCACGGCCCCGGGTCGCGCCTCACCCCGGGTCTGACACAGTTGACGCAGGGCCCTCACCCGGCCCGGCACCCCCGACACCACCACACCACCCCCACCTCACAAGGAGGCCCTCCCATGGAGGTCAAGATCGGCGTGCAGCACGCCTCGCGCGAGCTCACCATCGACACCACCCTGGACGCCGACGGCGTCGAGAAGGCCGTCTCCGCCGCGCTCGAGGAGGGCGGGGTCCTCTCCCTGGTCGACAGCAAGGGCCGCCGCCTGGTCGTCCCCGGCGAGAAGCTGGCCTACATCGAGATCACGACCAGCACGACCGGCACCGTCGGCTTCCGCTCCTAGCCGCACCCGCACCACGAGCAGCAGCGAGGCCCCCGCCGTCCGGCGGGGGCCTCGCTGCGTCCGGGGCCCGAGGAGGGGGCTCGAGCGGGACGGGTCAGACCAGCACGTCCTCGCGCAGGTCCTCTTCCACGTCCTCGGCGTCCGGCTCACCGCGGTGCCGCGGGACGTAGGACGGCGAGGCAGCCACGGTCGCGGCCGGCTCGGCGGTCCGGGCCCGGTCCGCCTGACCGGCCTCCCCGGTCGCCCCGTCCTCCTGCGGCTCCTCGACCTTGCGGACCGTGGTGCGCAGCTCGGTGACCGGCATCAGGGCGACGGCGACCAGGGTGAGCAGCGCGACGATCCCGGCGATCAGGAAGACGTGCGCGGTCGCGTCGGCGTACGCCGCCCGGATCGTGGTGACCACCGAGGCGGGCAACCCCGAGAGGTCCATGGTCCCGCCGGAGCCGGAGGCCTGGGCGGACGAGCCGAGCGCGGAGGCCAGCTTGTCGCGGACCCCGCCGGCCAGCACGGCACCGAGCGCCGCGACGCCGATCGTGCCGCCGAGCGAGCGGAAGAAGGTCACCACGCCGGAGGCCGCGCCGACGTCGGTGACGTCGACGGTGTTCTGCACGACCAGGACGAGGTTCTGCATCAGGGCGCCGGTGCCCAGGCCCATCACGACCATGAAGGCCGAGAGGTGCCACAGGGGGCTGGTGTGGTTGACGGTGCCCATCAGCATCAGACCGGCCGGGAGCAGCACGCCACCGAGGAGCATGACGCCCTTCCAGCGACCGGTGCGGGTGATGTACTGCCCCGCCCCGGTGGCGCCGAACAGGTTGCCCACGATCAGCGGCAGCATCAGCAGGCCGGCCTCGGTCGGGGTGTGCCCCCGGGCGACCTGGAAGTACTGGCTGAGGAAGACCGAGGCGCCGAACTGCGCCACGCCCACCGCGAGGCTGCCCAGGATTGCCAGCATCGTCATCTTGTCGGCGATGATGCGCGGCGGCACGAGCGGGTCGGAGTGACGGCGCTCGACCACGACGACCACGGCGAGGGCCAGGAGCGTGCCCACCCAGAAGTACGCCGTGGGGGCCGACCACCAGGCGAAGCTGGTGCCGGCGAAGGAGACCCACACCAGGGGCAGCGCGGCCGCGGTCGCGATCGAGATGGCGCCGAGGACGTCGATGCGCACCTCACGACGGACGGTCTCGACGTGCAGGAACTTCTGCAGCATCCCCAGGCCGAGCACCGCGAACGGCACGGCCACCCAGAAGCACCAGCGCCAGCCGAGGCTGTCCACGATCAGGCCGCCGAGCAGGGGGCCCGAGACGGTGGCGACCGCCATCACGCCGGCCATGTAGCCGCTGTAGCGACCCCGCTGACGCGGCGGGATCAGCGCCGCGATGATCGACTGGGTCAGGGCGATCAGGCCGCCCATGCCGAGGCCCTGCACCGCACGCGCGGCCAGGAGCTCGGGCACGTTCTGCACCGTGCCGGCCGCGAGGGAGCCGAGCACGAAGACGCCGATGGCGACCTGCACGAGCAGCTTCTTGTTGAACAGGTCGGAGAGCTTGGCCCAGATCGGGCTGGTCACGGTCATCGCGAGCAGCGAGGCGGTGACGACCCAGGTGTACTGCGTCTGGGTGCCCTTGAGGTCGGCGATGATCGTCGGCAGGGCGGTCGAGACGATCGTCGTGCTCACGATGGCCACGAACAGGGCCGAGAGCAGCCCGATCAGGACCTCGACGATCTCCTTGTGGGTCGGCTCGTGCGGGGCCGACCCGGTGGTGCTGGACGTCGGGCTGGTCGTCGGGCTGGGCGGGGTCGTGGGGGCGACCGACGGGCGGGTCGCGGTGTCAGACATGGGTCTCCTCGGAGGACGGGTGGGACGGAGCGGGGTTCAGGAGCGGTTGGTGGAGCCGGTGGCCGAGGTCGTCGACCATCGCGGCGGCGTCGAGGACGGCGGCGACGTCCCAGTGGTCGAGGCGTTCGGCGAGGGCGCCGCACATCACCTCGCGGGCGTGGGCCAGGCGCTCGTGGCCGGCCGGGCTCAGGCTGATCAGCTCGGCCCTGCGGTCGGCGGGGTCGGGGCCGCGGTCGACCAGGCCGTTGCGGTGCAGGCCGGCGAGCTGGCGGCTCACGACCGAGGCGTCGACGGAGAGCTTGGTGGCGATGTGGCCGGGCCGCAGGGGGCCGTGGGCCGCCACGACGCCCAGGAGGACGACGTCCCCGCGTGACAGCTCGGGGTCCAGGGTGGCCCAGTCGCCACCGCGCGCCTTGAGCGAGCGGCTGAAGCCGATCAGGGCGTCGAACAACCGCGAGACGGCCTCGGCCCGGTCCGTGCGTCCGGACCCGGCCTCCGCTGCGGCACGGGAAGTGGTTGACATAGGTCAACCATACGTCCGTTGGTTGTCGCAAGCAACCTTATTGGGTGTGAGCGCCCTCACCCGGTGGACCGGGCGGGGTCACCTAGGAGGCGAGCCCCAGCTCGGCCATGCGACGGGCGTGGTTCTCGGTCAGCCGGCTGAACATCCGGGTCAGCGCGGCCAGGTCCATCCCGGGACGGTCCACGCCCCCGGCGAGCAGCGCGGCCAGGGAGTCGCGCTCGGCGGCCACCCGCTGGGCCTGTGAGAGGGCCTCCCCCATAATCCGGCGGCCCCACAGCGCCAGGCGGCCCCCGACCCGGTGGTCCTCCTCGATGGCGCGGCGGATCCGGCCCACCACGAAGTCGGCCTGCCCCATGTCGGCGAGGGAGTCGACGACCAGGTGGCGGGTGCCGGCGTCGAGGAACTGCGCGATCTCGACGTAGAAGTCGGCCGAGAGCCCGTCGCCGACGTACGCCTTGACCAGGCCCTCGAGCCAGTCGCTGGGGGTGGTGCTGGCGTGGAAGACGTCGAAGGCCGTCCGGAACGGCGCCATCGCCTCCACCGGGTCGGCGCCCAGGGAGGAGATCCGCGCGGTGAGGGGCTCGATGTGGCCGAACTGCACCGTCGCCATCCGGCCCAGCGCCAGCTTGTCGGGCAGCTCGACGGCCAGCTTGGCGTCCTCGGCGAGCCGCTCGAAGGCGCTGATCTCGCCGTAGGTGATCACGCCGAGCAGGTCGACGACGGCGGCGCGGTAGGCCGGGTCCTCGAAGGCGACCGAGTCCGCGTCCGGGCCCTGCGGCGCCTCGATCGGGGAGGGGGCCACGGGCGAGGGTTCGGTCATGCGGGCAGCCTACCGATACAGTGATGTGGTACCGCGGGCTTGATGCTCCCCTGGGTCCCCACTGCGGAGGGCCCGGAGTCCCACCACGGGCGGCTCGCCGGCGGCGTACGACGACAGACGCGATCACTCGATCCGACACATGAAGACGCAGGGACACGCTCCGGCTGCGTCCACACAGAACAGGCGAGAACCTGACCACCTTCCGAGAGCTCGGGGTGCTTCCCGAGATTTGCGACGCCCTCGAGCGCGCCGGCATCACGTCCCCCTTCCCGATCCAGGAGATGACCCTCTCGGTCGCCCTGATGGGCACCGACCTGATCGGCCAGGCCCGCACGGGCACGGGCAAGACCCTCGCGTTCGGCATCCCGGTGCTGCAGCGGGCCGTCGCTCCGCACGACCCCGACTTCGACGACCTCGCCGCCCCCGGCAAGCCGCAGTCGCTGATCGTGGCCCCGACCCGCGAGCTGGCCCTCCAGGTCAGCAAGGACCTCGCCATGGCCGGCAAGGACCGCGGCCTGCGCGTCCTGACCGTGTACGGCGGCGTGCCCTACGAGGGTCAGCTCGACGCGCTCGCCGACGGCGTCGAGGTCGTGGTGGGCACCCCCGGGCGCCTGATCGACCTGATGAACCGCCGTGCCCTCGACATCTCCCACGTGAAGTCGCTGGTCCTCGACGAGGCCGACGAGATGCTGGACCTCGGGTTCCTGCCCGACGTCGAGCGCCTGCTCAAGCAGACCCCCGAGACCCGGCAGACGATGCTGTTCTCCGCGACCATGCCGGCCGCGATCGTGGCGCTGGCGCGCACCCACATGCGCCACCCGATGAACATCCGCGCCGAGTCCGGCGAGGACAACCAGATGGTGCCGGCCACGGCGCAGTTCATCTACCAGGCCCACGACCTCGACAAGCCCGAGATGCTCGGTCGCCTGCTCCAGGCCGAGGGCGCCGACCTGATGATCGTCTTCACCCGCACCAAGCGTCAGGCCCAGCGGGTCTCCGACGACCTCACCGAGCGCGGCTTCGTCTCCGCGCCGCTCCACGGCGACATGGCGCAGGTCGCCCGCGAGAAGGCGATGACCAAGTTCCGCGAGGGCAAGCTCCAGGTGCTCGTCGCCACCGACGTCGCCGCCCGCGGCATCGACGTGACCGGCGTGACCCACGTCGTGAACTACACCTGCCCCGAGGACGAGAAGACCTACGTCCACCGGATCGGCCGCACCGGCCGCGCGGGTGCCACCGGCATCGCGATCACCTTCGTGGACTGGGCCGACCAGCACCGCTGGAAGATGATCAACAAGGCGCTCGACCTGCCCTTCGACGAGCCGCTGGAGACCTACTCCTCCTCCGAGCACTTCCTGCACGACCAGGGGATCCCCCAGGGCATCAAGGGGCGCGTCATCCCCGAGGGCCAGGTCGTCATCGAGCGCAAGCCCCGCACCGACGGCCGCGGCGGGTCCGGCTCCCGCTCGGGCGGTCGCGACGGCGGGTCCCGCTCCGGCGGGCGTGACGGTGGACGCGAGGGCGGCGGCTCGCGCGAGCGCAACCGCAGCGGCCGGTCCTCCGACAAGCCGGCCGGCGACGCCGAGGCCACCTCGGCCCCCGCAGCGTCCGGCTCCTCCGAGGGCGGCGACCGCCCCGCGCGCAGCCGGAACCGCAACCGTCGCCGCACCCGCGGCGGCAGCACGGCCCCCACGGAGGGCTGAGCACCCCAGCACCGAGGAGGGCCCGGACGTCGACGACGTCCGGGCCCTTCGGCGTACGGGGTGGAGCGGGTGAGGCACCGCGTGTCGCTCGGGACCGGAGCCGCGGGCCGGCGGGCTGCGGGGGCCGGCGGGCGGCAGGGGCCGGGGGCCGGGGGTGCCCTGCAAATGTCGCGCGAGGGACGGACGGGGCGCACCCGACGGCACCCGAGCCACATCGGCACGGGGAGAGGATGCCAATGTGGTCGGCTCGGGGCCTGGGCCGCACGCGCCCGACCCCAGGAGCCACATTCGCAGCGTGGTCCCGTGCCGATGTGGCGCTAGGCAACACCGATCAGGCTCCTGAGTCCCACGAGCCACATTCGCAGCGGCCCCGCGTGGCCCGGCACACGAGCAGCGCGCTCGTGGACCGCGGACCGGGCCCGACGGCGTACGCCGCAGCTCGTCCGGGTCAGGCCCGGGCGGCCCGGGTCACCAGGTTCTTGGCGACCTCGCGGTAGGCCTGCGCGCCCTTGCCGGTGCGCGACGTGGCCAGGATGGAGCGGCCGGCGGCGGGGGCCTCGGCGAAGCGGATCGACTTGGGGATCGGCGGCTCGAAGACCTCGAGGTCGTAGGTGTCCGAGATCGTCTCCAGGACCGTGCGCGCGTGGTTGGTCCGACCGTCGTACAGCGTCGGGAGCACGCCCCACACCTCGAGGTCGCGGTTGGTGAACCGCTTGACGTCGTGCACGGTGTCGAGCAGCTGGCCGACGCCGCGGTGGGACAGGGTCTCGCACTGCAGCGGGACCAGCACGCCGGTGGCGGCGGTGAGCGCGGCGACGGTGAGGACGCCGAGGGACGGCGGGCAGTCCAGGAGGACCCAGTCGTAGCCCTCGGTGTCCTCGATGGCGCTGCGGATGACGTACTCCCGGCCCGTGCGGGTCAGCAGGTCGGCCTCGGCGCGCGCGAGCTCGATGGTGGCCGGCAGGAGGTCGACGCCGTCGTCGGTCGTGACGATCACCTCGGCCGGGTCGATCCCCTTGGTCAGCACGTGGTGGACCGAGATCTCCACGTCCTCGGGGTCGATGCCCAGGCTGAAGGTCAGGCAGGCCTGGGGGTCGAGGTCGACCAGCAGGACCTTGTGGCCGAGCTCGGCGAGGGCGGACCCCAGCGAGGCGACGGTCGTGGTCTTGGCGACGCCGCCCTTCTGGTTGGCGACGGCGAGGACGTGTGTCGTGGACATCGCTGCCATTGTGCCCCAGGTGTCGGCGCAGGTCAGCCCGCGTTCACCGGCACACGCCGACGTCTCGCGGATCGGGCCTCACCAGCCGGGCCGCGGTCCCCCGAACGGCATCTCCAGGGCCTCGGGGCCGAAGCCGGTGACGTCGGCGAGCAGCCACTCGTCGTGCAGCAGCAGGGCCGCCGAGCCCGGGCGCACCACCAGCCAGAGCCAGCGCCCCTCGGCCTCGCCGACGAAGACGGCGCGGGCCAGCACCTCGTCGTCCGCGTGGCCCATGCCGGTCAGCGGCTGCTCGAGCAGGCTCTCGGTGACCAGCCACAGCGGCACGGAGTGGCCACCGGCGCGCACGTGCACCGAGGGAGGTCCGGCGCTGACCTCCGGCCCCGGGTCGTCGTACGCCGACCGCGCGCAGCGCGCCCCCAGGCCGGTGCCGGGGTCCTCGGAGACGACGGTGACCTCGACCTCGCCGTCGAGGTCGCTGGTCCCGACCACGGTGGTGACCGTCGCGCGGACCCGACCCGCGTCCCCCACCGACCCGAAGTCCGCGATCGTCCACCCCGGGCTCATCGGCCAGGGCAGGTAGGTGGGCAGGTCCCCGCTGCGCGAGACCATCTCGGCGAACGCCTCGTAGTCCGCGACGTCGGGCCGCCACAGCGGCGGGGTGGGTCCGTGGACCGTGCACGCGAAGTCGGCACCCTCCCCCTGCACGGGGGCGGTGCAGCGGGGGCAGGACGCTGCGAGCGGCACGGGGGTGAGCGTAGTGCTCAGGCGTTCCAGCGCGCCACGGCCGGCGACTCGCGCTCCCAGCCCAGCGTGGAGAGCGTCGCGGTGCCCAGCACGAAGTGCCGGCCGTCCTGCGGCTCGAGCCCCAGCCAGCGCGCCGCGAGCACCCGGGAGGCGTGGCCGTGGCTGAACACGATCGCCCGTCCGCCGGCCGAGCGCACCCGCCCCACGACCCGGTCCAGCCGCTGCGCCACGGCGTCGGCGGTCTCGCCGCCGGGGCAGGGGCGGGACCAGACGGTCCAGTCCGGCACCGACTCGCGGATCTCGGGCGTGGTGAGGCCCTCGTAGTCGCCGTAGTCCCACTCGGCGAGGTCCTCGGTGGTCTCCACCTCGGAGAAGCCGGCGAGCTCGGCGGTGCGCACCGCGCGCAGCCGCGGGCTGCTCAGCACCAGGTCGAAGTGCTCACCGGCCAACCGCTCGGCCAGGCCGCGGGCGACGTCGGCGCCCTCGGGGGTGAGGTCCAGGTCGGTGACCGAGGTGTGCCTGCCGTCGCGGCTCCACTCGGTCTCGCCGTGACGGACCACCCAGAGCTCGGAGTCCTGTGCGCCCATCCCCCTCAGCCCCCGGCCCTCAGCCCTGGGCCGCGGCGGGGCCGGGCCAGTTCTTGTCCGGCTGCGGCACCGGGCGCCCGGGCTGCTCGCCGCCCCGCGCCTCGAGGTAGGAGTCCTTGGGGACCATCACCTTGCGGCGGAACAGGCACACGACCTTGCCGTCCTGGTTGTAGCCGACCGTCTCGACGTGGACGACGCCCCGGTCGTCCTTGCTCTTGCTCTCCCACTTGTCGAGCACGGTGGTCTCGCCGTACAGGGTGTCGCCGTGGAAAGTCGGAGCGACGTGGCGCAGCGACTCGATCTCCAGGTTGGCGATCGCCTTGCCGGAGATGTCGGGGACGCTCATGCCGAGCAGGATCGAGTAGACGTAGTTGCCCACCACGACGTTCTTGCCGAACTGCGTGGTCTCCTCGGCGTAGTTGCTGTCGAGGTGCAGCGGGTGGTGGTTCATCGTCAGCAGGCAGAACATGTGGTCGTCGAACTCGGTGACCGTCTTGCCGGGCCAGTGCTTGTACGTCGCCCCGACCTCGAACTCCTCGTAGCTGCGACCGAACTGCATGCGGGATCTCCTCTTCACGGCGGGTGACGACCGGGCCATCCTGTCGGAGACGGCCCGGTCCCGGGAGGGTCCGTGGGATTCCTCACGGCCCGCCCGTCGGACGAGCGGGTCCCGCCGGTCGAGCCCGTCGAGACCCCCCGCCCTCAGCTCCCGCCGCCGCCGGCCTTGCGGCGGTGCATCGCCGGGGCGCCGGCCCCCTCGACCTCGGGTCCGCTGACCTTCTGCTTGGCGGGGCGGTCGCGCGGGACGCCGCGGTCGTTGGCCTGCTTGCGCTCCAGGGCCTCCCGCATCTTCGCCTTGATGTCGTCGTTGGCGTGCTGCTCGGCCATGGGTGCTCCTGCTGCTCGTGGGTGGCGTGGACGGGGACACGGTGGCCTCCGTTGCGGGTGCCGCCGGGTCCAGGGTCCACCGTCGCACCTGAGGAGGCCGCCCGGCCAGGGGTTTGCCCGCCCGGCCGGTCAGGTCCAGGTGGTCGGCAGGCCGTGCGCCGGCGCGCGACCGAGCCGGCGTACGCGCGCGGGACCCGGCCAGGTCCGCAGGGTGACGGCCAGCGCCGGGGAGCCGGAGGCGTCCGGCTCCAGGGCGAGGTGGGCCAGCGGGGCGGTGGCGGAGGCGGAGGCGCTGAGCTCCTCGAGCCGCGACCGGACGCGGGCGCGCTCCTCGGGATCGAGGTACTGGTCGACGACGCTGTGCCAGACCACGCTCACGCAGCCCTCGCGCAGCTCGAGTGCCTCCAGCAGGGTCGATGCGGGCACCGCCCGCACGTCGGGCCGGTGCTCGGCCGCGAGCGCCAGGGCCGCGCGGAGCCGCTCCCAGCGGGCGGGCTGGTCGGGCCAGACGTACGCCGAGAGCGCCAACCGCCCCTGCGCCGTGGTCGCGTCGACCGGGTGGAGGTCGCACCCGATCGGGTCGACGAACCGCAGCCCCGGCCAGGGACGCAGAGGACGTCCGGCCCACGCCCCCTCCAGCCGTACGCCGGAGGCCGGGTCGCCCTGGAGCACCCGCCCGGCGTCGTCGAGCAGCGCGAACCGGTCGGCGAGCAGGTTCAGGCCCGCCGAGGCGCCGAGCTCGACCAGCCGCACCGGCAGGCGCAGGTCGTCCTCGAGGTGCAGCAGCCCCCCGAGCAGCGCGGCGGCCCGCCCGACCTCGTTGGTCTGGGGCGGGCGGTCGAGCCAGGCCCGCACCTCCTCGGGCCGCTCGGCCAGCAGCCGCAGCACCGCCTCGCTCCCGGCGACCGGCTCCCAGGTGCCGCCGACGGTCGGCCAGCTCAGCGCGAGGGCCCCGGCCCGCCGCTCCAGCACCAGGGCGTGCACGCCACCCAGCAGGCGCAGCGCCAGCGCCGACCGGACGGGACCACCGGGGCCGCCGGGGCCGCCGGTCTCCCCGGGGCCGGTGAGCACGTCGGCCGTCGGCCCGCCCGCGGCGCAGTCGTCGGCGAGGAGGTCCAGCAGGCCGGCGTACATCGGGGAGCCGAGGGCCGCGCAGGCCCGTCCCTGCTCCCGCAGCGCCTCCACGGCCCGTGCCACGTCCACCTCGTGAGTCTCGCACCCGCCGCCCGACGTGCCAGGCCCCGCGGACCGGGACCGGTGAGGACTGCCCGAACGGCCCGAGGAGTCCTAGGCTCGGCCGATGGCGCACCGCTCGCACCGCTTGCACCACCGGCCCTCCCCGTCGGCGCGGACGGGCGCCTGCGCCGCCGCGCTGCTGGCGCTGACCGCCTGCGGTGCCTCGACGCCGGACGCGGCCGGCACCCCGAGCAGCGCCCCGACCCCGAGCGCGACCCCGAGCCCGAGCACTCCTCCCAGCGCCACGGCCTCCGCCAGCCCCACGCTCGCCGCCTCCGCGGCCCCCTCCTCGACCGACCCGGGCGACCCGGGCGCCCGGACCCTGGCCACCACGCCCGCACCCGCGGCCCGGGTGACCCGGACGCACCCCGGCTGGGCGTTGGACCGGATCGACCAGCGTCGACGGCCCCTCGACGGCGCCTTCACCACCCGCAGCCAGGGGCGCGGGGTGACGGTCTACGTCGTCGACGGCCTCTTCGACCCCACCCACGCCGAGCTCGGGGGCCGGGCCTCGGTCGGCCTGCGCAGCGGCCGCCACTGCGTGCTCGAGTCGGGCATCGACCACGGCCTGTTCGTGGCCGGCATCGTGGGCGGCCGGCGCACCGGCGTGGCGCCCCAGGCCCGGCTGGTCTCGGTCGGGGCCCTCGCCGGCTGCGAAGGCGGGTCGGTCGACAGCTCCGAGGCCCAGCGGGTCGCCCGGATCGTGCGGGCCCTGGACTGGGTGGCGACCCACGCGCGGCGCCCCGCGGTGGCCAACCTGTCGCTCAACGTGCCGGCGCCGGCCCCGACGGTGCGGGCCGCGGTCGCCCGGGTCGTCCGCGCCGGCGTCACCGTCGTCGCGGCGGCGGGCAACGCCGGCGAGGACGCGTGCCGGTTCCCCCCGGCCGGCCTGCCCTCGGTGGTCACGGTCGGCGGCTCGACCCGCACCGACCGCGACGCGGGGCTGAACCACGGCCGCTGCGTCGACCTCTACGCCCCGGCCGAGCAGGTGCGCTCGGTGATCAGCCCGGCGCTGGTCCCGGGCGGGGTGGTCACCGCGGACGAGACGGCCACGTCGTGGGCCGCGCCGTACGCCAGTGGGGTGGCCGCGCTGTTCCTCTCAACCCACCCGCACGCGGCCCCGGCCCGGGTGCGCCGCTGGCTGCTCGCGCACGCCACCACCGGGGCCCTGCGCGGCGACCGGCACGGGTCACCGGACCGGCTGCTGTTCACCGGCGGCCTGTGACCCCGGGGCGGGAGGCCACGACAGCTGGGGTCAGCTCTTGAGCTTGTAGTCCTTGAGCAGGCTGCGGCCGATGATCATCTTCTGGATGTCGGCGGTGCCCTCGCCGATCAGCATGAATGCCGCCTCACGGTAGAGGCGCTCGATCTCGTACTCCTTGGAGTAGCCGTAGCCGCCGTGGATGCGGAAGGAGGCCTCGACGACCTCGTTGCAGTACTCCGCCGCGAGGAACTTGGCCATGCCCGCCTCGACGTCGTTGCGCTCGCCCTTGTCCTTCAGGCGCGCGGCCCTGACCATCATCGCGTGGGCGGCCTCGACCTTGGTGGCCATCTCGGCCAGGCGGAACAGGATCGCCTGGTGCTGGGAGATCGGCTTGCCGAAGGTCTCGCGCTGCTGGGAGTAGGAGATGCCCAGCTCGAAGGCCCGGTTGGCGATGCCGCAGGCGCGCGCCGCGACGTTGACGCGGCCCACCTCGACGCCGTCCATCATCTGGTAGAAGCCCTTCCCGGCCTCGCCGCCCAGGATCTGGTCGGCCGAGATCTGGTGGCCCTCGAAGATCGCCTCGGTGGTGTCGACGCCCTTGTAGCCCATCTTGTCGATCTTCCCGGGGATGGTCAGGCCGGGGGCGGTCTCGCCGAAGCCCGCCTCCTTCTCCACCAGGAAGGTCGACATGTTCTTGTAGACGCTGTCGGCGCCCTCGTCGGTCTTGACCAGGACGGCGATCAGCGTGGAGGAGCCACCGTTGGTCAGCCACATCTTCTGGCCGTCGATGGTGTAGTCGCCGTCGGCGCCCTTGACGGCCTTGGTCTTGATCGCCGAGACGTCGGAGCCCAGGCCGGGCTCGGACATCGAGAACGAGCCGCGGACCTCGCCGGTGGCCATCCGCGGGAGGTACTTCTGCTTCTGCTCGTCGGTCCCGTGGTGCATCAGCATGTAGGCCACGATGAAGTGGGTGTTGATGACGCCGGAGACGCTCATCCAGCCGCGGGCGATCTCCTCCACGACCAGGGCGTAGGTCAGCAGCGACTCGCCGAGGCCGCCGTACTCCTCGGGGATCATCAGGCCGAAGATGCCGAGCTCCTTGAGGCCCTCGACGATCTCGGTGGGGTACTCGTCCTTGTGCTCGAGCTCGGTGGCGACCGGGATGATCTTGGCCTCGACGAACTGGCGGACGGCCTTGAGGATCTCCTCCTGGATGTCGGTCAGACCTTCGGTCAGGCACAGGCGAGCCATGGAGCGTTCCTTCCGGCGAGGGGCCACGACCGGTGGGTCGCGACGAGTCACCTGAATCTACCCACCAGTAGCCCCCACGACGAGGGGTCGGGGCATGACCCAGATCACTCCGAGGTCACTTCGGGGTCACTCCGGGGTCACTCGGGTCAGTCCCGGGTCACGACCGCCCCGGTCGCAGACCGTCCCGGACGCGTCGCGCGGCACGGCGCCACAGGGGCCGACGGGCGTAGAGGTCGTCGACCCGGGCGTGCGCCTGCGCCGCGTCGGCCTCGGCGAGCTCGGCCCGCTCCCGGGCGCTCGCGATCTCGCGGCGGGCCTGGCGCAGCTCGACGCGCTGGTCCCGGACGTCGGCCAGCACCACCGCCACCAGCTCGGTCGCGGTGGCGGCGACCTCGGCGTCGGTCACCGAGCCCGCCCAGCGGCGCTCGGGCAGCTCCTCGGGCACGAGCAGGTGGTCGGCGTCGCCGCGCACGTCGTACCCCCGGGCCACCACCAGGTCGCGCGCGGCCCGCCCGCGACGTCGGCACTCCTCGACCTGCGCGGGCGAGGGGGCGAACCGCTCGCCGCCGCGCGGCACCAGGCGCTCGTCGGCGAGGAAGGTGCGGATGAAGACGCCCCGGTCGAAGGAGGTGGTGAAGTCCTCGCGCTCCACGAGGTGCTCGTTGACCCGGCGCAGGGTCTCGGCCTCGACGACCCCCATGGACGCGTTGGGGAAGCTGGTGCCGAGGTCGTAGGCACCCCCGTCCAGCCCCAGCAGGTCCGCGAACCGGTGCCAGATCGCCTCGCGGGCGGCCCCGGGGTCCAGGGGCAGCACGTGCACCCGGTCGGCGGGCACGGTCGGGCCCCACCGCTCCAGCACCGCGCGCAGGTCCAGCGTGCGCCAGTTCCACACCACCGAGGGCCCGCCGGCCTCCTCGGGGGAGAACTCCGACATCGGCCAGGTCTCCCGGTTCTTCAGGCTCTCCTGCCAGCCCGCCGCGAACAGCCCGAGCGGCTCGCGCGCCGTCACGACGACGTGCACCCGCGCCGGCGCCAGCTGCTCCACCATCCGCGCCGCCTGCTCGGCCGTGGCCGCGGCGAAGAACTCGTGCGAGACCAGCGCCCGCCCGGGCCAGGCCTCGATCTCGGCGCGCAGCCGGTCCCACGAGGTGGTCGTGCGCTCGTGGAAGAACCCCTCCGCGATCGGCTCCTCGCGCACCACCCGGGTGGCCCACAGGTGGTCCCGGCGGTCCGCGCCCGGGAGCAGCAGCCCCTCGGCCCGGAGCTGGTCGCGCGCGCTCCACACGATGGTCTGCAGGTAGGTCGTCGCGGTCTTGGGCAGACCGATGTGGACGAAGACCTCCTCAGCCACGACGCCGCCTCACAGGCTGCGACGGAAGGCCGCGACGGCCTCCTCGATCCCGGCCTCGTCGCGCGCGGCGACCGGCACGAGCAGCTCCTGCACGAGGTCGATGACCTCGGCCAGGCGCATGCCGTGGCGGCGCAGCTCGATGTTCTCGGCCTCCAACCGCTCCACCCGCTCGGTCAGTCCACGCAGCGCGGCGTCGCGCTCACCGCCGGCGCGCACCCGACGGGCCACGCGCTCCTTCAGTCCTGCCACTGGGCCACCAACCGTCCGATCGTGCGACCGGGGTGACCGGTCGCGCCTGCACTGTCCCTGCTCTGGTCGCTGCTGCCGTCCCCGGCGCCGACCTCGGTGCGCTCCTCCACGTGCACGACCCGGGCCCCGCGGGCCTCGAGCTCGGCCACCAGGCGCTCGGTCGGCACCCGCCGTTGACCGATGAACTCCGGCTCGCCACCGTCGACCCAGTGCTCCACGTAGAGCCGACCGCCGCTGCCGCCGTCGTGGCCACGGGCGCGCAGCGCCATCCGGGCCAGGCGCCACAGCGACTCCCGGCCGAAGACGGTCGTGCAGTCGGCGACGTGGCGGGCGAGCACCGCGGTGGGCCCGGTCCGGCGGGCCTCGCGGGCGCCGGCCGACAGCGTCGAGCGCAGGTCCAGGAGGTTGACCGTCTCGACCTCGAGGTCGAGACCCTCCGCGGCGGCCCTCTCCTGCGCCGGCTCGGCCGCCGAGGGGAGGTAGTCGTAGGCCGTGACCGAGAGCCCCTGGCGGGCCAGCCACAGGCTGTCGGTGGCGCGCCCAGCGCCCAGGTCGAGCACGCGGGGCGGCACTCCCTCGTCCCGGGTCTCCTGCTCCAGCAGGTGGGCCGCCAGGGCGGAGGGTCCGACGTCGACGGGGTCGTGGCGGTGCGCGGCGTACCAGGCGCCGTACTCCTGCCGGTGGACCCGTACGCCGCGGAACCAGCCGTTGAGGGCACGCTGCACCTCGACCGGCGTGGTGAAGACGTACGCCGGGTCGGGGACGCGCCACGCGGGGCCGTACATCGCCTCGAGGAGGCGCTCGGGCTCGGCCGGCACGGGGAAGGACCGACCCTCCAGCGTCGCGCGACCCAGCGGCCGGACCCACTCCTCGCGGAACGGGTGGCCCACCTCCCCCATCAAGAAGAGCGTGCCCTCGTCGAGGAAGCCGCCGAAGAGGTCGAGCCCGCGGACCGACCCGTCGCCCTCGCGGACGTCGATGCGGAAGGCGGCGCCGCTGTAGCGGTGGATGGGGTAGCCCATGGCGGTCAGGCGTCGCTGGAGCTCGAAGGACTCCCGGGCGACGTCGACCGGGTGCCGGTGCCGGCTGACGTAGCCCAGGTCGGCGTCGCTGTCGTGCCCGATCAGGCGCCCCTCCCGGACCGCGCCGAGCAGCGATCCGTAGGCGAGGAACGCGTCGATCCCGGCCTCGTCCAGGGCGGCGAGGACCTGCTCGACGGCGTCCAGCAGCGGCCCGACGTGGGCGGCGCTGCGGGTGTCGAAGGTCTGGGCCATCCGGCCGGACTTGTCCATCGCCAGCGGGCGCCCGGCCCCGTCGACGACGGCGATCCGCTCGTCGGAGTCGCCGAAGCGCAGCTCGCCCTCGTGCAGCACGCGGGTGCTGACGTGCTCGAGCACGGTCACGTCGGTGGTGCCGTGGAGGAACCGCCGCAGGGCACGGGGCCACTCGACGACCAGCTCACCCGCCTCGGTGCGGGTGTCGCGGAGCACCCAGAAGGACCACACCCGGCGACCGTCGAGCAGCACGTCCAGGGCGAGGTCGGCCTCACCGGCGTCGTGCGTCAGCGCGAGACCCTCGTGGTCGATCCGTGCCAGGCGGACCTGCCCCAATGCCCCGACCGCCTTCGTCTCCTCGTCGTCGCGGACCCTCGACCGCGGTCGCTCAGGCTAGTTCAGGCACGCGGCAGCAGCAACGATCACGGGGCCGCTGGCGCGTTGCCGCACGAGCCTCAGCCGAGCGACCCGGTCCCGTCGTCGCTCCGGTCCTGGTGGTCCCGGACCTCGTCGAGCTCCATCCGCAGGATGGCCAGGTCCTCGGCCAGGGTGCGGGTCTTCTCCTCCAGGCGGCCCAGCTCGTAGCTGTGCTGGAGGGTCAGCATCATCAGCACCATGCTCGCGCCGAAGAAGAGCAGGTTGGCCGGCACCTGCACCCCGAGCAGGTTCGCGGCCCCGAACAGGATCCGCGGGACGATCGCGATGGCCAGGCAGACGACGGCGATCAGGAACCACAGGACGGCGTACTTCTCGCGGAGGGTCTGGCGGCGCAGCATCTCGAACAGCACGACGATGATGACCGCGCTGCCGATCAGGCCGAGCAGGACGGTGGAGCTCATCGGTGGGCCTCCGGGGTCGGGTCGGGCCAGCGGCGCACGAGCGCCAGGACGAGGGCCACGCACGCCCGGGCCAGGTAGATCGCGGCCTTCACCGGCGACTGGCTGGCGACGCCCGCCTGCCGCTCGCGCATCTGGACCGGCTCCTGGCGCACCACCAGTCCGCCCCGCACGGCGATGACCAGGGACTCCACGGTGTCGCCGAGGTACTCGGCCGGGTAGTGCTGGGCGAAGAGCACCAGCGCGCGCCGGTTGGCCAACCGGAAGCCGCTGGTGACGTCGGTCAGGTGGGTGTGCGCCAGCCGGGACAGCACCCAGGCCAGCAGCCGCATCGCCATCCGGCGCAGCCCACCGGCCTGGTAGGTGTCCTCGGCGGTGGCGAAGCGCGCCCCGATCACCACGTCGGCGGGGTCGGAGCCGTCGGGCCCGCCCTCCAGCCGCTCGAGCAGCGCGGGCAGATAGCGCGAGTCGTGCTGGCCGTCGGCGTCGATCTGGACGGCCACGTCGTAGTCGTGGCGCGCGGCGTACCGGTAGCCCGCCCGCATCGCCCCGCCGACCCCCAGGTTGAAGGGCAGCGAGCAGACCGAGGCACCCGCCTCCCGGGCGCGGGCCGCGGTGCGGTCGGTGGACCCGTCGTCCACGACCACCACGTCGACCTCGGGGTTGGTGGCCCGGACCTCGGCGACGGTCTCGGCGACCGAGCCCTCCTCGTTCCAGGCCGGGATGATCACGAGCACGCGACGGGGCGGGTGGGGGTCGCGTGGCATGGGCGTCATCCTAGGAGACGTCCTGCTCGGGTCCGGGCCGCGCCGCCACCCGCAGGCGCGTCGTACCGCGCGGACGCCTTGGTACGACGACGGCCCCCTCGCCGGAGCGAGGGGGCCGAGGTCGTGGTCCGTCAGAGGTGGGGCGGGATCAGTAGTCCTGCTCCATCTTGCTCCAGGGGGAGCTGACGCGGTTGGCGGCGTTCTGCGGCGGTGCCGCCACCATCCGGCTGCCCATGGGGGTGTGGGCGTACCAGTAGTTGACGAAGTTGTTGTAGTAGTTCACGACGCCGGCCCGGTAGATGGTCCCGACGAGCTCGTCGCTGCCCAGGGTCGAGGCCGTCCAGTTGGCGGTGCCGTTGAAGGCGACCTTGGTGTTGGGCTTGCCCGCGTAGTTGCCACTGATCGCCATCACCTTGGTGTGGGTGTAGTACTCGAAGACGGTCGTGCGGCGCTGGAGCCGGCCCAGCTGGCGGGTCGGCACCCCGGCGGCCCGCAGCCGCTTGATGGTGCGACCGTTCACGGCCGTCAGCAGGACCCGCAGGTTGCAGCCGGACCGCTTGAGCTGGATCAGCTTCGTGGTGAGGTTCTGCGCCCGCTGGTCGAACAGCGCCGCCACCGCGATCCGGATCGCCGTGCGACCACCGATGCCGGCGCTGCCGGCGTTGGTGCAGCGCACCTTGTTCAGCGTGGTCAGCACCGGGTCCGCGCCGCTGGTGCGGCCCGCGCCGCGGTAGGCGTAGATGTCCATGTTCATCCCCGAGAACGAGCCCCGGCGGTAGGGGTTGGACGAGCGCTGCTGGTTCCAGGCCTGGTCGTAGATGCCGTTCATGAACGTGTAGTAGCTCGGCTGGACCACCGTGTAGAGGTCGTTCCACTGGTAGTAGACGGCCGCGTCGGTGAGGTTGTGCGACCCGTAGTAGACGACGCCCTTGGTGTCACCCACCTGGGAGAACACGTAGAGCTTGTAGTGCGCGGCCCCGGAGAAGTAGCGGCACGAGTGGCCGCACGTGCGGGCCTCGTTGTAGCGCTTCTGGGCCACCAGGATCGGGTTGAGCTTCTTGTTGGCCGCGGCCATGGCCGCCTTCAGGTTCACGAAGTCGGGGTTGTACTTCGAGGTGCCCTTGGCGCCGTTGTTGCTCGCGGCCATGATCAGCTGCACCTGGACCCCGCGGTCCATGGCGGCCTTGAGCTCGTTGACCATGTCGGTGCTGCGCATGTTCCAGGAGTAGAGCTTGATCGACCCGCAGGTCGGGGTGCTGCGGACCGACCGCTTGAGGATGTTGTAGTTGGCCAAGCGGTACTTGTCCTGGGTGCCCTTGACGATCTTGAGCGGGTCGTTGATCGACACGTTGCCGTCGACCGGCGTGTAGTTGTCCGGCGTGGTGGGGGGCCCGGGGTCGGTCGGGGTCGGCACCGGCGGCGTCGTCGTGGGCACCGGGGTCGAGGGACTCGTCGGGTCCGACGGCGTCGGCGTCGCGGTGGACGTCGGCGTCGGCGTGGGGGTGGGGGTCGGCGTCGGGGTCGGCGTCGTGATCGGCCGGCAGTCGGCGACCGTGGCGGCGGCCGGACGGACCGGTGCCGCGCCCGCGGAGGTGATCGCCTGGGTGGCCACCAGTCCGGAGACCATGACGGCGGCGAGGAGGCCGGCCGTGGAACGCAGAGGCTTCTTCACGGGCCCCGCCTTTCGAGTGGTGATGGAGCCCGCGGACCGGAGTGCGGCTGTGCGTGCTGCGGTGTAGTGGAAGGTCCGTGGACTCGTCCCCCGATGAACTGGGCGAGCGTAACCGAACGGGACCCACTCGAGGTGCGCGTGAGACAGATGGGACTAGCCCAGGCGGCATCCCGCCACCGTCCGTGAGACGCCGACCGTCCACCCCTCGGGCTCCGGGCCCCGCGGCATGTCCCGTCCGGCTCGTGTCAGGACCGTGGGTGAGAATGCGCCGGTGACCCTGCAGCCACGTCCCGAGCGCCCCGTCTGGGGCGACCACCTGATCGAGGTCGCCACCTGGTCGATCGCCTGGTGGTCGGTCCTCTACTGGGCCGGCTGGTCCCTCGGGCTCTCCCTGTGGCCGCTCGGCTGGGTCTGGGCCGCGACCTCGCTCGCCGGCGCGCTCCTGGTCCTGGTCCGCGGAATGCGGTCCTCGGAGCTGCGGGGCGCCCAGGACGGGGCTCGGGCGGTCGAGCCCCGCGTGACCGGTGGGACCGGGGTCGCCGGGGTGACGGGGGGTCCTGCGGAGCCCGATGGGACCGACGCGTGGCTCGCGGAGCGGCCGCACTGGCTGGCGGTGGCGCCCGGCGCGGCCGGACTCGTGTGCGCCGCGCTGGTCCTCGCGGCGGTGCACCCGTGGCCCCGGTCGGGCTTCGCCCCCCTCTGGCTGCTGCCGGTGGTGGCCCTCGCCGTGGGGCTGGCGGCGCTGTTCCGGGGGCCGGTCGCGCCCGACCAGCCCGTCGGCGTACGGCGTCGGGAGCACCTGGCGGCGGCCGGCCTGGCCGTGGCGGTCGGCGTGCTGAGCCTGTTCATCCACCTGCCGGACCACGACGACCCCTACTACGTGAACCGGTCGGTGTGGATCGCCGAGCACGGCACCGCGCTGGTGCGCGACACCATCTTCGGGCCGGGCACCTACGTCACGCCGTACAACGGCGGCATCCCGGTGGCCTCGATCGAGGCCCTGGTCGGGGTGCTGAGCCACATGTCCGGCGTCAGCGTCGGCACGCTCACCTGGCTGGTGAGCACCTTCGTCGGGGCCGTCGGCACGGTCTGGGCCTTCTGGGCCCTGTCCCGCCGCTGGGCGCCGCGCCTGCCGCTGGTGGTGGTCGTCGTCGCGGTGTCGTTCATGCTGCTCAGCGGGGAGTCCCGGCTGGGCAACTTCTGGATCGCCCGGATGTGGCAGGGCAAGGTGCTGGCGCTGGTCGTCCTGCTGCCCATGATCTGGGTGTGGGCCGACGACCTCGTCCGGCGCGACGACCGCCGCCGGCTGGTCACGCTGGCCGTGGCCGGTGTCGCCTTCGTCGGGCTGACCTCGACCGCGGTGATCCTGGTGCCCTTCGTCACCGGCGGCATCCTGGTGGCCGGCCTCGCCCTGCGCCACCGTCGCCTCCTGGTGGGCGGGGTGCTGCTGATCGCCGGCCCCCTGGTCAGCGGCGTGGTGGTGCTGCTGCTCTCCACCGATGTCGGCGCGAACGGCGCGCTGCAGACGGGCGCCGGCACCTTCCGCCGGGTGCTGGGGCCCGGCCACTGGATGGTGGCCGTGGCGCTGGTCGCCCTGGCGCTGGCCCCGCTGCTGGTGCGCGGTCGCCACGTCGCCCTGATGGTGAGCTCGACCGTGCTGGCCACCCTCGTGGTCCTCTACGGTCCGCTGCTGCGCCTGGCCGCCGACCTCACCGGCGCGGGGCCGATCCTGTGGCGGGTCCTCTACTGCGTCCCGATCGCGGTGCTCGTCGGCCTGCTCGCGGTGGCCCGCCCGTCGTGGCCGTTCCCCGCCGCCGTGGCGGCGGACGAACCCTCCTCCGCCCGCGTGCGCGTCGGGACCGCCCTCGTCCTGCCCGTGCTCCTGATCGCCTCCTTCGTCTGGTTCGGCGCCCCGCTGTGGACCACCGTCGACCACAACGGGCCGGTGACCCTGACGTCGCGGCCCACCTGGAAGGTCGACCCGCTGGCCCAGCGGGAGGTGGCCGCGGTGATGGCCTCCGACCCGCACGGGGTGCTCCTGCTGCCTCCGAAGGCGATGGAGGTGATGCCGATGGTCACGACGCGCGCCTACGCGCTGGACCCCCGCGGCTGGTACACCCGCATCCTGCGCGAGCCCGCCCAGCAGCACCGCGACCGCCGCGCCCTCGCCCGCTTCGTGCGCAACGAGCCCACCCGGCTCCAGGGCCCGACGCTGCGCCGCGCCCTGCGCACCCTCGACGTCACCCTGGTCTGCGTCCGTGACTCCAAGGCGGGCCGGGTCCCCGCGGCCCTCGCCGCCGCCGGCTTCACCGACCGCACCCACCTCGTCGACATGACCTGCGTCCGCACAGGGAGCTAGCGGAGGAGCCGTTGGTCGAGCAGGGCCGCCAGGCCCCGCCAGGCCGGTCGTCGAAACCAAAGCCGCACGCCCACCGGAACCACTCGCCAGCCCCCGCCGGGCCGCGTCGCAGAAACTTCTTCAAGAAGTTTTCCCCGTGTCCGTTTCACCCCGCTTCCCGACAGCGTCTTGTCGGTGGTCGCTGGTTGAGTTTGGTCATGGCCACCTCCTCCCGCACCCGGCACCCGCGTCGCCCCGCGGCCGTGCCGGTGCGGGTCGAGGTGCCCGACCTCGACGAGCCGACCGACGTCCTCGCCTACGCACGCGACCGCCGCGACGCCCGCGACCACGCCGACGCCCAACTCTTCATGGCGGCCGCCATCTGGGGCGAGCAGCACCCGGCCGAGTCCATCCACGACGCCGCCTGGATGACCCCCACCTACCTGGAGCGCCCCCTGGCGATCGCCGGCGACGGGGCACCCCTGGTCGCGGAGTTCGCGATCCCCGAGCTCGCCGCCGCTCTTGGACTCTCCACCGACTCCGGCCGCAACCTCATCGGCAGGGCCCTCGAGGTCAAGCACCGCCTCCCCCGCCTGTGGGCACGCGTGGTCGCTGGCGAGGTGCCGGTGTGGCGGGCCAAGAACATCGCCGACCAGACCATCACCCTCACCCCCGAAGCAGCCGCCCACGTAGATGCCCAGGTCGCGGCGTACGCCCACAAGGTCGGCTACGCCGCCGTCGAACGGCTGGTCACCGAGGTGATCGCAAGGTTCATGCCCGACCGGGCCCGGGAGGACGCGGAGAAGGCCGCCGACGGCCGTCACGTCACCTTCCGCCACGACCGGCCCACCCCGGACTCCGCGATCGGCGGGATGACCTACCTGCACGCCCAGCTCGACACCGCCGACGCCCGCGACCTCGACCACGCCCTGGCCCACGAAGCCGCGGTGCTGAAGGCCGCCGGCTGCGACAAGTCCCTCGACGTCCGCCGTGCCATGGCCGCCGGCGAGCTCGGTCGGCAGCACACCCGCGACCAGCTCACCCTCGACCTCCTAGGAGAAGCCGCCGACGACGGCGTGTGCGACCCGGTTGTCACCCCGACCATCGAAAGCCGGCCCAAGGCACGGCAGGTGGTCCTGCACGTGCACCTGTCCCGCGCCGCCCTCACCCGCAGCGGCACCGACGCCGGTTGTCTCCACCTGGCTCGGGTCGAGGAGGGCCGGCGGATCGTGACCGCCGACCAGGTCCGCGGCTGGTGCGCCAACCCCGACACCCACGTGACGGTCCGACCCGTCGTCGACACCGAGGACCTGATCCACGTCGAGGCCTACGAGGTCCCCGACCGGTTGCAGCACCAGGCCCAGCTCCGCGACCACACCTGCGTCTTCCCCTGGTGCAGCGCCCCAGCGAGGAAGGCCGACTGCGACCACGTCATCGCCCACGCCGACGGCGGACCCACGTGCTCCTGCAACCTCGCGCCCCTGTGCCGGCGACACCACCGGCTCAAGACCCACGCACTGTGGACCTACACGACGGTCAGTCCCGGGACGTACCTGTGGTCCAGTCCCCACGGCTACCAGTTCCTGCGCGACCCCGGCGGAACCAGAGACGTCACCACCGACCGACCACGGGTCCCACCCGGGCCGATCCACCTGCCACGCCAGCGACCTGCACCCTCTTAGTCCCACCGCCCCGCGACCTGTCCAGACGGCACCACCTGGACAGGCCACCGGCGTTCCCGGGTCACCATCCCTCGACGACGCGCGCAGAGCGCCCTGCTCGACCAGCGGACCCAGCACCGGGCCTCAGCACTGCAGGCGGGTCGTGAGCCTGCTCCCGGCCGGTTGACCGTGCCCCGCCGGGCCGCGGCGTGGCGTCAGTCGCCGACGAAGGCGTTGGCGCGGGTGAGGTCCTCGTCGAAGTCGACCTCGACGATGTGGAACTGGGAGATGTCCAGGGCCTCGATCTTCAGGCCGTCCTGCTCGATGGCCATCTCCAGGCCCCGCTCGAAGTAGTCCTGGTCGCCGGCCTCGTCGAGACGCTTGATCAGGGTCTCCTTGTCGGCCGGGGAGATGAAGTTGATGCCCACGGCCTCGCCGAGACCACCCACGACCTGCTTGGAGAGCTCCTTGATGAAGCCGGCGTCGTCGAGGGTGTACTTCACCTCCTCCTCGGCCACGGAGTCGGTGTTGACGCACACGAAGCTGCGGCCCGACTCCATGTGGTCGCGCAGGATCGGCAGCACGCGCGGGTCGAAGACGACGTCGCCGTTGAGCCACAGCACCCCGCCCTCCTGGGACAGGCGCAGCGCCTTGAGCAGGCTCTTGGAGGTGTTGGTGGAGTCGTAGACCTCGTTGTAGACGAACGAGATGTCGGGCATGGCCTCGATCACCAGGTCCAGCTTGAAGCCGACCACGGCGGTGACGTGGACGTCGGGGAACGTCGCACGCAGGGCGTTGACGGCCCGGCGCATGATGCTCTCGCCCGAACGCAGCGGCGTCAGGGGCTTGGGGTGCGGCTTTCCCAACCGGGTGCCGAGACCTGCGGCCAGGATGACGACCTGCTTGGTCATGGACGGACTCCTCATCGCAACGACGGTGCGCACCGGCGGCGCGGACGCGGCGAGCATACCTACGGATAGGCTCGCGACCTGTGAGCACCACTCCCCCCTCGCCGTGGCGCGGGACCACCCCTCCGGGTGGTCCGGCGTGAGCACCACCCCTCCTCGCGTCTTCGCCGCTCGGCTGGCCGGCCTGCCGGTCTTCGACCCTGCGGGCGACCCGGTGGGCAAGGTGCGCGACGTCGTGGTGGTGCTGCGGGCCGGGATCCGCCAACCACGCGTGGTGGGCATGGTGGTCGAGGTCTTCGGACGCCGCCACATCTTCGCGCCGATGACGCGCGTGACGAACATCGACGCCGGGCAGGTCATCATCACCGGCCTGCTCAACATGCGCCGCTTCGAGAAGCGGTCCACCGAGACGCTGGTGATCGGCCAGATGCTCGACCGTCCGGTGCGCGTCGTCAGCACCGGCGTCGAGGGCGTCGTGTACGACGTCGCGATGGAGCAGGCGCGCACCCGCGACTGGGTGCTGTCGAGGGTGGCGCTGACCGAGGGCACCAAGGGCGCCAAGGGGTTCCGGCGCCGTCCTCAGACCCACGTCGTGGAGTGGGACGACGTCGAGGGCCTGCACGAGCAGAGCACCGGCGCCCAGGGCGCCGACCACCTGATCGCGACCCTGGCCGACCTGCGGCCGGCCGACGCCGCCGACGTCATCCACGAGCTCACCGCCCAGCGACGCGGCGAGGTCGTCGACGCGCTGGACGACGAGCGGCTCGCCCACGTCCTGGAGGAGCTCCCCGAGGAGGACCAGGTCGAGATCCTGGAGCACCTCGACAACGAGCGCGCGGCCGACGTGCTCGAGGAGATGTCGGCCGACGACGCGGCCGACCTGATCGCCGACCTGCCGCCCGAGACCGCCGCCCAGCTCCTGGAGCTGATGGAGACCGAGGACGCCGCCGAGGTCCGGCGCCTGATGACGTACGGCGAGGAGACCGCCGGCGGCATGATGACCCCGGAGCCGATCATCCTGCCGCCCGACGCCACCGTCGCCGAGGCGCTCGCCCACGTCCGCAACGAGGACCTGACCCCGTCGCTGGCCGCCCTGGTGCACGTGTGCCGCCCGCCCATGGAGACCCCCACCGGCAAGCTCCTCGGCGTCGCGCACATCCAGCGGCTGCTGCGCGAGCCCCCCTCCAGCCTGGTCGCGGGCGCGCTGGACACCGGCATCGACTTCCTGCGGCCCGAGGCCACCCTCGAGGACGTCGCGATGTTCCTGGCGACGTACAACCTCGTCGCCGCGCCGGTGGTCGACGAGGACGGCCGCCTGCTCGGCACCGTCACCGTCGACGACCTCCTGGACCACCTGCTGCCCGAGGGGTGGCGCGACCGCAAGGTGGGCCGGCGGCGATGACGGGCGCCCAGGACCGCCGCGACCGACGGCCGGAGAAGCGCACCGACCGGCGCCCGGAGAAGAAGCCCGACAAGAAGACCGACAAGCGGCAGGGCGTGAAGGTCGAGCGCAAGCCGGAGAAGCGCACCGAGGTGCAGCGCACGGCCCGGCTCGACACGCCCCGCGAGGTCCGGCGCCAGCTGGTGCGCCGCCCGTCGGTGAAGCAGGACGCCTTCGGCATCTTCGCCGAGCAGTTCGCCCGCTTCATGGGCACCGCGCGCTTCCTGATCTACATGAGCCTGTTCGTGATCGTGTGGGTCGGCTGGAACCTGCTGGCGCCCTCGTCGATGCGGTTCGACAACTACCCCTTCATCTTCCTGACCCTGATGCTCAGCCTCCAGGCGTCGTACGCCGCCCCGCTGATCCTGCTCGCCCAGAACCGCCAGGAGGTGCGCGACCGGATCGTCAACGAGGAGGACCGTCGCGCCGCGGCCGCCTCGCACGCCGACATGGAGTTCCTGGCCCGCGAGGTCGCCTCGCTGCGGATGTCGGTCGGCGAGGTCGCCACGCGCGACTTCCTGCGCTCGGAGCTGCGCAACCTGCTCGAGGAGCTGACCGATCGTCCCGAGGACGCCCCGGACGAGGCGATCTGACGCGACGTAGGCTGTCGCACATGACTTCCCCCGTGCTCGAGGAGATCCAGGCTGCCCTGGGCCGCGTCCAGGACCCCGAGATCAAGCGCCCGATCACCGAGCTGGGCATGGTCGACGACATCGCGGTCGACGACACCGGCAAGGTGACCGTCCGGGTGCTCCTGACCGTCTCCGGCTGCCCGCTCAAGGACACCATCACCAACGACACCACCCGCGAGGTCTCCGCCGTGCGCGGTGTGACCGGCGTCGAGGTGGAGCTCGGCGTGATGAGCCCCGAGCAGCGCACCACCCTGCGCGAGACCCTCCAGGGCGGCCAGGCCCAGCGCGAGATCCCGTTCGGCAAGCCCGACAACCTCACCAAGGTCTTCGCGATCGCCTCCGGCAAGGGCGGCGTCGGCAAGTCCTCGGTCACGGTCAACCTGGCGGTCGCGATGGCCCACCAGGGCCTCAAGGTCGGCATCGTCGACGCCGACATCTACGGCCACTCGGTGCCCGCGATGCTGGGCGTGGCCGACACCCGCCCCACCCAGGTCGACGACCTGATCATGCCGGTCCCGACCCCCAGCGGCGTCTCGGTGATCAGCATCGGGATGCTCAAGCCGCGCCGCGACCAGGTGGTCGCCTGGCGCGGCCCGATGCTCGACCGGGCGCTCGTGCAGATGCTCGCCGACGTCTACTGGGGCGACCTCGACGTGCTCCTGCTCGACCTGCCGCCGGGCACCGGCGACGTCGCGATCTCCCTGGGCCAGCACCTGCCCAGCGCCGAGGTCCTGGTCGTCACGACCCCGCAGGAGGCCGCCGCCGAGGTGGCCGAGCGGGCCGGCACGATGGCCTCGATGATGCACCAGCGCGTCATCGGCGTCGTGGAGAACATGTCCTTCCTGCCCTGCCCCCACTGCGCCGAGAAGGGCGAGGAGCACCGCCTGGAGATCTTCGGCCACGGCGGTGGTGCCCGCGTGGCCACCACGCTGGGCGGCCGGTTCGGCTACGACGTGCCAGTCCTGGGCGAGATCCCCATCGACGTCAGCCTCCGCGAGGGCGGTGACGTCGGCAAGCCGATCGTCGAGTCCGACCCGACGGCGCCGGGTGCGCTCGTCCTGAGCAGCATCGCCCGCCACCTGTCCGGACGTGGCCGGGGACTGGCCGGCATGCAGCTGGGCCTGAGCCCCACCGCGAAGGGCTGACCACGCGATGTTCGGGATCGGCCTGCCGGAGCTGGCGGTGATCATGGTCGTGGCCGTGATCGTCTTCGGCCCCGACAAGCTCCCCGACCTCGCTCGTCAGGCCGGTCGGATGGTGCGCCAGCTGCGCACCCTCGCCGACTCCGCCCAGAACCAGCTGCGCGAGGAGCTCGGGCCGGAGTACGCCGACCTCAAGCTCACCGACCTCGACCCGCGCCAGGCCATCCGCCGCCACATCCTCGAGGCGATGGAGGACGACGACGACGAGCGGCCCTCCGCGACGGAGCCCGCCAGGAGCGTCGAGCTGGCGATCGGCGAGCGGCCGCCGTACGACGACGAGGCGACCTAGCCGCAGCTGCGCGTCCGCCTCAGGCGGCGTGCGGACCGGCCGGGCCGGCCGACTCGGCGACGGCCGGCTCCATCGCCGCGTCCAGGACCGGCTCGACGACGCTCTCGCGGGCCGTCTCCAGCGCGGTCTCGAGGGCGGCGCCCAGGCTCGCCCCGAGGGCGGGCGCGGGGGCACCGCGGCGACGACGGCGGCGCCGGTCCGAGACCAGCAGCACCCGGTGGGCGACCATCGCCACCAGCACCAGGGAGACCGCCCACCGCAGACCCGGGGCGGCGCTGCCGGATCGCAGCACCACCACCCAGGCGACGGCGGCCGCCACCAGCGTCACGTCCACGATGACGGTCCAGCGGCGCTCGCGGTTGCCGCGGGCCAGACCGTAGCGCTCCGCCACAGCGTGCCCTTCGTGATGTCCCATGAGAGAAGTATGCCCGTTTTCTTCCCTCCGGGCGGGTGGAACGGGTCAGCCGGTCTTGGCCGCCAGCCCGACCTCGATCGTCTCCGTCCTGCCGCCGCGCTGCACGAGCAGGCGCACCTTCTCCCCGGGCACGTGGGAGCGGATGGCCACGACGAGGTCGATCGAGCTGGTGACGGGCTTGCCGTCGATCTTGCGGATGATGTCGCCCTGCTTGAGGTCCGAGCGCGCCGCCGGCGTGCCTGCCACGACCGTGTCGACCCGCGCGCCGTCCAGGGAGGAGAGCGGGCTGACGTTGGCCCCGATCACGGGGTACTGCGCCGACCCGGTCTTGATGATCTGCGTCGCGGTGACCTGCACCTGCTCGACCGGGATGGCGAAGCCGACGCCGATGTTGCCACCCTGCTGGGAGGTCAGCGAGGACCCCAGGGAGGCGATCGCGGAGTTGACGCCGACGACCTGCCCCTGGAGGTTCACCAGCGGGCCACCGGAGTTGCCCGGGTTGATCGCCGCGTCGGTCTGGACCGCGTTGATGTAGGAGTTCTCGTTGGCACCCTCACCGGTCGTGACCGGCCGGTTGACGGCGCTGACGATGCCCGAGGTCACGGTGGCGGACAGCCCCAGCGGCGAGCCGATCGCCACCACGGTCTCCCCCACCCGCATCTGCGTGGCGGAGCCCAGCGCGAGGTGCGGGATGGTCCGGGCCTTCGGCACCTCCAGGACGGCGATGTCGTAGACGGTGCTGCGGCCGACCACGGTGGCGGACAGGTGGCGACCGGCCTGGTCGATGACCTGGATCGGCCCCTTGTCCTTGTCGGCCTGGGCGACCACGTGGTTGTTGGTGATGACGTGGCCCGCCCCGTCGTACACGAAGCCGGAGCCGGTGGCCCCGTTGTCCTTGCCGTCGTACTCCGCGACGATCTGGACGGTGCCGGGCAGCACCTTGCTCGCCACCGACGCCACGCTGGTGTTGTCGTCCGGCAGGGGCTGGGCGGTGCGTCGCTGCACGCTGATCACGGTCCGGTCGCCGCCGGCGACCGACGAGCCCGCGACGGCGCCACCCGCCGCGCCGACGAGCAGCGCGAGCACGGCCACGGCCGGCCAGAGCCAGCCCGGCACCCGGCTGCGCTCGGGGCGCGGGCGCGGCGTCACCGGGGCGGCGGGCAGCGGACGGGGGGCGCCCGCGGACGGCGGGAACGGCTGGCCGGCGTACGGCTGGGGCGGGAAGGGCTGCGTCGGATACTGCTGGGCCGGCTGGGACGGGTAGCCCTGCGTCGGGTACGGCTGGGCCGGGTAGGGCTGCTGGTAGCGCGGGCCGGGGTGCGACGCCGGACCGGGCTGCTGCCCCGTCGCGGGGTTCGCCTGGTCGGGCTCGTCGGCGTCGGGGTGGCTCACCCGACCTATCTTGCCCTGTGCCTCCACGTGTCGGAGGCGTTCGTCTCCTGACCCGTCACCGACCCCGACAAGGACCCGGTCACCGTGCCGACGACCTCGCCGCGGATGGTGGCCGGCGACGGTCGGGCCGGCAGCTCGCCCTCGCCCGCCGGGGAACCGGTCAGGGCGATCAGTCCGAGCACCGAGGCGGCGACGGCTCCGCCCCCCACGACCGCGGCCGTGCGGCGACGACGGCTGCGCTCCTCGATGGCCTCCACCGCGTCCCAGGCGTCCCGGGTGTCCTGGGCGTAGCGCGCCTCCGAGGCGTCCACCGCCAGGAGCGACCCGAGCAGCCGCGGCGACGGGTCGACCCCGGCCGCCGGGAGCCCGGCGAGCGAGCCCAGCCGCCGCTTGGTCCAGCCCTCGTGCTCGACCAGGCGCCGGCAGCCGGGGCAGGACAGCACGTGGGACCAGGCCCGCTCCTCCTCGGTGCGGGAGAGCTGACCGTCGACCAGCGCCGCTGCCCGGGCACCGATGTGGCCGTTCAGCGTGAACATCACCTCAGCTGCCCCGCCAGGCCACCGACCCGCGGGCCGGCGAAGCGGGTGCGGCCCGGGCGCGGGGCGCGGTGGGCCAGGGCGGCGCGCAGCTGCGCGCGACCGCGGTGGATGCGCGAGCGGACGGTGCCGAGCTTGAGGTCCAGCACGTCCGCGATCTCCTCGTAGGTGAGGCCCTCGACGTCGCAGAGCACGACGGCGGCGCGGAAGTCCGGGGCCAGCGAGGCCAGGGCGGCCTCCACGTCGGCGTCGAAGAGCCGGTCCATCTGGGCGACGTCGGGGGTCGGCAGCGCGCTGGGCAGACGGCCGGCGGCCTCGTCGCTGAGCGCGTCGAAGCGGATCCGCTGCTTGCGACGGGCCTGGTCGAGGAACAGGTTGGTCGTGATCCGGTGCAGCCAGCCCTCCATCGTGCCGGGACGGTAGGTGTGCAGCGACCGGAAGACGCGGACGAAGACCTCCTGGGTGAGGTCCTCGGCGTCGTGCCCGTTGCCGGTCAGCCGGTAGGCGAGGCGGTAGACGCGGGCCGAGTGGTCGGTGACGATCTGCTCCCAGCTGAGCGCGTCGCCACCCTGCGGGGCGGGGTCGACGGCGACGTGGTCGGGGAGCGGCTCGGACATGGACCTCACGCTAGGGAGGTTCCCTGAGACACCGCTGAGGGATTGCCTTGCGGCGGAGGAGAACATGCGCACGAGGGTTGAACGAACGGCTCCGGAGCCCGGTTCCCCGCGGCGGAGCGGTAGGGTCTGGTCCCGACCAGGGCGGCCGGCCCACCCGTCGTACGGCTCCGGTCTCCCGGCCCCACCCCGCACGTCAGGAGCACCGCCATCACCACCCCGCTGAAGCCCGCGAGCTGGACCTACGCCGAGGAGTACGTCGCCGAGGACACCGTCCTGGCCGGAGCGCGCGCCCGCTCCGAGGAGGTCGGCCTGACCCCCGTCGGCGCCGGCGCCGGCGCCGCCCTGCGCTTCGTCGCCGCCGTCCTGGACGCCCGCGCCGTGGTCGAGATCGGCACCGGCACCGGGGTCTCGGGCCTGTGGCTGCTGCGCGGCATGCGCTCGGACGGCGTCCTGACCAGCGTCGACACCGAGGCCGAGCACCAGCGCCTGGCCCGCCAGGGCTTCGTCGAGGCCGGGATCGCCTCCCAGCGGGCGCGGCTGATCCCCGGGTCCGCGCTCGAGGTCCTCCCCCGGCTCACCGACGGCCACTACGACCTGGTGTTCTGCGACGGCGACGAGCAGGAGTACTCCGACTACCTCACCGAGGCGCTGCGGCTGCTGCGTCCCGGTGGCGTCGTGGCCTTCCACCACGCCCTGGGCCACGACAAGGTGGCCGACCCGGCCCAGCGCGACGCCACGACCACGGCCGTGCGCGAGCTGGTCCGCACCGTGGCCGAGCACGAGGACCTGGTCCCGGCGCTGCTGCCCGTCGGAGACGGGCTGCTGGTGGCCAAGAAGGTCTGGAGCGCCTAGCCCTGGCCAGCCCGGTCGCCCGACCCTCGGGCAGGCCCCCGGCTAGCCCTTGGCCGGTCGTACGCCGGCCAGCGGCTCCTCGCCGCACAGCCAGGCCAGGAGCAGGCGCGCCCCGAAGCCGGTCGGCCCCTCGGTCCACTCGAAGCTGTCCTTGGGGGCGTCGCCCACCGAGGCGATGTCGAGGTGGGCCCAGGGCAGGCCGCCCACGAAGTGCTGGAGGAACAGCGCCGCGGTGACCGCGGGCGGTCCACCCGGGGCGTTGTCGGCGTCGGCGATCTTGGAGGCCAGCTTCGACTCGTACTCCGAGCTGAGCGGCATCCGCCAGACCGGCTCGCCCGACGCGGCACCGGCGGCGTCGAGCCGTCCGGCCAGGGCGTCGTCGTTGGCGAACAGGCCGGCCAGGTGCTGGCCCAGGGCGACCTTGACGCCGCCGGTCAGGGTGGCCACGTCGACCAGGGCGTCCGGGGACAGCTCGGCCACGGCGTACGCCAGACCGTCGGCGAGGACCAGGCGTCCCTCGGCGTCGGTGTTGGTGACCTCGGTGGTGCGTCCGCCCACGTGGGTGACGACGTCACCGGGACGCATCGCGGCGCCGCCGACGGCGTTCTCGGCCATCGGCAGCAGCCCCGTCACGCGCACGGGGCAGTCCATCGCCGGCAGGGCCGCGAGCACGGCAGCCACGACGGCGGCACCGGTCATGTCGCGCTTCATGGTCACCATCGAGGCGCCGGGCTTGATCGAGAGGCCGCCGCTGTCGAAGGTGATGCCCTTGCCGACCAGCACGACGTGGGGGGCCTTGCGGGCTCCCGTGCGGGGCTTGTAGTCCAGGCGCACGAAGCGGGGCGGAGCGGCGGCCGCCTGCCCGACGCCGACGACACCGCCGAAGCCGCGCTCGGCGAGCTCGTCCTCCTCCATCACCGACGTCGTCAGCCCGGCGGCCTCGGCGGCCTCGACGGCCTGCGCGGCCAACCAGGCCGGGGTCTTGACGTTGGCCGGGACGGTGGCCAGCAGCCGGGCGGTCCACGACGCCCCGGCCGCGGCGACGGCGCGCGCGAGCCGCGGGGCCTCCGCGTCGGCGGTCAGGGCCAGCACGACCCGGCCCACGGGGCGGTCGACGGGGCCGTCGCGGTGCATCGAGAACGCGAAGGAGCCCAGGGTGGCGCCCTCGACGAAGGCCCCCAGGGCCTCGCCGTCACCGACGGCGGCGACCGAGGAGGCGAGCGCCTCGACGTCGCGGGTGGCGCGCGCCAGGGTGGCTCCCGCCCGGCGCAGGTCGGTGGCGGTGGTCGCTCCGACGCCGACCAGCAGCACGCGGGTCAGCGACGAGGCGGGGACGAGCACGGGCAGGTCGCCCAGGTCGCCGACGGCCCCGGTCACGCCCAGGCGCGCCGCGGCCTCGAGCAGGTCGATCCCGAGGTCCTCGGCCGCCTCGGCGGCCCCCGGACCGAGCTCGGGGCCGTCGTCGCCCAGCAGGACGGGCAGGGCCACCACGGGAGCGCCCGCCCGCGACGGCGCCAGGTCGCTCAGGACGAAGGCGGGCGGGGAGGCCTGAGGTGGGAGGGACACGCGGACGACCCTATAACCGACGACCCCCGCCCTCCTGTGCCGGAGGGCGGGGGTCGTCGCGAGTGAAGAGGGTCGGCCTCAGCCGACCACGTCCTTGAGGGCGTCGCCCAGAGCGGTCGCCTCGTCCGGCTTGAGCTCGACCACCAGTCGGCCACCACCCTCGAGGGGGACCCGCATGACGATGCCCCGACCCTCCTTGGTGACCTCCAGCGGGCCGTCGCCCGTCCGCGGCTTCATGGCCGCCATCTGCACACCCTCTTCCCAATGTCGTTCGCGGGCGTCCGGCGCCCGAGTTCACCCGCCATTATTCCCCATCACCGCTCCGGCCACGACCAGCGGCTCGGTCCGTGGTGCGGCAGACTCCCTGACGAGAACCCCGGAGGCCCACGCGGCCGCCCGGCGTCACCACCGAGGAGGACCCATGACCGAGCCCGTCGAAGAGCCCCGACCCGCCACCGTCCAGTACGCCGTGTCCGACGGCGTCGCGACCATCACCCTGGCCCGTCCCGAGTCGATGAACGGCCTCGACATCGCCACCAAGGAGGCCCTCCTGGAGGCGGTGCGGCGGGCCGCCGAGGACGAGACCGCACGGTGCGTCGTCCTCACCGGGAGCGGGCGCGCCTTCTGCGTCGGGCAGGACCTGAAGGAGCACGTGCAGATCCTGGCCGACACCAGCTCCGAGCGGCTCTTCAACACCGTCGAGGAGCACTACAACCCGATCGTCACCGCGCTGGCCACGATGGCCAAGCCGGTCGTCGCGGCGGTCAACGGCGTGGCGGCCGGCGCCGGCGTCAGCCTGGCCCTGGCCTGCGACTTCCGCGTCCTGAAGGACTCCGCCGGGTTCAACTTCGCCTTCGCCGGCATCGCACTGTCCTGCGACACCGGGTCGTCGTGGACGCTGCCCCGGCTCGTGGGCCACGCCCGCGCCACCGAGCTGCTGTTCTTCCCCCGCACGGTGCCCGCCCAGGAGTGCCTCGAGCTCGGCCTGGCCACCACGGTGGCCCCGGCCGAGGAGTTCGACGGCGCGGTCGCCGCGCTGGCCGGCCGGCTGGCCGCGGGCCCGACGGTGGCCCTGGGCGCGATCCGGCGCTCGCTCGCTCACTCCGCCGGGCACTCCTTCGCCGAGTCCCTGGACTTCGAGTCCTCGATGATGACCCTCACCGGCGCCACCGAGGACCACCACCGCGCCGTCGACGCGTTCGTGGCCAAGCAGAAGCCGACCTTCAACGGTCGGTGACGTCCCCGTCGGTCGCGGCCGGCTCCTCGGCGCGCTGCTCGGCCGGGCGGGGCTCTGGCCGGGTCTCCTCGAGCTGGGCGGCCAGCCGGTCGATCAGGGCGTCGACCTCGTCGACGCGGTAGCCGCGCACGGCCGTGGTCAGGCGCAGCCCGCGCAGGTCCTCCGCCGTGACGGGTCCCTCGGCGGGCAGGTCGACGTCGGGCCGGTCGCCGTACGCCGGGCCGAGCGGAGCGCCGTGCCCGGCGGCGACCACCGCCACCGCGCCCATCGCCAGCACGATCAGGACCGCGAAGAACCAGGTCACTTCTCCGCCACCCCCGCCAGGACCATCGACACAGCCTCCTCGACGTCGTCGGTCACCTGCATCAGGTCCAGGTCGGAGGCCGAGATCTTGCCCGAGGCCAGCACCGTCGAGCGCAGCCAGTCCAGCAGCCCCGACCAGTAGTCGACCCCGAGCAGCACCACCGGGAACGACGTGACCTTCTGGGTCTGGACCAGCGTGAGCGCCTCGAACAGCTCGTCGAAGGTGCCCAGGCCGCCGGGCAGGACCACGAAGCCGCTGGAGTACTTCACGAACATCGTCTTGCGGGCGAAGAAGTAGCGGAAGTTGACCCCGACGTCGACCCACTGGTTGAGCCCGGCCTCGAAGGGCAGCTCGATGCCCAGGCCGACGCTGGTGCCGCCGGCCTCGCAGCAGCCGCGGTTGGCGGCCTCCATCGCGCCCGGTCCGCCGCCGGTGATCACGGCCAGCCCGGCCTCGGCCAGGCGGCGGCCCAGCTCGACGCCCTGGGCGTACGCCGGGTCGTCGGCCGTGGTGCGCGCGGAGCCGAAGACGCCGATCGCCGGTCCGAGCTCGGCCAGGGCACCGAAGCCCTCGACGAACTCCGACTGGATCCGCAGCACCCGCCACGGGTCGGTGTGCACCCAGTCGCCGGGGCCGTGGGAGTCCAGCAGGCGCTGGTCGGTCGTGGAGCTCGGCACCTGGGCGCCCCGCAGGAAGGTGGGGCCGCGCCGCTGCTCGCGACGGTCCAGGGGCCGCTCGTCGGCGGCGCTCACGCCACGGGCCCGGTCGGGGTGGTCAGCCAGGTGCGCAGGGTCT
This sequence comes from Nocardioides korecus, assembly GCF_054778395.1. Taxonomy (NCBI): domain Bacteria; kingdom Bacillati; phylum Actinomycetota; class Actinomycetes; order Propionibacteriales; family Nocardioidaceae; genus Nocardioides; species Nocardioides korecus. The sequence continues at coordinate 222,882 of NZ_BAAGZO010000005.1, read as the reverse complement.
CCTCGCAGGAGTGCAGCTGCGCGATCGGCACGTGCTCCTCCTGCTTGTGGGCCAGCATCGGGTCGCCGGGGCCGTAGTTGACGGCCGGGACGCCCAGGCCGGTGAACCGGGCGACGTCGGTCCAGCCGAACTTCGGGTTCACCTCCCCCCCGACGGCCTCGACGAACGCGTTGGCCGCCGGCACGCCTAGACCCGGCAGGGCGCCCGGGGCGGAGTCGGTGACCCGGAGCTCGTAGCCGTCGAAGACCTCGCGCACGAACGCCAGCGCCTGCTCCTCGGAGCGGTCGGGGGCGAAGCGGAAGTTCACGGTCACCACGCACTCGTCGGGCAGCACGTTGGTGGCGACGCCGCCGCTGATGCCGACGGCGTTGAGGCCCTCGTGGTACTCCAGCCCGTCGATCACCGGCCGGCGGGCCTCGTAGGCCTCCAGGCGCCGCAGCACCTCGCCGGCGGCGTGGATCGCGTTGGAGCCGCGCCAGGAGCGCGCCGAGTGGGCCCGCTCGCCGGTGGTGCGGACCTCGACGCGCAGGGTGCCCTGGCAGCCCGCCTCGACGACCGCGTCGCTGGGCTCCATCAGGATCGCGAAGTCGCCGCGCACGAGGTCGGGGCGCTCGCGGGCCACGATCCCCAGGCCGTTGAAGACGTCGTCGATCTCCTCGGCCTCGTAGAAGACGTAGGTCACGTCGCGGACCGGCTCGACCAGGTCGTGCGCCAGCCGGAGCGCGACCGCCACCCCGCCCTTCATGTCGCAGGTGCCCAGGCCGTGCAGGAGGGTGCCGTCGTTGCGCACCGGGAGGTTGTCGTTGGCCGGCACCGTGTCGATGTGGCCCGCGACCACGACGCGCTCGGTCCGGCCCAGGTCGGTGCGCGCGACGATCGAGTGGCCGATGCGGGTGACCTCGAGGTGGGGCAGCGCCCGCAGCGCCTCCTCCACCAGGTCGGCCAGGGCCTGCTCGTCGCGGCTCTCCGAGGGCACGTCGACCAGGGCCTCGGTGAGGGTCACGACGTCGCGGCTGAGATCCAGGGACATGGCGGTCATCCTGTCATCCCGCCCGCGGCGGCCGGCGTCACTCCGAGGCGAGCAGGAACGCGCCGAGACCGAGCATCATCACGCCGCCGGTCGCGCCGAGGGCGTCGAGGCGCGAGGGAGTGCGGGCGAACCACGCCCGGGCGCGGGCGGCGGCCAGGGCCCACACGCTGTCCGAGCACGCGGCGAGGACGCCGAAGACCAGGCCCAGGACGGCCAGCTGGAGCCCCGTGCGGCCCGCGCCCGCGTCGACGAACTGCGGCAGGAAGGCCACGAAGAAGATCACCGTCTTGGGGTTGGTCAGCCCCACCAGGAGCCCGGTCGCGACGGCCCGGCGACGCGAGCCCGGCGCGGCGTCGGCGGGGCCGTGCTCCAGCAGCCGGCGGGCGTCGCCGCGGTGACGGATCGCCTGCACGCCCAGCCACACGACGTACGCCGCCCCGAGGAGCTTGACGGTCGTGTAGACGCCGGCGCTCGCGGCCACCAGGGCGCCGAGGCCCAGGGCCACGAGGAGGACCTGCACGACGAGCCCCAGCGCGTTGCCCATCACCGAGAGCAGGGCGTCGCGACGACCCACCGTCAGCGCGCGACCGATGGTGAACAGCAGGCTGGGGCCGGGGACCTGGATGAAGAGGAACGAGGCGACCAGGAAGGCGATCCACTGGCTGGAGGAGGGCACGGGGATCAGTGTGCGGCCGCGGCCGGGGTCGGGTCCACCGCGTTCCCGGGGTCCTCGAGGTCCTCGGGAGCCGCGGAGGAGGAGGGCCGGGCCGGTCGCAGGGCCACGAGGACGCCGAGCAGCATCACCGCCCCGCCGGCCACCTCCGCCCGTCCGGGCACCTCGCCGAGCAGCAGCCAGGCCGCGGCCATCGCCACCGGCGGCACCAGCAGGATCCAGGGGACGACCGCGGCGGCCGGGTTGCGACCCAGCAGCGTGTTGAAGATGCCGTAGCCCACCAGCGAGGCCAGCCCGGCGGTGTACAGCGTCGACAGGCCCGCCTGCCAGCCCAGCGCCGCGAGCCCGTCGGCGACCGCGGTCGGCCCGTCGAGCAGCAGGGACAGCCCGAGGGCGGGCACCGGGACGACCAGCGCCGACCACACCGTCAGCGACAGGCCCCCGGGCACGCCGGAGGCCCGCGCGAGCACGTTGCCGATCCCCCAGCTCAGCGCCGCCCCCAGGCACAGCAGCAGCGCGGCCCCCGGGACGTGGCCGCCGCGCCCCAGGCCGACCACCACGAGCCCGACCACGCCGACCGCGATGCCGAGCGCCTGCGCGGCGGTGGGGCGCTCGCGCAGCACCCCGGCGGCGAGGACCACGGTGAAGATCACCTGGGCCTGGAGCACCAGGGCGGCCAGGCCGGGTGGCATGCCCGCGTCGATGGAGGCGTAGAGCAGCCCGAACTGGCCCAGCGACATGAACAGCCCCACCAGGGCGACCGTGCGCCACGGCGCCGCCGGCCGCGGCACGACCAGGACGGCGGGCACCACGACCAGCACGAACCGCAGGGCCAGGAAGAGCAGCGGGGGCACGCCGACCATCCCGACGTCGATGACCACGAAGTTGAGCCCCCACAGGAGGGCCACGAGGGCGGCGAGGGAGCAGTCACGGCGGGTCACGGGGTCCAGCCTGGGACCTCGGACCGTGAAGCACCAGCAAGTAGATCTGCGGCTCACCCGGTAGCGTTGCTGCATGATCGACCTGGACGCGCTCGACGCGCTGGCGGCGGTGGACGAGCAGGGCTCCGTGCACGCGGCCGCCTTGGCCCTCGGGTTCACCCCCAGCGCGATCTCCCAGCAGGTCAAGCGGCTCGAGCGGCAGGTGGGCCTGCCCCTGCTGGAGCGGGTCGGCCGCGGCGTCATCCTCACCGGGACGGGTCGCCAGCTGGTCGAGGACGCCCGCGGCGTGCGCGGCCGGCTCGAGCAGATCACCGCCGACCTGCACCGCGCCGCCGACCAGGTGGCCGGGCGGGTGCGGATGACCGCCTTCTCCACCGCCGTGCGCGGCCTGGTCGCCCCCGCGGTCCGTCAGGTGCTCACCGACCACCCCGGGCTCTCGCTGACGCTGCACGAGCACGAGCCGTGGGAGGCGGTCGACCTGGTCGCGACCGGCCGCTTCGACCTCGGCATCGTGCACGGGTGGGGCGACCTGCCGCTCACCGTGCCCGACCACGTCGTCGCGACCACGATCGCCCACGACGTCGCCGACGTGCTGGTGCCGGCCGACCACCCGCTGGCCGGCCGGGACCACGTCACGCCCCGCGACCTGCTCGACGTCGACTGGGTCGCCACCGCGGAGGGGACGATCTGCCGCCAGTGGCTCTCGCGGATGTACGTCGGCACCGGCGCCTCGCCGCGGATCGCCCACGTGTCGGGCGAGTTCGCCAGCCACGTCGCGCTGGTGCGGGCCGGCCTCGGGGTCGCGCTGGTGCCGCGCCTGGGCCGGGCCGACCTGCCGGCCGACGTGGTCGCCCTGCGGGCGCTGGACCCGGTGCCCGAGCGCACGGTGAGCGTGCTGCACCGCCGCTCGATGGCCGCCTCGCCGGCGGTCCGGGTCCTCGTCGAGGCGCTCGCCGGCCGCGGCGCCGGGCCCAGTGTCGGGCTCAGCGACGGGCTGCGGCCAGCCGCCCCTTGAGCAGGGGCTTGGTCGGGTGGGGCGACTCCCCCATCACCGCCAGGCACACCTCGACGACCTCGGTGTCGTACGGCGCCAGCTCGGTGTAGCGCGCGACAGCCTGGGGCTGCGGGTCGGCCAGCAGGGCCTCGCGGACGGCGACCGCGACGTAGTCGGCCAGCTCGGTCAGCGCCGGCGACTCGGTCCCGGGCATCAGGTCGCCGCCGTACGCCGACACGGCCGCGCCGACCTGGCCGCGCCGCAGCAGCCGCAGCACCTCGTGCACGTCGACCTGCACCGGCATCATCAGCCGGTAGGGCCGCGAGGCCAGCTGACCCTCCAGCGCGCTGCGCAGGTGGGAGACCTCGGCCTTGAGGGTCGAGAAGGTGACGTTCTGGTCGCCGTAGAGCAGGGCGTGCAGCTGCTCGAGCGACAGCCCGGCCGGGTTCAGCGCGAGCAGGGCCAGGATCTCGGTCTGGCGCCGGTTGAGCAGCAGCCGCCGGCCGTCGAGCCGGGCCTCCGCGGTCCCGAGCAGGGAGAGGTCGAGGCCGGGCACGGGCACCGCGTCGGCCCCGTCACCGGATCCCGACCGGCTGGTGGCGGGCATCGCGGTCTCGATCAGGCGGGCCAGCACGCGGGCGGTCGCCAGGCCGATGGGGTGGGTGCGGTCCCACGTGGTCGACAGGTCGATCACGCCCAGCTGGGCGCCGCTGACCGGGTCGTGCACCGGCGCCGCCCAGCACACCCAGTTGTGCACGACCTGGGCGTAGTGCTCGGCGCTGAACACCATCGCCGGGGTGTCGTGCCGGGTGGCCAGGTCCAGGGCGTTGGTGCCGACGCTGGTGTCGTCCCAGCGGCCGCCGGCCACGAAGTTGACCGACTCGGCCTTGCGACGCATCACCCGGCCGCCGTAGGTCCACAGGATCCGGGTCTCCGGGTCGGTCACGGCCACGACCAGGTCGCCGTCCTCGGCCGTGCGCCGCAGCTCGGACTCGACCCGCTCGACCGCGACCTGGAGCGGCGAGCCCTTCCAGAAGGTGGCGGTGTCGCCCTCGTCGTCGAGCGGGGCCTCGGTGACGTCGTGGTCCACGATGGGCGCCGAGCGCTCCCAGGAGCGGAGGATCTCGGGCCGGACCAGGCCGGTGGCCCCGTCCCCGTGCTGCACGAAGTTGGTCCAGGCGCGCACCGCCGTCACCCGCCGTGTGTGCAGCTCGTCGTTCACGGTCGTCATCGGCACCAGCTCACAGTCGCAACGCTCCAGGGTGATCTGGGCCACACCGTAGCCCGCTCGACCTGAGCCCGACAGGGGCCCGGCCCCACGGCGTCTCACCACCCCGCCGAGGGGGCCCGTCCGGCGGCCGAGGAGGCTCATCTGGTCGCCGAGGGGGCTCGTCCGGCGGCCGAGGGGGCTCGTCTGGCGGCCGAGGGGGCTCGTCCGGTCGCTCAACGGTCGACCGCGGCGTGGGCGTGGATGCGGCCGTCGGTGCCCGAGAGCCGGTCGCCCGTGCCGCCCCAGCGCCCGGCGATGATCTCCGCGGCGATGCTGACGGCCGTCTCCTCCGGGGTGCGCGCGCCGAGGTCGAGGCCGATCGGGCTGGAGAGCCGGCCGAGCTCCTCCTCGGTCAGGCCGGCCTCGCGCAGCCGCGCCAGCCGGTCCTCGTGGGTGCGCCGCGAGCCCATCGCGCCGACGTACGCCACCTCGGGCAGGCGCAGCGCGCGCTCGAGGACGGGCACGTCGAACTTGGGGTCGTGGGTGAGCACGCAGATGACCGTGCGGCGGTCGATGCGGCCGGCCTCGAGCTCGGCGGCGAGGTACTTGTGCGGCCAGGTGACGACGACCTCGTCGGCCTCGGGGAAGCGCGTGCGGGTGGCGAAGACGGGCCGGGCGTCGCACACGGTGACGTGGTAGCCCAGGAAGTGGCCCACGCTCGCGACCGCGGCCGCGAAGTCGATGGCGCCGAAGACGAGCATCCGCGGCGCGGGCGCGAAGGCCCACACGAACACCTTCATCCCCTCCCCGCGGCGCTCGCCGTCGGGGCCGTAGGTGAGCGTCGCGCTGTGCCCGCTGGCCAGCAGCCCGCGGGCGTCGTCGACGACCGCGTCGGTGGCGCGGTCGCTGCCGAGCTCGCCCCCCACCTCCTCGGGCCGTACGACGAGGCGCCGGCCGAGCCACGCCGGGTCGGGGTGCTCGACCACCGTGGCCAGGGCGACGGGGCGACCGGCCTCGACGTCGGCGGCGATGTCGGCCAGCTCGGGGAAGGTCGAGCGGCTGACCTCCTCGACGTACACGTCCAGGATGCCGCCGCAGGTCAGTCCGACCGCGAAGGCGTCGTCGTCGGAGACGCCGTAGCGCTGGAGCACGGGGGTGCCGTCGGCGACCACCTGCTGGGCCAGCTCGTAGACGGCGCCCTCGACGCAGCCGCCGGACACCGACCCGACCGCCTCGCCGCCGGGACCCACGAGCATCGAGGCGCCCGCCGGTCGCGGCGCGGACTGGAAGGTCGCGACCACGGTGCCGACGCCGACGGTCTCGCCGGCCTCCCACCAGGTCATCAGCTCGGACAGGACCTCACGCACGGGCGACCACCTCCAGCACCTCGTCGAACGCCTGCAGCGAGTGGCCCGCGACGAAGTCGTCGCAGTGCGGCAGCACGGCACGGATGCCGGTCTGCACGGGCTCGTAGCCGGTCTTGCCGCGGTGCGGGTTGACCCACACCACGCGGTGCGCGAGCCGCGCCAGCCGGGCCGCCTGCTCGCCCAGCTCCACGGCGTCGCCGCGCTCCCAGCCGTCGCTGAGCACGACCACGACCGACCCGCGGGCCATGCCGCGCGCGCCCCAGCGGTCGAGGAACGCCTTGAGGGTCTCGCCCAGGCGGGTGCCGCCGGACCAGTCGGGCACCTGCTCGCCGGCCCGCACGAGGGCCTGGTCCGGGTCGGTCGTGCGCAGCGGCAGCGTGACCCGGGTCAGGCGGGTGCCGAGGGTGAAGACCTCGACCCGGCCGCGGGCCGCGGGGGCGTGGACCAGGAGGTGGGCCAGGCGCAGGATCGCGTCGGCGTACGGCCTCATGGAGGCCGAGACGTCGACCAGCACGACGACCCGGCGCGTGGTCGTGCCGCGGCGGCGGTGCTCGACCCGGCCGGGCTCGCCCATCTGCCGCAGGGTGGTGCGCAGGGTGCGGTGGACGTCGACGTCACCCCGGCGCCACGGCGTACGACGGGTGGCGCGGCGGCGGGGCAGCCGAGGGGTGAGCGCGCGCATCATCGCGTCGAGCAGGGCCTTCTCGGCCGGGGCCAGCGAGGCCACGTCGCGGTGGCGCAGCAGCTCGGCCTCGGTGGCGGAGGCCTGGAGCACCTCCGGGGTGTCCTCCCCGCCGGACTCCCCGCCCTCCTCCGAGGGCAGCGGCGAGCGCAGCTGGCGCGGCTTCTCCGAGGGCATCGAGCGGGGCAGCCGCTCGCGGGCGCCGAACCACGCGTCGAAGACCTGGGAGTAGCGCTCGAGGTCCTCGGGTCCCGAGCACAGCGTGGCCCGGCCCGCCCGGAACGTCGCCGCCGCGTCGCCGGCGCCGACGAGGGCGGTGGCCTGCAGGAACGCGTGGGCCCGGTCGACGGTGACCCCGACCCCGGCCGCGCGCAGGGCGCGGGTGAAGCCGAGGAGGACCTCGTCGACCTCGTGGAGGGGCTGCTCGAGCGTGGGCGCGCTCATCGTCAGCCGGCCAGCATCCGGTCGAGAGCCTGCTTCACGCGGTCGGTGTCCTCGCGGTACTTCACGACCGTGCCCAGCGTGCGGGCCGCCGTCTCCAGGTCGAGCTCCTCGGCGCCCAGGCGCTGCAGGGCGCGGGTCCAGTCGAGGGTCTCCGCGACGCCCGGGGGCTTGAGCAGCTGCTCCTGCCGCAGGCGCTGGACGGCCGAGACGACCTGCTCGGCCAGCCGCTGGGTCACCTCGGGGAGGCGGCCGCGCACGATCTCGACCTCGCGCTGCAGGCCGGGGTGGTCGATCCAGTGGTAGAGGCAGCGCCGCTTCAGGGCGTCGTGCAGCTCGCGGGTGCGGTTGGAGGTCAGCACGACGGTGGGCGGCACGGCCGCGGTGACGGTGCCGAGCTCGGGGATGCTCACCGTCCAGCTGGACAGCACCTCGAGCAGGAACGCCTCGAACTCGTCGTCGGCCCGGTCGACCTCGTCGATCAGGAGGACCGCCGGCGACTCGCGCAGCGCCTGCAGGACGGGCCGGGCGAGCAGGAAGCGCTCGTCGAACAGCGACTTCTCGGCCTCGGCCGGGTCGAGGTCGCCGGCCTTGGTCGCGGCCTCGAGGGTGCGCAGGTGCAGGATCTGGCGCGGGAAGTCCCAGTCGTAGAGCGCCTGGGTCGCGTCGATCCCCTCGTAGCACTGCAGCCGGATCAGCGGCACGCCCTGCAGCTCGGCGAGCGCCTCGGCCAGGGCGGTCTTGCCGGTCCCGGGCTCCCCCTCGAGCAGCAGCGGGCGCTGCATCGCGTCGGCGAGGAAGACGACCGTGGCCAGGTCGTCGTCGGCCAGGTAGCCGGTGCTCCCCAGCGCGTCCACGACCGCCCGGGGTGAGGTGAGCTCCATGTGACGGACGTTACGCAGGGTCGGGTTGGCGCGCGGTTGGCAGGGGCCGAGAGGGGCCGGGAGGGGCCACAACCCGCCGAGGGGGCTCGTGTGGTCACCGAGGAGGCTCGTCTGGTCGCCGAGGAGGCTCGTGTGGTCGGCGAGGAGGCTCGTCTGGTTGCCGAGGAGGCTCGTGTGGTCGCCGAGGGGGCTGGTCTGTCGGCCTCAGTCCAGGAGGAGCTCGGCGCTGGCCAGGAAGCGGGCGCCGATCGCGTGGCCGCCGAAGCCGCTGACGTAGAGGCCGGTCGAGACCCGCTCCAGGAACGCCCACTCCCAGATCCGCTGGCGGTCGACGCCCGAGCGCTCGGCCACTCGGTCGGCGTACTCCTCCAGGACGCGGCGGCCCCCGTCGGCCAGGCGGCCGGTCCAGTCGCGCAGCACCACCCCGAGGTCGTACGCCGGGTCGCAGCGGAACCCGTCCGGGTCGACGAGCACCAGGCCCGAGGCCGCCCCCGGTCGCGGCGCCAGCACGCGCAGGCCGTTGGAGGCGTGGGCGTCGCCGTGGACCACGACGGCGTCGGGGTCGCCCGCGGCGGCGCGGCGCTCGGCGTACGCCAGGGCCTGGCGGCGGACCCGCGGGTCGCAGGCGCCCAGCCGGTCGTCGAGCTCGCGCACCATCGCGTGCAGCGAGGTCGCCTTGTCCGGTGGTGCGTCCGGGCCGAGGGTCGCGAGCGGCAGGGTCCAGGCCTCGGCGAGGGTGTCGACCAGCAGGTCCAGCGTGCGCTCGGGGGTGGGCGGGTGGCGGTCGAGGGACGGTCCGAGGCGCTCCAGCAGGAGGGCGGCGTGCTCGGGGGCGTCGTCGTGCACCAGCACGTAGCCGCGCCCCCCGGCAGCCCGCAGCACCCTCGCCTCGTCCGCACGCTCGGGCCCCGGCATCACCAGCTTGACCACCCGCTGCTCGCCCTCGGCGGTGGTCGCGGCCACGACGTACGACGCGCTCCCGCCGGGCAGCGCGGACCCCCACGTCAGGGACCACCGCTCGGCCAGCTCGTCCATCACCGCGGGGAGCCCGTCGACCCACGCGGCGCCGACCTCCCCGAGCGAGGCGGCCTTGGCCCGGGCCAGCGGCTGCAGCCGTACGCCGACCTGTCGCTGCTCGCCCACCACCGCAGTCTGCTGCACCACACCAGCCCCCTCGGGCACCACACCAGCCCCCTCGGGCGCCGCACGAGCCCCCTCGGGCGCCACACCAGCCCCCTCGGGCGCCACACCAGCCCCCTCGGGCGCCACACCAGCCCCCTCGGGCGCCGGACGAGCCCCCTCGGGCGCCACACGAGCCCCCTCGGGCGCCAGATGAGCCCCCTCGGCGACCAGGGGGTGGGCAGACTGGGGCGCGTGGCCCACCGATCGCGCACCCGGGACGACGACGGCAGCGGCGCGGCGGGCGACCACGAGGACAAGACCTGCGCGTCGTGCGGTCGCCGGATCGAGTGGCGCAAGAAGTGGGAGCGCGACTGGGACCAGGTGCGCTACTGCTCGACGGCCTGCCGGCGCCACGGCGTGACCGCCGAGGACGAGCGGCTCGAGAGCACCATCCTGGAGCTGCTCACGACGCGGGCCGCCAGCGCCACGATCTGCCCGTCCGACGCGGCCCGCGCGGTGGGCACCGAGGACTCCTGGCGCGACCTGATGGAGCCGGCCAGGCGGGCCGCCCGCCGGCTGGTCGCCGCCGGCGAGGTCGAGATCACCCAGAAGGGCCAGGTCGTGGACCCCTCGACCGCCAAGGGCGCGATCAGGATCCGGCGGGCTCGCTGAGCGAGTCGACGTCCTCGCCGGTCGCGAGGTCCCCGCACTCCACCAGCTCGACCGCGTGCTCCTGCAGGTAGGCCCGTGCCCCCTGGTCGCCCCGCGCCGAGGCGGCCACGCCGGCGTGGTGGTCGCGCCCGAGGAGGACCGGGTGCCCCGGCTTCCCGGCGTACGCCGCCCGGCGCAGCGTGCCCGCGTCGACCGGTCGCTCCAGCAGCCGCGCCACGACCGCCTCGTCGACGTCGGGCAGGTCGACCAGGGTGACCAGGGCCGCGACCTCCGCGGTGGTGGCGAGCGCCGCCCGCAGCGAGGCACCCATGCCCTCGTCCCAGTCGTCGGCCTCGACCGTCTCCAGCGGCACCCCGAGCACGCCGACCACCGCCTGCACCCGCTCCTGCGCCTGCTCGGGCCCCGCCCCGATCACCACCGTGACCGGCAGGCCGTTGGCGGCGAGGGCGCGCACGGCCCGCTCCAACCAGTCCTCGACCAGGATCTTGGGGCGCCCCATCCGCCGCCCGGCCCCGGCCGCCAGCACCACGCCGCGGACGTCCCCGCGACCGTCGCCCTGCTCTGTCGTCGCCACGCGGTGATCCTGCCAGTGCGGCCCCGGAACCGCGGCGACACGCGACGCACTCGGACCACGTTCCTCTCGCACAGGTGTTCGAACGGCTGCTACCCTGGGTCGCATGTCCCTGGACTTCCAGGCCTCCCTGCTCGACGGACCGACGACCGGCGTCGGACCGCTGGCCGGGCGCGTGCGCCGCACCCAGCTCGACCGGGGCGCCTGGGTCGACGTGCTGCCGGGCTGGCTCGAGGGTGCCGACCAGGTCTTCGCCGACCTCGTCGAGCAGGTGCCGTGGCGGGCCGAGCGACGGACGATGTACGACGGCGTGGTCGACGTGCCGCGACTCCTGCACACCTACGGCATCGGCGAGCCGCTCCCCCACCCCGTGCTGCTCGAGGCCCGCGAGGCCCTGAGCGCGCACTACGCCCCCGAGCTCGGGGAGCCCTTCGTGACCGCGGGGTGCTGCTACTACCGCGACGGCCGCGACTCGGTGGCCTGGCACGGCGACACCATCGGTCGGGGCCGCACGAGCGACACGATGGTCGCGATCGTGTCGTTCGGCTCGCCGCGCAAGCTCCAGCTGCGCCCGGTCGGCGGGCAGCTCGCGCTGACCCACGCGCTCGGCCACGGCGACCTGATCGTGATGGGCGGCTCGTGCCAGCGCACCTGGGAGCACGCCGTGCCCAAGACCTCGCGCCCGGTCGGCCCCCGCATCAGCGTGCAGTTCCGACCGCGCCACGTGTTCTAGCCCGAGCGGCCGTCGAGGTTCTCCCGCGCCCAGCTGGTCAGGTCGTGCAGCACCGGCACCAGCGCCTCGCCGGCCGGGGCCAATCGGTAGCGCACGGCCACGGGCGGGCCCTCGTCGACCTCGCGGACGACCAGGCCGGCGGCGGTCAGCTCGGCGAGGCGGTCGGCCAGCACCGAGTCGCTGATCCCGGTCGCACGGCGTACCTCCACGAAGCCGGCGGCGCCGTCCATCAGCGCGCCCAGGAGCACGCCGTTCCAGCGCTTGCCCAGCAGGGCGAAGGCGTGGGTGAGCGCGGCGTCGCACTGCGGCGCGACGTGCTGCTCGACCGCGTCCTCCGTCACGCAGGCAGCCTAGAGGACCACCGGGTCGGGAACAGATCCGCGAGGACGGTAGTTGCTTCTGTTTTGAAAGCCACATCGTCCTTCGAAGGAGCAGCCCCCATGACCCTCTTCCGCCTCGACGCGAGCATCATGCCCGCCACGTCGTCCAGCCGCGAGATCGCCGACATCGTCGAGCAGCAGTGGTCCGCCGCGCACCCCGACGACGAGGTCATCCGTCGTCACGTCGGCTCCCAGCCGCTGCCCGCGCAGGCGTGGGCCGACGCGGTCTCCGGCGGCTTCACCCCCGAGGACCAGCGCACGGAGGACCAGCAGCGCGCCCTCGCCCTCGCGGCCGAGCTCGTCGAGGAGCTCGCGTCGGCCGACGCCGTCCTGCTCGCCGTCCCGCTCTACAACTTCGGGGTCTCCCAGCACGTCAAGGCCTGGATCGACCTGGTCATCGCCGGCTCCGGCCCGGGCGCGGCCCTGCTCGCGGGCAAGCCCGTCGTGCTGGCCACCGTCCGCGGGGGCTCGTACGCCGCCGGCACGCCGCGCGAGGGCTGGGACCACTCCACCGACTACCTGCGCCGCATCCTGGCCGACGTGTGGGGCGCCGACCTGACCGTGGTCGAGCGCGAGTTCACCCTGGTCGGGGTCAACCCGGCGCTCGACGAGTTCACCGACCTCGCGCGGGAGATCCACGAGAAGTCGCTCTCGGCGGCCCGCGAGGCCGGCGACGCCCTCGGAGCGGGCACGGCGCGCAAGGTCGCCTGACCCCGTCGACCGGGGGATCCGGGCACGGCGTACGCCGCTCACCGGGGGATCCGTGGTCCCCGGATCCCCCGGTCGGCGTTCCTGGGCGTGTACGGATGCCCCGGTCGGCGTTCCTGGGCGTGCGCGGATGCCCCTGTCGGCGAGCGAGGGCGTGTGCGGATGCCCCAGTCGGCGCGCGTGAGGTCGTGAGGGGCGTGAGGTCGTGAGGACAAGTTGACGTGGCGGTCGCGCTGGGAGTGACCACCGCGAAACCTAGGCACCGGAGGGTCAGGGCACCCGACCCCCTCCGAGGAGCTCCTCCATGGCCACGACGCACACGCAGCCCGACCTCACCGCGGCGCCGCAGCCCACCACCGCCACCTCCCATGCCCCACCGGTCCCCCCGCACGAGCGCCGCACCGGGCGCTGGATCGACGACTGGCGCCCCGAGGACCCCGACTTCTGGGAGGGCGGGGGCCGGCAGGTCGCCCGTCGCAACCTGCTCTGGTCGATCTTCGCCGAGCACCTCGGCTTCTCGGTCTGGCTGATCTGGAGCGTGAGCTCGGCGTTCCTGGTCGCCCAGGGCTTCGCCTTCACCCCCCAGCAGCTGTTCTTCCTGATCGCGCTGCCGAACCTGGTCGGCTCGCTCCTGCGCCTGCCCTACACGTTCGCCGTGCCGGTGTTCGGCGGCCGCAACTGGACGATGGTCAGCGCGGGCCTGCTCCTGGTCCCGACCGTCGGCTTCGCCGTCGCGGTGAGCAACCCCGCGACGCCGTACTGGGCGTTCTGGCTGATCGCGGCCACCGCCGGCTTCGGCGGCGGCAACTTCGCCAGCTCGATGGCCAACATCAACTTCTTCTACCCGGCCGCCAAGAAGGGGGCCGCGCTGGGCCTCAACGCCGCCGGCGGCAACCTGGGCGTCTCGCTGATCCAGCTGTTCCTGCCGGTCGTGGTCGGCGGCGCCGGGATCTTCGGGCTGGTCCGGGCCAGCAGCGGCGGCCTCCACCTCGAGCGCGCCGGGTGGCTGTACGCCGGCCTGGCCATCGCCGCGACCGCCGCGGCGTACTTCTTCATGGACAACCTGGGCACCGCACGGTCCAGGCCCCGCGAGCAGCTGCGGGTCGTGCGCGAGAAGCACACCTGGGTGATGGCCTTCCTCTACATCGGCACGTTCGGGTCCTTCATCGGCTACTCCGCCGCCATGCCGCTGCTGATCAAGCTGAACTTCTGGGTGCCCGAGCCCGCACCGCTCGGCACCGGCATCTACTTCGCCTACTACGCCTTCCTCGGCGCCGGGGTCGGGTCGGCCACGCGACCGCTGGGCGGCTGGCTGGCCGACCGGTTCGGCGGCGCCAAGGTCACCCTGGCCGCCTTCACCGGGATGATCGTGTTCACCCTCGGCGTGCTGGCCACGCTGGTGCAGCTGAGGCCCAACCCGACCGCCGACCCCGCGATCGCCTCGGCCAACCAGCACCTGTTCCCGGTGTTCCTCGGGTTCTTCCTGCTGGTCTTCGCCGCCACGGGCATCGGCAACGGCTCGGCCTACAAGATGATCCCGGCGATCTGGCGGGCCCGGGTCGAGACCACCACCGAGGCCGGCACCCCCGAGCGCAGCCACGCGCTCCTGACCTCGACCCGGCAGGCCTCCGCGGCCCTGGGCGTGATCGGGGCCGTGGGCGCCCTGGGCGGCTTCCTGATCCCGATCGCCTTCAGCTCCCCGTGGGTGGACAGCCCGCTCACCGCCACCAAGGGCGCGTTCGTGCTCTTCACGGCCTACTACGTCGTCTGCGCCCTGGTCGTCTGGGCGGTCTACCTGCGTCGCGGCCGCTCGACCCTCGGCCGCGTCGAGGTCTGAGACGTGCCCACCCCCACCCGGACGCCCACCCGGACGCACTGCCCCTACTGCTCCCTGCAGTGCGGCATGACGCTGGCGCCCGTCGGTCGCGCCCTGGAGGTGCGGGCCTGGCCCGAGTTCCCCGTGAACGAGGGCGGCCTGTGCCGCAAGGGCTGGACCGCCACGGGCCTGCGCGGCAGCCGCGAGCGGCTGACGACGCCGCTGGTGCGCGACCGGGCGACCGGCGAGCTCCGGGCGGCCGGGTGGGACGAGGCGCTCGACCTGGTCGCCGCGCGCCTGCGGGCGCTGCAGGCGGAGTCCGGGCCCGACACCGTCGGCGTGTTCGGCGGGGGCGGGCTGACCAACGAGAAGGCCTACTCGCTCGGCAAGTTCGCACGGGTGGCGCTGGGCACCAGCCAGGTCGACTACAACGGCCGCTGGTGCATGAGCTCGGCCGCGTCGGCCGGCAACCAGGCCTTCGGGATCGACCGCGGGCTGCCCTTCCCGATCGCCGACCTCGAGCACACCGACGTGCTCGTGCTGGTCGGCTCCAACCTGGTCGAGACCATGCCCCCGGCCGCGCGGCACCTCGACCGGCTGCGCGAGCGGGGCGGCACCGTCGTGGTGGTCGACCCGCGTCGCACACCGACCGCCGACCGCGCCGACGTGCTGCTCCAGCCCGTGCCGGGCACCGACCTGGCCCTGGCCCTGGGGGTCCTGCACCTGCTCGACGCGCGCGGCGCGGTCGACACGGCGTACGTCGAGGAGCGCACCAGCGGCTGGGACGACGTCCGCCAGGTCGCGGCCGGCTGGTGGCCCGAGCGCGTCGAGCGGGTGACCGGGGTGCCGGCCACCGAGCTGCGCGCCCTGGCTGACCTGGTGGCCGGGTCGCCGCGGGTGACCGTGCTGACCGCCCGCGGCGCCGAGCAGCACAGCCAGGGCACCGCGACCGTGCTGGGCTGGATCGACGTGGCGCTGGCGCTGGGCCTGCCCGGACGGCCGTACGCCGGCTACGGCTGCCTGACCGGCCAGGGCAACGGCCAGGGCGGTCGCGAGCACGGGCAGAAGGCCGACCAGCTCCCCGGCTACCGGATGATCGACGACCCGGCGGCCCGCGAGCACGTCGCCGGCGTGTGGGGCGTGCCCGCCGCGTCGCTGCCGGGCCGCGGGCGCTCGGCGTACGAGCTGCTGGACGCGCTGGGCCAGCCCGCCGGACCCCGGGCGCTGCTCGTCCTGGGCTCCAACATCGTGGTCTCCGCGCCGCGCGCCTCCCACGTGACCGAGCGGCTGGAGGCGCTGGACCTGCTCGTCGTCTGCGACCTGGTGATGTCGGAGACCGCGGCGCTGGCCGACGTCGTCCTGCCGGTCACCCAGTGGGCCGAGGAGACCGGCACGACGACCAACCTCGAGGGCCGGGTGGTGCTGCGGCAGCAGGCCGTCGCCCCGCCCGCCGGGGTGCGCTCCGACCTGGAGGTGCTCGCCGGCCTGGCCGAGCGGCTGGGCTCCCCCGTGCCGTTCAGCAGCGACCCCGAGGAGGTCTTCGCCGAGCTGGGGCGGGCCTCGGCAGGTGGTCGCGCCGACTACAGCGGCATCACCTACGACCGCATCCGCGCGGAGCACGGCGTGTTCTGGCCCTGCCCCACGGGCTCGACCGGCACCCCGCGGATGTTCACCGAGTCCTTCGCCCACCCCGACGGCCGGGCCCGCTTCGTCGCGGTCGACCACGTCGGCACGGCCGAGCCCACCGACGCGGCGTACCCCCTGCACCTGACGACCGGCCGCGTGCTGGCGCAGTACCAGTCCGGCGCCCAGACCCGCCGCATCGCCGACCTGCCCGACACCGGCCCCTTCGTCGAGCTGCACCCGATGCTGGCCCGGCGCATCGGTGCCGTCGACGGCGCCCAGGTCGTGGTCACGACGCGACGCGGCGAGCTGAAGGCACCCGCCCGGGTGGTCACCACGATCCGCCCCGACACGCTGTTCGTCCCGTTCCACTGGGTCGGCGCCAACCGGCTCACCAACGACGCGCTCGACCCCTCCAGCGGGATGCCGGAGTTCAAGGTCTGCGCCGCGGCGGTGCGGGCGTGACCGGGCGCCGGATCGTCGTCGTCGGCTCCGGAATGGCGACGACACGGCTGGTCGAGGGGATGGTCGCCCGCGGCGTCGCGCGCACCGACACCGTGACGGTGCTCGGCGACGAGCCGCACGCGCCGTACAACCGGATCCTGCTCTCGGCCGTCCTCGAGGGCACCCACCGGGCCGAGTCGCTGACCCTGCGCCCGCCCCAGTGGTACGCCGACCACGGCGTCGACCTCCGCCTCGGCGCGCGCGTCCTCGACCTCGACCGCGAGCAGCGCGAGGTGGTGCTGGTCGACGGGCAGCGGTTCGCCTACGACGTGCTGGTGCTGGCGACCGGGTCGATCCCGACGCTGCCGCCGATCCGTGGGCTGGTGCGGATGGACGGCACCTTGCACCCCGCCGTGCACGCCTTCCGCAGCCTGGAGGACTGCCTGCGGCTGCACGCGGCGGTGACCGGGCTGGTGACGGGGCCGGCGTCGACCCGGGGCGGCGTCGACCGGGCCTCGGCGGTCGTCGTGGGCGGCGGCCTGCTGGGCCTCCAGGTCGCCCGGGCGCTGAGCGTGCGCGGGCTGGACGTCGAGGTGGTCGAGGGCGGGGAGCACCTGCTGCGCAGCCAGGTCGGACCTCAGGCCGGGCGGATCATCGAGCGCGACCTGCGGCGGCTCGGCACGAGCGTCTACACCGGCGCCCGCGCCGTGCGGCTGACGCCCGAGGGTGACCGCCCCGGACTGCGGCTCGACAACGGCTACACCCTGGAGACCGACCTCGTCGTGCTCACCGCGGGCGGGCGGCCGGCGACGGCGCTAGCCAAGCGGGCCGGCCTCGGCGTACGCCGCGGGGTGCTGGTCGACGACCAGCTGCGCACCGACGACCCGGCCGTCCACGCCATCGGCGACTGCGCCGAGCACGCCGGCCAGGTCACCGGCTTCGTCCCGCCGGCCTGGGAGCAGGCCACGGCCCTGGCCGACCACCTCGCCGGTCACGACGTGGCCTACCCCGGCGCCCGCACGGTCGCCCGGCTGCGCGCCACCGACCTCGAGGTCGCGGTGCTCGGCGACCCCGGGACCGCCCAGGGCCAGGTCGTCGAGGTCACCAACCCGGTCGTCGGCTCGCACCGCCGGCTCGTGGTGCGCGACGGCGTGATCGTCGCCGCCACCCTGGTCGGCGACCTCTCCCGGATCGGCCTGATCACCCAGCACTACGACCGCGGCACCGTGCTGGGCCCCGAGGAGCCGGGCGACCTGCTGATGGCCGACCGGCCCGTGCGGCCGACCTCGCTGCCCGACGACGCCGAGGTGTGCACCTGCGCCGGCGTCACCGTCGGGGCCGTGCGCGCCTGCACCTCGCTGGACCAGGTCCGCGACACCACCCGTGCCACGACCGGCTGCGGCGGCTGCGCCCCGGCCGTCCGCCAGCTCCTCGCCACCCGCACCGCCCTCCCGGTCCCGTGACCGCCCCGTCCCCGAGCTCGCCCCACTCCCCTCCCCGCCCGTGCAGCACCGTCGAAAGGTCCCTCCCGTGATGGCACACCTCCGCAAGACCCTCGTGGTCGTCGGCCACGGCATGGTCGGCCACCGGTTCGTGCAGGCCGCCGTCGAGCGCGGTCTCACCGAGACCTACGACGTCGTCGTGGTCGGCGAGGAGAGCCGCCCGGCGTACGACCGGGTCGGGCTCACCTCGTTCTTCGAGGTCGGCGCCGACGCCCTGTCCCTGCTCCCGTCCGGGGCGTACGACGACCCCCGCGTCCGGCTGCTGCTCGGCACCGAGGTGACCGCGATCGACCCCGCCGGCCGCACGATCACCCTGGCTGAGGGAGGTCCGGCAGAGGGCGAGCTGGCCTACGACGAGCTCGTCCTGGCCACCGGCGCCGCACCGTTCGTGCCGCCGATCCCCGGGCGCGACCTCGACGGCTGCTTCGTCTACCGCACCATCGAGGACCTCGAGGCGATCCGCGAGGCCGCGTCCGGCGCCCGCGTCGGGGCGGTCGTCGGCGGCGGCCTGCTGGGCCTCGAGGCCGCCAAGGCGCTCAGCGACCTGGGCCTGGAGACCCACGTGGTCGAGATGGCGCCGCGGCTGATGGCGGTGCAGGTCGACGACGCCGGCGGCGCGACCCTGACCCGGCACGTCGAGGCGCTCGGCCTGCACGTCCACACCGGCGCGACGACCAGCGAGGTGCTGGGCAGCGACGGCCGCGTCACGGGCCTCGGGTTGAGGGACGCCGAGCCCGTGCCCGCCGACGTCGTCGTGTTCTCCGCCGGCATCCGCCCCCGCGACGCCCTGGCGCGCGCGGCCGGCCTCGAGGTCGCCGAGCGCGGCGGCGTGCTGGTCGACGAGCAGTGCCGCAGCTCGGACCCCCACGTCTGGGCGATCGGTGAGTGCGCCGCCCCCGCGGGCCGGATGTACGGCCTGGTCGCCCCGGGCTACGCCATGGCCGAGGTCGTCGCCGACGCGCTCGTGGGCGGGACGGGCGCGTTCACCGGCGCCGACCTGTCCACCAAGCTGAAGCTGATGGGCGTCGACGTCGCGTCGTTCGGGGACGCGTTCGCCACCACGCCAGGAGCGCTGGAGCTGGTCTTCTCCGACGCCGTCGCCGGGATCTACAAGAAGCTGGTGATCGCGGAGAGCGAGCGCGCGGACGGCTCCTTCGTCCTGCTCGGCGGAGTCCTCGTCGGCGACGCCACGGCGTACGGCGTGCTGCGGCCGATGGTGGCCTCGGGCATCGCACTGCCCGACAACCCCGAGGAGCTGATCCTCCCCGCGGGCCGTGGCGGCACCGAGATCGGCCTTCCCGACGAGGCCGTCGTCTGCTCGTGCAACAACGTCACCAAGGCCACGATCCTCGACCACGTCGCCCGCGACGAGGCCCCCTGCGACGGCCCGTCCTGCGTGACGGCCTGCACCGGGGCCGGGAGCACCTGCGGCTCGTGCAAGCCGCTGGTGAAGAAGGTCGTGGAGGACTGGTACGCCGGGCAGGGTCGTGAGGTCGACACCAGCCTGTGCGAGCACTTCGCGCTGAGCCGTCAGGAGCTCTTCGACGTGGTGGCCGTCCACGGCTACCGCCGCTTCGACGACATCGTCGCGGGGCACGGCAGCGGCCGCGGCTGCGACGTCTGCAAGCCGGTGGTCGCCTCGATCCTGGCCAGCCAGCTGAACGGGCACGTCCTGGACGAGGGCACCCGGGTGCTGCAGGACACCAACGACAAGTACCTCGCCAACATCCAGCGCAACGGCACCTACTCGGTGGTGCCGCGCATCGCCGGCGGCGAGATCACGCCCGAGAAGCTGATCGTGATCGGCGAGGTGGCCCGCGACTTCGACCTCTACACCAAGATCACCGGCGGGCAGCGGATCGACCTGTTCGGCGCCCGTCTCGAGCAGCTGCCCGCGATCTGGCGGCGGCTGGTCGACGCCGGGTTCGAGTCCGGCCACGCCTACGGCAAGTCACTGCGCACGGTGAAGTCGTGCGTGGGCTCGACCTGGTGCCGCTTCGGCGTGCAGGACTCCACCAGCCTGGCGATCATGCTCGAGGAGCGCTACCGCGGCCTGCGCTCCCCGCACAAGCTCAAGGGCGGCGTCAGCGGCTGCGCGCGCGAGTGCGCCGAGGCCCGGTCCAAGGACTTCGGCGTGATCGCCACCGAGAAGGGCTGGAACCTGTACGTCGCCGGCAACGGCGGCGCCACCCCGGTCCACGCCCGGCTCCTGGCCGGCGACCTCGACACCGAGACGCTGGTCCGCTACCTCGACCGCTTCCTCATGTACTACGTCCGCACCGCCGACCGGCTCCAGCGCACGGCCCCCTGGGTCGACGGCCTGGACGGCGGGCTGGAGCGGGTCCGCGAGATCGTGGTGGACGACGCCCTGGGCCTGGGCAGCGAGCTGGAGGCGGCCATGGCGCGCCACGTCGACACCTACTTCGACGAGTGGAAGGCCACCCTGGAGGACCCCGAGAAGCTCCGCCGGTTCGTGTCCTTCGTCAACGCCCCCGACGTGCCCGACCCGCACGTGCGCTTCACCAGCAACCGCGACCAGGTCGAGCCGGCCGAGGTCGCGGGCCCGGTCTCGCTGGGCAGCAGCATCCCGGTCGGGCTGCCCCGGTGAACGTCTGGACGCCGGTGTGCCGGCTGGCCGAGATCGACGTCGAGGGCGGGGTCGCGGCGCTCGTGGACGGACGCGCGGTCGCGGTCTTCCGGACCTTCGAGGACGAGGTGTTCGCCCTGTCCAACTACGATCCCTTCTCACGCGCGTCGGTGCTGGCGCGCGGCATCGTGGGGACCCGCGGGTCCGGGGCCGAGCAGGTCCCGTTCGTGGCCTCGCCGATGCACAAGCAGGCCTTCGACCTGCGCTCCGGTCAGTGCCTCGACGACGAGGCGGTCCGGATCCCCTCCTACGACGTACGCCTCGAGGCCGGCACCGTCCTCGTCGGCACCGCCCGAACGGTCCCCCAGGAGCTCAGGGAGCACACGTGAGCCACTCCCGCGACACCGCACCGGCCGCGGCCCCCGGCCCGGGTGAGGACGTCGTCCCCGCCGCCGTTCCGGGTCCGCTGACCGGCTACCGCATCGGGGTGACCGCGGCGCGCAAGGTCGAGGAGCAGGTGGCCCTGCTCGAGCGCCGCGGCGCCCGGGTGGAGTCCGCGCCCGCCCTCTCCCTGGACCCGCACCACGTCGACGACGCCGAGCTGCGCGCGGCGACCGAGGACGTGCTCTCGCGACCGGTCGACCTGTTCCTGGCCACGACCGGCATCGGCATGAAGGCCTGGTGCGAGGCGGCGCGGGGCTGGGGGCTGCTCGAGGACCTGCTCGAGACGATCGGCCAGGCCGAGATCCTGGCCCGCGGTCCCAAGAGCGTCGGCGCGCTGCGCCGCTACGGCCTGCGCGAGCTGTGGTCCCCGGAGTCCGAGGAGTTCGGCGACGTGCTCGACCACCTGCGCGGCCGCGACCTCCAGGGCAAGCGGATCGTGGTGCAGGAGCACGGCCAGTCGCTCTCGATGGTGGGCCACGCGCTGCGGCGCCGGGGTGCCGACGTGACCACCGTCAGCGTCTACCGCGTCGTCGCCGCGGAGGACCCCGAGCCGATGTTCGCGATGATCGACCTGATCGCCGACCGCGAGCTGGACGCCGTCACCTTCACCTCCGCCCCGGCGGTCGCCGCGCTGATGGACGCCGCCGGCTCGACGGGCCGTCGCGACGAGGTCGTCTCGGCCTTCCAGGCCGATGTCGTCGCCGCCTGCGTCGGCCCGGTCACCTCGGCGGCCTTCGAGATGTGGGGCGTGCCCACGATCTTCCCCGAGCGCTCCCGCCTGGCGGCGATGGTCAAGCAGCTGGAGACCGAGCTGCCCTCCCGGCGCGAGGGGCTCTCCGTCGAGCTGCTGGGCGGTCGCCAGCTGCTGCTCCACGGCGACGACGTGCTCCTCGACGGCGTCGAGGTGCGGCTGTCCCCGGCACCGGCCGCGGTGCTCGCCGCCCTGGTGGCCAACCCGGGCAACGTCGTCTCGCGCAGGGCCCTGCTGGCCATGCTGCCCAGCGGCACCGCCGGCTCCGAGCACGCGGTCGAGATGGCCGTGGCCCGGCTCCGGGCTGCGCTAGGGACCCGCTCGGTCCAGACCGTGGTCAAGCGCGGCTACCGCCTCGCGGTGCCGCCACGCGAGGCCCCGTGACCGGCCCCGCCCGCCTGGTCACCGTCGCCCACGGCACCCGGACGACCGCCGCCAACGGCGTCGCCGCCGAGATCACCCGGGCGGCCGCCGAGCGCCTCGGGGTCCCGGCCGTGACCTCGTACGTCGAGCTCTGCGCGCCGCTGCTCACCGACGTCCTGGCCGGCTCGAGCACCCCCACCGCCGTGCTGCCGATGCTGCTCTCCACCGGCTTCCACGTGCGCCAGGACCTGCCCGAGGCGGTCGCCGGCGCGGGCGGCCCGGCCGTGCTCGGCCGCCCCCTGGGTCCGCACGCGCTGCTCGCGCAGGCGCAGTCCCGGCTGCTCGACGAGGCCGGCGCCCGGCCGGACCAGCCGGTCGTGCTGGTCGCCGCGGGGTCGAGCGACCCGCTGGCCACCCGCGACCTCGAGCGTGCGGCCGAGCTGCTCGGCCGCGCCCGGGGCATCGGCGTACGGCTGGCGACCCTGACCGGTCGCGGCGAGCGACCCGAGGACGTCGTGCGCCCCGGGGACGCGGTCAGCACCTACCTGCTCGCCGGCGGCTACTTCGCCCGCCGCGGCGAGGAGCGCTCGCGCGCCGCCGGGGCCGAGGTCGTCACCCCGGTCCTGGGACCCCACCCGCTGGTGGTCGACCTCGTCGTACGCCGGGCCCGGACGCTGCTCGCGCTCCTGGAGCCCGCTCAGCCCCGGCTCTCCGGGACCTGATCGACCGGCTCGAGAGGGACGCCCTCGTCGAGCTGGTCGGGCAGCCACAGCAGGACCTCGGTGCCGCGCCCCTCGGGGCCGGGCGCCACCACGCAGCTGCCGCCCGACAGCTCGGCCCGCTCGCGCATGGCCACGAGCCCCCGCACCCGTCCGGGGCCCCCGGCGGACCCGGCGGTGGCGCGACCCCCCTGGCCGATCGGGCCGGGGCCGCCGCCGTCGTCGCGGACGCGGATCTCGACCCCGTGCCCGGACCGGTTGACGTCGATCCACACGGTCGCGGCACCGGAGTGGCGCTGCACGTTGGTCAGCGCCTCCTTGACGATGCGCAGCGCCTGGCCGAGCAGCAGGTCGGGCAGCTCGGAGTCGTCGCTGTGCACCTCCACCCGCACCGGGCTCTCCAGGAAGACGTGCTCGGCGGCCTCGACGAGACTCGCGCGCAGACCGGCGTCGACGTCGGGGGCCTCGAGGCTGAAGAGCAGGTGGCGCAGGGAGGCGGTGGCGCTGCCGAGGACGTCCCAGATCTGCTCCAGGGCGGGGCCCAGCTCGGGAGCCACCTCGCGGGCACGCCGACGGACCATGCCCAGGCGCAGGTCGATCGCCGCCAGGGCCTGGACGGAGTCGTCGTGGATGTCGGCGGCGATCCGGTCCCGGTCGCTCTCCTGGACGTCCATCAGGCGGCGCAGCAGGTTGCGTCGGTGCACCGCCAGGCGCTCGGTGCGGGCCTGGGCCTCGAAGGCGTCCAGCGCGATCGAGACGCTGCGGGCCAGGCCCTCGAGCAGCTCGCGGGTCTCGGCGTCGAAGTCGGCGGGGTTCTCCGCCACCAGGGTCAGCGCCGCGACCGCGCGACCGCCGCGGAGCAGCGGGAGCGAGGCGACCGAGCCGTGGCCCGCGTCGCCGGCACTGGCCTGCCACCCGTCGTCGGCGTCGGAGGTGATGCCGTTGACGTAGACGGGCTGCTCGCTCTGCACGGCCTGGCGGGTGGGCGAGGGCGGGTGGTCGTCCCCCCAGGCCAGGGCCTCGTCGACCTGCGCCGCGATCTCGTCGCCGACCCCGCACGAGGCGACCCGGCGCAGCGGTCGCCCGGCCGAGCCCTCGGCGACCCAGGAGCAGGCGAAGCCCCCGACCTCGACGGCGATCCGGCAGGCCTCGTCGAACAGGGTCGCCGCGTCCTGGGCCCGGGCGACCGCCTCGTTGAGCCGGGCCAGGGTGAGGTAGCGGCGCGTCTCGGCCAGGGCCGCCTCCTCGGAGTCGCGCAGCGGCGTGACGTCGTGGAGGGTGACCACCACCCACAGCCCCTCGGGGCCGGGGACGGGCACGGCGGAGTACTGGATCGGGAACTCGCTGCCGTCCTTGCGCCGCACCAGGAAGTCGGGGCGCCAGGCGACCGCTCGCGGCGGGTCCTGACCGACGAACGCCTGGACCGCCTGGCGCAGCACGGGCCGGAAGCGCTCGGGGGCCAACACCTCGTAGGAGTGCACCAGCATGTCCTCCCGCGACCACCCGAAGACCTCCTCGAAGCGGCGGTTGACGTGCTTGATGCCCTCGCCGTCGAGGAAGACCAGCATCGGGGACGGGGTGGCGTCGACGACCCGGAGCAGGAGCTCGCCCTGACCGCCGAACAGCCCCTCGCCAGCGGCGGTCACGATGCCGCTCCGGGCCCGGGGGGCAGCAGGTGCGGGTTCGCGACCGCGGGGGTCGGCAGGAGGGCGAGGACGTCGCAGGTGCGCAGGTCGCGGGTCCGGCCCCCCTCGGAGAGCACCTCGGCCGCCGACGAGGCGTGCGCCGCCGCCCGCGCGCTGGCCTCCAGCTCGCCCAGGGAGCGCCAGAAGGTCGTGGTCAGGACGTCCCCGGTGGCCTGGTCGACGAGGATGTGCCCCCCGGCGAAGCCGGGCTGGGACGCCATCCGGGGCAGGACGACCTCGACGACGAGCTCCTGGGAGTCCAGGGCGGGGTACCCCGGGACCTCGAGGGTCCAGCACCGGGCCCACAGCGGCCCGCCCCCGACGTCGGATGACCAGCCCGCCGCACCCGACGTGCCCGACCCCGGGGGCGCGTCGCGCGGGACCCGCTCCTCCCCCGACGGCGGGCGCAGTCCTCGGTCGGCGACGGTGGGGAACGGCAGGGCCGCCAGCACGTCGCAGGTGCGCTGCTGGCGGGGCCCGGCGCCGTCCCCCAGGGCCTGCCAGGCGGCCGAGGCGTGGGCCGAGGCCCGCGAGCTGGCCCCGAGCGCGGCCGGGGACTCCCAGAAGGTGGCGGTCAGCAGGTCACCAGAGGTCCGGTCGACCAGGACGCTCGCACCCTGGAAGCCCGGCTGGCGCGCGACCTGCGGGCCGACCTCCTCGAGCATCAGGTCCAGCACGTCCTGCCCGGGGTAGCCCGGCGACGACACCTGCCAGGTGCGGGCCCACAGCGGGCCACCGCCCACGTCGGGGCTCCAGGACGTGCCCGGGGGCAGGGCGACCACGGGCACCTCCGGCGGCGGGACGGGCCGGGACCGGCTCGCCCCGACGACGGCTCACCGTACGACACGCTCCCGCCGCGCGGTGGGAGCGCGCCACCCGTGCCAGGCGTCGGGGAACGCACAGGACCCCGGAACCGTGGGGTTCCGGGGTCCTGCGTGGCCGGTGCCGCTCAGGTGCGAGCGGCGGACGGGGTGCTGCTGTGGTGCCGGACGACCGGCTCCTGCCCGCGAGGGGTCAGAAGTCCATGCCGCCCATGCCGCCCATGTCGCCGCCGCCGGGCATGGCGGGCGCCTTCTCGGGCTTGTCGGCCACGACGGCCTCGGTGGTGAGGAACAGCGCGGCGATCGACGCGGCGTTCTGCAGCGCGGAGCGCGTCACCTTGGCCGGGTCGATGATGCCCTCGGCGATCATGTCGACGTACTCGCCGGTGGCCGCGTTCAGACCGTGACCGGGGGTCAGGTTGCGCACCTTCTCCGCCACGACGCCGCCCTCGAGGCCGGCGTTGATCGCGATCTGCTTGAGCGGGGCCTCGGAGGCGATGCGCACGATGTTGGCACCGGTCGCCTCGTCACCCTCCAGGTCCAGCTTCTCGAAGGCCACGGCGGAGGCCTGCACCAGGGCGACGCCGCCGCCGGCGACGATGCCCTCCTCGACGGCCGCCTTGGCGTTGCGCACGGCGTCCTCGATGCGGTGCTTGCGCTCCTTGAGCTCGACCTCGGTGGCCGCGCCGACCTTGATCACCGCGACACCGCCGGCCAGCTTGGCCAGGCGCTCCTGCAGCTTCTCGCGGTCGTAGTCGGAGTCCGACTTCTCGATCTCGTTGCGGATCTGGTTGACGCGACCGGCGATCTGGTCAGCGTCGCCGGAGCCCTCGACGACCGTGGTCTCGTCCTTGGTGATGACGACCTTGCGGGCCTGGCCGAGCAGCTCGATGCCGGTCGACTCCAGCTTGAGGCCGACGTCCTCGGAGATGACCTGGGCGCCGGTCAGGATCGCGATGTCCTGCATCATCGCCTTGCGGCGGTCACCGAAACCGGGAGCCTTGACGGCGACCGACTTGAAGGTGCCCCGGATCTTGTTCACGACCAGGGTCGAGAGGGCCTCGCCGTCGACGTCCTCGGCGATGATCAGCAGGGGCTTGCCGGACTGCATGACCTTCTCGAGCAGCGGCAGCAGGTCCTTGACCGTGGAGATCTTCGAGTTCGCGATCAGGATGTAGGGGTCGTCCAGGACGGCCTCCATGCGCTCCGGGTCGGTCATGAAGTACTGCGAGATGTAGCCCTTGTCGAAGCGCATGCCCTCGGTGAGCTCGAGGTCCAGCCCGAAGGTGTTGGACTCCTCGACGGTGATGACGCCTTCCTTGCCGACCTTGTCCATCGCCTCGGCGATGGCCTCGCCGACGGTGGCGTCAGCAGCGGAGATCGAGGCCGTGGCCGCGATCTGCTCCTTGGTCTCGATGTCCTTGGCCATCGAGAGCAGCTGCTCGGAGATCGAGGCGACGGCCTGCTCGATGCCGCGCTTGAGCGACATCGGGTTGGCGCCGGCCGCGACGTTGCGCAGACCCTCGCGGACCATGGCCTGGGCCAGGACGGTGGCGGTGGTCGTGCCGTCGCCGGCGACGTCGTCGGTCTTCTTGGCGACCTCCTTGACCAGCTCGGCGCCGATCTTCTCGTAGGGGTCCTCCAGCTCGATCTCCTTGGCGATGGACACGCCGTCGTTGGTGATCGTGGGGGCGCCCCACTTCTTCTCCAGGACCACGTTGCGGCCCTTGGGGCCGAGCGTGACCTTGACCGCGTCGGCGAGGGTGTTCATGCCCCGCTCCAGCCCGCGGCGGGCCTCCTCGTTGAAAGCAATCAGCTTTGCCATGGGTGTGGTGATTCCTCACGCTCAAGTGCGGGTGGCCGCTGCATCGCCCGCGACGGACGGTCCGCGCCACCTGCGGACCCTTCCCGCGGCGCTCCTCGGACCTCGACCCAGACGGCCAAGAAAGTGGTGCTGTTCAGGTGCGGCACAGTCGTGGAGCTGTCACTCTCGTGACTCGAGTGCCAACGCCATTTTTAGCACTCGCCCTTGGCGAGTGCAAACGACTCGGGGTGCGTCAGCGGACCTCGTCGGCCCCGAGCGCGGCCGCGACCTCGCGCTCGCGACCGGGCGCCAGGCGCGAGTGCGAGCGCCCGTAGGCGAAGTAGATGATCAGGCCGACGATCAGCCAGACCAGGAACCGCAGCCACGTCTCGACGGCCAGGTTCGCCATCAGGGCCACGCAGGCGACCGCGGAGATGATCGGCAGCAGCGGGACCTGCGGCATCTTGAACGGCCGCTCCATCCGGGGGGCCGTGCGCCGCAGCACCGCGACCGCGATGGCCACGACGACGAAGGCGAACAGCGTGCCGATGCTGACCATCTCGGCCAGGGCGTCGATCGGGACGAAGGCCGCGATCACGGCGACCACGATCGTGGTGCCGATGGTCAGGCGGAACGGGGTGTTGTACTTCGGGTGCACCTTGCCGATGCTCGCGGGCAGCAGCCCGTCGCGGCACAGCGCGAAGCCGATCCGGCCCATCGCGACGATGTCCACCAGGATGACCGAGGTCAGACCGGCCACGGCCGCGACCGAGACCAGGATGCTGGCCCAGCCCAAGCCGACCTGGTCGAAGGCGTCGGAGATCGGGGCGCTCTCGCTGATCGTGCGGTAGTCGACCATGCCGGTCAGGACGAGGCAGACCAGGATGTAGAGCACGGTGCAGATGGCCAGGGTGCCGATCAGCCCGCGCGGCATGTCGCGACCGGGGTTCTCGGTCTCCTCCCCCAGGTTGGCCACCGCCTCGAAGCCGGAGTAGGCGAAGAACACGACGGCCGCGGCGGTCAGGATCCCCACCACGCCGTACGCCGTGGGGTCGGCGCCGGTGGCGAACTGCCACAGCGGCTGCGCGAGCCCGCCCTTGGCGCTGGTGTCGGGACGACTGGCCGGGATGAAGGGCACCAGGTTGCTGGCCTTGAGGAAGAAGACGCCGGCCACGATCACGAAGACCACGATGCTGACCTTGACCAGCACGAGCGCGTTGGTGACCCACTTGGCCTCGCGGATGCCGACCGCCGCGATCGTGCCGAGCACGACCACGATCAGCACGGCGCCGAGGTTGAACGGCGCCTTCTCGCCGAACAGCGAGGTGGGCAGGTCGAGCGCGCTCTGGAGGTAGCCCGACCAGCCCCGGGCGACCGTGGCCGACCCGAGGGCGAACTCCAGGATCAGGTCCCAGCCGATGATCCAGGCGAAGAACTCCCCGATCGTGGTGTAGGCGTAGGTGTAGGAGCTGCCGGCGGTCGGGACGGCGGCGGCCAGCTCGGCGTAGCAGAGCGCCGCGAGCATCGCCACGATGCCCGCGATCACGAAGGAGATCGTGATGCCGGGGCCGGCGTGGGCCTTGGCCTCGAGGCCGGTCAGCACGAAGATGCCGGTGCCGATCACGATCCCGATGCCGAAGCCCATCAGGTCGCGCGCCTTCAGGCGCTTGGCCAGTCCCCCTTCCCCGCCACCCTCGTCGTTCTGGTGGATGACGGTGTTGACGTCCTTGGTCCTGAGGATGCCGCGCTTCGCGCCGGTCGAGCTCCGAGTGTCTGACACCTGTTCACCCTCCCGTCAGGAAGGGCCACCTGTCCAGCGTGGCGCGGCGTTCTGGGCCTCCAGGGCCGCGACGACACGAGGAAGCAACGCCTGCGCCGTGCGTTCGTAACCCAGGGACGAGGGGTGGAACCGGTCGAGGCTGAACATCTGGTCGGGGTCGGCCAGGAAGTGCGGCCCCACCACCTCCGCCAGCGACACCACATGACCGCCCAGCGGGGCCACCGCGCGGGCCTGCGCCGCGGCGAGCTGGCGCGAGGCCCGCGAGGCCAGCGCCCGCAGCGGCTGGGGCAGGGCCGTCAGCGCGTTCAGGTCCGGGCAGGTGCCGACGACGACCTCGGCGCCCCGCTCCTGCAGCGCCGTGACCGCGTCGACCAGGTGCTGCACCGAGACCGCCGTGGGCACCCGGTGGGTCACGTCGTTGCCGCCGACCACGACGACCGCGACGTGGGGCCGGTACGCCGGGGGCAGCCGGTCGAGCTGCTCGGCCAGGTCGCTGGTCTCCGAGCCCACGACGGCGGCGGTGCGCAGCCGGACGGCGCGGTGGGTGCTCCGGGCCAGCGCGCGGGCCAGCCGGGCGCCTAGGGTGCGACGGGCGGTCTCGGCGCCCAGGCCGGCGGCGATCGAGTCGCCGAGGACGAGCAGGTCCACCCGGTCGCCGTACTTCTTCTTCCAGGTGCGGTCGGCGACCAGCGCCTCCTCGCCCAGCGGCTTGCCGATCAGCGCCCGGGCGCCGGCCGCCTGGCGACGCAGCAGGCCGTGCCCGCCCGCGGCCGCACCGCCGAGCAGCCCGACCACCCCGAGCCCGACCAGCGCCAGGGCCGTGGGCCGTGCGGGGACTCGGGAGCGCTCGGACATCCCGCGCAGTCCACCGGCCCCGGGTGAACCCGACCCGTGCCCCGGGTGCACGCGGGGCGGCGGCCGGGAGAACCCTCGTGCACCGGGGCACGGGTCGGCACCCGGCGGGTCAGCCGCGCAGGCGGGAGACGACCAGGTCGGCGAAGGCGGCGGCGTTGCCGGGCAGCAGCTCGAGGTAGAGGCCCGGCTCGGTCGCCTCCAGCTCGCTGAGCGCCAGGGTGCCGTCGGGCAGGCGCATCTGGTCCACGCGGGCGTAGTCGAGGCTCCGGCCGAGCCGGGCCTCCGCCGCGGCGACGGCCGTGCGGGCCAGGTCGGACGCCTCCGACGTGAGGGGTACGCCGACCGTGGACCCGCCGTACTGCTCGTGGACGCGGATCTCCCCGCCCGCGGCCGGGACCTTGCGCGCCTGGGAGACCGGCTCGCCGCCGAGCACGAACACCGAGGTCTCCCCCTCGGTCCGCACCGAGTCGACCAGCGGCTGCACCACCCAGGGCCCCGCGGTCGCACCGTCGACCGGCCCGGGACCCGTCACGACGACGACACCCCGGCCGCCGGCCGAGACCGTCGGCTTGACCACCGCGGGCAGGTGGTCCGCGACGGCCGCCGCCAGGTCCTCGTCGACCTCGACCACCACGGTCGGCACCACCGGCACGTCGGCCGCGGCCAGCTCGACCAGGTAGTGCTTGTCGGTGTTCCAGGCGAACACCTCGGCGGAGTTGAGCATCGTCGGCACCGACCGCGCCCAGGCCAGGAACTCGGGCAGCCGGGTCTCGTAGTCCCACGTGGAGCGCACGGCGACGAGGCCCTCGGCCCAGTCGACCTCCGCGTCGTCCCAGGCCACCCAGCGGCCCTCGATCCCGCGCTCGGCCAGGGCCCGCACGAGCGGCCCGTCCGCGCGCTCGTCCTCCCCGTGGGGCAGGGCGGTGCAGGTGGCGAGCAGGACGAGGTCGCGGCGGGCCGGGGCGGAGGAGTCGGTCACCGCACGCACGCTAGCGGCAGCGGCTCGGCGCGCGTCCGACCCGTGGCCCCGCCCCACCCCGGCACGTCCGGTGTGTGGCCGACCACCTTGCCGAGGTGAGACGCCGGTCACAGGATGGGGCTGCATGAGACCTCTCGGGCCACGCCGCCGCACCTCGCTCACCGCCCCCCTCGCCGTGCTGGTCGCCGGCCTCGGCCTGGTGGCCGCACCGGCGTACGCCGCCCCGCGCGAGGCGGGCGCCGCTCCCGCGACGTCCCCCTCGGTCGCCGCCACCCGCACCGCGCACTGCGCCCGCCAGTCGCGCATCCACGTGCCCGGGGCGCAGGTGCAGAAGACGGCGTGCCTGTCCGACCTCACCACCGCCGGCACGGTGGCCAGCGGCCACACCAACGTCGAGGACTGGGCCGGGCTGAACGCCAGCGGCACCCGCAACCCCACCGGCGTGCCCGGCACCCAGGTCGACGGCTACTTCCCCGACACCTCCACGACCAACACCAACAACGGCTGGAACCACGACGCGCAGTTCGTGATCCGCTTCCCCGACCACTGGAACGGTCGCCTGGTCGTGAGCGGGGCGCCCGGCACCCGCCGGCAGTACGCCAACGACTTCCTGATCTCCGACGACGTCCTCGCCCACGGCTACGCCTTCGCCGCGACCGACAAGGGCAACGACGGCGCCGCGTTCTACGACGACGGCTCCACCCCGGGCGGCTCGGTGCGCGAGTGGAACAGCCGCGTCACCCAGCTCACCAAGGCCGCCAAGCGCGCCGTGGCCCAGCGCTACGGCCACGGCCCGCGCCGCACCTACATGGCGGGTCTGTCCAACGGCGGCTACCTCGTGCGGTGGCAGCTGGAGAACCGGCCGTGGCTCTACGACGGCGGCCTGGACTGGGAGGGCACGCTGTTCCGCGCCAGCGGCCCCAACCTGTTCACCTACCTGCCGACCGCGCTCCAGAACTACCGCGCCTGGCGCGGCGGGGACGCCGCGGCCGGGCAGCGGATGGTCGCCGCGGGCTTCGAGGACGGGTCGCAGTTCCTCTGGGACTACCACTACGCCTACTACTGGGACCTCACCCAGCGGGTCTACCGCGAGGAGTTCGACCCGACGTACGACGGGGCGCTGAAGGCCGGCGTGCCGTTCTGCCCCTCGGGCACGCCTGCGTGCGACACCGACTACGACTACGCCTCCCGGCCCGCGGCGGTGAAGCGGGCGGTCGCCTCGGTGCAGCTCACCGGACGCATCCGGCGGCCGATGCTGACCGTCCACGGCAACCTCGACACGCTGCTGCCGGCGAGCACCGACGCCCGGGTCTACGACCGGCTCGTGAAGCGGGCCGGCAGCGGCCGGCTGCACCGCACCTACGAGATCACCGGCGGCAACCACGTCGACGGCCTCTACGACACCTTCCCGACCCGGCTGCGCCCGATCCTGCCGTGTGCCCGCTCCGCGTTCCGCGAGCTCACCGCCTGGGTCGAGCACGGCCGGCGCCCCGCCCGCTCCGGTGTCGTCCCGCGTCCCACCAGCGGCGACGTGGTCAACACCTGCGACGTGCGGAGCCGCTGACCCGCGGTCGTCGGTCTAGTCGTCGGCGAGCTCGGGCGGGAAGCCCCCGGTGGCGATCGGGCCCCAGCGCTCGACGGTCACGCGAATCAGGGACTTGCCCTGCTTCTCCATGGCGTCGCGGTACTCGTCCCAGTCGGGGTGCTCGCCGGAGATGCTGCGGAAGTAGTCGACCAGGGGCTCCTTGGCCTCGGGCATGTCGATCACCTCGGCGGTGCCGTCGAGCTGCACCCACGGCCCGTCCCAGTCGTCGCTCTGGATCATCAGGGAGACCACGGCGTCGCGACGCAGGTTCTTGACCTTCGCGCGGGTGGGGTACGTCGAGATCACCACGCGCCCCTCCTCGTCGACCCCGCACGTGACGGGCGAGAGCTGCGGGCGGCCGTCCCTGCGGGTGGTCACCAGGACGGCGCGGTGACGGGGACGGACGAAGTCGAGCAGCTCGGGGCGCTCGACGCGGTCGTTGGTGGCGAGGTTGCGTGGCATGCGGCCAGTGTGCCCGACCGCCGCCCGAGCAGGGGCCGGACCGCCGGGGGGACGAGGGGCGGGTCAGCCCCCCGCGACCGCCGGGATGATCGAGATCTTGGTGCCGTCCGGGGTGGCGCTGGCCAGCCCGTCGAGGAACCGGACGTCGTCGTTGCCGACGTAGACGTTGACGAAGCGACGCAGCTGGCCGTTGTCGTCGAGCACCCGGGCCCGGATGCCGCTGTGGCTGGCCTCGAGGTCGTCGAGCACCTCGCCCAGGGTGGCCCCCGAGGCCTCGACCTCGGAGGCACCGCCGGTGTAGGTGCGCAGGATGGTGGGGATGCGGACGTTGACGCTCACGGGATCTCCTCCTGGGTGCGGGCGGCGGTCGGGCTCGGCCGGCTGTCAGACGACGCCGCTGCCGGCGAAGGCGGCGTACGACGGCTCGATCGTGGCGGCCGGGCCCACGTGGTCGGCGACGGCGTCGAGGGTCTTCAGGCCCATGCCGGTGTTGATGATGACCGTCTCCAGCGAGGTGTCGAGCTGACCGGTCTCGACGAGCTTCTTCAGCACGCCGACCGTGGTGCCGCCGGCGGTCTCGGTGAAGATGCCCTCGTTGCGGGCCAGCAGCAGGATGCCCTCGCGGACCTCGTCGTCGGTGACGTCCTCGACCGCGCCGCCGGTCGAGCGGCAGACGTCGAGCACGTAGATGCCGTCGGCCGGATTGCCGATGGCCAGGGACTTGGCGATGGTGTCGGGCTTGACCGGGCGGATCGCGTCGACGCCGGCCTTGTAGGCCACCGAGACGGGCGAGCAGCCGGTGGCCTGGGCGCCGTACACCTTGTAGGGCTTGTCCTCGACCAGGCCGAGGGTGATCAGCTCCTGGAAGGCCTTGTGCACCTTGGTCAGCTGCGAGCCGGACGCGACCGGGATGACGATCTGGTCGGGCAGGCGCCAGCCGAGCTGCTCGGCGATCTCGTAGCCCAGGGTCTTGGAGCCCTCGGCGTAGTACGGCCGGACGTTGACGTTGACGAACGCCCACCCGTCCTCCTCGCCGGCGATCTCCGAGGCGAGCCGGTTGACGTCGTCGTAGTTGCCGTTCACGGCGACCAGCGAGTCGGTGTAGACGGCCGAGTTGACCTGCTTGGGCTTCTCCAGGTTGCTGGGGATGAAGACCACGGTGCGGATGCCGGCGCGGGCACCGGCGGCGGCGACGGCGTTGGCCAGGTTGCCGGTCGACGGGCAGGCGAAGACCTTGGAGTGGAACTCGGTGGCGGCGCTCAGCGCGCAGGCCACGACGCGGTCCTTGAAGGAGTTCGTCGGGTTGGTCGAGTCGTCCTTGACCCACAGGTTGTCGATGCCGAGCTCGCGGCCGAGGTTGTGGGCCTTGAGCAGCCGGGTGAAGCCGGGCTCCATGTTGGGGCTCTGCTCGATGTCGTCGGGCACCGGCAGCAGCGCCTTGTAGCGCCAGATGTTGCGGGGGCCGGCCTCGATCTGCTCGCGCGTCACGGCCGGGAAGTCGTAGGCGATCTCCAGGGGTCCGAAGCACTCCGGACACGCGTAGTGGGGGCCGAGCTCGACCTGGTGTCCGCACTCGCGGCACGACAGGGCGGTCGCGTTGCCGAACGCGCCCTCGCGGATGCCGGTCTCGGCGGCGGGCTCCGGGCTGGCGTCCGTGGTGATGTCGGTCGCGGTGCCGGTGGTGGCGATGCTCAAGAGAATCCTCCTCCTCATCTTCCCCGGAGGCCGTATCTCGGTCCGGGACGGATGTGGCACCGCACCGGGCACGACAGGTCGAGGACTCGACAGGAGGTGCGCGGCGGTTGCCGGGACGTCGACGGGCCGTATCCCTCAGTCCCTCTCGATGAGCTGTCCCACCAGCGTAGGTAGGCGTCTCACGATGTGCACACCGGTCCCGACATCCGAGACGACGCGTCTCGGCGTGCGGAAGAGCCGCAGGTCAGGAGCTCAGGCGCGTGCGGAGCGGATGTCGGCGGTGAGCTGCCGCAGCAGGTCCAGGACGCCCGCGGGGCCGCGCACGACGACGTCGGCGGACTCGGCGAGGGCGTTCTCCTCCTCCGAGGCCGAGCAGACCAGCAGTCCCGGCGTGCCGTGGCGGCGCAGGTCCTCCACGGCCCGGAAGGCCTCCACGTCGCCGAGGTCGTCGCCGCCGAAGACGGTGGCGCGGGCGCCGACCTCGTCGACCAGCCGGCGTACGGCGGCGCCCTTGTGCATGCCGTGGGCGCGCACCTCGATCACCGAGCGACCGGGCTCCACGTCGAGGTCGTGCTCGGCCGCGGCGTCGGTGAGCAGCGGCAGCAACCGGTCGTACGCCGCCTGGCCGTCGTCGAGCCGTCGGGTGTGGACGGCGACCGCCAACCCCTTCTCCTCGATCCAGGCCTCCCCCGCGTCGGCCCGGCGCAGCAGCCGGGGGAGCCGGCTGGTGAAGGTGGCCAGGCCGCGGGGCGGCTTCGGGGAGATCACGCGTCGGTCGGTGGAGGTCCAGCGCTCGTTGCCGTACTGCCCGAGCACGAACAGCTCCCGGCCGCTCTCACCGATCGCGCGACCCACGTCCTCGAGCCCGCCGAGGTCCAGGACCTGGCGGGCCGGGCGGCCGGTGACGACGGCGACCGCACGCACGCAGGAGGCCAGCTCGACCAGGACCTCGGGGGCGTCGGGGTGGATGACCGCCTTCTCGGGGTCGTCGACGATCGGGGCCAGGGTGCCGTCGAAGTCCAGGCCCACGACGAGGTCGTCGGCGGCGCGCACGACCGCGGCGTACTCCTGCTCACCACGGGACGAGGCGAACTCCATGGCGCCATCGTCCCAGGCGGGACCGGGCGGCTCGCAGGCGGCCCGCGGACCGGACCGGGCCCGGGTCAGCTGCCGGTGAGGATGACGGTGAGGCGGTCCATCTGCATCGGGTCCTGCGCCGGACGGAGCCGCTGGATGCCGAGGTCGTAGGCCAGCTCCTGGGCCGCCCGCTTCAGGCGCGGGGGGTAGTAGACGGCCGTGGACTCGACGGTGCCGTACCAGTTGTCGCTGCCGACGACGTTCCACCCGGCGGCCTTGGCCTTGCCGGCGACGCTGCCGGCCAGGCCGCGGGTGCGGGTGTTGTTGAAGACCACGACGTAGGTGTCGGCCCGCGAGACCGGCTTGGGCTTCGGCTTGGCCTTCAGCGTGGGGCCGGCGCTCGAGGAGGCCGTCGCCGTCGGGGCCGAGGACGCGCTGGGCTGGGCCACCGGCACGGCCTGGTCGACGGCCGCCTTGTCGGGGTCGTTGGAGACGAAGACCAGACCGGCCACCGCGACCGCGGAGATGCAGAGCACCAGCAGGCGGGTGGGCAGGACCATGCCGGACTCGTCGCGGGCGGGGAGGCGCAGGACCCTGGAGACGGGGGGCACGGGGTTCACGGGCGTTCCGTTCACTCGGATAGGTCGAAGCCGAGGCGACGGGCCGAGCGCTGACGCTGGCGCGAGGCGCGCAGACGGCGCAGTCGCCGGACCAGGAGCGGGTCGTGCTCGAGGGCCTCGGGACGGTCGATGAGGGCGTTGAGGACCTGGTAGTAGCGCGTGGAGGACATGTCGAACTTCTCCCGCACCGCCTGCTCCTTGGCGCCGGCGAACTTCCACCACTGGCGCTCGAAGTCGAGCACGTCCGCGTCGCGCTGGGAGAGCGCCGGGGCGTCGGAGGCGCCCTCGGGCCCGGTCTGGTCGAGCGCGTGGCTGCCGGCCATGTCAGCGCCTCCTGGGAGCTCCGCAGTGGGTGGGCAGTGGGTGGGGGGTGTGCAGGGGTGCACAGGGGTCCCGGGGTGAGCATAGGCGAGGAACCACACCGGTGTCATTCGCTCGGCGGCGTGGCGTCCGACCGCGTGGGTACGGTGCCGTCATGAGCGACGACACCGGACCCGTGACCGAACCGATCCGGTGGGGCGTCCTCGCCCCGGGGCGGATCGCCCGGCAGTTCGCCCGCGACCTGGCACTGGTGCCGGACGGCCGGCTGGTGGCGACCGGGTCGCGGTCGCTGGAGCGGTCGCAGACCTTCGCCGACGAGTTCGGCGGAGCGGCGTACGACTCCTACGCGGGGGTGCTGGCCGACCCCGACGTCGACGTCGTCTACGTCGCCTCCCCGCACTCCCTGCACCACGAGCACGTCACGGCGGCGCTCGAGGCGGGCAAGCCGGTGCTGTGCGAGAAGCCGATGACCCTCGACGGCGACACCACCGAGCAGCTGTTCGACCTCGCCCGCGAGCGGGGGCTGTTCCTGATGGAGGCGATGTGGACCGCCACCCACCCGATGATCCGCACGCTGCTGCGGCTGCTGGACTCGGGAGACCACGGTGTCGCCCGCCAGGTCCACGCCGACCTCGGCTTCGTCGTCCGCGCGGAGGAGGGCGACCGGCTGGTCGACCCGGCGCTGGGCGCGGGCGCACTGCTGGACATGGGGATCTACCCGCTCACCTTCGCCCACCTCGTGCTCGGCGAGCCCGAGCGCCTGGCGGCGGTCGCCTCGCTCTCGGAGCAGGGCTACGACCTCGACCTCGCGATCGCCGGTCTGTACGCCGGCGGCGCGGTCGCCGCGCTCAGCGCCACCATGACCGGCGACGCACCCCGCACCGCCTCGATCGCCACCAGCACCGGCCGCTTCGAGCTGCCCTACGGCTTCCACCACCCCGACCACGTCACCTGGACCGCCACCGTCGACGGCGAGACCACGAGCCGCCGCATCGAGGCTGACGAGCCGCTGGTCGGCCGCGGCTACGGCAACGAGATCCTCGAGGTGCACCGCTGCCTGCGCGAGAGCCGGCTGACCAGCGACCTCGTCCCGCCGGCGCAGACCATCTCGCTGATGCGGCAGATGGACGACATCCGCTCGCAGGTGGGTGTCTCCTACCGCGGGTAGGGTCCCGGAGGTGAGCGCCCCCACCAGCAAGAAGTCCGCGGCCGACCTCGTCGTCGTCGCCAACCGGCTGCCCGTCGACCGGGTCGTCGGCGAGGACGGCGAGGTCTCCTGGCGGCGCTCGCCGGGCGGCCTGGTCTCGGCGCTGGAGCCGGTGATGCGCGCCAACGACGGCGCCTGGATCGGCTGGCCCGGCGACACCGGCGAGCCCGGCGACGAGGCCGAGGCCTTCGAGGACGAGGGCCTGACGCTGGTGCCGGTGGCGATCACCGACGCGGAGTACGAGGAGTTCTACGAGGGCTTCTCCAACGACACCCTCTGGCCGCTCTACCACGACCTCGTGGCCAAGCCGTCCTTCCACCGGGAGTGGTGGGACGCCTACGTGCGGGTCAACCAGCGCTTCGCCGACATGGCCGCGAGGTTCGCCGCCGAGGGCGCCGTGGTGTGGGTGCAGGACTACCAGCTCCAGCTGGTGCCCCAGATGCTGCGCGAGCTGCGGCCCGACCTGCGCATCGGCTTCTACCTCCACATCCCCTTCCCCCCGGCCGAGCTGTTCTCCCAGCTGCCCTGGCGCCGCCAGATCCTCGAGGGCCTGCTGGGCGCCGACCTGGTCGGCTTCCAACTCCCGGGTGCGGCGCAGAACTTCGTGCGCCTGGTGCGCCAGCGGGTCGGGCACAAGACCCACCGCGACTCGGTCTACCTGCCCGACGGTCGGGTCGTGCAGGCCAAGGCCTTCCCGATCTCGATCGACTTCGACGGCTTCGTCGAGCTCGCCGGGTCCGACGAGGTGGCGGCCCGCGCCGACGAGATCCGCCGCGACCTGGGCTCGCCGAGGAAGGTGTTCCTCGGGATCGACCGGCTCGACTACACCAAGGGCATCTACGCCCGGCTGCGCGCCTTCAGCGAGCTGATCGCCGACGGGCACCTCGACGTCGAGGACGCGGTCTTCGTGCAGGTCGCGACGCCGTCACGCGAGCGGGTCGACCAGTACCGCACCCTGCGCGACGACATCGACCGGCTGGTCGGGCGCATCAACGGCGACCTCGGCCGGATCGGCCGCCCCGCGATCTCCTACCTGCACTCCTCGTTCCCGCGCGAGGAGATGGCCGCGCTCTACCGGGCCGCCGACGTCATGGTCGTCACGCCGTTCCGCGACGGCATGAACCTGGTGGCCAAGGAGTACGTCGCCTGCCGGCTGGACGACGACGGCGCGCTGGTGCTCTCGGAGTTCGCCGGCGCCGCCGCCGAGCTGCGCCAGGCCTTCCAGGTCAACCCCTACGACATCAACGGCATGAAGGCCCAGATGCTCCAGGCCCACGCCGCCGAGCCCAAGGAGCTCACCCGCCGGATGAAGGCGATGCGCAAGACGGTCAAGGAGCACGACGTCGCCCGCTGGGCCACGAGCTTCCTCGACGAGCTCTCCGGCACCGACCACACCCACACCCGCTCCACCCGCCCCACCCCCGCCCCCTAGCCGCCGAGGGGCCCACCTGGCGGCCGAGGGGGCCCACCTGGCGGCCGAGGGGGCCCATCTGGCGGCCGAGGGGGCCCATCTGGCGCGCGAGGGGGCCCACCTGGCGGCCGAGGAGGCTCATCTGGCGGCCGAGGGGGCCCATCTGGCGCGCGAGGGGGCTCATCTGGCGGCCGAGGGGTCTCGTTTGGCCGGTGGTGGCCGCAGGCCGGTGGACAACCCGACGCACCTCCGAGCGATGTCGACCATCCTCTGGCCGATGACCCTGACGCACCTGGGCGCGAGCACCGACCTCCCCACCGACGGACCGTTCACCTACGCCACCGTGGTCGCGACCGGGATGACCCGATCGGCGTTCCGCGACCTCGTGGACGCGGGGGTCGTCCGGCGCCTCCTCAAGGGGGTGTACGCCGTGGCCGCCCTGCCCGACACCCAGCTCCTCCGCGCCCAGGCGATCCGGCTCGTCGTACCCGCCGGGGTCGTCGTCACCGACGAGAGCGCCGGGTGGCTCGCCGGCGCGCCGATGATCCTGCGCCCCGGGTCGCACCTGGAGACGCCGCCGCTGACGGTCTTCGCCACGGACGGGCACCACCGGTTGCGCAACGCGCTGGTCGACAGCGGTCGTCGTGGTTTCAGCGCGACCGACCTCACGGAGCTGCACGGCGTACGCGTCACCACGCCGCTGCGCACGTTCCTCGACCTGGGCCGGCTGCGGCACCGGGACCGGGCCATCGCGGCGATGGACCAGCTCCTCGCGCTGGGCAGGTTCGAGCTCGAGGAGGTCTTCGCCGAGCTCCCGCGCTTCAGGGGCCGTCGCGGGGTCGTCCAGCTGCGTGCGCTCACCCCGCTGGCGGACGCACGCGCCGAGTCCCCGCCCGAGTCGGCCCTGCGCCTGCGCTTCCACGACGGAGGCCTTCCGACACCGGTGCCGCAGCACGACGTCCTCGACGAGCACGGTCGGTTCCTGGGGCGCGCGGACCTGGCCGTCCCGGAGCTGGGGTTCGTCGCGGAGTACGACGGCGAGGGGGTGCACGGCCCCAGGCAGGCGCACCACGACCAGGTCCGCCGAGACGCCATGCGGGCCGCCGGCTGGACGGTCTGCGTCGTGCGCAAGGACAACCTCTACGGCCAGCACCAGGACGTCATCGAGATGCTGTGGCGCGGCGTCCACGAGGCGCGGAGCAGAGGAGCTCGGCCGGACCTCGGCTGACACCGACGGTCCGACCAGCCTCCTGGGCAACCAGACGGGCCCCCTCGCGCACCAGATGGGCCCCCTCGGCCACCAGATGAGCCCCCTCGGCCGCCAGACGAGCCCCCTCGGCCGCCAGACGAGCCCCCTCGCGCGCCAGATGGGCCTCCTCGGCCACCAGATGGGACCCCTCGGGCGGGTCAGGGGGTGGTCATGAGGGTGGTGATCTCACGGGTGAGGGCGGGGCCGAGGCGGCCCCAGCCGTCGGCGTACGCGTAGACCTCGCACAGGGAGCGCGCGTTGAAGTCGCCCTCGAGGATGTCGACGTCGTCGACGGTGATCAGGCCGGGGTGGGCGACGCCGACGGACTCGCTGACCTTGACCATCTCGGCGCGGAACGTGCGGAGGTACTGCGCGCAGCGCTCGCCCTTGCTGACCGGCTCCAGACCGCGGGCCAGCCAGGCGTTCTGGGTGGCCACGCCGGTGGGGCAACGGTCGGTGTGGCACTTCTGCGACTGGATGCAC
Source organism: Nocardioides korecus (assembly GCF_054778395.1). Taxonomy (NCBI): domain Bacteria; kingdom Bacillati; phylum Actinomycetota; class Actinomycetes; order Propionibacteriales; family Nocardioidaceae; genus Nocardioides; species Nocardioides korecus. The sequence goes on along the minus strand of NZ_BAAGZO010000005.1, from coordinate 182,191 downwards.
CCGATCGCCAGCATCGCCTCGCGCCCCACGTTGAGGAGGTCGGCGCCGAGCGCGAACGCGACGGCGGCGTTCTCCGGCAGGCCGAGCTTGGCGCTGCCGATGAAGGTGAGGTCGTCGGTCAGGTCGAGCTCGGCGAAGGCGGCGTACGCCCGGGCGAAGCCGAGCCGGAACGGCAGCGCGATCGAGTCGGCGAAGACCCGGGGCGACGCACCCGTGCCGCCCTCGCCACCGTCGACGGTCACGAAGTCCACGCCGCGGTCGCCGCGCTCCATCAGCCGGGCCAGCTCGCGCCAGAACCCCAGCTCCCCCACCGCCGACTTCACCCCGACCGGCAGCCCGGTCGCGTCCGCGATCGTCTCCACGAGGTCGAGCAGCTCGTCCTCGTCGCCGAACGCCGTGTGCCGCGCCGGGCTCACGCAGTCCTGACCCATCGGGATGCCGCGGATCTCGGAGATCTCCCGCGTCACCTTGTCGGCCGGCAGCAGCCCACCCAGCCCCGGCTTGGCGCCCTGGGACAGCTTGATCTCGACCGCCCGCACGGGGTTGGCGGCCACGGTGTCCACGAGCCTGGCCAGGTCGAACCGCCCCTCGGCCGTGCGGCAGCCGAAGTACGCCGTGCCGACCTGCAGCACGAGGTCCCCGCCCTGCTGGTGGTACGCCGACAGCCCGCCCTCGCCGGTGTTGTGCAGGCACCCGGCCTCGCGGGCCCCGAGGTTCAGGGCCGTGACCGCCGACCCCGAGAGCGCGCCGTAGCTCATCCCCGAGATGTTCACGACCGACGCCGGCCGGAACGCCCGCGCGCGGCCCCGCGGACCGCCGAGCACCTTGGCCCCCGGCAGCCCGCCCGCGGCGTGGTCGTGCGGCAGCGAGGCGGGGAAGGTGCGGTGCTTGACGATGGCGTAGCCGGGCGTGTGCTCGACGTCGTTGTCGGTGCCGAACCCGGAGTAGTTGTTCTCCTGCTTCGACGAGGCGTAGATCCAGGACCGCTGGTCGCGGCTGAACGGGCGCTCCTCGTCGTTGCTGGTCACGATGTACTGCCGCAGCTCGGGCCCGATCGTCTCCAGCAGGTAGCGCGCGTGGGCGACCACCGGGAAGTTGCGCATCAGGGCGTGCCGCTTCTGGGTCAGGTCGCGCACCGCCACGGCCGCCAGGGCCGCACCGACACCGCCGAGGACCCGTGCCGTCTTCATGGGGACTGCCTACCGGTCCCCACCGACGATGTCCACGCCCCGGACTCCGGGCAGACCACCTCGACGCGGAGGAACCAGTGAGTAACCTCAGCCCATGGATCTGATCCCCAAGCCGGACCAGGTCGCCTCCGCGGCCGGCAACGTCGCGCACAAGCTCTTCTACGGCGGCCTCGCCGACCTCCGCCCGATGCCGCGGACGCTGATCGACGACGGCCCGTTGCGCGAGGTGTACCACTACCGCCCGCAGAAGAAGACCCGCGAGACCGGCGACCCGGTCCTGCTGGTCACCCCGCTCGCGGCACCGGCGATCTGCTTCGACCTGCGCCGCGGCTGCTCCCTGGTGGAGCACTTCGTGCAGGGCGGGCGCCCCACCTACCTGGTGGAGTACGGCGAGATCTCGTTCAAGAACCGCCGCCTCGGGCTCGAGCACTGGGTCGAGGAGGTCATCCCCGAGGCGATCAAGACCGTCAGCGAGAACGCCGGCGGCCGACCGGTCCACGTGATCGGGTGGAGCCTCGGCGGCATCTTCGCCGCGCTGACCGCGGCCGACAGCCCCGACCTGCCGATCGCCTCGCTGACCGTCGTGGGCTCCCCCGTCGACGTCAGCAAGGTGCCGATGGTGGCGCCGCTGCGACCGATCCTCAATCTCACCGACGGCGGGCTCGTGACGCGGCTCTACCGCGTGCTCGGTGGCGCCCCCAAGCCGCTGGTGCGCCAGGCGTTCAAGCTGAGCTCCGGCACCAAGCTGGTCACCAAGCCGCTGGCCACGATCCAGCACCTCGACGACACCGAGTGGCTGGCCCAGATCGAGGCCGTCACCCGCTTCACCGACAACATGATCGCCTACCCGGGCCGGACCTTCGGGCAGCTCTACCACCGAATGCTCAAGGCCAACCAGCTGCTCACCGGCAAGGTCACCCTCGCGGGCCGCGAGATCGACGTCGCCGGGATCAAGGCCCCCGTGCTGATCTTCGGCGGCAACACCGACGGCATCGCCCCGATCGCGTCGGTGCGACCGTGGGTCGACCTGCTGACCAGCGCCCACGAGGTGCGCTTCGAGATCGTCCCCGGCGGTCACCTCGGCATGCTCACCGGGCGCGCCGCCCGCACCACCACCTGGGTGACGATGGACGAGTGGATCGAGCAGTACTCCACCCCCGACGAGCGCGACCGTCCCCGGGCGCCCCGCGGCCCCGCGAAGAAGACGGCGAAGAAGCCGGCCAAGAAGGCGGCCGGGAAGCCCGCCGGGAAGTCAGCGGCGAGGAAGACCCCCGCGAAGACGGCAGCGGCGGGGAAGACCCCCGCCAAGAAGGCCGCCACGAAGACCGCAGCGACCACGGGCGCGGCCACGACTCGGGCGAAGCGGGCCACGACCACCCCGGACCGCGGCGCCATCGGGGCCAACCCGGAGCGACGCTTCGCCTCGGCGTCCTCGCGCAACCTGACCCGCGGGACCTAGGCGATCGGCAGCGACCGCGGGGTGGGGCCGGACGACGCGGCACCAGGTCGCCCGGGGCGGGCGGAGCGCTGGGGCTCACCGGTCCCCCGGCTGGCGCTCGCGACAGTGGTCGGCTCGATCGTCGTCGGCCTGCTGGTCGGCGTGGGCGCGTGGGTGGACCGCGGGCCGGAGCGCCCGGCGTACCGGCAGTACGTCGCGCTGGGCGACTCCTTCACCGCTGCGCCGTACGTCCCCCTGAGCGTGCTCGCGCGGGGGTGCCTGCGCTCGACCAACAACTACCCGCAGCTGGTCGCGGGTGCCCTGCGGATCCCGGACCTGCGCGACCGGTCCTGCAGCGGCGCACGCACCCAGGACCTGCCCGGACGGCAGCTGACCCACGCGGGACGGCCGGTGCCGCCGCAGCTGAGCGCGCTGGACCGGCGCACGGACCTGGTCACGATCGGGATCGGCGCCAACGACGAGCGCCTCTACGGCCGGATCGCGACGCGGTGCCGCCGCACCGTCGGGACCTGCCGGCTGGCCGACGAGCGCGCCGCCATCGCCGGCACCCTCAGCCGCCTCCCACCCGCCCTGGTCGACACGGTCCGGCTGGTGCAGCGGCTCGCGCCGCGGGCCCGCGTGGTGCTGGTCGGCTACCCCGCGCTCCTCCCCGCCCGCGGCGACTGCCGGCTGCTGCCGCGGATGCGGCCGGAGGACCGGGCGACCTTCCGTGCGGCCAACCACGGGCTGTCCGCGGGCCTGCGGGCCGCCGCGCGCGACACCGGGGTGGAGTACGTCGACGTGGAGACCGCCTCGCGCGGCCACGACATCTGCTCCTCCGACCCGTGGATCCAGGGCCGGGTCGGGAACGCCCGCCGGGCCGCCGCGATGCACCCGCTGCCCGTGGAGCAGCTCGCCGTCGCCCGGATGCTCGAGGACCTGCTGCTGCGGCCCCCGCCCCGCCGGGCGCCCGTCGGGTGACCTAGGGCCGGTCGCGGGCGGCGAGGTCCGCGCGGAGGGCGGCGATCTCGGCGCGGAGGGCCTCGACGTCGGCCGAGGTCGCGGCGACGCCGTTCTCCATCTCGTCCAGGTCGTCCACGCGCTCGACCAGCCAGGAGGCGAAGCCGGCGGTGACCACGCCCAGCACCCCGATGCCGAAGAGCATCAGCCCCACCGCGACGGCCCGGCCCTCGAGCGTGACGGGGTAGTAGTCGCCGTACCCGACGGTCGCCACCGTCACCAGCGCCCACCACAGCGCGTCGCCGTAGGTCTGGATCGGCCCGCGCCCACCCCGCTCGGCGTCCAGGACGGCCAGGGAGGCGATGAAGACGATCAGGCTCATCGAGCCGGCGACGTAGATCCCGACGCGCCCGCGCAGCGAGCTCCCCGCCAGCCGGTTCAGCGACTTCAGCAGCGTGAACAGGCGCAGCAGCTGGAGCGGGCGCAGGATCGGCAGCACCACCATCGCGACGTCGACCGGGTGCTTGCGCAGGAACAGCCACCGGTCCGGCGCCAGGACGAGCCGCACCACGAGGTCGACGACGAGCAGCCCCCAGGTGCCCCACACGACCACCGCGCACAGGGCGGACCAGCCGCGCCCGAGGCCGGGGTCGACGATCGGCCAGGCGTACGCCGCCACGAAGGCGATCGAGGCCAGCGTCAGGGGCAGCTGGACCGCGTGGTCCCAGCGCTCGGAACGGGTCGACTCGGGGGTCAGCACAGGCGCATGCTCCCACTAGGTTCGACCCGTGCCCGACGCCCGCCAGCCCCTGACCCGCCGGACCCGGGTGGGGTACGGGCTCGGCTCGGTCGCGACCGGCACGTTCGGGACGGTCCCGGGGCTGATGCTGCTGCCCTACCTGACCGACACCCTCGGCGTCGCCGCCGGCGTGGCCGGGCTGGTGGTCTTCGCCCCCAAGGCGTGGGACGTCGTGCTGAACCCGGTGGCCGGGCGGATCAGCGACCGGTCGGAGGACCCGCGCGGGCCGCGCCGGCCGTTCCTGCTGCGCGCGGGGCTGCTGCTCGCGCTCGGCTTCGCGCTGCTGTTCGCCTCGCCGGGGCTGGGCTCGCGCACGGCCGAGACGCTCTGGGTGCTGGTGGTCTTCGTGGCCTGCGCGTCGGCGTACGCCTTCTTCCAGGTGCCGTACGTCGCGATGCCGGCCGAGCTCACCGACGACTACGACGAGCGCACCCGGCTGATGACCTGGCGGGTGGCCGTCCTGGCCCTGGCGATCATGGTCAGCGGGGCCGCGGCGCCGGCGGTGCGCGACGCCGTGGGCGGACGCGACGGCTACCGGGTGATGGGCGTGGTCGTGGCGCTGCTGCTGGTGCTCGGGACGCTCGGGGCCTACCTCGGCACGCGGGGCGCCCCCACGGGTCGGTCGCGCGCCGAGGACTCCGGTGGCCTGCGCGAGCAGCTGCGCGTGGTGGGCCGCGACCGCGACTTCCGGCTGCTGCTGACCACCTTCGTGGTCCAGGCCGTCGCGGTCGGCGCGATGCTCGCCGGGGTGTCGTACGTCGCCCGCTGGGTGCTCGGCCAGCAGGCGGCCGCCTCGCTGCTGTTCGTCTGCTTCGTGGGCCCCGCGCTGGTGCTCACGCCGGTGTGGAGCGTGGTGGGCCGGCGCCTGGGCAAGAAGCAGGGCTACCTGCTCTCCTCGCTCGTCCTCGCCGTCGCGGCCCTGCTCCTGGTGGTCGCCCGGTCCGCCCCGTCGTGGTGGGTGTACGCCGCGACCGCCCTGGTCGGGGCCGGCTACGCGGGCGTGCAGGTCTTCCCGCTCGCGATGCTCCCCGACGCCGCCGCCGTGGGCTCCCGGCGTGACGGCACCCAGCGCGCGGGCGTCTACACCGGGGTCTGGACGGCGGCCGAGACCCTCGGCCTCGCGGTCGGCCCAGCGGCGTACGCCGGGGTGCTGGCGGTGGGCGGCTACGTCTCCACCGACGCGCCCGCGGACTTCCTCAACCAGCTCCAGCCCGACGGCGCGCTGACCGCGATCGTGCTCGGGTTCTCCGCCCTGCCCGCGGCGCTCGTGCTGCTCAGCCTGCTCCCGCTGCTGCGCTACTCCCTGGACGCGGACGCCGTGTCCCACGACCTCGAGAAGGACCCCCGATGAGCCCCAGCACCCCCGGCCGCGACGACGTGCTCCAGCGCCTGCGCGAGCTCCAGGCCGACGACGTGCCGGTGACCGGCGGCCGGACCCTGGCCTACGTCTACGACTCCGGGCTGCCCGAGGCCGACCGGGTGGGGCGCGAGGCCGTCGCGGCGTACGCCGGCTCCAACGGGCTCGACCCGACCGCCTTCCCCTCGCTGCTCGCGATGGAGAACGAGCTGGTGGGCGTGGCCGCCGACCTGCTCGACGCGCCCGGCACGGCCGTCGGCACGATCACCTCCGGCGGCACCGAGTCGGTCCTGCTCGCCGTCCAGGCCGCCCGCGACGCCCGCCCCGACGTCGCGCACCCGCGGATGGTGATCCCCGTGACGGCCCACGCCGCCTTCCACAAGGCGGCCCACTACTTCGGCGTCGAGGCGGTCGTGGTGGGGGCGGACGACGACTTCCGCGCGGACCCCGCGGCCGTCGAGGCCGCGATCGACGACGCCACCGTGCTCGTGGTGGCCAGCGCCCCGTCGTACGCCCACGGCGTGGTGGACCCCGTCCCCGCGATCGCCGCAGCGGCCGCGAGCCGCGGGGTGCGCTGCCACGTCGACGCCTGCATCGGCGGCTGGGTGCTGCCGTACGCCGCCCGGCTGGGCCGCCCCGTCACCCCCTGGACCTTCGCGGTCGAGGGCGTCACCAGCATCTCGGTCGACCTGCACAAGTACGCCTACGCCCCCAAGGGCACCTCGGTCCTCCTGCACCGCACCCCGGCCCTGCGACGCGCGCAGTACTTCGCCTCGGCCCGCTGGCCCGGCTACACGATGCTCAACTCCACGATGCAGTCCACCAAGTCCGGCGGACCGCTGGCCGGGGCGTGGGCGGTGGTGCGCACGATCGGCGACGCGGGCTACCTCGAGCTGACCCGCCGGGTGCTCGACGGCGTCGACCGGCTCGTCGAGGGCGTGGGCGCGATCGAGGGGCTGCGGGTGGTCGTGCGGCCGGACTCCACCCTGGTGGCCCTGGCCACGGACGACTCCTGCGACGTCTTCACGATCACCGACGCGATGACCCGGGCGGGCTGGTGGGTGCAGCCGCAGCTGTCCTCGGACGGCTCGCCACCCACGCTGCACCTCTCGCTCAGCGCCGCGACCGCGGCCCACGTCGAGGAGCTGCTCGAGGCGCTGGCCGCGGCGACCGCCGGGGCCCGGGCCTCGGGTCCGGTCGTCGTCGACCCCGAGGTCGCGGCCTTCGTGGCGGCCCTGGACCCCGCCGACCTGTCCGACGAGGACTTCGACGGACTGCTGGCCGCCGCCGGGATGGCGGGCGACGCGGGCGAGGGCCTGCCCCCCTCGATGTCGGAGTCGATGGCCGACGTCAACGCCCTGCTCGACCTCGCCTCCCCCGCCCTGCGCGAGGCCCTCCTGGTCGCCTTCCTGGACCGCCTCCAGCGGCCGGTCCGCGCGGCTGCGGGGGCATGACTCACGCTGACGTGGGTAGATGAGTAGTGAACTACTCATCTGACGAGAGGTCTCGCCCGTGCCTTCGATCGACGCCAACGGCATCTCCTTGAACTACACCGACTCCGGCGGCGAGGGCCGCCCCGTCGTCCTGATCCACGGCTGGCCGCTCAGCGGCGCCTCCTGGTCCGAGCAGGTCCCGGCGCTCACCGAGGCCGGTCACCGCGTGCTGGCCTATGACCGGCGCGGGTTCGGCGACTCCGACAAGCCCGGCAGCGGCTACGACTACGACACCTTCGCCGCGGACCTCGCCGGCTTCCTCGACGGGCTCGACCTGCGCGAGGTCTCACTGGTCGGCTTCTCGATGGGCGGCGGTGAGATCGCCCGGTACATCGGCACCCACGGGCAGGACCGACTCTCCTCGGTCGTCTTCGCGGCCGCCGTGCCGCCGTACCTGCTCAAGACCGACGACAACCCCGACGGCGGCCTGGCCCGCGAGGACGTCGACGGCATGAAGCAGGGTGCGGCCGACGACCGCGAGGGCTTCCTCGACGGGTTCACCACCGACTTCTTCTCCGCCGGCGGCGACCTCAAGGTCACCGAGGAGCAGCGCCAGGAGGCCCTCACCCTGGCCGCGAAGGCCGAGGACAAGGCCCTGGTCGACTGCATCGAGGCCTTCGGCACGACCGACTTCCGCGCCGACCTCGAGAAGGTCACCGTCCCCACCCTGGTGATCCACGGCGACGGCGACGGCACCGTCCCCTTCGAGGTCTCCGGCAAGCGCACGGCCGAGGCGGTCGACGGCGCCGACCTGGTCGTGGTGCAGGGCGGCCCGCACGGCCTCAACGTCAGCCACGCCGAGGAGTTCAACCGGGCGCTGCTCGCCTTCCTGGGCTGAGCCCGCTCCCCTGTGCGCCCCCGTCCGGCTCCGTCCGGGCGGGGGCGTCGGCGTGCACCTCTCACCCCGGGACCCGCCACGTACGGCGACCCGCGACCCCGCCCGCCCGCTCCCTAGGGTTGGCGCCATGAGCGCACTCGCCGGACTCGTGGACAAGGGACTCGTGGCCCCCGACTGGGCCGAGGCGCTGGCGCCGGTCGACGCGCAGATCGCACGGATGGGCACCTTCCTGCGCGAGGAGATCGCCGCCGGCCGCGACTACCTGCCCGCCGGCGACCACGTCCTCCGCGCCTTCTCCCGACCGTTGTCGCAGGTCAAGGTGCTGGTCGTGGGCCAGGACCCCTACCCCACCCCGGGCCACGCCGTGGGTCTGAGCTTCTCGGTCGCACCGGGGGTGGCGCCCCCGCGGAGCCTGGTCAACATCTACCGCGAGCTGGTCGACGACCTCGGCGTCCCGGCGCCCACCACCGGCGACCTCACCCCGTGGGCCGACGCCGGCGTGATGCTGCTCAACCGCTGCCTGACCGTGACGCCCGGCCAGGCGGCCTCGCACCGCGGCCGGGGCTGGGAGGCCGTCACCGACCGCGCCATCCAGGTCCTGGCCGAGCGGGCACGCGCCGGGGCCCCGCTCGCCGCGATCCTGTGGGGCCGCGACGCCCAGTCGCTCCAGCCCGAGCTCGCGCCGATCCCCTGGGTGGCCTCCGCGCACCCCAGCCCGCTCTCCGCCAGCCGTGGCTTCTTCGGGTCCCGCCCCTTCAGCCGGGTGGACCAGCTGCTGCGCGACCAGGGTGGGGAGCCCGTGGACTGGGCGCTGCCGTAGACACGGGGCCTGAGGCGGAATAAGGTTGTCACAACAACTTGTTGGAGAGACCATGAGCCCTGAGACCGCCACCCGGATGCCCGCCCTCTACATCGGCCACGGCGCCCCGCCGCTGCTCGACGACCCGCTGTGGTCGGGCCAGCTGCGCGACCTCGCGGCCGGGCTGCCCCGCCCCACCGCGATCCTGATCGTGAGCGCCCACTGGGAGTCGGCGCCGATGATGCTGAGCGCCTCGGGCCCGGGCACCGACCTGGTCTACGACTTCGGCGGCTTCGCCGAGCGCTACTACCGGATGACCTACCGCACCCCCGACGCCTCGGCGCTCGCCGCTCGGGTCGCGGCGATGATGCCCGACACCGAGCCGGTCCACCAGCACCCCTCGCGCGGGCTCGACCACGGCGCCTGGGTGCCGCTGAGGATCATGTACCCCGACGCCGACATCCCCGTGCTCCAGATGTCGCTGCCCACCGCCGACCCCGACCGCCTGATGGCCATCGGCGCCCGGCTGCGCGAGCTGCGCGACGAGGGCGTCCTGGTGATCGGCTCGGGCTTCCTGACCCACGGGCTGCCGTTCCTCAAGGAGTTCCGGATCGAGGCCGCCGCGCCGGGCTGGTCGGTCGACTTCGACCTCTGGGCGGCCGACGCGCTGGCCCGTGGCGACGTGGCCGAGCTGTCGGCGTACCGCTCGAAGGCGCCGGGCATGCCCTACGCCCACCCCACGGTGGAGCACTACACGCCGCTGTTCGTCACCCTGGGCGCGGCGACCGACGCCGGCACCCCCGGCGAGCAGGTCATCGACGGCTACTGGATGGGGCTCTCGAAGCGCTCGCTGCTCGTCGCCTGACCCGGGGCGCGTCCGCCGACTCCCCGGATCGGCGAGGATGTCGCCCATGGAGCTGCTCACGATCCAGTCCTCGGTGGCCTACGGGCACGTCGGCAACAGCGCGGCGGTCTTCCCGCTGCAGCGCCTGGGCATCGAGGCGTGGGCGGTCAACACGGTGCACTTCTCCAACCACACCGGGTACGGCGAGTGGCGCGGGCCGCTGCTCGCCGTCGAGGACCTGCGCGAGGTCGTCCGCGGCGTCGAGGAGCGGGGCGTGCTCGCGCGGGTCGCGGCCGTCCTGAGCGGCTACCAGGGGGCCGCGGAGGTCGGCGACCTGGTCCTGGACACGGTCGCCCGCACCAAGGCGCTCAACCCCGCCGCGATCTACTGCTGCGACCCGGTGCTGGGCGACGTGGGGCGCGGGATGTTCGTGCGCCCGGGCATCCCCGAGCTGATGCGCGACCGGGTCGTGCCGGCCGCCGACGTGATCACCCCCAACCACTTCGAGCTCGACTTCCTCAGCGGGCGCACCACCCGCACGACCGCCGAGGTCCTCGACGCGGTCGACGCCGTGCGGGCCGCGGGCCCGGGCACGGTGCTGGTCACCAGCGTGCTGACCGACGACACCCCGGCCGACACCGTCGAGGTGGTCGCGGTCTCGGACGAGGGCGCCTGGGCCGTGCGCACGCCCCTGCTGCCGCTGAGCCCGAACGGCTGCGGCGACGTGACCGCCGCGGTCTTCCTGGCCCACCTGCTGCGCACCGGCTCGGCCGAGACCGCCCTGGCGCGCGTCACCGCGACCGTGTTCGGCATCCTCGAGCGCACCCTGGAGGCGGGCACCCGCGAGATCGCGCTGGTGGCCGCGCAGGACGTGATCGCCGACCCGCCCGAGCGCTTCGCGACGGTCCGGCTGCGCTGAGCCGGCACGTCGCGCGGAGCCGGTGACAGGAGTCGAACCCGCGACATCCTCATTACAAGTGAGGCGCTCTACCTACTGAGCTACACCGGCGCACGGGCCGGAGCACGCCGACGGCGGGGCCCGACCCGGGCGTCATCCTAGGTGAGGGCGCGACGCACGCCGCGCCGCGACCCTCAGGCCCGAGTGCGGGCCTGCTCGCGCGCCTGGGAGATCGCGAAGAGGGTGACGCTGGCGGCCACGCCGGCGTTGAGGGACTCCAGCGAGCTCGACATCGGGATCGAGACCAGCTGGTCGCAGGTCTCGGCCACCAGGCGCGAGAGGCCCTTGCCCTCGGAGCCGACCACGACCACGAGCGGGCCGTGCACCAGGTCGAGGTCGGGCAGCGAGACGTCGCCGTCAGCGGCCAGGCCGATCACCATGCAGCCGGCGTCCTGGTAGGCCTTGAGCTGACGGGTCAGGTTGACCACCTGCGCGACCGGCACGCGCGCCGCCGCCCCGGCCGAGGTCTTCCAGGCACTCGCGGTCATGCCCGCGGCCCGGCGCTCGGGGATGATCACGCCGTGGGCGCCGAAGCCCGCGGCCGAGCGGACGACCGCGCCGAGGTTGCGCGGGTCGGTGACCGAGTCCAGCGCGACGATCAGCGGCTTCTCGCCGTTGGCCGCGGCCGCGTCGAGGAGGTCGTCGGGGTGGGCGTACTCGTACGCCGGCACCCGCGCCGCCAGGCCCTGGTGCACCGCACCCGAGGTCAGCCGGTCGAGCTCGACACGGGGTACCTCGAGCAGCGAGACGCCCTTGTCGGCGGCGATCGCGAAGACCTCGCGCAGACGACCGTCGCGCTCGGCCCCCTCGGCGACGTACACCGCGGTGATCGGGAGCTCGGCACGCAGCGACTCCAGCACCGAGTTGCGCCCGGCGATCCACTCGTTGTCGCCGCCCTTGGCCGGGCCACCACGACGGGGCTTGGAGGCGGTGGCCTTCTCCGCGCGCTTCGCGGCCTTGTGCGCCTGGTGGTAGGGCCGGTCGGTGGCCTTGGGGGTGGGGCCCTTGCCCTCCAGGCCGCGCCGGACGCGGCCGCCGGAGCCCGCGGTCGGGTTGCCCTTCCCGGTCTTCTTGATCGCGCCCTTGCGCTTGGAGTTACCGGGCATGCTCAACGCTCCATCTCGCCCCGTCAGGGGTGTCCTCGATCTCGATGCCAGCCGCCTTGATCCGGTCGCGGATCGCGTCGGCGGTGGCGAAGTCCTTGCTCGCGCGGGCCTCCGCGCGCTGCTCCAGCAGTCCCTGCACGAGGGCGTCGACGACGCCGCTCAGGTCGGACTGCCCGGTGTCGGCCGCCCACTGCTCGCCCCGGGGGTCCAGGCCGAGCACGTCGAGCATCGCCCGCACCTCGCGGGCCCGCTCCAGGGCGCCCGCGGCGTCGCCGGCGGCCAGCAGCCGGTTGCCGTCGCGCACCGCCTCGTGGACCACCGCCGTGGCGGCCGGGGTGCCGAGGTCGTCGTCCATCGCCGCCACGAACGCGGCGGGCAGCTCGGCGCCGAGGTCGGCCTCGGGCACCCGGTCCAGGAAGCCCTCGATGCGACGGAACGCCGAGGCCGACTCCTCCAGCGCCTCGAAGGAGAACTCCACGGTGGAGCGGTAGTGCGCGGCGACCATGTAGTAGCGCAGCTCGATCCCGCGCACCCGCTCCAGCACCGCCGGCACCAGCAGCGAGTTGCCCAGCGACTTGCTCATCTTCTCGCCGCTGGTGGTGATCCAGGCGTTGTGCATCCAGTACGCCGCGAACGCGTGCCCCGCCGCGCGCGATTGGGCCTGCTCGTTCTCGTGGTGGGGGAAGCGCAGGTCGACGCCGCCGCCGTGGATGTCGAACGCGTCGCCGAGGTACTTCCCGGCCATCGCCGAGCACTCGATGTGCCAGCCCGGACGGCCGCGGCCCCACGGGCTGGGCCAGCTCGCGGTGGTCGGCTCGGAGTCCTTGCGGCCCTTCCACAGGGCGAAGTCGCGGGGGTCGCGCTTGCCGCGGGGGTCCGCGTCGGCGGCGGCCTCCATGTCGTCGATGCCCTGCCGGGTGAGCTCGCCGTACGCCGACCAGGAGCGGACGTCGAAGTAGACGTCGCCCGAGCCGTCCTCGGCCGCGTAGGCGTGCCCGCGCTCGATCAGCAGCTCGATCAGCTCGACCATCTCGGGCACGTGGCCGGTCGCGGCGGGCTCGTAGGTCGGGGGCAGCACGCCGAGGGCGTCGTACGCCCGCCCGAGCTCGCGCAGCATGTCGAAGGCGAGGTTGTACCAGGGCCGGTCCTGCTCGGCGGCCTTGGCGAGGATCTTGTCGTCGATGTCGGTGACGTTGCGGATGAAGTCGACCCGGTAGCCGCTCGCGGTCAGCCAGCGCCGCAGCACGTCGAAGTTGACCGCCGAGCGCACGTGCCCGACGTGCGGCTCGGACTGCACCGTGAGCCCGCAGACGTAGACCCCGACGCGACCCTCGACGCGGGGCACGAAGGGGCGCACGGACCGGGTCGCGGTGTCGTGGAGACGCAGGGAGGACGCAGGTGTCACCCGAGGATCGTACGGGCGCGGGCGCCCGGGCCCCGCCACCGTGCACCGGAGCAGGTGGCGCAGGTCGCAGGAGTGTGACCAAAATGCACCAAAGGGACGCATGGGAATTTACCGTGGACCCGTGACGACCTCCTCCCTGCTCGCCCGCCTGCCCCTGCGCGTCAAGGCGGTCCCGGCCGGCCTGCTGGTGATCGCGGTCGCCGGCGGCGTGCTGTCCGGGCCCGTCCTGCCCCACCGCGCCCGCCTGGCCGCCGCGACCACCCCCACGACCACCACCGGGGTGGCCCCCCGGAACGTGCTGTCCTCCACGAGCTCGACCGCGGCCTTCGGCGCCGGCAAGGCCGAGGGCGTCCGGGTCGCCGCCGGGTCGATCACCTTCGGCCAGGCCGCCGGCACCACGCCCGAGGCCGGTGGCACCTGGGCCTGGACCCGCTGGACCTCCCCCTGGACCACCCCCGGCAACGCGTTCACCGAGCTGGTCCCGTCGTGGGACGCGGTGACCCCGGCCGGCACGTCGGTGCGGGTCGTGGCCCGGCTCCGCTCCTCCTCGGGCGCGACCAGCGGCTGGAAGCAGGTCGCCGACTGGTCCACCGACGACGCCGGCGGGTTCCGGCGCACGTCGGGGGCCGCGCAGCGCGACGCGGTCGCCGGTCTGGCCACCGACACCCTCACCGCCACCTCGGGCTCGCTGGCCTCCTACCAGCTGCGGGTGCTGCTGCTGCGCGCCCCGGGCACCACTGCCACGCCGCGGGTCGACGCCGTGCGCGCGATCGCGACCCGCACCACCGGGGCCAGCGGCACCACCGGCACCGTCACGCCCACCACCCGCGCGCTGCCGGCCCGCGAGCTCACGGTGCCGCGCTACTCCCAGATGACCCACCGCGGGGAGTACCCGCAGTACGGCGGCGGGGGCCAGGCGTGGTGCTCACCGACCTCGCTGTCGATGATCCTGGGCTACTACGGCCGGCTGCCGAGCCCGGCGAGCTACGCCTGGGTCGACCCGCGCGACTCCGACCGGTGGGTCGACCACGTCGCCCGGACGGTCTACGACCACCGCTACCGCGGCGCCGGCAACTGGGCCTTCAACACGGCGTACGCCGCGAGCCAGGTCGGCGACGCGTTCGTCACCCGACTCTCCGACCTGCGCGAGGCCGAGCGGTTCATCGCCTCCGGCATCCCGCTGGCCGCCTCGATCTCCTTCTCCCGCGGGCAGCTCGCCGGCGCCCCGATCGGCGCCACCGCCGGCCACCTCGTCGTGGTCACCGGCTTCACCGCCGCCGGCAACGTCGTGGTCAACGACCCCGCCGCCGCATCGGACGCCACCGTGCGCCGGGTCTACGACCGCGCCCAGTTCGAGCGCGCCTGGGGCCGCTCCCACGGCACCGTCTACGTCGTCCGCGACCCCGCCCACCCGCTCCCGCTGCGGGGGTCCAGCCGGGCGTGGTGAGAGGGCGGCGACTGTTCCCCGGCTAGCCGGGGAACAGTCGGCTTGTCGGCCGAACGTTCACCCGACAAGGTCACTTTTCGCCCGACAACCTCCGGCCCGCCGTACGCCGCCGAGCCCGCCGCACCCCCTGCCGTACGCCGCCGGCCTCAGGTCGCGCTGAACTCCCGCGTCGGCCAGCCCGAGGCGCCGTTGGGCACCACGTCGGTCCGCACGGAGGTCTGGGTGCGCCCGCTCTTGTCGGTCGCCCGGACCACGAGCGTGTGCCGTCCCGCGTCGACCCGGGCGGTGCCCGACCACTGCACCCAGGTGTCGACGCTCGGCACGCCGCCCAGCGTGGCGGCCTGCCAGGCGCCGCCGTCGAGCTGCCACTCGACCTTCTCGATGCCGGTGTGCTGGGCCCAGGCGCTGCCGCCGAAGCGCACCGTGCCGGCCGTGACCGAGGCCCCGTCGCGGGGCACGTCGATGCGGGCCTGGGTCTTGACCGGCCCCTTCTCCGACCAGCCGCGCTGGGTCCAGAAGGCGGAGAAGTCGGCGAAGCGGGTCACCTCGAGGTCCACCACCCACTTCGTCGCCGAGACGTAGCCGTAGAGCCCCGGCACGACCACCCGCACCGGGAAGCCGTGCTCGACGGGCAGCGGCTGGCCGTTCATCGCCACGGCCAGCATCGCGTCGCGGTCGTCGGTCAGGGCGGCCAGCGGCGTACCGCAGGTCCAGCCGTCCTGCGAGGTCTGCAGCACCGCGTCGGCGCCCGGCTTCACGCCGGCCTCGCGCAGCAGGTCGCGCACCAGCACCCCGGACCACCAGGCGTTGCCGATCAGGTCGCCGCCGACCTCGTTGGAGACGCAGCACAGCGTCACCCAGGCCTCGGTCATCTTCCGGTCGACCAGGTCCTGGTAGGTCAGCGTGATCTCGCGGTCGACCATCCCGTGGATGCGCAGCTTCCAGTCGGCCGGCGCGATCGTCGGCGGGGTCAGCGCGGTGTGGATGAGGTAGAAGTCCTGGTTGGAGCTGCGCCACGGCGCGATGCCCGCGACCCCCAGCGTCGCCCCGGCCGGTACGACGCCACGGCTCGCCGGCAGCTTGAGCGCCGACCTCGCCTGCTCGACGCTGCGCTTGCCGCTGGTCACCACACGGCCGGCCACGGCGACCGCGGCGACGACGGCGCCCGTGGCGACCGCGCGCACCAGGAACGCCCGCCGGGCCAGGTCACCCGCCCCGGCTGCCGCGGACGGACCGGTGCGCCGGACGCCCTCCAGCAGGGGCCGGCTCAGCAGGCGGAGCACCGCGATCATCGTGACCAGACCCACCACCAGGCCGGCGGCCGACCCCAGACCCGGGTTCGGCTGCCCCAGCGTGGCCAGCAGGCCGATCGCGGCGAGGACCACGAAGACCACCTCGGGCACCACCGGACGCCGGCGCACCCAGGTGCCGGCCCAGGCGGCGACGGCGAGGACGACGAGCGCCGTACCCCCCACCAGGAGCGGCTTGTCGGCGTGGCCCACGGCGTGGATCAGGAACAGCGCGACCGGGCCCGGGGTCAGGTCGCGCACGACCGCGGCGACGGCCTGGACCGGCCCGGCCGAGGAGCCGAGCACCTGCGCGACGGTCTCGCTGACGACCAGGCCCGAGGCGGCCGCGACGGCGCCGGCGAGGGCCAGACGGCCGCGCTCGGGCTCCCGGGCGCGACGCCTCGAGGTGCCCGGAGGCGTGGCCGGGGCCGGGGGGAGGCCCGGGTCGGCCGGCTGGCCGGCGTACGGCGTCGCCTGGTCGGTGCCGCTCATGCTCACTCCACCTCCTGGGGCCGGGGGGCCCGCTCACGACCGGCCTGTGGCCGGTCACCGGCCATCGTCGCTCGCCGGCCAAGACCGGCCTCGGCTGAGTCCGGCATGATCGGGGCCGTGACCAGCACCCCTCGTCCCGCTCGCCTGCGCACCGGCATCGGCACCGACGTCCACCGGCTCGTCCCTGGTCGTCCGTTGCGGGTGGCCGGACTGGATTGGCCCGACGAGGGGCTGGGCCTGGAGGGCCACTCCGACGCCGACGTCGTCCTGCACGCCGTGTGCGACGCGCTGCTCTCCGCCGCGGGCCAGGGCGACCTGGGCAGCAACTTCGGCACCTCGGAGCCGCAGTGGGCCGGTGCCGCGGGCCACGACCTCCTGGCCGAGACCCTGCGTCGGGTGCGCGCCGCCGGCTTCGAGGTCACCCACGTCGCCTGCCAGCTGATCGGCAACCGCCCCAGGTTCGCCCCCCGCCGCGCCGAGGCCGAGCAGGGCATCGCCGACCGGCACGGCATCACCGTCTCCCTCTCGGCCACCACCACCGACGGCCTCGGCCTCACCGGCCGCGGCGAGGGCCTCGCCGCCATCGCGACCGTCCTGCTGGAGGGCTGAGCGGGGACCGACTGTTCCCCGGCTAGCCGGGGAACAGTCGGCTTGTCGGCCGAACGTTCACCCGACAAGGTCACCTTTCGGCCGACAACCTCCCACCCCACGGACGTACGCCGACCCGGCCCACCCTCGCAGCTCCCGCCGCCCGAGGCCGGGCACACCCGGGCCCCAGCACCTCCGGTCTCGTCCACAGCCGGTCCCCCGGCCAGCCTCGAACCGCCCCCGACGGCCCCGACGGCCCCGCCACGGCCCCACCACGCTCCGGACTCCTGCGAGGATGCGGCATGACGCCTCGACCGGGATCGCTGCTGATCGCCTCGGCGAGCCTGACCGACCCCAGCTTCGCGCGCAGCCTGGTGCTGGTGTGCGAGGCCGGCCCCGAGGGCGCCCTGGGCGTCGTCCTCGACCGGCCGAGCACCTCGCCGGTGGTCGACGTCCTGCCCGGCTGGGGGCCGCTGCTCTCGCCGCCGGGCGTGCTGTTCCAGGGCGGACCGGTCGACACCGACTCCGCCCTCGCCCTGGCCGTCCTCGCGACCCCCACGGGCTCCACCGGCCCACCCGCTCCGCCGGAGGGGTGGCGCGGCCTCGACGACGTCGAGGGGCCCCTGCTCGGCGTCCTCGACCTCGACACCGACCCCGACGACTGGGTGGGGCGGCTCGCGGCCCTCCGGGTCTACGCCGGGTACGCCGGGTGGGGACCCGGCCAGCTCGACGACGAGATCGCCGACGGCGGCTGGCACCTCTCCCCGGCCCGCCCGGCCGACCTCTTCACGGCTCGGCCCGACCGCCTGTGGCACGACGTGCTCCGGCGCCAGGTCGGCCCGGTCTCGCTCCTGACGACCCTGCCCGAGGACCCCGCCCTCAACTGAGCGGCGTACCGCCCGCGACGCAGACCGTCGCGCTCTGGCGCGGGGCTGTGGACGCCCCAGGCCTGGCACAGGCCGAGTGGAGCGTCTCCAACCCCGATGTACATGCGCCACCTGGCCCAGCGCGACGCCCAGCTCCCGCCTACCCGAGCAGCGGCCGGGCGGCTCGCAGGACCTCGCGGTACGCCGACCTCGCGGCCGCGCTCGCGGCAGCGAGGTCCTGGTCGGGCTCGAAGGTCTCGCCCTCGACCTCCCAGGTCGGGGGCGCGTCGGCGCCCGACAGCGCCCAGGCGGCCTGGCGGGCGGCGCCCAGGGCGACGTACTCCGCCGGGGTCGGGGCGAGCACCGGCACCCCGAACATCGCCGCGGCCAGGGTGCGTACGGCGTGCGACCGCGCGGCCCCGCCGACCAGCACGATCCGCTCGAGCACCACACCGGTGTCCCGGACCGCCTCGACCGCGTCGGCCAGGCCGCACAGCAGTCCGTCGACGGCCGCGCGCACGAGGTGGGCCGGGGTGGCGTTGCGGCGGGTCAGGCCGTGCAGCAGGCCGGTCGCGTCGGGCAGCGGCGGCGTGCGCTCACCGTCCAGGAAGGGCAGCAGCACCAGGCCGCCGGCGTCGGGCACCGACAGGGCCAGCTCGTCCAGACGGGTCAGGTCGGTCCCGGCCAGGGACACCGCGGCCTCGAGGACGCGGGCGGCGTTGAGCGTGCAGACCAGGTACAGGAAGCCGCCGGTCGCGTCGGCGAAGCCGGCCACGATGCCGGTGGGGTCCGCGGTCCGCGACGTCGCGGGTGCGAAGACGGTGCCGCTGGTGCCCAGCGAGACCACCACGTCGCCCGGGCGCAACCCCAGTCCGAGCGCGGTCGCCATGTTGTCGCCGGTGCCGGCGCCAAGCAGGACGCCGTCGGGGGTGCGGCCGACGACCTCGGCCGGCCCGGCGACCCGCGGCGTGACCGGCACCCGACCGAGGGCCAGCTCGAGCAGGTCCTGGCGGTAGCCGTCGGCGTCCGACCAGTACCCCGTGCCCGACGCGTCGCCCCGGTCGGTCGTGGCCTGCTCGAGCGGGGCGGACCCCCGAAGCCGGTGGGTCAGGTAGTCGTGGGGCAGCAGCACCGCCGCCGCCCGCGCGGCCACCTCCGGCTCGTGGCGCGCGACCCACCGCAGCTTGGTGACGGTGAAGCTCGCGACCGGCACGGACCCGGTCGCCTCGGCCCACGCCTGCGGGCCGCCGAGCTCCTGCACGAGCGCCTCGGCGTCGGGCGCCGACCGGTTGTCGTTCCACAGCAGCGCGTCGCGGACCGGCTCGCCGGTCTCGTCGAGCAGCACCATCCCGTGCTGCTGACCACCGACCGCGAGCGCCTCGACGCCGTCGAGCAGGTCGGCCGAGGCCTCCTGCCAGGCGGTCCACCAGACCCGCGGGTCCAGCTCGGTGGCGTCGGGGTGCGCGGCCCGTCCCTCGCGGACCACGCGCCCGTCCGCGGCGTCCACGACGACCACCTTGGTGGCCTGGGTCGAGCAGTCCACACCGGCGACCAGGGTCATGCCCGCGACGCTAGCCGGTCCCGCCCCTCCCGGCACGCGAGCGGCCCACCCAGCGGCGTACGCCGGACGCGGACGGCGCGGATCGGGCAGACTCCCCCCGCGGGCCGGAGCCAGACCCGTGACGAGCCGGAAGGATCCCCGAACGTCGATGCGCACCCACGACGGTCACCACCTCAGCGTGACGACGTACGGCCCCGCGGACGCGCCGCTGACGGTCTTCCTGGCGCACTGCTGGACGCTGAACCAGCAGGACTGGCACTACCAGGTGCGCGACCTCCAGCAGGAGTTCGGCCACGGGATCCGCATCGTCACCTGGGACCACCGCGGCCACGGCCACTCCGACCCGGTCCCCCGCAAGCGCGCCCGCATCGCCGTCCTGGCGCGCGACTGGGCCCAGCTGATCGACGAGCTGGCCCCGACCGGCCCGCTGGTCCTGGCGGGGCACTCCATCGGCGGGATGACCCTGATGGCCCTGGCCGAGCGACGTCCGATGATCTTCCAGCGGGTGGTCGGCGTCGCGCTGGTGAGCACCTCCTCGGGCCAGATGGACACCGTGACGCTCGGGCTCCCCGAGGCGGGTCCGCTGGTGCGCGCGCAGATCCCGCGGATGCTCGCGCTCCGGTCCCGGACGCTGTCGCGCCGGGCCCGCCGGCGCGCGCCGATCGTGGAGCGGATGGTGATGCGCCGCTTCGTCTTCGGTCGTCCGCTGCGGCTGGCCGACGCGGCGCTGGCCGTCGAGGGGCTGATCAGCTGCCCGGGCGACACGGTGGTCGGCTACTACGAGGACTGCCTGCGGCACGACCGGGCGCCCGCCCTCGCGGTGCTCGCCGGGATCCCCACCCACGTCCTGGTCGGCACCCGCGACGTCCTGACGCCGCCGTCGCACGCGCGGCGGATCGTGGCGCACGCCCCCGGCGCCGTGCTCACCGTGGCCCCCGACGCGGGCCACATGCTGCCGCTGGAGCGCGACGCGCTGGTCTCGGGCACGCTGATCCGCCTGATCGAGCCCCACCTGTGAGCGTCCGGACCGCCGCCGTGCTGCTGGCCGCGGGCTCGGGCAGCCGGGTCGGCGCCGGCGTCAACAAGGTGCTCCTGGACCTGGACGGCGTCCCCGTCCTGGCCCGGTCGGTGCGCACCGTGCTCGACGTCGCCGGGGTCCACCGGGTCGTCCTGGTCTGCCGCGCCGGGGAGAGCGACGCGGTGCGCGAGGCCGTCGCGCCGCACCTGGGCACCCACGACCTGTGGGTCGTCGAGGGCGGGGCCGAGCGCCACGACTCCGAGTGGCAGGCGCTGCGCGTCCTGACCCCCGACGTCCAGCGGGGCGAGATCGACGTGGTCGCCGTGCACGACGCCGCCCGACCGCTCGCCGACGTGGGCCTGTGGCGACGCACGATCGACGAGGCGTCCCGGCACGGGGCGGCGATCCCGGTCGTGGACTGCCCCCGGCTCTCGGCCCGCGACGGCAGCACCACGGTGGCCGGTCTGGTCGCCGTGCAGACGCCGCAGGCGTTCCGGGCCGCCCCGCTGCTCCAGGCGCACACCCGGGCCCACGCCGAGGGGTTCCGCGGCACCGACACCGCCGCCGTGCTCGCGCGCTACACCGACCTGCCGGTGGTGGCCGTCCCCGGGTCCGCGCGCAACCTCAAGGTGACCTTCCCCGAGGACCTCGCGCTGGCCCGGGAGCTGCTCAGTCGCCGGGCCCCCGCGGATCCCCCCGCAGGGCCGAGCTGAGGGCCTCGAGCACCTCGAGGTCGTCGGGCCCGGTCACCCGGCGGGCCAGGGCGGGAGCCGGCAGGTAGCGGACGGGGACACGGCGTACGAGCTGCGCCACGGTCCGCGCCAGGTCCTCGACCCCGAGCTCCTCCAGCGAGGCCACCACCGACGACGGCAGCACCAGCGGGGACACCACGCACATCAGGGTGTCGCGGTCCACGGTCGCGCCGAGCACGTCGGGCCCCCCGGGCGCCGACCCGTGCTCCTTGACCGTGTCGGTCACCGGGCGTACGCCGACCACGACGGCCCCGGTCCGCTCGCACTCGGCGATCGCCGACTCCAGGAACTCCACCGGCGTCAGCGGGCACAGCGGGTCGTGCACGACGAGCACCCGACCGCTCTCCCGGACGGCCCCGAGCCCCACGCCCCAGTCGAGCAGCTCGACCCCGGCCGTGGTCAGCGCCCACGACGCGGCGGCGACCAGCGACTCGCCGTGCACCAGCGCGTAGGGCAGCGACCCGCGCCCCTCGACCGGCACGAACCCCAGGGCGCCCGGCTCCTCGTCGTACATGCGACCCACCCTAGGGCCGGCCCCGGGTGATCAGTCCTCCCGGCAGGGCGAGGGCCTCGGCGGGCGTCGTGGCCACACATTTGTGTAGCGGATGCAGCGGATCGGGCTCGAAGTGGTGCAGTTGCTACACAAATGTGTGGCCGACGCACCCACCCGCCGACCCCCAGACACGCCACGAGCCCCCCGGTCGTGATGACCGGGGGGCTCGTGGGCGACGGCGGCGGGAACGCCTCCGTCGGGTGGATCAGGAGGCCAGGACCTCGTCGAGGATGGTCTCGGCCTTGTCCTCGTTGGTGTGCTCGGCCAGGGCCAGCTCGGAGACGAGGATCTGGCGCGCCTTGGCCAGCATCCGCTTCTCGCCGGCCGACAGCCCGCGGTCGCGCTCACGGCGCCACAGGTCGCGGACGACCTCGGCCACCTTCATGACGTCGCCCGAGTGCAACTTCTCCAGGTTGGCCTTGTAACGACGCGACCAGTTGGTCGGCTCGTCCGGCACCACGGCACGCAGGACCTCGAAGACGCGGTCGAGACCGGCCTTGTCGACGACGTCACGGACGCCGACCAGGTCGAGGTTGCACGAGGGCACCCGGACGACCAGGTCCTGTTGGGCCACGATGCGGAGAACGAGGTACTGCTTCTCCTCACCCTTGATGGAGCGCATCTCGATGTCTTCGATGACTGCGGCCCCGTGATTCGGATAGACGACCGTTTCGCCGACGGTGAATGTCATATGTAGTGAACCCCTTTCGAGGTGACCAGTCTAACACGGTTGTGGACCGCACCTTTCGACCGTTTGCGCAGGTCAGCGCGCTAAACGGGGCTTGACAGGGCGCTATTTCGTGTGCAGCGCGAGGGCCCGGGGACACGGTCGGGCTTGCCGGAACCTGCCCACGACCAGCACCGATGCTCGATACTGCGACCCATGAGCAGCTCCCCCGGCACCGAGGCCAGTCCGACCCCGGTCCCACCCCCGAAGAAGGGCCGCAGAGGCACCCGCGGCACCTCGGACGAGGCCGGTCGCGACGGCACGAGCGGACGGGCCGACGACGCCGGCGCGGGCGGCGCACGGGCTCAGGTCGGCGCCCTGCTGCGAGCCACCCACCCGCGCCAGGCGCTGGCCTTCGCGGTGGTCGTCGGCGCCCTGTGCGCCCTGATGGGTCGGCCCGTGCGCGAGGTCGCGCTGAGCGCGCTGGTGGTGCTGCTGTCCCAGCTGGCCCTGGGCCTGATCGACGACGTCGTCGACATCGACGTGGACCGTCGCTCCGGGGCCAGTGGCAAGCCGCTGGCCGAGGACCGGGCCGCGCGCGGCAACGCCACCTTCCTGGTGGCCGCGATCGTGATCGTCCTGGTCCCGCTCTCGCTCCAGCTCGGGACGGCGGCCGGGCTGTTCCTGCTCGGCACCCTGGTGGTGGGCTTCGTGCAGGACCGCTACCTCCAGGGCACCCCGGCGTCCCCGCTCGGGTGGGCCGCGACGTTCGCCCTGCTGGTCTGCTTCCTGGCCTACGGCGGCTGGGCCAAGGAGTCCGTGGGGACCGCCCCCGTGACGACCTTCCTGGTGCTGGCCGCGGTGCTCGGCGTCCTGGTGCACTTCCTGACCACACTGCCCGACCTGGTCGAGGACAACGAGGCCGGCGTACGCAGCCTCCCGTTGCGCGTCGCGCTGCGCACGGGCGCACCTCGCCTGTTGGTCGTCACCGGCGTGCTGACGGTCGCCACGGTGGCCGCGCTCGTGTGGACGGCCCTCGCGGTGGGCATCGCACGCTGAGCGATACGATTCGCCACGCCCGCAGAACCGTCGAGAGGAACCGCTCCGCCATGTTGACGTCAACCCGTCGTCGCCTCGCAGCCGCGTCCCTCGTGCTGCTCGCCCCGCTCACCGCGTCCTGCGGTTTCGGCTACCAGACCGACAAGGTCTACCAGCCCGGCGTCGGCACCGACGACCGCTCCACGACCGTCGACGTGCTGGCCTCGGTCATCGTCAGCGGAAGCAAGGGCTCGGGCACCTACATCTCGTCGCTGGTCAACAAGAGCCAGACCAAGACCATCACCCTCACGGGCATCACGGGCCCGTCGGGGGCCGAGGTGAAGCTCGCCGGCCCCGTCAAGGTCCCGGCCGGCGGCCTGGTCAACCTGGCCAACGAGCCCGCGATCAGCGTCACCGGCTCGAAGGTGGAGTCCGGCGCCAACCTCCGGCTCACGTTCACCTTCGACGACGGCGTCACCACCAAGATCAACGTGCCCGTGGTCGACCAGACCGGGGAGTACGCCACTGTCGGCGCCTCCCCGACCGAGTCGTCCTCGCCGTCCCCCTCGGGCTCCGCGAGCCCCTCGGGATCGGCCAGCCCGTCCGGCTCCGCCAGCCCCTCGGAGTCGGCGAGCCCCTCGTCGACCTCGACCCCCTAGCGCGGTCCTGACGCCGGCCCGACGGGGCCGCACGGGCCGCGATCCTGAGTTTTTCTCAGGATCTCGACCCCCCCGAACGGCCCGGTTCCCGCCTGGCGAGACGATTACCGTCCAGTAGGCGAGACTTACGGTCCATCATCCGGACAGTCTCGATGGGTGGACGCTCGTTCTGCGGGGTACGCCTCTTTTGTCCACGGATCTCCCGTGGGCATGGGAGGAGAACCACATGTCACATCTCGGAGCCATCAGACGGCTCAGCCCCGCGGGGTTGATCGCCGTCGTGCTGACGATCTCCATGAGCCTGGTCGGGATCGGGGTCGGCTCCGCCGGCGCCGCCACCGCCCCGGGTCGCCTGCACGCCACCGCCAAGCACGTCAAGGTCACCGCACCCGTCACCGGGGTCACCGCGGCCGGCCAGCAGGTGCGCGCGGTGTTCATCCCCAAGCGCGTCGTCGCCTCCGGCGACGGCATGGTCGCCCAGGGCATCCTGCGGGGCCGCATCGTCAAGCCCGGCAAGGACGCACGCTTCCGCCAGGCCGCCACCATGCCGGTGAGCGCCGTCGACGGCCGCGCCGTCCCGGCCACCACGCCCTCGGCGCGCGCCGCTGCGGCCGCGTTCCCGCCCGCTCCGGCGGCCGGTGCGTGCAACGTGCTCAACCTGGTG
The DNA here is from genome assembly GCF_054778395.1 of Nocardioides korecus. NCBI lineage: Bacteria > Bacillati > Actinomycetota > Actinomycetes > Propionibacteriales > Nocardioidaceae > Nocardioides > Nocardioides korecus. Next base: position 157,410 of record NZ_BAAGZO010000005.1, on the reverse strand, counting down.
CTGGCGCCCCTGGACCTCAACGTCCTCGGTCTCCAGGTGCACCTCGACCAGGTCGTGCTCAACGTCGTGGCCCAGTCGGGCGCCGGGCAGCTGCTCGGCAACCTGCTGTGCTTCGTGGCCGGGCTGCTCGACGCGGGCAGCCCGCTGTCGAACCTGCTGACCCAGCTGACGGGCCTGCTCAACCAGATCATCGGTGCCCTGGGGCGTCTGACGGTCTGAGTCGAGCGCGCCGATCCCCGGGTCGGCGTACGGCACGAGGGGCCGGGGGCGGCGGACGGGAGGGTCCGCCGCCCCCGGTCTTGTCTAGGATCGCGGTCATGAGCGAGCCCACCCGGACCCTGATCCTGCTGCGCCACGGCGAGAGCGACTGGAACGCCAAGAACCTCTTCACGGGGTGGGTCGACGTGGCCCTGACCGAGAAGGGGCGCGGCGAGGCCGTCGCCGGCGGCGAGCAGCTCCTCGAGGCGGGCCTGCTCCCCGACGTCGTGCACACCTCGCTGCTGCGGCGCGCGATCACCACCGCCCACCTCGCGCTGGACGCGGCGGACCGCCACTGGATCCCCGTGCGCCGCTCCTGGCGCCTCAACGAGCGCCACTACGGCGCCCTCCAGGGCAAGGACAAGAAGCAGACGCTGGCGGAGTACGGCGAGGAGCAGTTCATGACCTGGCGCCGCTCCTTCGACACCCCGCCGCCGCCCATCGAGCCCGACGACCGGTGGGCCCAGACCGGTGACCCGCGGTACGCCGACCTCGGCGACGACCTGCCCGCGACCGAGTGCCTCGCCGACGTGATCGAGCGGATGCTGCCCTACTGGGAGTCGGCGATCGTACCCGACCTCGACGCCGGCCGCACCGTGCTCGTGGCCGCCCACGGCAACAGCCTGCGCGCGATCGTCAAGCACCTCGACGGCATCAGCGACGAGGACATCGCCGGCCTGAACATCCCCACCGGCCAGCCGCTCGTCTACCAGCTCGACGCGTCCGGCTCACCGGTGGAGAAGGGCGGCCGATACCTCGACCCCGAGGCCGCCCGCGCCGCCGCCGACGCCGTCGCCAACCAGGGTCGCTGACCCGGAGCGCCCGCCCGGCGCCCTGGGAGCACCACCCACGGCGCAGCAGCCGCCACACATTTGTGTAGCGGATGCAGCAGATCGAGGGTCCCGACGCTGCAACTGCTACACAAATGTGTAGCCGTTGCAGCCGAGCCCCCGCCGACCACCGCCCTCAGCGTGTGGGGAAGTGGACCCGCCAGGCGTCCCGGAGCGGGGGCGTACGCCGTCCCCGGCCGGCGAGCGCCGAGACGACCCGCCGCAGGGTGACGTCGGGCTCCTTGAAGATCCCGTCAGCCGTCACGACGACGAAGCGCCAGCCCAGGGCCTCGAGCTTCTCGCGGCGGACCAGGTCGCTCTCCCACTGCGCCTCGCGCTCTGCGTGGTGCCGACCGTCGTACTCGATCGCGACCATCGACTCGGCGTACGCCAGGTCCAGGAACCGCTCACCGTCCGCGGTGCGCACGAGGTGGTTGACCACGGGCTCCGGCAACCCGGCCAGTGACAGGAGCAGGCGGAGGCGACTCTCCATGGGGGAGTCGACACGGTCACGGACGTGAGCCGCTCCCCGACGGGCCCGACGGGAGTGCCACCGCTGCGTCCCCGCGCAGAACGTCCGGAGCTCGTACGCCGTGAACAGTCCCCGCCGAGCCATCGCGTCCCCCACGACCACGAGGTCGACCAGGCTGAGCACGCCGGCGAGCTCGATGAAGAGGTCGAGCGGTGACGGGAGGGTCAACCCGCTGCTGTGCTGGACGGTGGTGATCTCACGACACTGCACGTGGCACGCGATGCCCGGGCGCTGCCGCCGCTCGTCCTGCTGCGCCGCGGTGACGTGCACCCGGTCCGTCGCCGGGACCGGCAGGCCCATGACCTCCGCGGCCGTGGTGTGGCTGAGGTGGGCGGTGGGCAGGTGCAACGCGAGCGCCGCCCGTGCGCGGACCATCGGGGTCAGCTCGACGGAGCGGTCGACGTACACGTCGTGGAACAACCGCTGGAACCGGTTCCCCCGACCGGTCGGGTCCAGCCCGTGCCTGAGGGCGAGGTCGCGGGTGAAGGGCCTGGTGGTGTCGAGATCCGAGTGGCGCACGACCCCAGCCTCGGGAACGCGCGACCCGGAGCACACCGGCCTCGATCGGCCTGTGGACGGAGCGCCACGCCGACGGGGTTGTGGACGCCCCGGCCGCGGTGAGCCGAGGCGTACAGCGCGCCCGACCCCACACATTTGTGTAGCGGATGCGTCAGGAAGAGCCGATCACGCTGCATCCGCTACACAAATGTGTGGCGACCGCAGCGACCGCACCGGGGCCAGAACCCGGCGCGCGGCGGACCAGCCCGTCAGGCGTACTGCGGGTGCTCGCCGGTGACCAGGAAGACCACCCGGCGGGCGATCGACACGGCGTGGTCGGCGATGCGCTCGTAGTACCGGCCCAGGAGGGCGATGTCGACGGCCGGCTCGACGCCGTAGGTCCACTCGGAGCCGAGCAGGTCGCGGAAGGAGTTGCGGCGCAGCTTGTCCATCTCCTGGTCGACCTGCTCGAGCTCCTCGGCCGCGGCGACGTCGGACTCGGCGATGATGTGCTCGACCTTGGCGATCATCACCTCGGCGACCGTGGCCATCCGCTCGATCATCGGGACGACCGACTCGGGCACGGCGATCTCGGGGACGCGCAGGCGGGCGATCTTGGCGACGTGGACGGCGAGGTCACCCATCCGCTCGAACTCCGAGACCATCCGCAGCGACGCGACGAGCATCCGCAGGTCGCCCGCGACGGGGTTCTGCAGGGAGAGCAGCTCGAAGGAGCGCTCCTCGAGCTTCTCGCGGAGGGCGTCGATGGCGGCGTCGTTGGAGATCACTTGCTCGGCGCGCTGGCCGTCCCCCTCGAGCAGGGCGGTGGTGCCCTCGGTGAGCGCCTCGCGCACGAGGCGGGCCATGGCCACGAGGTCGTCGCGGATGGAGTCGAGCTGGTCGGAGAAGGCGTCGCGCATGAGGTGCACGGTACGTCGGTCGGGTGAAGCCTTGGATTTCTTTCGTGAACTGGCGGTGAACAGCCCCCGAAGGCCGCCTCGCGTGGCCGAACGTGGGGTGAATCCCTGCGTACGATCGCACCTGTGAGCCCGACCCTCCAGGCCCTCCTCTTCGCGCTGCTGGGCGCCGTGCTCGGCGGCGGTGCGGTGCTGGCCTTCCGGGTCTCCGAGCGCCAGCTGCGCACCGTCGAGATCCCGGAGCCGCCCCTGCCGCCGGGGGTCGCGGCGGTGCTCTCGGTCCTGCGCAGCAGCGCGCTCGTCGTCGACGGCAGCGACCAGGTCCTCAAGGCCTCCGCGCCCGCCATCGCGATGGGGATCGTGCGCGGGTCGGCCATCACCGAGCGCGAGCTCGCCGAGCTGGTCCAGCAGGTACGCCGCGACGGACAGATCCGCGAGACCGAGCTGCTCATGCAGCGCGAGGGCCTGCCGCCCCGGCACGTCACCGCCCGGGTGGCGCCGCTGTCCTCCCAGCTGGTGCTGGCCCTGGTCGAGGACCGCACCCGCGAGCGGCGCGTCGAGTCCATCCGCCGCGACTTCGTGGCCAACGTCAGCCACGAGCTGAAGACCCCGGTGGGTGCGATCAAGCTGCTCTCCGACGCCGTCATCGAGGCCGCCGACGACCCCGAGGCCGTCCAGCGCTTCGCCGGGCGGATGCACAAGGAGAGCGAGCGGCTGGCCCGTCTCGTGCAGCAGATCATCGAGCTGTCCCGCCTCCAGGGCGACGACCCGCTGGACGAGCCCGTGGCGGTCGAGGTCGACCGGATCATCGAGCGGGCCATCGACGAGAGCGCGACCGACGCCCAGTCGCGCCACATCGAGCTGGTCCACGACGGCGCCCCCGGCCTGGTGCTGCTGGGCAACCGCGAGCAGGTCGCCGTCGCGGTCAGCAACCTGGTCGCCAACGCGGTGTCGTACTCCCCCGAGGGCTCCTCGGTCGTGGTCGCCGCCACGCCCCACGACACCACCCTCGACATCACCGTCACCGACCGCGGCATCGGCATCCCGGCGCGGGAGATCGACCGGATCTTCGAGCGCTTCTACCGCGTCGACCCCGCCCGCCACCGCTCCACCGGCGGCACCGGCCTGGGCCTGTCGATCGTCAAGCACGTCGCGGCCTCCCACGGCGGCGAGGTGCGGGTGTGGTCGGTCGAGGGCCAGGGGTCGACGTTCACCCTGACCCTGCCGCGCAAGCCCGGACCGGCCGACCTCGACGGGCGCACCGACCTCGCGGACACCGCCGCCACCCCGACCCGGACCGGCGACAGACCCGCCCCCGACCTGACCACCCGGCGCGCAGGCGCGCCCACGAAGGAGATCGCGTGAACCTCCCCCTGCCCCACCTGACGGTCGCCTCCCTGCCCGGGGCGAGCGCATGACGCGGGTCCTGGTCGTCGAGGACGAGGAGAGCTACAGCGACGCCCTGGCCTACATGCTGCGCAAGGAGGGCTTCGAGGTGGCCATCGCGGCCACCGGCGACGAGGCCCTGGTCGAGTTCGACCGCGCGGGCGCCGACATCGTGCTGCTCGACCTGATGCTGCCCGGCATCCCCGGCACCGAGGTGTGTCGCCAGATCCGGCAGACCTCCAACGTGCCGGTGATCATGGTCAGCGCCAAGGACGACGAGGTCGACAAGGTGGTCGGGCTCGAGCTCGGCGCCGACGACTACGTCACCAAGCCCTACTCCCCCCGCGAGCTGGTCGCGCGCATCCGCGCGGTCCTGCGCCGCGGCGTCGAGCCCGACCTGGCGCCGGCCACCCTCGAGGTGGGGTCGGTGCGGATGGACGTCGAGCGCCACATCGTCACCCTCGGCGGCGCCGAGGTGCGGCTACCGCTGAAGGAGTTCGAGCTCCTGGAGATGTTCCTGCGCAACCCCGGCCGGGTGCTGACCCGCGGCCAGCTGATCGACCGGGTCTGGGGCTCGGACTACGTCGGCGACACCAAGACCCTCGACGTCCACGTCAAGCGCCTGCGGGCCAAGCTCGAGAGCAACCCCGCCGAGCCCAAGCTGCTGACCACCGTGCGCGGACTGGGCTACAAGCTCGACCTCTGAGAGCGGTGTCGGCGGTCGTCCCTACCCTGAGGGCGTGACCACCTCGACCCCCACGGACGCCGGAGCGACGACGACGCCGCAGACGCCCACCTGGCTGCCCGTCGCCGCCGTCGCGTGCACGCTGCTGTTCTGGGCCTCCGCGTTCGTCGCGATCCGCCACCTGGCCGCCGACTTCACTCCCGGCGCGCTCTCGCTGGGCCGGCTGCTGGTCGGTGCCGTGGTGCTCGGCGTGGTGGCCGTCGCCCGCGGCCTCCCGCGTCCCACGGGGCGCGAGTGGGTCTCCATCGTGGTGATCGGGGTGCTGTGGTTCGGCGTCTACAACGTCGCCCTCAACGCCGGCGAGCGGCAGGTCGACGCCGGCACGGCCGCGATGCTGATCCAGGTCTCGCCCGTGCTGATCGCGGTGCTGGCCGCGGTCTTCCTGGGCGAGCGGTTCACCGCACCGCTCGTGCTCGGCCTGGCGCTGGCCTTCGGCGGGGTCGCCCTGATCGCGCTGTCCCACGGCGGCTCGGGCGCCGACAACGACGTGACCGGGGTGCTGCTCTGCCTGGTCAGCGCAGCGGCGTACGCCGTGAGCCTGATCCTGCAGAAGCCCCTGGTCGGGCGGCTCGCCGCGGTCCACGTGACCTGGCTGGCCTGCACCATCGGGGCGGTCAGCTGCCTGCCCTTCGCCGGCGACCTGGTCTCCCAGGTGCGCGCCGCCCCGGCGTCCTCGTCGTGGTGGCTGGTCTACCTCGGCGTCTTCCCCACGGCGATCGCCTTCACGACGTACGCCTTCGCGCTGCGGCACACCAGCGCCAGCCGCCTGGGCGTGACCACCTACCTGGTGCCGGTGATCACGGTCGTGCTCGGGCTGGTGTTCCTGGGCGAGGCCCCGCCCGCGATGGCGTACGCCGGCGGCGTGCTCGCCCTGCTCGGCGTCAGCCTCTCCCGCCGCCGACCGCGCAGCGCGCGCACCCGGACCTGACCGCGGCCGTCCGGGACAGCCACCTACTCCGGCGGCGACCCCAGGTCGTCGAGGCGCAGCGGGCCCCGGAAGGCCTCGAGGTTGCGGGTCGGCTCGCCGCGGGAGACCCGCCACTCCCACTCCTTGCGGATCGAGGAGGCGAACCCCAGCTCGAGCAGGGTGTTGAACGAGCCGTCGGCGTACTCCAGCGCGGCGCCGAGCAGCCGGTCGATCTCCTCGGGAGTCGCGGCCTCGAGCGGCAGCTTGGCGTCGAGGTAGATGTCGCCGACGCCGTCGAGGGCGAACGCGAAGGCGTACATCTTCATGTTGCGCTCGAGCATCCAGCGGTAGACGCCCTCGAAGTTCTCGTCGGGGCGCCGGCACACGAACGCGTGCACGCCCAGCGCGTGGGTGGCGACGTCGAAGCGGCACGGGGTCTGGAGCTTCTTCTCCCCGGGCAGGTCGACGCTCAGCGAGGTGGGCGTGACGTGGCTCCAGGTCAGGCCGGCCTCGTCGAAGACCTGCACGAGCGCGTCCAGCGTGCGGCGGCGGGCCGGGTCGAGCTCGGCGGTGGGCTCCGTCGGCTGCGTGGCCGGCTGGGCCGTCGCCTGGGTCGTCGGCTGGGCGGGGGAGGCGGGCTCGGTCACGCCCCGATCATGACAGGCACGCCTGGGCCGCAGGCCTCAGAGCACGGCGCCCGTGACGTCGGCGCGCATCTTCTCGCTCGCCCGGGCGTAGACGCCGAGCATCACCTCGGCGGTCCGGTCCCAGCCGAACTGTCCCGCGTGGGCCGCGGCGCCGGCCGCCAGGCGGTCGCGCAGCCCCGGCTCGAGGAGCACGCGCTCGAAGGCGGCGGCGTACGACGCAGGCTCGTGACCGTCGACCAGGATCCCGGAGACCCCGTCGGCCACGGCCGTGCGCAGCCCGCCGACGCCGGCGGCGACGACGGGGGTGCCGGTGGCCTGGGCCTCGACGGCGACCAGCCCGAAGCTCTCGTTGTACGACGGGACGCAGACCAGCGTGGAGGCGGCGTACCAGTCGACGAGGCGGTCCTGGGCCACCGGCGGCACGAACCGCACCACCCCGCCCAGGTCGAGCTCGTCGGTCAGCCGGGCGAGCGCGTCGGGGTGCTCCAGCCCGGACCCGGACGGGCCGCCGACGACCGCCACGGTGAGCGAGGAGCGCAGCTCGGGGCGCCGCTCGAGCAGCACCGCGACCGCGCGCAGCATCACGTCGGGCGCCTTGAGCGGCTGGATCCGGCCGACGAAGGTGATCAGCGGCCCGGTCGCGGGCAGCCCCAGGCGCTCGCGGGCGCCGGCCTGGTCGGTGGCGCGGAAGCGCGCGAGGTCGACGCCGGGGTGCACGACCTCGACCCGGCCGGGGTCGGCGGCGTAGAGGTCGAGCAGCTCGCGCGCCTCCTCGTCGGTGTTGGCCACGAGCATGTCGGCCGAGGCCACCACCTGCTCCTCGCCGATCAGGCGGGCCAGCGGCTCGGGGGTGTCCCCGGCGGCGAGCGCGGCGTTCTTCACCTTGGCCATCGTGTGCATCGTGTGCACCAGCGGCACGCCCCACCGGTCGCGGGCGAGCGCCCCGACCTGGCCGCTGAGCCAGTAGTGGCTGTGCACGACGTCGTAGTAGCCGGGCGGGTGGTAGGCCTCGGCGCGCAGGACCTCGCGGGCGAAGACGCACAGCTGGGCGGGCAACTCGTGCTTGGTCAGGCCCTCGTAGGGACCGGCGGAGACGTGGTGGACGCGGATGCCGTCGGAGACGTCCACGACCGGGTCGAGCGCCCCGCCCGTCGCGCGGGTGAACACGTCGATCTCGACCCCGCGGGCGGCCAGGCGCCGGGCCAGCTCCAGCACGTAGACGTTCATCCCGCCCGCGTCACCCGTGCCCGGCTGGTCGAGCGGGGAGGTGTGCAGGCTGACCATGGCGACCCGGCGGATGGCGGGGTCTACCGGCGCACCGGCGTACGGCGTGGCGAGCGTCATGAGGCACCTCCAGGGAGCCAACCCCCGTCGGCGGCCCCGCATTCCGCCCCTATCATCCAAGGGACGCTGCGCCACCTCGCACCGCCCGTCCCCACCCCTTCCCTGGAGGCCGCATGTCCCGCACCGCCGTCGTCACCGGAGCCAGCAGCGGCATCGGCGCCGCCACCGCCCGTGCCCTGGCCGGGGACGGCTTCCGGGTCGTGGTCGTGGCCCGCCGCGGCGACCGGCTCGAGGCCCTCGCCCGCGAGATCGACGGCGTGGCCGTGACCTGCGACATCACCGACGCGGGCTCCGTCGCGGCCCTCGCCGCCGCGGTCGAGGAGCTCGGCGGCGACGTCGAGGTGCTGGTCAACAACGCCGGCGGCGCCTTCGACGCCTCCCCGGTCGCCGACGCCGACCCCGAGACCTGGGCACGGATGTACGACGTGAACGTGCTCGGCCTCCTGCGCGTCACCCAGGCCCTGCTGCCCGCCCTGCGCGCCGGCGGCGGTGGCCTCGTGGTCAACATGGGCTCCACGGCCGGCCGGGTCGCCTACGAGGGCGGGGCGGGGTACGTCGCGGCCAAGCACGGCGTGCGCGTCCTGACCCGCACCCTGCGCCTGGAGCACGTCGCCGAGCCGCTGCGCTTCACCGAGATCGCGCCCGGCATGGTCCGCACCGAGGAGTTCGGCCTGCGCCGCTTCGACGGCGACGAGGCCAAGCGCGACGCGACGTACGCCGGGGTGGCCGAGCCGCTGGTCGCCGAGGACGTCGCCGAGGCGGTCCGCTGGGTCGCCTCCCTGCCCGCCCACGTCGACATCGACGAGCTGGTCCTGCGCCCCCGCGCCCAGGCCGACCAGCACAAGGTCCACCGGGAGGGCTGAGCCCCCGACTCGACCGCTGGCGCCGACCGCCTGTCAGGCGTCCGCAGCACCCTCCGCGTCGGGCTCAGCGGCTGCCGGCCGCGTCACCGGCTCCCCCGAGAGCCACTGCGCGACCGGCTCCAGCGCCTCGGCTATCAGCCGCGCCGCGAGGTCGTGGGCCTCGTCGCCGCGGCGGTAGGGGTCCGGCACGTCCGGGTCGGCCACCCGGGCCCGCGACCGGTCCCGCGCCGCCCGGGCGACCAGCTCGACCGGGTCGGGGGCGGCGTCGCCCGTGGAGTCGTCGGGCTCCTGGCCCAGCACCTCGACCAGCGCCGCCAGCTCGCGGACGGTGAACGTGCGCCGCATCGCGCCCGGCGCCTCCGAGAGCACCCGCGAGCGCACCTCGGCGGTCGCGGTGAGGACCAGGTCGGCCTCCTTGACCGTGCGCCCGGTGAGCTGGCTGGCGAGGAACCCCTCCGCGCTCCCGCCGTACGCCGACAGCCGCGCCGCCGCCTCGGGCACCATCGGGGACCCCACCAGGGCGTTCACCCCGGCGCTGGTCACCTCGAAGCGCTCGGGGTCGAGCCGGGCGGCCAGCAGCCGCTCGCCGAGCGGGGAGCGGCACACGTTGCCGACGCACACGACCAGGACGCGGAAGCGGTTCACGCAGCGCATCGTAGTGAGACGGGGGTGCCCCGAGCAGCGGCTGTGACGAGGTCGAGATCGCCCTGGTCGGGTCGGGTCCGCGCGGGCGATAGACTGTGATGTCGCGTGAGCATGCTCCGCGGCCTCCCCCTTCGTCTACGAAACGGTTCGCATGTCCACGCCCCAGGCCCCTGAGACCGCCCCGAAGCAGTCCCGCACCGACCTCCGCAACGTCGCGATCGTCGCGCACGTCGACCACGGCAAGACCACGCTGGTCGACAAGATGCTCTGGCAGGGCGGTGCGTTCGGCGAGCACCAGCACGTCGACGAGCGTGCGATGGACTCCGGTGACCTGGAGCGCGAGAAGGGCATCACGATCCTCGCGAAGAACACTGCGATCCACTACGCCGGCCCGTCCGCCGGCGGCAACCCGATGACGATCAACATCATCGACACCCCCGGCCACGCCGACTTCGGTGGCGAGGTCGAGCGCGGCCTGTCGATGGTCGACGGCATCGTGCTGCTGGTCGACGCCTCCGAGGGCCCGCTGCCCCAGACCCGCTTCGTGCTGCGCAAGGCGCTCAACGCCGACATGCCGGTCGTGCTCGTGGTCAACAAGACCGACCGTGGCGACGCCCGCATCGCCGAGGTCGTCGACGAGACCTACGAGCTCTTCATGGACCTGCTCGACGACTCCCACAGCCAGGACGCCCTGGACTTCCCCGTCGTCTACGCCAGCGCCCGCGCCGGCAAGGCCTCGCTCGAGGCCCCGCCCAACGGCGAGGTGCCCGACTCCCCCGACCTCGAGCCGCTGTTCAAGACCATCCTGGAGACCATCCCGGCGCCGCGGTTCACCCCCGACGCGCCCCTGCAGGCCCACGTCACCAACCTCGACGCCAGCCCCTTCCTGGGCCGGCTCGCGCTGGTGCGGGTCCACGAGGGCACGCTGAAGAAGAACCAGACGGTGGCCTGGATGCGCACCGACGGGTCGGTGAAGAACGTCAAGATCACCGAGCTGCTGGTCACCGAGGCCCTCGAGCGCAAGCCCGGCGAGTCCGCCGGCCCCGGTGACATCGTCGCCATCGCCGGCATCCCCGACATCATGATCGGCGAGACCCTGGCCGACGCCGAGAACCCCGTCGCGCTGCCGCTGATCAAGGTCGACGAGCCCGCGATCTCGATGACCATCGGCACCAACACCTCCCCGCTGGCCGGCCGCGGCCCGACCAAGAACACCAAGGTCACCGCCCGCCTGGTCAAGGACCGGCTCGACGCCGAGCTGGTCGGCAACGTCTCGCTCCGCGTGCTGCCCACCGAGCGTCCCGACGCCTGGGAGGTGCAGGGCCGAGGCGAGCTGGCGCTGGCCATCCTGGTCGAGCAGATGCGTCGCGAGGGCTTCGAGCTGACCGTCGGCAAGCCGCAGGTGGTCACCCGCCAGGTCAACGGCAAGACCCACGAGCCGATGGAGCGCCTGACCATCGACGCCCCCGAGGAGTACCTCGGCGCGATCACCCAGCTGCTCGCCGTCCGCAAGGGCCGCATGGAGCAGATGACCAACCACGGCACCGGCTGGGTGCGCATGGAGTTCCTGGTCCCAGCGCGTGGCCTGATCGGCTTCCGCACCGAGTTCCTCACCGAGACCCGCGGCACCGGCATCGCCCACCAGGTCTTCGAGGGCTACGAGCCCTGGGCCGGCGACATCCGCTCGCGGTCCAACGGCTCGCTGGTCGCCGACCGCGCGGGTGCGTCCACGGCGTACGCCATGACCAACCTGCAGGAGCGCGGCGTGATGTTCCTCGAGCCGGCCGTGGAGGTCTACGAGGGCATGATCGTCGGCGAGAACTCGCGCGCCGACGACATGGACGTGAACATCACCAAGGAGAAGAAGCAGACCAACGTCCGCGCCTCCTCCTCGGACAACTTCGAGAAGCTGGTCCCGGCCAAGAAGCTCTCCCTCGAGCAGTCGCTGGAGTTCTGCCGCGAGGACGAGTGCGTCGAGGTCACCCCGGACGCCGTCCGGATCCGCAAGGTGCACCTGGATGCCGGCGAGCGCGGCCGCACCGCCGCCCGCGCGCGCAAGGGCTGACCCACCCCGCTCCACCACCCACGCCCGTCGGACCCCGGTCCGGCGGGCGTGCGGCGTTCCCGCCATCTCGACCTGCAGTTCATTCGCACGAGCGCGTCGTCAGGCGGGGACGCAGCTGGGACAGGACCGAACTGCCGGTCGAGATGGTCGCAGGACCGCCGCCACCGTCGCTCGGACCGCGTCCTGCTCGAACATGACGTGCTTCCAGGCGAAGCGCAGCACCCGCCAGCCCTCGGCCACGAAGGCGTTGTAGCGCACCATGTCGTCGGCGAACGGGCCTGGCTGAGAGTGGAACTCGAAGGAGTCGGCCTCCAGGACCACCCGGTTTCTCCGGTCAGCCAGGTCGGTGCGTCCGATCGACCCGATCCACACCTGGGGCTCGAAGTCGGCGCCGGGCATAGCGTGGACCACGGCCCGCAGGACCGACTCGAAGGGGTTGGCGGCCAGACTCGTGCCAAGCTCGATCACCCCGAACGCACGGGACCGACCGGTCCGGGGTGCCCTCTCACAGGCGAGGAGAAGGTCCGTGCGTGGAACTCCGTCACGGAGCGCGGAGTCCACGACGGCCAGGGCCGCGTCGAATGGCAGCAACCGGGCGCAGTCGACCGCCGTGCGCACCTTGGTGGTGACGCCCGCGTCCAGCTCCGCACGGGACACCTCACCCCACCGCAGGTCGACGCCCTGCCTGCGCTGGGCGGTCACCTTCCTCGCGCGCCCCACCACGACCTGGGCACGCTTCGGCGGGATCTTGACGCCCCACCCGTGAGCGAGCGCGGCCGACTCCAACGCGAGCGCCGCGTCCAGACTGAGCGCATCGGCCCGGTGCGACGTCGTCTCCGGCAGACCGTAGAGCCCGTGGGCCAGCCGCACCACCGATCCCGCGTCGAGAGCGCGACGCAGGTCCGGTCGCGGCACGGCAGGTCCCAGCGCACCTGAGCGCGCGACCCCGCCCAGCTCGCGCACCACCTGCGCCACGTCCATGCGGCACACCCCAGCCGACCGACGTCGGTCCGGCAAACCGTCGTCCACAGGAGTGCCGGCCGTCGCCCGCCTCGTCACGCCTGGTCACGAGCACCCAGCCCACCTAGGCCGGTCCCATACAGCCGCGCCCTCGAGGTGCGGGCCACCATCTCGACCTGCAGTTCGTCGTTGAGCGGCTGGTGCCCACGCCTGGTGAGCGGTCGCGCGCAGCGAGCTGCAGGTCGAGATGGTGGCCCGGCCGCCTACTGCCCCAGGACCAGGTCGGCCAGCTGGCGCAGCTCGGCGGTCAGGTGGGTCTCGTGGACCTCGCAGCGGTCGGGGCCGCACTCGAAGTGGTAGACGAAGCGGTCCGGGGCGGGGCCGCCGCCCGGCACGGACCCGAAGTCGATCCGGTCGACCAGGGAGCGCACCTCGGGCACCCGCGGGTCGTCGGACTCCAGGTCGACGGCGCCCTGCTTGGTCATCCCGGCGAAGCCGCCCGTGCGGCGCACCTCGACCGAGGTCACCGGTCGTCGCCCGTGTCGCCCTCGGCGTCGGAGCCCGCGCGGGCCGAGCCGGCCGCTCCGCCCGGCTGCCCGGACCCGCCGGACCCGGCGGTCCCGCCCGTCGTCGGTGCAGAACCGGCCGGGGCCTGGGCGCCCGGGGTGACCCCGACCTGGGTCCAGGCGTCGGTGACGGCGCTGGCGTGCTCGCCGGCGGCGGTGACCGTGGCCTGGGCGAAGGTGGCGAAGTCGCAGGAGGCGGGGATCCCGGAGGTGAGGGCGGCGTACCAGACCTTGCCGGCGCCGCTCCAGGTCTCGCCGCCGATGGCGGTGGCGGCGAGGTAGAACGCCTTGTTGGGGATGCCGGAGTTGGTGTGCACCCCGCCGTTGTCGTCGGTGGTGTCGACGTAGTCGGCCATGGTGCCGACCTGGGGGTCCTTGCCGATCGTCGGGTCGTCGTACGCCGTCCCGGGGGCCTTCATCGACCGCAGCGCGGTGCCCTTGATGCCGGGCAGGAAGATCCCCTCGCCCACCAGCCAGTCGGCGTCGGCCGCGCTCTGCTTCAGGTGCCGCTGCTTGACGCACGCCCCGAACGCGTCGGACATCGACTCGTTGAGCGCGCCGGACTGGCCCTGGTAGGTGAGGTTGGCGGTGTACTGCGTGACGGCGTGCGACAGCTCGTGGCCCAGCACGTCGATCGGCTTGGTGAAGCTGCCGAAGGCCGTGCCGTCGCCGTCGCCGAAGACCAGCTGGGTGCCGTCCCAGAACGCGTTGTCGTAGTTGCGCTCGTAGTGGACCGTCGAGACCACGGTCGCGCCGTGGCCGTCGTAGGAGTCGCGGCCCAGGTCCGCGAACAGCGCCAGCGTCTCGGTCACGCCGGTCGCCGTCTCGTTGACGGCGACGTCGGCGACCTCGGGCTCACCGGCCGTGCGGACCAGCGTGCCCGGCAGCGTGGTGGTGTGGTGGGCGTCGTGCACGGTCCAGTCGGGACCGGTGCCGGAGGCCGGCTTCGCGGCGGGATGGCGGGCGGCCACGGCCGTGCGCTGGGTGCGCAGGTCCTCGTCGATGGCGCTGGTGCGCCGGCCGTGCTCGGCCAGGGAGTCGTCGTCGACCGTCGCGAGCCGGTCCAGGACGAAGGGCGGGATGAATTGGCACCTCATGCCCACCAATGAACACCCGACCACCGACACAGGCAAGGGCCGGGCTCAGCGGTCGGCGGTCTCCCGCAGCAGGTCGCGGAACAGCCCGATCGCGTCGGCGACCGCGGCGGCCGCGCCCGTGGAGAAGCCGCCCATGTCGAAGAACCCGTGGATCATCCCGTCGTAGCGCCGCGAGACCACGCGCACGCCGGCCTCCTCCAGCGCGGCGGCGTACGCCTCACCCTCGTCGCGGAGCGGGTCGAACTCCGCGGTCACGACGACCGCCGGGGGCTGGCCCTCGAGGGAGTCGGCGTCGAGCGGGGAGAACCGCAGGTCGGAGCCGTCGGGGGCGTAGTGCTCCATGAACCAGCCCATCGTGGCCAGGTCCAGGAAGTAGCCCTCGCCGTTGCTCTCGCGGGACTCGAACTCGCCCTCGGCCGCGACGGCGGGGTAGATCAGGAACTGCGCGGAGATGCCGGGCAGCTGCTGGGCGACCACGGCGGAGAAGTTGCCGCCGGCGGAGTCGCCGGCCACGGCCAGCCGCCCGTCGCCGCCGAGCTCCTCGAGGTGGCCCTGGATCCAGCGGGTCGCGGCGAGCGCATCCTCGACGCCGGCCGGGAACGGGTGCTCGGGGGCGAGCCGGTAGTCGACGGAGACCACGACCGCCTCGGCCCCGCGGCAGATCGCGCGCGCCATGTTGTCGTGGGTCTCGAGGTCGCCGATCACGAACCCGCCGCCGTGGAACAGCGCCACGACCGGGAACGGCCCGTCGCCCTCGGGGCGGTAGACGCGTGCGTCGAGCTCGCCCTCGGCGCCCGGCACGCGGCGGTCCTCGGTGGAGGCGACCGGGACGACGTCCTCGGGCTTGCGGAAGCCCACGGTGAGCATGGTGAAGGCCGCGCGGGCGTCCTGGGGCGTCTGCTGGTGGGTGGGCACACCGGCCGCGGTGAGCTGGAGCAGGCCGGCGAGCTGCGGGTCGAGAGGCATGCGGCTCAGTCTGCCTGGGCGGGTGTGACGGCGGGCACGAGGGCCAGCCCCGACGCCGTACGCCGACTCAGCGGCGCCGCGTGACCGAGACGAGCGCGGGCCGGGCGTCGAGGACGTAGACGAACGCCGCGACGGTGCCGATGATCGAGAGGATCCCCAGCGGGCGCTGGTCGAGCACCAGCGCGACCACCACGGTCAGGCCGAGGATCAGCAGCCACGCCGGCTTGGTCATCTTGTCGGCCGCGACGAACGCGTCCTTGCGGCGCGAGGCGGCGTCGACGAACGCGAACACCTTCACGGCCAGCAGGGCGTAGAAGGCGATCAGCGTGGTCAGCGACTCGAAGGCGAAGACGTGCACGTCCTCAGCGTAGAGGGTGAGGGGGCACGCCGGCCGGGGACGGCAGTGGACCCCCGGACGAGGTCCGGGGGTCCACCGGCTCGCGCCTGGTGAAGGGAGGGTCACCAGAGGGCGAGCTGCTCCCCGCCCGTCGGCGGGGAGGGCTCACTTCAGGACGAGGCCTGCGAGGTGCTGCTCGTCGAGGCGTTCGACGCGGTCGAGGCGGCGTCGGACGCAGCGTTCGAGGCGGTCTTCTTGGCGGCGGTCGCCTTGGAGGCGGTCGTCTTCTTGGCGGCCGTGGCCTTGTTGGCCGTGGTCTTGCGCGCTGCCGCGGTCTTGTTGGCGGCGGTGGTCTTGGCGGCAGCCGTCTTGTTCGCGGCGGTCTTGGCCGGGGTCTTCTTGGCGACCGGCTTCTTGGTGGCCGACTTCTTGACCGGCTTGCTGCTGTTGGCCGGCTTGTCCGCGGCGACCTTGGCGCGCTCACGACGCACGACGCTCGACTTGTTGGGGGCCTTGCGCACGGTGGAGACGGCCTTCACGCCGTCCTTGCGCACGGCGGCGAGCAGCTTCTCACCGCGGTCGACGAGGTCGGCGTAGGTGCGGGCGAGCTCGGTGACGGCGTCGTCGATCTCGGTCTGGACCTTCTTGGGGAAGGCGCGGGCCTCCTTCTGGATCTCCGCGACGCGGGCCTCGAAGCGCGACTGCGCGTCCTTGGCGTCCTTCTGGAGCTCCTCGACGCGCGAGCCGAGGGCGCCGAGGGCCTGGTTCTGCAGGGCCTTGGGGTCCTTCTCGACCTTGCTGACGCGGTCCTGGACCTTGCCGACGGACTCGACGGCGGAGCGCTGGGCGTTCTCGACGTAGCCGCGGGCCAGCTCGTAGGCGACCTCGGTGGCGCCGGCGGCGGCGAACAGCGGGTTGAGAGCGGCGTTCTTCTTCTTGGTCTTGTTCTTAGCCATGTGTGTCTCCTTCGATGGGTGTGTCGAGCGCCGACCCCTGGGCGGGGAGCGACTCGAGCAGTGCCTCTGTCTTGTCGTGCTTCACGGCCGCTGCCTCGGCGACCGCCCTGAAGGACTGGTAGACGTCCAGCAGGGACTGCTTCTGCCGCTCGCTCAGCACCGGCTCGGCGAGGATGGCGAGCTCCACGGAGCGCACCTCCCCGTTGTCCGGACTGAGGATCCCCGCCTGGACGTAGAGCTGTTCGGCGGAGATGCGGAGTGCCTTCGCGAGCTGCTGCAGCACTTCGGCAGACGGCCGGCGCAGACCACGTTCGATCTGGCTCAGGTAGGGGTTGGACACCCCGGTCTGCTCCGCCAGCTGGCGGAGCGAGAGCCCGGCAGCGTCGCGCTGCTCGCGGAGGTACTCCCCGAGCGACTCGACGGTCTTGCCGACCCTGATCTTGGCCATGTCCCCCATAGTGCTAACTCTTGCAAGCACATTCAAGTCAGGACGGGGTGAACGCCGTCACATCGTGCCTGCTGGCACGAGGTTCCTCTCAGGTTCAGCCCGCTAGCAGGCGGCTAGCGACACGCCCGACCGCAGGATCGTCGAACGCCGATCGATGCCTCAGAACGGCGCGACGGCCTGGATCCGGCCCACGGGCTTCCCGCCACCGAGCAGCACCGCCTCGCCCGTCCGGCGTACGGCGTCCCCGTCGACGCCGGGCTCCTCGGTGACACCGATGCCCTCCAGCAGGGCGGCCATCAGCACCGGCCGCGCCCGCGGGGCGCCGTCGTCGGTCTTGGTGGCGATCGCGCGGCCGTCGGGCAGGGCCACGACGTACACCGACTCGGCGCCGGCCTTGCCGATCGCGCCGGGGACGGCGGTGAGAAGGGCGAGCTCGTCGCGGTGCGTCCCCGAGACGTACGCCGGGTGCTCGCGCACCGCGGTCGCGATCCGAGCCGCGGGGCCCGAGGTGGCCCGGGCCAAGCGGGCGAAGGCGCGCGCGAGGCCGGTCAGCGAGACCGACAGCAGCGGTGCCCCGCACCCGTCGATCGCGGTGTGGGCGACCTCCTCGCCGGTGGTCGCGGCGAAGGTGCGGGCGATCTGCTGCTGGAGCGGGTGGTCAACGGCCAGGTAGTCCTCGGTCGACCAGCCGTTGGTCACGCAGGTGGCCAGCATCGCGGCGTGCTTGCCCGAGCAGTTCATCAGGATCCGCTCGCGGTTCCCGCCGGCGCGGATCACGTCCTCGCGGGCCTGGTCGTCGAGCGGGTAGTCCCGCGGCGTCCTGAGCGCGCCCTCGTCCAGCCCGGCGCCGGCCAGGATCCGTCGCACCCCCTCGACGTGGAAGGGCTCGCCGGAGTGCGACGCGCAGGCCAGGGCCAGCAGCTCGCCCTCGAGGTCGAGACCGGCCTCGAGCATCCCGAGCGCCTGGACCGGCTTGTTGCTCGAGCGCGGCAGGATCGGCGCCTCGACCTCGCCGGCGGCGGCCAGCACCGACCCGTCGGCGGCCAGGACGACCCACGAGCCGTAGTGGTGGCCCTCGACGAACCCGGAGCGGACGATCTCGGCGACGACGACGGGAGCAGGCATGGACGTGAACCTACTGGAGGACCCGGTCTGAGAGGATCCACCGGTGCCCGCCCCGCAGTTCTGCCCGAGCCCCCGCGCGCTGGACGACCTCGAGGTGCTGCTCTCGGGCGCCCTGGCCCCGCGCACCACGTTCGACGACGAGCTCCGGCTCGACCTGCCGCCCGAGCTGGCCGACGCCGCCGAGGTCGAGCTGGTCGACCCCGAGGGCCTGCCGCTGGCGCGGTGGACCCCGACCTCGCTCGTGGCGCTGCGCGCCCCGGCGTACGGACCCTTCCGGCGGCTGCACCGCTCCCCCGCCCAGGTCCGCGAGGAGCACGCCGGGGCCGTCGTGGTGCCCGTCGCCGCCCCCCTGACCGACGACGACCTGGAGCGGGTCTCGACCGCGTCCGGCACCGCCGGGGTGGTCCTGCTGGCCCTGGCCGGCACCGGGACGCCGCAGGGCGTCACGCCCGTGGGGCTGGTCCGCGCCACCCTCGCCGCGGCGCGACTGCTGGAGGCCCGCGGCGTCGCCGCCCACGTCGTGGTGGTCCCGCTGGCCGCCCACGGCGACGCCGACCTGGACCACGCGCTGGGCGAGCAGGTGGCCGACGCCTACGCGACGGGCGAGGTCCTCGCGCTGCTCGGCGGCGGCGAGGTGCCCGAGGAGATCGCCGCGGTGGTCGAGGAGGACCAGCCCGACGAGGGCGAGCGCGGCCTGGTGGTCTTCTTCACCGGGCTCTCGGGCAGCGGCAAGTCGACCCTGGCCCGGGCGCTGCACGACCTGGTGCTCGAGGACGGGCGGCGCACGGTCACCAGCCTCGACGGGGACGTCGTACGCCGCCACCTCAGCGCCGGGCTGACCTTCTCGCGGGAGGACCGCGAGACCAACATCGCCCGGATCGGCTGGGTCGCCGCCGAGATCGGCCGTCACCGCGGCCTGGCGATCTGCTCGCCGATCGCCCCCTTCGACGGCACCCGCCGGCAGGTGCGGGCGATGGTCGAGGACGCGGGCGGCGCGTTCGTGCTGGTCCACGTGGCCACGCCGCTGGAGGAGTGCGAGCGCCGCGACCGCAAGGGTCTCTACGCCAAGGCGCGACGCGGGGAGATCCCCGAGTTCACCGGCATCTCCTCGCCGTACGACGAGCCGACCGACGCCGCCGTGCGCATCGACACCACCGGACGCAGCGTCGAGGACTGCCTCGCCGACCTCGCCCCCGCCCTCCCCCCGACCCTCGCCGCCCTCGTGGCCGGCGACCGGCCCCCGCCGGTCGAGCAGGGCGCGCCCGCGTCCGTCGTCGAGACCCCCACCCCGGGAGCCCCCGCATGAACGACATCCTCACCCTCTCGGCCCTCTCCGTCCTGGTCGTCAGCTTCGGCGTCGGCATCGTGGTGGGCCTGACCGGCATGGGCGGCGGCGCCCTGATGACGCCCGCGCTGATCTTCCTGGGCGTCAACCCCACGGCGGCCGTCGCCAACGACCTGGTCGCCGCCAGCATCAACAAGTCGGTCGGCGCCGGGGTGCACTGGCGGCACGGCGCCCCCAACCTCAAGCTCGCCGGCCTGCTGATCGCCGGGTCGGTCCCGTTCGCCTTCGCCGGCGGGTTCCTGGTCCAGTCGGTCGGCGCGGGTGAGGCGCAGCAGGCGTTCCTGCTCAAGGCGATCGGCTGCGCCCTGCTGTTCACCGCCGCGACCTA
The DNA here is from genome assembly GCF_054778395.1 of Nocardioides korecus. Classification (NCBI taxonomy): domain Bacteria; kingdom Bacillati; phylum Actinomycetota; class Actinomycetes; order Propionibacteriales; family Nocardioidaceae; genus Nocardioides; species Nocardioides korecus. Next base: position 137,645 of record NZ_BAAGZO010000005.1, on the reverse strand, counting down.
CACGCTGCGGATGTACCTCCAGCTGCGCCACGTCACCGGCGGCAACGTGCTCAGCGAGGACGCCCCGACGATCCGGGTCGTCCCCACGATCCTGGTCGGGGCGGTCGGCGGGCTCCTCGTGGGGATCACCTCGGTGGGCTCCGGGTCGCTGATCATGGTGGCGCTGCTGCTGATCTACCCGACCCTGTCCGCCGTACGCCTCGTGGGCACCGACCTCGTCCAGGCCGTCCCGCTCGTCCTCTCCGCGGCCGTCGGCCACGTGCTGACCTCGGGCGTCGACTGGGCGGTGCTGATCCCCCTGATCATCGGCGGCACCCCCGGCACCTTCCTCGGCGCCCGGATGGCCGCCTGGGTGGCGCAGTCGGTGATCCGACGCGGCATCGTCATCGTCCTCACCCTCACCGGCCTGAAGATGCTGGGCGTGCCGCCCGTCTGGGTCGGCATCATCGGCGCCGCCGCGCTCCTGCTCGGCCCGCTGGCGTGGGGGTTCGTCCGTCAGACCAGGGGCCTTCGTCCCTTCGACGACAACGCCGCCGCCTGGCGCCTACCGGACTAGCCCACCCACCCCTGGCAAACGGCTGCGTAACCCCCGTTCGGCCTCTTCGTTCTTAAGATGTGGACCGAATGTTCCAGCTCTCGGGGCATCCAGAAATCGGGGGATTTTTGCCATGACCATCCAAGTGGCCGCCGCCACGCAATTGGAGTCCAGACGTGCGGGGGGGCTGCGCTACCTGCCGACCGTCGCGGTGGGCACCGACATCGTGCTCGTCACCTTCGCCGTGTTCCTCGCGATCCTCGGGCAGCGGCACTTCCCGTTCGGGCTCGCCGACGACGTGCTGCGCGACCGCCTCAGCACCGCCGGCCCCGTGATCATCCTGGGATGGGTGGCCCTGCTGCTCCTCTTCGGCGCCCATCGCGGTGAGGTCTTCGGCGCGGGGGTCGACGAGTTCAAGCGGGTGCTCAACGCCTCGCTCACCACCGCTGCCGTCGTCGGAATCTCCTGCTACGCCACCCACGTCGACCTCCCCCGCGGTTTCTTCGTCATCGCGTTCGCGACCGGCATCCCGATGCTCCTCGCCGGCCGCCTTCTTCTGCGGCGCGCCGTGCAGCAGGCGCGCAGGCGGGGCGTGCTCCAGCACCGGGTCGTCGTCGCGGGCTCCGAGGGGCACGTGGACGAGATCGCCGGAGTGCTACGGCGCGAGACCTGGCTGGGCTACCAGGTGGTCGGGGCGCTCGTCCCCGAGCCAGACGGTCGCGCCACCACCCACTCCGGGATCCCCATCCTGGGTGCCGCGCGTTCCGTCGGCGCGGTGGCGCTCGATGTGCGGGCCGACGTGGTGTTCCTCGCCGGCGGCGCCTTCGACACGGCCGAGCAGATGCGTCAGCTCGCCTGGGACCTCGAGCACGAGCCGGTCCAGGTGGTCATCGCCCCCTCGGTCACCGACGTCGTCGGCGACCGGGTGTCGGTGCGTCCCGTTGGGGGCCTCCCGCTGATCCACCTCGAGCAGCCTCGGTCCCTCGCCGCCACGCGGTTGGCCAAGCGCACGTTCGACATCGTCGTCGGGAGCCTCCTGCTCCTCCTGACCCTCCCCCTGGTGGTGGTGGCGGCGGTACGGGTGCTCCGCGAGGACGGCGTGCCCGTGCTCGTCCGCGAGTCCCGGTTGGGGCGTGGCGGGAGGCTCTACTGGGCCTGGACGCTGCGAACCGAGCGCAAGGACGGTGACCTCGAGCGGTTGGACGGTCTGTTCTTCGACCCGGCGTCGGACCCCCGCGCCACCAGGTCCGCGCGGTGGATGCGCCGCTTCTCCGTCGACGAGCTGCCGTTGCTGCTCAACGTGGTGCGAGGGGACATGAGCCTGGTGGGCCCGCGCGCACCGCTCGCCCATGAGGTGCCGGGCCTCGACGAGGCCTCACGCCTGCGCGTCCGCCCCGGACTCACAGGCGTGTGGCGCGACTTCCGACGCTCCGACCTGTCCTGGTCCGAGGCCGTCCTCCTCGACGTCCACTACGCCGACCACTGGTCAGTCCTGCAGGACCTCACCATCCTGGCCCGCACCGTCGGCGCCGTCCTCTCGGGTGCTCAAGTGTCGTCGAAATGACCGACGACCCCTCCCACCAATCCTTCCCTCACCCGAGGACACCGCAATGAACCGCTCGTCGTCGTCCCACGACTTCCGGCTGCCTTCGCAGAGCCGCACCCTCTTCGACCCGCACACCTCGGCGGCCGCCCGCTCGTCGCGGAGCCTCCGTCTCATCCCCGCGCTGGCGCTCCTGGTCGACCTCGTCGCAGTGGTCGGGGCCGAGGTGGTCGCGGCCCTCGCCCGGGGCCAGATCCCCAACATCGATCCGAGCACCGCCGACTACACCCCTCGCATCCTGGCCGCCGCCCCGGTCTTCGCGCTGGTGTGGATCGTCGTCATCGCGATGTCGGGCGGCTACCGCCGCAGCCTGTTCGGAGCCGGCCTGGAGGAGTTCAAGCGCCTCACGAACGCGTCCGTCGTCACCGCGGCACTGGTCGGGGTGGGCTGCTACATGCTGCGCTTCCCGCTGTCGCGCGGCTTCTTCCAGCTCACCGTGCTGGTGGGTCTGGCCGCGCTGCTCCTGGGTCGGGTCAGCCTGCGCGTGCTCATCGGCCGCGCTCGGGCTCGGGGGCGGCTGCAGCAGCGGGTGGTCATCGTCGGGACCGCCGCCCACGTCGACGAGGTCGACGTCGTCATCAGCCGGCAGAAGTGCCTCGGTTACCGCTTCGTCGGCGCCGCCGTCCCCGACGCCGGGGGCCGCACCAGCACCCCCGGTGGACTCCCTGTCCTGGGAGGTCCCCAGGACGTGGTCCAGGTCGCCCTCCGCTCACGCGCCGACGTGGTCTTCTTCGCCGGTGGCGCGATCAGCTCGGCCGAGGAGCTGCGCCGCACGGCAGCGAAGCTCGAGGCGCGGGGTCTCCACGTGGTCCTGGCCCCCAGCATCACCGACGTCTCCTCGGAGCGCATCCGGATGCGACCGGTCGGCGGGCTCCCGCTGATCCACGTCGGCAAGCCGCGCTCGATGGCGGCGCTGGCTCGGATGAAGCGCACCTCCGACATCGTCGCCTCGAGTGCGCTGATCCTGGCCTTCAGCCCGATCCTGCTGCTCGCGGCGTTCCGGGTCTGGCGCTTCGACCGAGGTCCGGTGCTGTTCCGGCAGGAACGCATCGGGGTGGGCGGCCAGCCGTTCGGCTGCTACAAGTTCCGCACCATGGTGGTCGACGCCGAGGCACGCCTCCAAGAGGTCCTGGCCGAGAACGGAACCGACCACGGCCTCTTCGCCAAGCTGAAGGAGGACCCGCGCATCACCCGGCCCGGCCGGTGGATGCGTCGCTACTCCGTCGACGAGCTGCCCCAGCTGTTCAACGTGCTCAAGGGCGACATGAGCCTCATCGGCCCCCGCCCGCAGGTGGCGCACGAGGTCGCTCTGTACGACGATGCGATGGCGCGACGCCTCCGCGTGCGTCCCGGCATGACCGGTCTGTGGCAGGTCTCCGGTCGGTCCGACCTGTCGGTCGAGGAGGCCATCCGGCTGGACCTGTACTACGTGGACAACTGGTCCATGCTGCAGGACCTCTCCATCCTGGCCCGCACCTTCCAGGCGGTCTTCGGCTCGAGCGGTGCCTACTGAGCACGCAGACCTCGACCGACCGGGCTCCGCACGGCGAGCACGACACCCGTACCCGCAGGACCTCGGTGCTCGACGCCGACGCGATCCGGGCCGCCTCGTCGTCGTGGAACCACCTCGTCGGCCTCACCAACCCCGTGGGCGCCGGCTCCTGGGTCGCGTCGTGGATGACCCACCTGGGGCGGGGTTACCGACCCCGGGTGGTGGTCGCGGGTGACCGCGCGGCTCCTGACGCGCTCTTCCCGTTGGCCCGGCACCGCGGTCGACCGTGGTTCACCGAGAGCCTCGGGGTCGGCGAGCTCTTCGAGGCGACCGACGTCCTCGGGCAGGACTCGGCGGCGGTGCAGGCCGTGGCCACCACGATGACCCGTCTGCGCCACCCCCTGCGGCTTCGCCGCATCCCGGCCGACTCGCCGCTGCTCCCGCACTTGCGGACGCAGGTGGGTCACCGAGGTGTCGTGCTGTCGCGCGTCGTGTCGGGTGTTCCCACCATCGGCCTGGGGGACGGGGACCCCTTCGACCGGCTCAGCAACCGGCGCCGCCGGGACCTCCGCACCGCGCGACGACGCCTGGACCGCGCGGGGACCGTCACCTTCTCCATGGAGAGCCCGCGGGACCCCGCCCAGGTCGACCTTCTCCTGGCGGAGTTCGTCACGGTCGAGGCACGGAGCTGGAAGCGGGGGGCCGGCACGGCACTGGCCGTGGACGACCCCATGCGTGACTTCTTCCGCGCCTTCTGCCGGGCCTCGGCGGCGACCGGCATCCTGCGCTTCGCGATGCTCCGCGTGGACGGCACGGCAGTCGCCGCGCAGCTGGCGACGGAGGTGCAGGGACGCTTCAGCCTGTTCAAGATCGGATTCGACGAGGCCTACGCTCGGTCCTCACCGGGCAACCTGCTGATGGAGTTCTCGCTCCGTTCGGCGCTCGACCGTGGATTGACGACGTTCGACTTCCTGGGCTCGGAGGAACCGTGGACCGCCGTGTGGACCGACGAGGTGCGCCGCTGCCTCGAGGTCCAGGTCTATCCCCTCCTGAGCCCCTGGACCCCCGTCGCCGCCGGAGCTGTGGCGTGGCAGCTGCTCACCCGTCGGGCCCGGACTGCGCTGCAACGCGCGGCGGCACGTCGCCGGGAAGGCTCGACGTGATCGCCCCCAAGGAGCTGCTGCGGCCACTGGTACGACGCGCTGGCGATGCGTTCCTCTTCGGCCACGACCGCACCGAGGCCCTCCGCCTGGCGCAACGACTGCAGGGCCAAGGGACGGCGGTGACGATCGCCTACTGGGACGGCGTCGAGGACACCCCCGGCAGCATCGAGCGCGAGCTCCACACCTGCCTGGAGCAGCTGGGCGCGGTGTCGTCAGGGGCTCGGCTGTCCGTCAAGGTGCCGCCGCTGCGCTTCGACCCCGGGACCCTGCGCCGGCTGGCCCGGACCGCGCAGGCGACAGGGGTCGGCATGACCCTCGACGCCCACGCCCCGGACCAGGCGGAGGCGACCCTCCGGCTGGCTCGCGAAGCCCTGGCCGAGGGAGCCGACACCGGGGTCGCGGTGCCGGCACGATGGGCCCGCAGCCACGGTGACGCCCGTGCCGCCCTGGACGACGGTCTTCGGGTCCGGGTGGTCAAGGGGCAGTGGCGTGACACCGAGGACACCCGCCCGGTCACCGAGGGTCGGCTGCGCTCGGACTTCGTCGAGCTCGTCCGCAGCCTGGAGCCCACGGACGACCGCGTCAGCGTGGCCACCCACGACGCCGCTCTCGTCCGCCGGCTGGCACAGGTGCTCTCACCCAGGCAGGGCCCGATCCCTCTCGAGCTCCTCGTGGGCCTCCCCGCGGCCGGCGTGCTCAGGACCGCCCGCGCGACGGGTGCACCCCTGCGCTGCTACATCCCTTACGGCCACCCCAGCATCGGGTTCGACCTCCACGAGCTGGCGCGGCGCCCCCGCCTCGGCACGGTCCTCGCCCGGTCGATCGTGCGTGGGCGGTCGAACCGCGGTGTCCGCGAGCGCGAGCTGCTGCCCTAACGGGAGATCCGGTACGGGTCGGGACGAGCGTCGACCAGGTCGCCGTACAGCCCTGCGAGGCGCTGCACCCACAGCTCGACGGCGTACTCCGACTCGAACCGGGCGCGCGCCCGCCGAGACAGGTCGGACCGCCGTCCCGCGTCCCGTGACATCGCGTCGAGCGCCTGGCTCAGCGCCGCCACGTCGCCCACCTCGACGAGGTCACCGCTGTCGCCCACCACCTCGGGCACCCCGCCGACCCGGGTCGCCACCACGGGCAGCCCGGCCGCCAGGGCCTCGATCAGCGACGTGGGGAGTGCGTCGGCGTACGTCGGGTGCACGATCAGGTCGGCAGCCTGCAGCACGGCCGGCACGTCGTCGCGGAAGCCGGCGAACGACACCCGGTCGAGCAGCCGAGGGTCAGCCGCGACCTCCGCCTCCAGCCCTGGCCGCAGCTCACCGTCCCCCACCAGGCAGACCGTGAGCGGCGAGTCGTCCGGGAGCAGGCGCACCGCCTCCAGCAGGTCCTGGTGTCCCTTGCCCGGGCGCATGACGGCCACGTTGACCGCCAGCACGGGACGCACGTCCCGCGCTCCGAGCTGGGACCTAGTCGCCGCGACAGCGGCATCGCCGACCTCGACCAGGTCGCTGACCCCGTTGTGCACGGTCACCACCTGAGCAGGGTCCGCGCCGAAGGCCTGGACGTACCACGCGCGCTGCGCGTCGCTGACGGCCACGACCCGGTCGGCCGAGCGTCGCGTGCGGCCGGCCAGCCACCTCTTCCCGCGGCTGATCCCCGTGACGTCGTCCTCGATCAGGTGCAGGGTCGAGACGTGGGGCAGCCCCAGCCGGCGCGCGACGGCACCCCCCACGATGTCGGCGTGCTTGAGGTGGGTGTGCACGACGACCGGACGCTGCGTCCCGATCGCCCCCCGCGCGCGGGCAAAGGCACGCGGGTCCCACCGCGAGTCCAGGCCCAGCCCCAGCACCGGCACACCGGTCGCCCTGATCGCGCGGGCGATCGGGGTGTCGCTCGAGCCCACCAGGTGGACCACGACGACCTCCAGCGGTCCGGCCTCCCGATGACGGGCCAGCTCCAGCAGCATGGACTCCGCGCCACCCGGACCCAGGCTGTGGATCACGTGGCAGACCCTCAACACGGAAGGTCCGGGGTCGTCTCGGACGGCTGCGGCGAGCTCATCCGGGCGAGTCTAGGGGCCCGTGCGCGGCGTCGCTGGTGCTCCAGCACGTCGACGCCTCAGCGACCGGTCACGTCGGCGACCGCACGGCGGGCCGCCGACATCGCGTCCGGGGCGCACCACCGCACCAGGAGGGCGTACGCCGCGACCGTGAGAGCGCCGACCAGGGCCAGCACGAGCAGAGCCGGCGCGTCCGGGACGACGATCCGCAGGCCCTGCTGAGCCAGCCAGTCGACCACCGCCACACCGACGGCGACCAGCACACCCGGCCCGAAGGAGGCCACGAGCCGCCTCCGGGGCAGTCCGATCAACCGGGCGGCGATCGCGAGGCGGGCGAGGGACAGGCCCATGGCCCCCGCGCACATCGTCGCAGCGACCGCGGTGATGCTGTGGGCGGCGGCGAGCCAGAGGACAGGGAAGAGGATGATCACCTCACCGACGGCGAGCGTGTTCAGGATGCCCGGACGACCTGTCGCCTTGTACAGCTCACCCGCGTGGAAGCTCATCGACGTGACGGCGGCGAAGACTGCGATGAGCCGCAGCGCCGGGATGGACGGCTCCCACCGGGACGAGTAGAGGGCCTCCACGATCTCCGGCGCCAGCACCGCCATGGAGGCGCCGAGCGGCAGGGTCAGCAAGGCCACGCTGCGGGCGGCCCTCAGGTAGAGGACACGCAGCTGGGGCAGGTCGTGCTGCTCCCGCGAGAAGGCCGGGAACAGCACCTGGCTGGCCACGATGCAGAGCGCGAGGATGCTGACCTCGGGCAACCGGTAGGCCATCGTGTAGTAGCCCAGCTGCTCGAGCCCCAGCCGGTGGCCCACGACCAGGTAGTCGATGTTCTCCAGGAAGACCGCGAAGACGGCCACCAGCGAGGCAGGCAGGCCGTAGCGCAGGAGCTTGCGCGCCATGTCGGCGTCCCAGCCCAGGCGCGGCGCCCAGCCGCACAGCGCCCAGTACAGGGCCGCTTGCACGACGCTCCCGGCCAGCTGGCCCCAGACCAGGGAGAGCACGCCGACTCCACCGGCCGCGAGGCCCACCGCGAGGCCGTTCTTCACCACCGCGGCGAGGACCTCGGGGACCAGGCGACGACGGAAGTCCATGCCGCGCCGGAGCTTGGCATCGGGAACGATGGCGATCCCGCCGATGAACAGGACGAGCGCCAGCCCCCGCAGGACGTCGACCGCCCGGGGATCCTCGAAGAAGGTGGCCGCCACGGGAGCGAAGAGGAACGCCGCCAGCGAGAGCACCCCGCTGGAGGCCATCACCAGGGGCAGCCCGGTGTGGGCCACGAGGTCCCATGGTTCCTGTCGGTAGATCAGGCCGGCCCCGACGCCCATGTCCTTCACCCGGTCCAGGTAGTTGATGACCAGGAGCCCGACGGCGAAGACCCCGAAGTCGGCAGGGACCAGCAGGCGCGCGAGGACGAGGGTGGCCACGAGGGTGATGACGCGGCTGCCCGCCATCGTGGCACCGGCCCACGCCATGGCGCGGGCGGCTCCCGGAGATCGGCCGTCGACAACGGTGTCAGTCACCCGTCCCACCTCCTCGCAGCGCCGGCCGGGAGGTGCCCGAGGCACGGCCCAGCGCGTCGGCGTAGAGGTCCAGCAGGCGGTCGGTCCACACCTCACGGTCGAAGCGGGACCGCGTCAGCTCACGCGCCGCCCGTCCGTACGCCGCTCGACGGGGGTGGTCCAGCAGCAGGGCGACGACCGCGTCGGCGAACGCGTCGACGTCGTGGGGCGGCACCAGCACCCCGGTGACACCGTCCTCGACCACCTCGGGCACGCCTCCGACCCGGGTGGCCACGCAGGCCAGGCCGGCGGCGCCCGCCTCGATCAGCGCGGTGGGCAGGGCCTCGGTGTACGACGGCAGGGCGGCCAGCGTTGAGGCGGACCACACCTCCGGCACGTCGGACCTCGAGCCGACGAACACGACCCGGTCGTCCTGACCCAGCTCACGAGTCAGCTCCTGGAGGGCGCCGCGGTGGGGTCCGTCCCCGACGACCACCAGCCGCGCGTCGGGGACCGAGGCCCGGACGCGTGGCCAGGACCGGATCGCGACCTCGTGACCCTTGGGCTCGCGCACGGCGGCGACGATCGACACCACGGGCGCACCAGCGGGGACCCCGAGGTCGGCAGGAGCGACCTCGCCGCCGAAGCGTTCCACGTCGATGCCGTTGTGGACCACGCGCCACGTGGGCCGCGGGCGGTAGCGGGTGGCGAACGCGTCCCGCGACGCCGCCGAGACGAACACCAGTCGGCCGAGCCGGGAGGGAACGGCCACCATCAGCCGCTCCTTGACCGCCTCGCCCCGGGCGGTCCTCCCCGGCACGTGGTGCAGGGTGGCGACGCACGGGACGCCGGCCAGGCGCGCGGCCACGGGAGCCAGGATGCTGGAGTAGCCGAGGTGCGCGTGCACGACGTCACAGCCGGAACGACGGATGGCCCGCACCAGTCGTGCCAGGGCCGAGGGTTGGAGCAGCCGCGAGACGCCCGCGAACTCCACCGTGAGTCCAGCGGCCTCGAGGACCGGCAGCATCTGGGTGCGCGGGTCGCTCCGGTCCGGCAGGGCCAGCACGGACATGTCCAGACCCTCGCGCCGTCCCTCGGCGAGGCCGGCCAGGAGGTGCTCAGCCCCTCCGAAGCTCATCGAGTCGATGACGACCAGGACCTTCACCCCGCAGCTCCCTTCGTGAGCGACCACACCTGCGTCGGGGTCGTCACGACGCTCCCCACGGTGGCCACCGCGAACCGGTTGAGCAGGGTGGTGCGCGCCACCAGGTCGCGACTGGCCTCGGCCGCCCCCAGGGCGAGCCGGGTCGCCTCGGACCGCGTGCGCGCCAGGACCTGGACCCGGATGGTGGGCTGCAGCGACGTGCCCGTGGACTGACCGGTCGAGGCGACGGTGACCACTCCACGGTCCCCGACGAAGGCCTGGCCCTGCCGGAGCACCACCGTGGCGTAGGTCGCGACGACCCGGCGCCGGCTGATCAGGGAGAGCCGGTAGGCGTCGGTGCTGCCGCCCGCTGGCTCCAGGGCGACCTCGACGTCGGCCCGCCACCGCTCCGCCCGCAGGTGGGGGTAGCCCCAGACTCCCCCGCCCACGACCACGACCAGCACCACGGCCGCCAGCACCAGCCGACTCCGCCGCGCCACCAGCGGCCCCCGCAGCGCTGGTTCGGCGCGGACCAGGGCAGGTGCCGACCGCGCGAGGACGGCCACGAGTGCGACGACCGCGTAGAACGGACGCAGGTAGGCCAGGTGGAGGAAGATGCTGGCCACCGCCCAGGCGGCCGCTGCCCCCGCGGCCGCCGCCGCGAGCGAGCCGGCGTCGCCGGGGGGCGGTTCGGGGGCCGCGGCGTAGGCCCGCGCCGTGCGACCGGCGACGACGACGAGCCCGCCCAGGAACACCAGCCACCCCAGGAGCCCGATCACGCCGTCCTCGGCCGCCAGCTGGAGGTAGGTGTTGTGCGCGGCGACGTTGCGGTAGATCACGCCGCGGCCCGCAGCGGCGTAGGGCTCAGCGGTGGTGTCCAGGTTGCCCGGACCCACTCCCACGACGGGGTGCGCCTCGAAGATCTTGGTCGTGACCCGGGCCGCGGCGGCGCGTTCGAGCACCGATCCGTCCTCCTCGGCGAAGGACGACGAGGAGGACGTGATGTTGTCCAGTGTCAGCAATCGAGACCCCACCCCAGGGACGGCCAGGAGCGGCAGCACCAGGAAAGGGATCACGACGAGCCTGCGGCGGAAGGTCGGCCCCGCCCACCACATCCACACCACCACGGCGACCAGGGAGGCCAGCATGGCGCCCCGGCTGCCCGAGAGGTAGACCCCACCGAGGACCCCCACGCCAGCGCCCGCCCACACGACGACCTCGGCCTTGGCTCCCCTCGACCAGGCCCGCGACAGGAGGGCCGCGTCCAGCGGAAGGGCGAGCACCACGAGACGCCCGAAGAAGTTGGGGTCGCTGAACGGGCCCTGTTGCCGCAGGGCGTCGACACCGACGCCACCGGACGTGCTGATGGACACGAGGCCCCCCAGGTCCAGCGAGTTGCCGAAGACCAGCTGGTCCAGGACCGCGAGGCCACCCAGGAGCGCGAGGCACAGCGTGACCACCATCGCGACGACCCGGACCGCGGAGTCGCCCACGGCGCTCGCGAGCAGGACCACCGTGACCAGGAAGAGGACGTCCTTGAGGTAGACCTCCAGCACCAACCACGAGTTCAGCGGGTCCAGGCCCCCCAGGGTCCCGGGAAGCATCAGGAAGACCGCTGCGGCCGCGAGGAGCACGACCAGGGGCAGCGACAGGTCCAGCCGGCCGTGGAGCAGCTCCCACACCACGACGCCCAGACCGAGGACCAGGAGCGCGGTGTTGACCGGCAGCGACGCGAACGGCGACAACGCCGGCAGGTTGAGGCAGGCTGCTCCGACGATGACGACCAGCGCGAGCCGCGGCAGCGGACGCGTCATCGAACCGTCGGACGCTCCGCGCCCCGTCGGCGTCGGGTGGCGCGCCCCGCCCACGACGCGAGCTGCTGCACGACGATGCCGACGAAGAGGGCGGCCAGGACGATCATGGTCAACCACTGGGAGGAGCTGAGACTGCTCAAGGTAGCCGTCCCGCTGGCGTCGCTGATCACCCGCAGCTCGTAGGGGGACAGGGCCCGCGAGACCTCCGAGACGCTGAGTGTGGCGATCTGGTTGGCCACCTGCTCCGCGATCTGGGAGCTGGGCGCGACGACCTGCACGTTGACCACGGCCGTCGAGGGCACCACGCTCACGGTGGCCGCGACCTGCCGCTGGACCGCGGTCGGCAGCCGGTCCACCGCCTGGCGCTCCAACCGCTTGTCGGACACGATTGCCGCCGCGGTGGCGGGGATCTGGCCGTTCGAGAGCGTCTCCCAGTAGGACGACGTCGCCGCGGAGTCCAGGGTCGTCCCCGGCGCGATCAGCAGCTGGTTGCTGGCGGAGTACTGGACCGGCTGGCCGGACTCGTAGACGTAGCCGCCACCCAGGACCGAGGCCGCCGCCACCAGTCCGAGCAGCACGCTCGCCACACCCCCTGCACGCCGTCGGACGCGCGCCGGTCTGGCGGCGGGGGAAGGTCTCTGCATGGGAACGAGTCCGCCTCTTCGTGTCGCCGTCGATGTCGATCCAGGAGCGTGAGCCGCCCGGCCCAGTATGCCCCAGGGGGGGTGGCAGCGTCCTCGAAGTCGTACGACGCCGGGGTGCGCGGCGCCGCCCACGGATCGGGTCAGGTGCCGTCCCAGGAACGCAGCACCCGGATGCGGTCGAGCGGGATCCCGGTGCCCGCGTAGTCGCTGTACACCCCGGCGGCCGCGTAGTCGGCGCGGCCCGAGGACCACGAGGCCACCTGCTGGGCGTAGACGCACACCGTGCTGCACCCGTTGTCCATGTCGTAGGCGCCGTGGCGCTGCATCGCGAAGCAGACCGCCTGGGCCAACGGCCCCACGAGGGAGCCGCAGGCGAAGTCCTGGTCCACCACCAGTCGCGAGCCCTCCTTGACGCACCGCCCGTCCGCGGCGCGGCCGTCGGTCTTGGTGGCCGGTGGCACGAAGCTGTCGGAGCAGTTGGCCATCGTGGGGATCGACACCGAGAGGGCGTGCGGGATGGCCGTGCGCGGGTCGATCAGCGCCGCCCGCACCTCGCGAGCCCGGACCACCCCCAGAAGCCGGGAGACGCCGGCGCCGGTCGTGGTCAGGCGCTTGCCGTCCACCGACCTGTTCACGCCCCCCAGGGGCACCACGCTCATGGAGCCCGCGGAGACCGTGCCGCCCGGCCCCAGCCGCACCGTGCCGTCGGCGTCCTTCGCCACGCGCCAGAACTCGTAGGACACCCGGGCCGCGGGGTCGACCACGATCAGCTGGGCATCCGTGCCGGGTGCGGGCCGCTCGTCCCCGACGAGCGGAGCGCGTTCACCGCCGACGCAGCCGTACGTCGTGCACCTCACCGGCCGCGTCGGCACCCGCGCGGACGACCGGTAGTAGATGGGCTCGGTGTAGTCGACCGTGTTCATCACCACCTCTCCACCGAGGTCGTGCACGACCTCGGTGGAGCCCTCGTCGACACGGGCGTCCGCAGACACCCGGGACCCCACGTAGTCGGCCCCACCCGAGTCGCTCCCGAGCCGCGACCATACCGAGACAGTTCCGACCGCCAGGCAGGCGAGAACCACCGCGACCACCGCCCCGAACCGGGTCACGCGGCGACCGCGGCGCCACCGGGGCCACGGGGGCCTTTGGGGCCCGGTGCCGGCGGCACGTCGTCGGACCATCTCCCGCCACCGTCCCGGAGCGACGTGGGAGACCTGGTCGGCCGCCCCTCGAGGCCCAGTATGCGTCGCACCAGGGTGCCGGCGGCTGCGCCGGACCCCGACGCCCGCGTCAGGCCCGGGCGGCGAAGGCCTCGTCGTAGGTGGCGAAGGCCGCGCGCAGGCTGTAGCGCTCCTCGTAGTGGCGCCGCGCCGCCCCGGACAGCTGGAGGTGACGGGCCGGGTCGCGGAGATCGCGCACGACCTCTCCGACGGCACTGGCGTCCGGGACCAGCAGGATGCCGCGGTCGGCCCCCGTCTCCACCCCCTCGGCCCCGATGGGGGTGCTGACGACCGGCAGCCCGCGCGCCAGGGCCTCGATCACCTTGATCTTGATGCCGGAGCCGAAGCGGAGTGGCATCAGCAGCGCGGTCGCGCGGTTGAGCAGCCCGTCCAGGTCGTCGACGAACCCCTCGAGGCGGACCGCGTCACCCCACGGCGCCGCCGCGGCCTCGATGCGGGGCGTCGCCCCCCGTCCCACCACGTGCACGATCGCGTCCGGCACAGCGGTCAGCAGGCCGGACATGCCGCGCTCGAGGAAGGACTCGACGCCGTCGGCGTTGTGGGCCAGGGTCAGGAGGCCCAGCAGCACGAAGACGGGAGGGCCCGAGAGCGGTGGCCGTTCGGGGGCTGCAAGGTCGAGCACCGGCCGCAGCTCACGCACCCGCGCCGACGGCACTCGTCCGGCCAGTCGCCGGGTCTCCTCGGGACTGACGAGCATCACCGTCTCGAAGAGCTCCGCCATGGCCTGCTCCCGACGCGCGACCACCGCACGCTCCCAGGCGAGAAGGGCGCGCCGGACGACGCGACGGTCGGCGACCGGCCCCACCGCCGCCGGCAGGTTGGCCCGGAAGTCCCCGAGCGGGTCGAAGTCGACCTCCGGGTGCTCGCGCATCAGAGCCAGCATCCGCTCGTAGCGGACCGAGAACAGGTCGTCGAGGAAGATCACCCTCCTGGCGCCGGGCCGGACGGGGATCTCCTCGGCGTACTGGCCCATCCGGACGGTGTCGAAGACCTCCAGGTCCGCGCTGATCTCCCCCAGCAGGTCGGCGAGTCGTCGCCGCACCGACGCGGAGTACAGCGCCGACTCCTGCAGGGTGTGACCCCGGGTGAGCACGCTGCGCACGAGCACGCTGCGCAGCTGGGTCCGAGCACCCGGTCGGTCGACCCGGTGCACCACCGCGTCGACCTGGTCGAGATCGACCTCCCCACCGCCGACGAGCACGAGGTGGACCTGGTCGGCGCCCACCCGGCGCCGCCAGTAGTCGAGCAACCCCGCGACCATGACCTTCTTGCCCGAGTCGCGGGGGTGCGGGAAGACCCCCGAGACCAGGACCACCGACCGAGGAGCAGCGGGATCGGGCACGAGGGTCCTAACGTCGGGGATCGCGGGTCGACATGGTCACACACCCGAGAGCGGACCCGGGGGTGGAGGAGCACCAGTGCTCCTCCACCCCCGGGTCCGGCTCGCGAAACTAGCTGCCGTTCCAGCTGCGCAGCACCTGCATCCGGGACAGCGGGATCGTCAGGCCGGTGTAGTCACCCCAGACGTCGACGTTCTGGTAGTCCTTGGTCGCCGTGGACCAGGAGCTCACCTGCTGGGAGTAGACGCAGATCGACTTGCATCCGTTGTCCATGTCGTAGGCGCCGTACTTCTGGAAGGCGTAGCAGACCGCCTGGGCCATGTTGCCGCTCAAGGATCCGCAGGAGTAGCTCGGGTCGAGCTGGAGCCGGGAGCCCTCCTTGACGCAGGACGTCGAGGTGGCCCTTCCGTCGGTCTTGGTGGCGGGCTCCAGGAAGGTGCCCGAGCAGTTGGACGTCGGCGGGATCGAGA
Source organism: Nocardioides korecus (assembly GCF_054778395.1). Taxonomy (NCBI): domain Bacteria; kingdom Bacillati; phylum Actinomycetota; class Actinomycetes; order Propionibacteriales; family Nocardioidaceae; genus Nocardioides; species Nocardioides korecus. The sequence continues at coordinate 122,635 of NZ_BAAGZO010000005.1, read as the reverse complement.
CCGAGAGGGCGTGAGGGATGGCGGTGCGCGGGTCGATCGCCGCCGCCCGCACCTCGTTGGCCCGGATGACGCCCAGGAGGCGAGAGACGCCTGACCCGGTGATGTTGAGGTTCTTGCCGTCGACCGACTTGTTGCCCCGGCCGTCCAGCGGCACGACGCTCATCGAGCCGGCCGAGACGGAGCCGTCGGCGTTGATCTTGATCGTGCCGTCGGCGTCCGAGGCCACGTCCCAGAACTCGTAGGACACCCGTGCGGCCAGGTCGACGATGTTGAGCTGGGCGTCACTGCCCGGCGCCACGACCTCGTTGCCGACGATCGGGGCGCTGGTGCCGCCGATGCAGCCCCAGGCGGTGCAGTTCACCGTGCGCTTGGCCACCACGGCCGAGGACCGGTAGAAGATCGGCTCGGTGTAGTCGACGGTGTTGAGGGTGACCTGGCCGCCCACGCCACGCAGCGTCGAGGTCGAGGCGGGGTCCACGCCCGGCCCGCTGGGGATCGGGGCGTTGGCGTAGCCGGGGTCCGGCGCGTCCGCCGAGCGCCACGGGGTGCCGGTCAGCTCGCTCATGGTGGACAGCAGGTTCAGGACCGGGGTGGCCGGGGTCGGGTCCACAGTCGGGGTGGGGGTCGGGGTGGGCGTCGGGGTCGGGGTCGGCGTCACGACGGGGGTCGGGGAGTCGACCGGCGTGGGGGTGACGACGGGCGCCGGCGCGGAGGTGGACGTCGTAGGTGCCTCCGTCGGGGTGGGCGTCGGCGTCGGGTGCGTCGGGGTCACCACGGGGCTGGTCTTCTTGCGTCCGGTCAGGACCAGGCTCCAGCCGAAGGCCCGGGTGACCCGCGAGGTCGTCACCGTGCGCGCGAGGCTCTGCACCGGCGCGGAGGGCGTGCTGGCCCAGTCGCGACCGACGCCGAGCACCCCGCCCACCTGCTGGCTGTCGGCTCCGACGGTCCCGCCCAGGGGGAGCACGTGGACACGGGCGCGGCTCACGCTGCCGCGGGCCCCGCTGAAGTCCGTCACGCCGCTGTACGCCGCGCGCGACACGTTCCACGTCGCCCGTCCGGACTTGTGGAACACAGCGGGCCGGGCGGAGTGCGAGACGAACATGACGCCCCGCATGCGCCCGGCGTGACGCTCGAGGACCCGGGTCCAGCCCGCAGGGGTTGCGACACGGGAGGACCGGCCCACCAGACCGACAACGGCGATCTGGAGGTCGCCGCTCGCACTGGCGCGGGGAACGCCCACGGTCAGCTGTGAACCTGAGCCGTGGACCGCGGTGGCTCCCACGTAGTCGACGGCGGTCGCGGCGTAGGTTGCGCTGGTGGTGGCGTCCGCCGCGATGGGCGCCAAGCCTCCGAGCGAGATGAGCGTGGCAACCGAGGCTGCCTGAAGTCGTGAGCGCATGTCCCGGGCTCCTGAACAGTGGGGGATCCTTCTGTTCACCACTATACGGAGTAAAACGGACATTTAGGTAAAGACGGACTCCTCGGATCAAAAGTTCTCGCGGTGCTAGCGTCGTCACCCGTGAAGGTGCTGGTGACGGGCGGGGCGGGCTACATCGGATCGACCACGTGTCGGGCTCTCGAACAGGCCGGCCACACGCCGGTCGTGCTCGACTCGCTCGTCTCGGGCCCGCGCGTGTTCGTGGGGGACCGGATCTTCTACGAGGGCGACGTGGCGGACCGCGCCCTCCTCACCCGGGTCGTGCACGAGCACCCCGACATCGAGGCGACCATCCACATGGCGGCGCTGGTCGTGGTGCCCGAGTCGGTGGCCGACCCGCACCTGTACTACCGCGAGAACGTCGCCAAGTCCCTCGAGCTCCTCGACTGCCTCTCCGGTCTGGGCAAGCGCAGGGTGCTGCTGTCGTCGTCGGCGTCGGTCTACGCCTACTCCCCCTCCTTCGAGGTGGACGAGCGCTCTGCGGTCGACCCGCAGTCGCCGTACGCCCGGACGAAGCTGATGATGGAGATGGTCATGCAGGACATGGCTGCCGCCGGGGCCATCGACGCGGTGATGCTGCGCTACTTCAACCCCATCGGGTCCGACCCCGAACTGACGACCGGGATCCACGTCCGGGAGCCCTCCCACGTGCTCGGGCAGCTCGTGAGGGCCGCGACCGGGCAGCAGGAAGCGTTCCTCATCACCGGCACCGAGCACCCCACCCGCGACGGGACCGGTCTCCGCGACTACATCCACGTCTGGGACCTGGCGCTCGCCCACGTCGCGGCCGTCGAGCAGTTCGACCGGATGCTGACGCGGGTGGGGTCGAGCAGCGTGGTGCTCAACGTCGGCACCGGGCGTGGCGTGACCGTGCGCGAGCTCGTCCAGGCCTTCGAGGCGGCCTCGGGGACGACGGTCCCGGTGCGCGAGGCACCGGCTCGCGACGGCGACGCCATCGGGGCCTACGCCAACGTCGACCGCATCGCCGAGCTGCTCGGGTGGCGGGCCCGGTCGACCACCGAGGACGCACTGCGGTCGGCCCTCGCCTGGGCCCGGCGGCGCCCCGAGGTGCTCGGCTACCCCTGAGACCGGTCAGCCCAGCGCGGCGCGCGCGACGTCGTCAGCGATGGCGTCCCACGACCCGACCGAGCTGAGCCGCTCCCGCCCCCCGTCGCCGAGGCGCTGGGCCAGCTCCGGGTCGTCCAGCAGCGCGGCGATGGCGTCCCGCAGCGCCTCGACGTCGCCGGGCGGGACGATGGTGCCCGCCACCCCGTCGGGCACCGCGGCTGGGATGTCCCCGACCGCCGAGGCCACGACCGGCCGCCCGAAGCTCTGGGCGAGGTGGACGACCCCGCTCTGGTTGGCCCGCAGGTACGGCGCCACCACCACGCGCGCCTCGCCGAACAGGCCCGGGACGTCGGCCATGTCGACGTACCCCGGACGCAGCTCGACGCCCGGGACCGTGCGGGCCAGAGACCGCACCTCCTCCAGGTCGACGTCGGCCTGGACCGCCCCCGCGATCACCAGCCGGGCCTCGGGCCGCGTGTCCACGACCTGGCGGAAGGCCTCGATCAGCAAGGGGATGCCCTTGTGACGGGTCCAGATCCCGAAGAAGAGCACCTGCTGGAGGGTGGAACGCACCACGGGGATCTTCCCCTCCCCCAGGAACACGTCCTCGTCACCGTGGGGCACGACCGTGACGGGGACCGACGGACGCCACCGGGCCAGGACGTCCTCCCGCGCACCTTCGCCGAGGACGAAGATGGCGTCCATGTGCAGGACGGCCTGACGGATGGCCGAGGCCAGCACCCGGTCGGGAAGGCTCCGCTCCTCTCGGTAGAGCGAGCCCTCGCGCCGCTGCTCGCTGAGCGGGCGGGTCTCGTGGAGCACGATGCAGCGGCGCGTGGAGGGGCTGACGACGCGGCACGCGCGGACGAGCCAGGCGTCGAAGGGGAAGCGCAGCGGCTGGAAGAACACGGCGTCCGGTCGCGTGCGGAAGAGGGTCACGAGGACGATCAGCAGTGCGTGGACGTGCCGCAGCCCGCGGAAGGGCCGTCGCAGTCGACGCACCCAGCCCGGGACCGCGCGTTGGTCACCCGAGTGCCAGGTGGGGAGCACGGAGGCGATCCGCAGGCGGGGCTCCTGGGAGGAGAGCTCGGGATCGGGTCCCGTGACGAGGGTGACGTCGTGCCCCCGGCCGGCCAGGTGCGAACCCAGCTGGAAACCGAAGTGGAAGAGCCCCCCGGACGGGCTCAGCTCGACGAACATGAAGGAGGCCATCGACTTCGTTCTGCCTAACGTCGGGGTCCGGTACGGAGGGCACAGTACTGGACGGTTCTGTGACGATTCGGTGCATCGGGTGTGTTCCGGACGTGCAGTCACTCACTCGGTGACCGGGGGCGGCTCCGGCCACCACCGGGCGTAGGCCCGGCTCATCCGCAACCGCAGGTAGGGGCGGGCGAGCTTGAGCCGGAACGTGCGCAGGTCGTTGCCGCGGTAGACCCCGACCCGGGGGACGGCATAGGGCCCGACGGGCTCGCGACGGTCGGGCAGGGAGTAGGCCAGGTCGTAGCCCGCCCGCTGCGCGGCGCGCCGCACATGGGCGGCGTGGTGACCGAAGGGGTAGGCGAGCTGGGCGACCCGGCGTCCCAGCAGGTCCTCCAGGAGGGTCCGGCTGCTGCGGAGGTCGTCCAGGCACTCGGCCTCGGAGAAGTCTGGGAGGTCCCGGTGGGACCAGGTGTGCGAGCCGATCTCCACCCCGGACTCCGCGAGCTCCAGCACCTGGTCGGCGGTGAGCACGCCAGGGGCAGGATCGACCGGCGGGAACACCCAGTCCACGGGACTGGCCGGCCGTTCGAGCGTCCCGGCGACCACGAACACGGTGGCGGGGAGCTGAAGGCGCCTCAACACGGGCAGCCCGTGCTCGAAGACGCTCGCGAACCCGTCGTCGAAGGTGATCGCGTGGTCCCGTGCCGCCGGGGCCGACGCCGTGCGGACCACGCGACCGCTCCGGGCCAGCACCTGGCACTGGTCGTCGAAGTCCTCCGGGCTCACCGACAGGGGCGAGTCCCACGCGGCGTCGAGCGCGTGGTAACAGAGGACGCTCATGCCTCGGATCATGGCAGAGATCCGGTAGCGTCGAAGTCGTGCGCCCGGACTCGCCCGACTCGGGCGCCTCAACCCCGTGGACGCGCACCGGTCCGCAGGCTCTCGACGGCGTCGCTAGCGAGCTCGACGACCTCATGACGGCGTGTGCGGCACCGGTCACGGCCCGGCGACCCTGGCTGCAGGTCTGGCTCGAGCACCACCCCGACCACGAGCCCCTGGTCGTGACGGTCCCTGGCCCGGACGGGTCGCTCGCCGCCGCTGCCCTGCTGGCTACCCGGCGACGTGCGGGGGTGACCCAGGTGGTGCCCCTGGGTGATGGAGCCAGCGACGTCGTGGTGATGCCGGCACGCTCGCACGCCGACGCGCAGCGCTTGGCGAGTGCGCTGGCCGACGACCTGGGTCGCCGGCGCCCCTGGCGCCTGACCGCGCGGCACCACGACGCGTCCGACGAGGTGGTCCCCCGCCTCGCTCGGCGCCTGCGTCATGCCACGACCGAGCCCGGGGACGTCTCCCCGGTGATGCGCGCCGGGGCGCAGCCGACCCTGGAGGCCCACGTCTCCAAGAGCCACCGGAAGGGTTCGAAGTGGCTGCGCAACCGCCTGGCCCGCGAGGGCGTCGTGGTCGACGTCGAGCACCTTCGTCGAGTCGACCACGTCCGCCGAGTCCTCCCCGAGGTCGAGGAGGTGCACCGCCGTCGCGACCGCGAGCTGGGCAGGTCCTCCCCGATGGACGACCCCCGCGAGCGCGCCTTCTTCCGCGAGCTGGTGCTCCGGCACGCCGAGCTGGACGAGTTGTGCTTGACCGTCCTGCGGCTCGACGGGGAGTTGGCGGCGTACGCCCTCTGCTTCGTCGACGGCGCGTCCCGACGCATGTGGAACTGCCGGTTCGACCCGGCGCACGCCCGACACAGCCCGGGCCGGCTCGCCATCGACGCGGCCGTGGCCGTGGCGCTGGCCGACAGAGTCGAGGAGTTCGACTTCATGCGCGGCGAGGAGGGCTACAAGCGCAGCTACGCCGACAGCGAGACCCGCACCGTCGACCTGCGCGCCGCCTCCGGCCGCGGCCTGTGGGCGCTGGACCGGGCGATGGTGGTTGCGCGCGACCTGGTGCGCCGGCTGGAGACGTCATCAGGCCCGGTCGCCTCCCGGGCCGCCGCGCTCGTGCGGTCGGCCCAGACCCGCACCCCCACCTAGCGCCTGCCCGCCTCCTCGTGGTCGGGCAGGGCCACCACGCGGGTCGAGCCACGGTGGTCGAGCAGGCCGCCAGGCCCGTCGTCCATCCCCCAACGACACGACAAGACCCCCCGTGGCCCAGGGCCACGGGGGTCTTGCGACGAACTAGTGCGTCAGAGCGACTTGCGTCGAGCCGCCGCGACCGTGATGCCGCCGACCAGCAGGAGCGCCGCGGCGCCACCGATCAGCAGGGTGTCGTTGGGTGCACCGGTGGACGGAAGACCGCCCGCGTTGCTCGAGGACGGCGACGTCCCGCCAGAACTCGAGCCACCGCCCTGGCTGCCGCTCACACCCTGGAACTGGCTGGTGCCGAGCACCGCTCCGCCGGGACCGGTGCCGGTAGCGGTGAAGGTGCCGGAGCCACAGACGCGAACCGTGAAGGTGGCCTGGCCCTTGGAGCCGGAGCTCTTGCTCTTCTGGAAGACGATCTTGCCGGAGGAGTCGCGCACGGTCAGGGTGAACGTGGTGTTCGCCGGACCAGTCACCTTGATCTTGGTGACCACGCAGTTGCCGGACTGGGTGGGGGGCGTCACCACGACGCCGCCGGGCTGGCCACCGTAGGGAGCGGCCTGGGCTGCAGTGGGGGCGAGGAACGCGAAGAACGCGAACGCCACGATGGCGAGGATGCGGAAGACCTTCACGGTCGTCTCCATTCATGTCTGGGGGGCGACCGTCCCGAGATGAGTCCTAGGAGCAGCCAGATCTAACAAGGAGGACGTTAGCAGGCTTGGTGCCGGGCGTGTACCTGATATCGGGGATTTGTCTCAGCGCCACGCCACCCATCCTCACGGTCAGGGTCTTCGACTCCCCAGGAGCGAGCTCGAAGTCACGCGTTCCGGCCCACAGTCCGTCGTGCCGGTAGGTGGTCAGGTCACGCCTTCCGTCGCTGGCACGGACCCCCTGGATGGTCCACCCCCGCGGGGCGTAGACGACCACCTGGGTGAGGACGTCGCCGGGTCGCACGCGGGCGCCACCACCCGTGACGTACGGGGGGAGATTGCGGTCCTTCGGCGCCGCGGAGCGGACCTTGACCGTGACGGTGGCGCTGGTCGGTGTGGTGCACCGCGAGGGCGAACTGGTGATTGCAGCACGTTGGTAGGTACTCATCTTGGACTGGGTGCGGTCGTGGAAGTAGACACCGACGTCCGATTGCGCCGCCCGGCTACGCAGCGACCGACCCAGCGCGGTGGTGGCCAAGATCCTCTCCTCGTCCGCCCGCGCTGACCACACCATGACGCGGCCCTGCTCCACTCCGTCGCTCAGGGCCGTCGTCAGGGCACGGGGGTCACCGCGGAACTGGCGCACCCGGTCGAACACGGCCTTGGCGGCCTGGGCGAAGACCTGGTTCTGCTGCTGGGGATCGGGCACGTCCCGGTAGACGTCGACCAGGAGCTTCTGAGTGGCGTTCTTGCCCGTGAGCCGCCCGGCCGACGTGGGGACCGGGCCGACGGCGCGGAGCAGCAACTGGAGAGCCCAGGGGTCGATGGCGGCGACCCCGTCGACCCGTCCACCCTCGCGGCGCTGCCACATGGCTGTGATCAACTGTGCGGCCCTCGGGAAGTCCGGGGTGTCCGTGACGTTCTGGGGGTAGGTCGCCAACACCGTGCCGTAGAGCGCCTGTTCTGCCGGTGCGAGCGGGAGCACGGGCCGGTCGAACGAGCCGATGTCAGTTGCTGTCGCCTGCTTCACCAGGGTGAGCCGGCCGTTCTCGGCCCGGATCAGGGCGATCGCTCCGGGAATGCCCCCCAGAGACCTCTGCTCGGCCGTGTTCTGGGCGAGCAAGAGGTAGTCGCGCCGTCCGCCCTGCCCCAGCATGCCGGGCAGGAGTCGACCGGCCACGGCTGCCGTGCGGGACAGACGGGAGGTCTGGTCGAGCAGCTTCTGGGTCGCTTCGACCTTGGTTGCCAGCTTCGGGATGAGGGACCTGGTGGTGATGGCGGCGGCCTGTCTGTCCGCGGCCCCGAGCAGGCTCGCGGCACGAGTCAGCTGCGCGCTCGCTCGCTGGAGCGGCGCGAGCTGCACCCGACCGTCGCGCAGACCCACCTTGCGCGGGTCGACGTCCGACAGTGCCGTCAGCACGGCCGGCATGGCCCCGTGGGTCACGTCGTCCACCGTGGACACGAGACTCTGCGCCGCGCTGACATCGTCCCCCACCCCCGGCACTGCACCCACCAGCGTCCACTGTGGACCCGAGAGCGACGACCGGGCGTCCTGCGTGGCTGTCTGGGCGCGATCGAGCGATTCGCGAGCGCCGGTGACGTCGCGATCCAGGAGCCTGGTCCGAAACTCTCGGACCGCGACGTCCGCGTCCTCAGCGCTGCGGTAGGCGGACCACCCCTGCCAGGCCACCAGGACCAGTAGGAGCACCACGAGAGTGAGGACACCGATCAGCACCCGCCGCACCACCCGTGTCCGCGACCGCCCGCGGTGTGAGCGGCGGGACCGGGGTCGGGAGTCAGCCATGAGGGCAGAGTAGAGGGGGGCGTGCCTGGAACCACGAACATCCGCGCGACGCACGGCGCGGGGCTGGTGGTGCAGGTGGTGCCGTAGGGTGACGCTGCCTCACTGACCGGGCCACCGCTCGGACCATCTCGAAGGGACCTCCGTGGAGCTGCGCGACTACCTCCGCATCGCCCGGCGCCGCTGGCTGCTCATCCTGCTCACCACCGTCGCGGCGGTCGGCGTCGCAGCTCTGGTGACGTCGGCAGCGACCCCGATGTACCAGTCCTCGGCGCGGGTGTTCGTGTCGACGGGTAGCTCGTCGTCGAGCTCGGACGCTTACCAGGGCGGACTGTTCTCCCAACAGCGGGTGGCGTCGTACGTCGACGTGATCAACGGCGAGGACGTGGCCCGTCGCGTCGTCCAGGACCTGAAGCTGAGCGAGAGTCCCTCGACCCTGGCCTCGCGGATCACCGCCACTGTCGTGCCAAACACCGTCCTGCTCGAGGTGGCGGTCCAAGACCCCAATCGCTTCGAGGCCCAACGCATCAACAACGCACTGATGTTGGAGATCCGCAGCCTGGTCTCGGACCTCGAGACCCCCCCGGGCCGCCGGGTCGCCACTCTGAAGGCGACCGTTGTCGACGCCCCGCAGCTGCCGACCTCCCCGGTCTCTCCGCAGCCGGCGCGCAACCTCGGCCTGGCCCTGGTCCTGGGCCTGCTGCTGGGTTTCGGGCTCGCCGTGGCCCGGGAGCTGTTCGACGCGACGGTCAAGGACCTGGACGATCTTCCGGCGCTGGCCGAGACCCCGGTGCTCTCGGGCCTCTCCTACGACCCGCAGGTGTTCGGTGAGCCGCTGATCAGCAACCTGCCCTCGCACTCCCCGCGCGTGGAGGCCTTCCGCGTGCTGCGCACGAACATGGAGTTCCTCGATGTCGACTCCACGAGCAAGGTCTTCGTGGTCTCGAGCTCTGTGCCTGGCGAGGGAAAGTCGACGACCGCGACCAACGCCGCCCTCGCGTTCGCCTCCGCCGGACGGGAGGTCCTGCTGGTCGACGGCGACATGCGACGCCCCCAGGTCGCGCACCTGCTCGGGCTCGTCCCTGACGTGGGCCTCACCACCGTGCTGACCGGCCAGGCAGACCTGGCCGACGCGGTGCAGCGCCACAGCGAGACGGGCCTGGCCGTCCTCACGGCCGGGGCCATCCCACCCAACCCCGCCGAGCTTCTGCAGTCACGAGCGATGCAGGTGCTGCTCAACGAGCTCCGGTCGCGCTACGACGTCGTCATCATCGACGCCCCACCGCTGCTCCCGGTGACCGATGCGGCTCTGATCGCCTCGGAGTCCGACGGCGCCGTGGTGGTCGTGCGCCACGGCCGCACGACGAGGGACCAGCTACGGGGCGCCGCCGAACGTCTCCAGTCGGTGGACGCCCCCCTCCTCGGTGTCGTCTTCAACATGATCCCCCTGCGCGGGAGCGGCTACGGCTACGGCTACGGCTACGGCTACGGCCCCACTGACGACGCGAGCCCGTCCCGGAGCACCCTGACCTGGCGGCAGCGCCGGGACCGCAGGCGCGAGCAGAGGCGCTCTCCCCGCAAGGACCGCGACTCGCACGACTCGGTCGACGCCTAATTCGACCCCGATCTGGCGTGACCTCATCGGAACTCGTCAGTTACGTATATGAATTTGGCGACCCGGGCGTACGCTTCGCGGCGTACACGTAGATGATCCACCTACCGCTCTAGTCCACTTGTGGTACGTCTGTTCACCCTCCGGAACCAGTCACGGCTCCGTGATGTGACGGACATGCGGACCACCTAGGGTCCCGTTGCGGCGCGTGGGCAGTGCGTCGACACCGGGAAAGCACTTGGGGGCCTACCGCATGACCACGTTCATCCCCGACCAGTCGGAGGAACGTCGACGGGTCGTCGGCGCCGTCCGCGCTCAGACGCGGCTCAACGCGCTTGACCGGGCTAGCACCGGTCTCCGACTCGTCCCGGTGATCGCCCTTCTCGTCGACACCGTGCTCCTGATCGCCGCCGTGGTGCTGGCTCGCGTCGGCCGCGGAGGCATGGGGGTGTTCCAGGACAGCAACCAGGTGTTCAACCCCACCTTCCTGGTAGCGGCTCCCGTCGTCACCCTCGGCTGGTTGGTGAGCATCGCCCTCAACGGCGGCTACGAGCGCAAGCTCTTCGGCGCCGGCGCGACGGAGTACCAGCGGGTCCTCAACTCAGGTCTGCTCAACGCCGCGGTGATCGGCATCGGGTGCTTCCTGTTCAAGTTCCCGCTGTCACGCGGCTGGTTCGTGATGGTCTTCGCGCTCGGGATGCCGCTCCTGCTGGTGGGGCGCTGGGTGCTGCGACGGGGCATCCACCGGGTGCGTCGCGAAGGTCTGCTGCAGCACCGCGTGCTCGTGGTCGGTGACGGCCTCCACGTCGACGACGTCGCCGAGGTGCTCGCCCGCGAGCCCTGGCTGGGCTACGACGTCATCGGCGCCCTGGCCCCCGAGAGCGCCTCGGCCCTCACCGCGGGAGGCGTCCCGATCCTGGGACCGACCACCGCCGTGGCCCACCAGGCCGTGGCCCTGGAGGCCGACATCGTCTTCTTCGCCGGTGGAGCGGTCGAGTCCTCCTCCCAGCTTCGCCAGGCGATCTGGTCCCTGGAGCACACCGACATCAGCGTCGTGGTCGCCCCCAGCGTCACCGACGTGGCCAGCGAGCGCATCAGTGTCCGCCCCGTCGCCGGCATGCCGATGATCCACGTGGGCAAGCCGCGGTCGGCCGCTGCCTCGCGCAAGCTCAAGCGCGCCTTCGACGTCCTGGGCGCCTCGGCGCTGCTCCTGTTGTTCTCGCCCGTCTTCCTCTACGCCGGGGTGTGCGTGAAGCGGCACGACGGCGGACCGGCGTTCTTCTCCCAGCCTCGAGTGGGGCGCCACGGGGTGACCTTCCGGTGCCTGAAGTTCCGCACGATGGTCACCAACGCCGAGGAGCTGCTCAAGGAGCTGGTCTCGCGCCGTGGAACCAGCTCCACCCTGAGCCTGTTCAAGATGGTCGAGGACCCCCGCGTCACCGCCCCCGGTCGCTGGCTGCGCCGCTTCTCCCTCGACGAGCTCCCCCAGCTGTGGAACGTGCTGAAAGGCGACATGAGCCTGGTCGGTCCCCGCCCGCCGCTCCAGCGCGAGGTCGAGATGTACGACGACGACATGGCACGCCGCCTGCACGTCCGGCCCGGACTCACCGGTCTGTGGCAGGTCTCGGGCCGCTCCGACCTCGCGATCGAGGAGGCGATCCGACTCGACCTCTACTACGTCGACAACTGGTCGATGATGCAGGACCTGGCCATCCTGTGGCGCACGCTCGGTGCTGTGGTCCGGGGACGCGGCGCCTACTGAGGGCTGAGCTCATACTCGGTCCGACGCAACCATCACCGCGATTCTCGAGCGGTCGGCTCCACCATGCGTCGGGCGGCGGGGCCCGGGTGGGCCGACCAGTACGCTGTGGGCTGCTGTCCTCGACACGAGAGGTCCACCCCACCGATGACGCAGACGCACGCCGACTACCGGCTGAGCCAGCTCGACCAGCTGGAGGCCGAGTCGATCCACATCTTCCGCGAGGTCGCGGCCGAGTTCGAGAAGCCGGTCCTGATGTTCTCCGGCGGCAAGGACTCCATCGTCATGCTGCGGCTGGCGGAGAAGGCCTTCTACCCGGCCAAGATCCCCTTCCCGGTCCTGCAGGTCGACACCGGCTACGACTTCCCCGAGGTGCTGGAGACCCGCGACCACTGGGTCGACCGCCTCGGCGTACGCCTGATCGTGGCCAGCGTCGAGGAGGCGCTGGCCAACGGCATCGTGGTCGACGACGGCAAGACCAGCCGCAACCGCCACCAGATCGGCACCCTGCTCGCCGCCATCGAGGAGAACGGCTTCACCGCCGCCTTCGGCGGCGGGCGCCGCGACGAGGAGAAGGCGCGCGCCAAGGAGCGCGTCTACTCCCACCGCGACGACTTCGGCCAGTGGGACCCCAAGATGCAGCGCCCCGAGCTGTGGAGCCTCTACAACGGACGCATCCACGGCGGCGAGCACATGCGGATCTTCCCGCTGTCGAACTGGACCGAGCTCGACATCTGGCACTACCTGGCCCAGGAGCAGGTCGAGATCCCCTCGATCTACTTCTCCCACCAGCGTCGTGTCTTCAAGCGCGACGGCATGTGGCTCTCCGAGAGCGACTTCAACCCCACCAAGGACGGTGAGGAGGTGGTCGAGAAGACCGTGCGCTTCCGCACGGTCGGCGACCTCACCCTCACCGGCTGCGTGGAGTCCGAGGCCGACACGCTGGAGAAGATCATCGAGGAGGTCGCCATCGCCAAGGTGACCGAGCGCGGCGCCACCCGCGGTGACGACCGCTTCTCCGAGGCCGCCATGGAAGACCGCAAGAAGGAGGGCTACTTCTGATGGCCGACCCCACCCCCCACGACACCAACCCCACCCTGGACGACCTCGGCGTCGGCCAGATGGACCTGCTCCGCTTCGCCACGGCCGGCTCGGTGGACGACGGCAAGTCGACCCTGATCGGTCGTCTGCTGCTCGACTCGAAGGCCATCTTCGAGGACCAGCTCGAGGCCGTGGAGGCCACCAGCGCGTCCAAGGGCTACGACTACACCGACCTCGCGCTGCTCACCGACGGCCTCCGCTCGGAGCGCGAGCAGGGCATCACCATCGACGTGGCCTACCGCTACTTCGCGACCCCGCAGCGCAAGTTCATCATCGCCGACACCCCCGGCCACGTGCAGTACACCCGCAACATGGTCACCGGCGCCTCGACCGCGGACCTCGGCCTCGTCCTCGTCGACGCACGCCAGGGCCTCACCGAGCAGTCGCGTCGCCACGCGGTCCTGCTGTCGCTGCTGCGCGTCCCCCACCTGGTGCTCGCGGTCAACAAGATGGACCTCGTCGACTACGACCAGGCGACCTACGAGCGGATCAAGAAGGAGTTCACCTCCTTCGCGACCAAGCTCAACATCCCCGACCTCGAGGTCATTCCGATCTCGGCCCTCCAGGGCGACAACGTGGTGACCCGCTCGGAGCACATGCCGTGGTACCAGGGGTCCTCGCTGATGCACCACCTGGAGAACGTCCACGTGGCGTCGGACCGCGACCTGGTCGACACCCGCTTCCCCGTGCAGTACGTCGTGCGCCCCAAGTCCGACGACTTCCACGACTACCGGGGGTACGCCGGTCAGCTCGCCGGCGGCGTGATGCGCCCCGGCGACGAGGTCGTCGTGCTCCCGAGCGGCATGACCTCGAAGATCGCCGCCATCGACCTCTTCGACCGCGAGATCGACGAGGCCTTCCCGCCGATGTCGGTGACCGTCCGGCTCGAGGACGACGTCGACGTCAGCCGCGGCGACATGATCACCCGGGTCAAGAACGCTCCCAAGCCCAGCCAGGACATCGACGCGATGGTCTGCTGGATGACCAACGAGCCGCTCAAGCCGCGGCAGAAGCTGGCCATCAAGCACACCACCCGCAGCGGCCGCGCGCTGATCAAGGACGTGCAGTACCGCCTGGACGTCAACACGCTCCACCGCGACCAGGACGCCGGCGAGCTCGGCCTCAACGAGATCGGCCGCGTGCAGCTGCGCACCACCGTGCCGCTGCTGTGCGACCCCTACTCCAAGAACCGCACGACGGGGTCGTTCATCCTGATCGACGAGGCGACCGGCGTGACCGTGGGCGCGGGGATGATCAACAGCGCCGGCTGATCGAGACACATCTGGTTGACGAAGTGTCCCCGAGCCGCTGGCTCGGGGACACTTCTCGTTTGCCACGACGGTCTCGCAGGCCTGTCGGTGCTACTTCGTGGAGAAGGAGGTCGTCCCCGTTCCCGAGTTGCCGGCCACGTCGACCGCGGTGACAGTGACCGCATAGCTGCGGTTTCCCGGTTGGGTCGAGATCTGGGTCGAGCTCCGCCACACCGTGCTGCTGCCGGTCGTGGAGACCAGCACCATGGTCTGAGGCGTGTTCGTCGCGACGAAGGCCGAGCCGTTCCAGTAGCTCGCGCCGTTCGCCAGCACGAACGACACGGACGACAGCCCCGAGCCGCCCTCGGCGACGGTCGCGCAGATGTACCCGGTCCCACACTCGCTGTAGGTCCATGGCGCGGAGCCGTTCGAGTACGTCGCGTTGTCTGGCCTCACGGCACTGACGACAGGCGCTGTCTTGTCGATCTTGTAGGGGCCGGAGGAGCGCGCGGTCTCCACGTTTCCTGCGGCATCGCTCGACCGGAACCAGAGGTACCACGTCCCGTCCCCGGTGATGCTCGCCGCGCTTCCGGAGGCGGCGGTGGACCACGTGTTGTCGGCCGGCGCGGACGACGAGTTCGTCACCTGGTACCTGGTCGGCGTCGTTGCAGCGAGACCAGAGCCAGGAGTCGGGTCGGAGGCGTTCAACGGCACACTGACCGAGCTGGTGAACCAGCTGTTCGCTCCAGCGGTGGCGAAGGGAGTCCCGACATTGGTCGAGGGCGCGCGCGAGTCGACCCGGAAGGCCTGTGAGCCGACGGTGGACGTGCGTCCTGCGTTGTCGATCCCCCGCCAGTTCAGCGTCGTTCCCGAAGAGGAGGTGTCACCCACGAGCAGACTCGAGGCGAAGAGCAGCCAGCCGCTGGCCGACGTCGAGTCGTACTGGTACTGGGTGCCCTTGTACCCGGACGCGGTGCCTGTCGTGGGGGTGCCGTCCGTCCCCGGGCTGAGGGTGACGCGGGGCTGTGTGGTGTACCAGCCGTTCGTGTTCGGTGCCGCGCCCGAGACGGTCAAGCCGGGCGCGGAGGGGTCGACCAGGTCCAGCTTGACCTGCTGGCTGCTGCCGGTACCAGTGCGACCAGCGTTGTCCCTCGCGCGGAACTGGTAGGTGAGGTCACCCTGGGTCAGTGGCACGGAGCCCCCATTGGCGATCGCCGTCCAGTTCGTCCCGTCCGTGGACCACTCGATCTTGCCGACGTTCGAGGTGGCGTCCGTGGCCGACACCGTCAACGAGGGCGCCGATGTGTACCAGTTACTGGTCCCCTGGGTCCCCCCGGTCAGCGACGGGGTGACCGCGGGATCGGCGGTGTCGACCTTGAGGGCGGACGTTGCTGCCGTCGTCGAGGCGTTGCCGGCCGCATCGACGGCGCGCACGGTCACCGTCTGGGCGCTGCCGTCGGCCACGACATACCCGCCGGAGGGGATGATTGTCCACGAGGCGCCGTTCAGCTGGGCCTCGTAGTGGTCGATCCCGGAACCGCTGTCGCTCGAGCCCGACCCGGTGACCTTGGGGGCATTCACGTAGTAGCCGTTGCTGCCGTCCGGTGAGGTCGGGTTGACCGTGACCGTCGGGGCGCTCGGTCCGGTCTTGTCGTAGTTGACCGTGACCTTCGTGATCGTGGACACGTTGCCCGCGGTGTCGGTGGCCCGGACGTAGACGTCGGTGCCGGACGGCGAGCTCGACTCGGGCACCGGCACGCCGCCCGCGGGGTAGGTCGTCCACGAGCCGCTGGTGGCGCCGATCTGGTACTCCTGCGACGCGACGCCGGAGAGCGGGTCGTTGGCGGTGAACGTGACGACCGGTGCGGTCTCACCGACGTACCACCCACCGCTGCCGGCCGTGCCGCCCGTGACGGCCGCGGTGGCGAGGGTGGGCGCGACCTGGTCGATCTTCACCACCTGCGACGCGGCCGCGGCGACGTTGCCCGCGACGTCGGTGCTGCGGTACCAGACGGTCGTGCTGCCGTCCGTGGAGACGGTCACCGAGGTGCCTGCCGTCCAGGGGCCGCTGCTGGAGGCCAGGGAGTACTCCGTGCTGGTCACTCCCGACGCCAGGGCCGGCGCACCCAACGGCGAGGTGTCGACGGCCGCGAGGTTGACGGTCACCGGCGACTTGTACCAGCCGCCCGAGGGCGTGGCCGTGCTCGTGGGTGTCGCGGTGGTGACAGGAGCCGTCTTGTCGAGCTTGACGAACGTGTTGTTCTGCATCGCCTCGGCGTTGCCGGCGTTGTCGACCGACCAGAAGGCGATCTGGTTGGAGTCCTCGCGACTGACGGTGAAGCTGGCCGAGGCTGCACTGACCACCTGCTCGGGGCCACCCGCGACGGTGTAGTGGAGGGAAGCGACACCCGATGTCGCGTCACTGGCGTTCAGGGTCACCGCGACGTCGTTCTTCTGCCAGGTGGTGTTGTCGCCGACCCGCGAGATCGAGGTCGTCGGGGCGGCCGTGTCGACCTTGACCGTGACCGACTTCGCGGCCCCGGTGTTGTCGGCGTTGTCCGTCGCCCGGTAGTAGACGACTGTGGTCCCGTCGTTGACCGCCAGCGGCGTCGAGTAGGTCGACCAGGTGCCCGAGGTGCCGCCGACCTGGTACTCGACCCGCGCCAGGCCCGACGCGGCCGCCGGTGAGTTCGGGGAGGTGTCGGTCGCCGAGAGCGACAGGGTCGTCGACTTCGTGTAGTAGCCGTTGACCGGGCTCGCGGAGCTGGAAACCTGCGGGGTCGTGACCGGAGCGGTCTTGTCGACCTTCACGAACTGGGTGTCGCCCGCGGACTCGACGTTTCCCGCGTTGTCGACCGCCCAGAACCGGATCCGGTTCGAGTCCTCACGGGAGACCGTGAACGACGTGCTGGCCGAGGTCCCCGAGACGGGGACCACGGTCTCCGCTGAAGCGTTGGTCGAGTCCACCACGCTGTAGTGGATCTCCTTGACGCCGCTCGTCGCGTCCGTGGCGTTGAGCGTGATCACCACGTCGGTCTTGTTCCAGCCGGCGCCGTTCGGTGCCTTGTCACGGCTCAGCGTGGTGGTGGGTGCGGTGGTGTCGCCGACGAAGGTGGTGAGAGGGCTCTCGGGGCCACTCCAGCCACCCCGGGTGGCGACGACGCCGTACTGCTGGGAGCCGCTGGCAGGGCTGGTGTCGGCGCAGGAGCGGGTGGGCTCGGTCGTCGTGCAGGCCACCGTGACGGTGGGGCCGACGTGACGCAGGACCTTGTAGCCCGTGACCGGCACACCGTTGCTCAGCGTGACGGCGTTCCAGCTGATCGAGGCTCCGCCGCTCGACCCTTGGACGGTGGGCGCGGTCGCAGCGTTGACCGTGGCGGCCGTGGCCGCACCGGCGCCGCTGCCGAAGCTCGACCAGGCGGCCCAGGCCACGGTCCCGACCAGGGTGAGTGCGACCGCACTGCTGAGCGTGACCACGGAGCGGCGGCCCCGGTGGACGCGGGTACGGCGCTCGGCCTGCTGCCTCTTGAAGGCACGGAACGCCTCCAGCGACTCGGCGCTCATGCCGGGAGTCCCTTCGCGGTCGAGACGGGAGAGAAGGAGCGGGGTGCGCGACAGCGGCGGGACATCACTTCTTCACCGCCGACGCGGTGACGTTGATGGTGTACTGCGCGCCCTTGCAGGCGTTGGGCGAGGAGTTGAGCATGGTCACGACGGTCGACAGGCTGGCCGACTTCTTGGCGACCACGACGACCCGGTTGGTGCTGGGGAGCGTGACCTGACCCGCGGCCTGCACGGAGGTCGTGGGGCACCCGGTCGCGTTCGTCCGCGGCACCGTGACGCTGTAGCCGTCGACGACGATGTCAAAGCTGTTGGGGTTGGAGAACGTGACGGGCACGGACACCGAGCGGGTCGGGACCAGACCGGTCACCGACCCCACCGTCACGTCGAACGTGCCGGCGCAGTTGCCGTTGCCGCCGCTCGGCTGCACGCAGTTGTCGGTGCCCCCGCCGCCGCCGTTCACGCCGGCGGCGGCGGGACGCCCGAGGAGGGTCGGGGCCGAGGGTGCGGACGCGAGGAGCACGCCACCCAGGACGACCGCTGCGAGCAGCAGCCACCCCGTCAGCGCAGCGCGCCTCTGTGTGGGTCCCGGTTCCATCACCCTCGGCCCCCGATCCGCCTGATGCTCGACGAGTGTCAGTTCGAGCTGGCGGCAGTCGCTGCGTAGCTCACGGTGAACACGGCGCCCTGGCAGGCGTCGAGGGCAGCGTTCGTCATCGAGACGGTGACGGACTTGGTGACGCTGGAGCCCGCGGCGATCCGGTCGGACAGGTTGCTGAGAGCCGCACCAGTCACAGAGTCAGCGTTGCAGCCCGCCTTGTCGGCAGTGACGGTGCCGGGGGTCAATGCGGTCAGGGTCACCGCGTAGTCGTTCGGGTTGGTGACGGTCACCTGCTGGGTGACGTTGCCGGTCGGGAACAGGCCCAAGACCGGCGCGCCCGCCACCGTCACGCTCTTGGACGTGCCAGCGGTGACGGCGCCCGTCCCGGTGCCGTTCGAGGTCCACGCCGCGACGGCGACGCCGCCGACGGCGAGGGCGAGGACGGTGCCGCCGACGACGGCGGTCTTCTGGGTCTTGTTGAGCTGGGACTTGCGCATGACGAAGTACCCCTTTCGAGGGTGGTCGGAGAGCGGTGCCGACCCCCCGTTCGGAACCGGCGGCCGTACTAGAACACGCGGCCGACGGCGGTTGCTAGGAGCTGAACACAGGTGCGGGACGGGCTACCCCCGCCTGGCCCGAAGGGACTAGTCCGATTCGGGACTGTTGGACACCCTTCATAATCCGTTCGGACCATATCTGGGTGTCACACGGGCCATCACCAAGCGGGCAATGAGCCGCAAATGGGTTCAGGTGGCGGAACCCCGCCGCGTTACCCAGGTGTCTAGTCCGCAAACGCGGCCCATCCCAGGAACCGGACACGCCGGCCCCTCAGAAAGGGCGGCTAGCCTAGCGGCCGTAGTCGTCCTCGTGCCGACAGATGTCGTCTTCGCCGGTGTAGGCGCCGTGCTGGACCTCGACGATGACGAGCTCCTCGCTACCCTCGTTGGCCAACCGGTGCTTGGCCCCGAGCGGCACGTCGACACTGTGTCCCGGGCCAGCGACGACGGTCTCGTCGTCGATCACGCAAGTGGCCTTGCCGAAGACGACCACCCAGTGCTCAGACCGGTGCTCGTGGGTCTGCAGCGAGAGCCGCTGCCCCGGCGAGACGTGGATGCGCTTGATCTTGTAGCCCGGGGCCACGTCGATCACGTGCCACGAACCCCAGGGACGGTTCTCGGACTCCAGTGCCATCTGACTCTCATTCCTCACCGCGGCCCCTCTCGGGCGGGGACCGCACGCTCCACAGGAAGTCTCTCGCACTTCAATGAGTGCGCGCAGGCGGGTCTCGAAGCCAGGGGCGGGACTTACCTCAGGGGACGCACGTGCAGTCCCACCTCGGGGTCGACCACCACCTCCTGGGCAGCCGGGAGCCCGCCGGCGTCGAGCTGGGCGTCGATCGGCACGTTGCGCTTGAGCATCGCCAGCGCGATCGGGCCGAGCTCGTGGTGTCGCGCCGACGTGCCCACGAAACCCACCTCCCGGTCGCCGTCCAGGACCGGAGCACCTCGCTCGGGCAGGTGGTTGGCCGACCCGTCGAGGTGCAGCAGGGTGAGCCGCCGGGGAGGACGGCCGAGGGTATGCACCCGGGCGACGGTCTCCTGGCCGCGGTAGCACCCCTTGTCCAGGTGCACGGCCGAGTCGATCCAGCCGACCTCGTTGGGGATCGTGCGGTGGTCAGTGTCCTGGCCGAACCGCGGCTCGCCCCGCGCGATGCGCAGCGCCTCGTAGGCCCACGACCCGCAGGCCGGCCCGACGGCGGCGGCGTAGTCCTCGAGCTTGTCCCTGTCGACAAGGTCGAAGGCGCCGAGCACCTGCTCGCTCGACGGCTGCCGGTCCCGCGGCAAGGGGCGCCAGGCGACGGCCACCTGCTCGGTGACGTCCTCGACCTCGACGCGCATCATGAACCGCATCCGGTCCAGCCAGGCGACCAGGGGCGCGGCCGCGCCGGGTTCGACGTGGGCGGTGAAGACCTCGCCGTCGTCGACCGCGTGCATCGCGTGCTCGACGTGGCCCTGCGGGGACA
Organism: Nocardioides korecus; assembly: GCF_054778395.1. Lineage (NCBI taxonomy): Bacteria > Bacillati > Actinomycetota > Actinomycetes > Propionibacteriales > Nocardioidaceae > Nocardioides > Nocardioides korecus. Next base: position 102,490 of record NZ_BAAGZO010000005.1, on the reverse strand, counting down.
GCACCAGCGCCTGGGTGGGGACGCCGGCCTCGAGCCGCTCCAGGTGCTGAGTCGTGAGCGAGTGCAGCCAGGTCAGCCGGTCGGGACCCGTGACGCGCAGGACCCCGCGGTGCGAGAGGTCGACGAAGCCCTCCCCCGCCGCCAACGTCCGCTGCTCCCCGTTGAACGACCCGTAGTGCGCCGCCACGGCCGCGTCCACACCCTCGCCGTGCACCGCCCCGGGCAGGGACAGCAACGGGCTGGGCAGCGGGCCGGGGGTGGGGACGTCGACACTCATGTCCCTAGTGTCCCTCGCGCCGGTTCACGCACTCCCCGCACGTCCCGAACACCGTCAGGTGGCCGTAGTCCGGCTCGAACCCGTACGCCGCCCCCAGCGGCCCCAGCGCCGCCTCCATCTCACCCCGCCCGATGCTGATCAGCCGCTGGCACCCCCGGCACACGAAGTGGGCGTGCTCGTGCCCAGCCGCCGAGTGGTAGGTCGGGGCCCGGTCGGTCAGGTGCGCGTGCCGGATCAGCCCGAGCTCGTCGAGCAGCTCCAGGGTCCGGTAGACCGTCGAGAGGTTGATCGACTGGGAGTGCCGCCGCACCTCGGCGTACACCTCGTCGGGCGTCGCGTGACCCAGGGTCTCGACGGCTCCGAGCACGAGCTCGCGCTGCGGGGTGAGCCGGTAGCCCCCCGCACGCAGCTGCTCGTGCCAGGTGCTCACTGCCGCTTGAGCTGCGCGTGGGTGTGGGGCTGGAGCGGCTGGCCCATGGCGGCCATGTCGAAGGCGTAGAGCAGGTCGCCGTTGACGTAGCCGTACATCCGCTGGCCGCCGGTGTACTCCTTGGCGCTCTGCGTGCGCACGACGGCGTCCGTGGTGAGCTCGAACCGAGGCTGGTCGGGATGGACCTGACCGTGCCACGTCTCGACGAACCCGGTGTTGTGGGAGAGCAGGAACTCGATGCTCCCGTCCTCCTGGGGCCGGATGAACCCGGTCTCCTGAGCTGCCTCGCGGGTGTGGTTGCCCTGCTCGTCGACGATCCAGGACCGCGACATGTAGTGGATGAAGGGGCGCCCGTCCTGCTGGAAGATCAGCTCCTGGCCGAACTGGAACGGCTCGATCGTGGGGTACTCCCCGTGGCCGTTGCCGGCCCACGTGCCGATCATCCACGCCAGCCGGGCGCAGTTCGGGTGGATGTTCTCGGGGATGGTGAACGGCATGCGCGGAATCCTACGGCGCGGGGACATCTCAACGACACGCGCAGGACTCGCACGCGCAGCGCTCAGGTGAAACCATCAGCGCGGTCGTCGAACCCAAGGAGAAGCACCACCATGAAGATCTCGGTCATCGGATGCGGCTACCTGGGTGCGGTCCACGCGGCCTGCATGGCGAAGCTTGGCCACGAGGTGGTCGGCATCGACGTCGACGAGCGCAAGATCGAGGCGCTGCGCGAGGCCCGGGCCCCGTTCTTCGAGCCGGGACTTCCCGAGCTGCTCACCGAGGCGATGGAGACGGGCAGGTTGTCCTTCACCACCGACATCGCCGAGGCTGCGGGCGCGAAGGTGCACTTCGTCTGCGTGGGCACGCCGCAGAAGAAGGACGAGTACGCCGCGGACGTGTCCTACGTCGACGCGGCCTTCGAGGGACTCCTCCCCCACCTGGCCCCCGGCGACGTGGTCGCGGGCAAGTCGACCGTGCCCGTGGGCACGGCAGAGCGCCTCTCCGCATCACTGGCCGAGCACGGCACCGACGCGGCGCTGGTGTGGAACCCCGAGTTCCTCCGCGAGGGGTTCGCGGTGAAGGACACCCTGCACCCCGACCGCCTGGTCTACGGCCTGCCCGAGGGGCAGGCGGGTCATGCCGCCGCGGCCCTGCTGGACGAGGTCTACGCGACCCCGATGGGCGAGGGCACCCCGCGGATCCTGACCGACCACGCCACTGCTCAGCTGGTCAAGGTGGCGGCGAACTCGTTCCTGGCGACCAAGATCTCCTTCATCAACGCCATGGCCGAGCTGTGCGAGCGCACCGGCGCCGACGTCACCCACCTTGCTGACGCCATCGGGCATGACGCTCGCATCGGGCGCCGGTTCCTCAACGCCGGCCTGGGCTTCGGCGGCGGCTGCCTGCCGAAGGACATCCGCGCCTTCATGGCGCGCGCCGGCGAGCTGGGCGCCGACCAGACCCTGAGCTTCCTGCGCGAGGTCGACGCCATCAACATGCGGCGCCGCGTGCGGATGGTCGACCTGGCCCGCGAGCTCTTCGACGGCTCGATCGTGGGCCGACGCATCACGGTCCTGGGCGCCTCCTTCAAGCCCGACAGCGACGACGTGCGTGACTCCCCCGCCCTCAACGTGGCCGAGCAGATGCACCTCCAGGGCGCCACCGTGACCGTGACGGACCCCCAGGCGATCGCCAACGCCCGCGCCAAGGCCCCGTCGTTGCGGTTCGTGGCCGACACCCTGGAGGCCGCGAAGGGCGCCGAGCTGGTGCTCCTGCTCACCGAGTGGGACGAGTACGTCGCCCTCGACCCGGCCACCCTGGCCGGCGTCGTCAGCGGCCGACGTTTCCTCGACGGCCGCAACGCCCTCGACCCCGAGAAGTGGCGCGCTGCGGGCTGGACCTACCGCGCCCTCGGCCGCCCCTGACGACGTCGTCGGTTGAGCAGGGCCGAAGGCCCGTTTCGAAACCGCGCTCAGGCCGGCGTGATCCCCAGCAGCACCCGCGCCTCGTCTGGCGTCATCGGCTCCCGCTGCGCCAGCCGTCCCATCTCGACAGCTCGGGCGACCAGCTGTTCGTTGTGCTCGACCGGCACGCCGCGGCTCAACGTGAGCACGTCCTCCATCCCCACCCGCAGGTGGCCACCCTTGGACAGCGACGCGAGACCGACGGCCAGTGTGGAGCGCCCGATCCCGGTCGCCGACCAGCTGGTCGTCTGTGCCGGCAGGGCAGCCACTGCGGCGACCAGCGCGTCGGCCGTCCCGGGCATGCCACCTGGCACGCCCATGACCAGGTCGACGTGCACCTGGCCGCCCCACGGCAGGCCGTGCAGGTCGAGCAACCGGTTCAGCGCCCACACCTGGCCGAGATCGAAGAGCTCGAACTCCGGCACGACGTGCCGCTCCTGGGACAGCCGGTAGAGGTCCTGCACGAACGGCCACGGGTTGAGGAACACGTCGTCGCCGAAGTTCGTGGTCCCCATGGTCAGGCTGCAGGCGTCCGGCTGGGCGTCGAGGACCTGGAGCCGGGCCTCCAGCGGGTCGTGCACGGATCCCCCGGTCGAGAGCTGGACGACCAGGTCGGTGCTCTCGTGCAGGGCGGCCACCGTGTCCTTCAGGCGCTGCCCGTCGAGGCTCGGGCGGTGCTCCTCGTCGCGGATGTGCACGTGGATCATCGCCGCGCCGGCGGCTTCGCAGCGCTGCGCGGTCGCGACGAGCTCCTCCAGCGTGGTGGGCAGCTGCGGACAGGCGTCCTTGGACGTCTCGGCCCCCGTCGGGGCCACGGTGATCAGGATGTCTCCCATGAGCCCAACCTACTGAGCGTCGTCCGCGCTCCGCTCCGGACCCGGGGAGAGTGACCGGTCGCGCACCGATGCCCACCCGATCAGGATCCTGGCGACGACGGCCCCCACGACCGACCCGAGCCCGTTGGCGACGATGTCGCTCCAGCTCGCGACCCGCGCAGGAAGGAAGAGCCCCTGGACGAGCTCCACGACCACCGCCCCCAGGAAGCCGTACGCCGTCCAGTCCTGCCACCTCGTCCGGGGGAAGGTCAGCGCCCCGAGGAAGGTCAGCGGCGCGATGATGGCCGCGTTCATGACCACCTCGGCCCGGTCGAAGGTCACCCACGTGTCGGGCAGGACCAGATCGACCACCTTGACCAGGTCGAGCACCAGCGAGGACTGCACGGTCGAGGTGGGGCTCAGCAGGGCGACCACCAGGGCAACGGCATAGAGGACGAGCAGCATCCCCGTGGCTCGACGGTTCACAGACCTGGTGGACAGGGCAACTGAGTCATCCGGACTCGCGAAGGTCGGTCACGTGGGAGCGGTACCACTCCACGGTGGAGGCGATCCCCTCCCGGAGCCCGATCCGGGACCTCCAGCCCGCCTCGGCGAGCTTGGTGACGTCGAGGAGCTTCTGCGGCGTCCCGTCGGGCTTCGAGGTGTCCCACTCGACGTCCCCGGTGAATCCGACCGCCTCGGCCACGAAACCCGCGATCTCGGCGATTGTCGCGTCGCGACCGGTGCCGACGTTGATCTGCTCTGGGCCGTCGTAGTTCTCGAGCAGGTGAAAGCAGGCCGCCGCCATGTCGTCGACATGGAGGAACTCGCGCCGGGGACGACCCGTGCCCCAATTGGTCACCGCCGCCGCCCCGGACTGCGCAGCCTCGTCGTAGCGGCGGATCAGCGCCGGCAGCACGTGGGAGCCCGTGGGTGAGAAGTTGTCGCCCGGCCCGTAGAGGTTGGTCGGCATCGCCGAGATCCAGGGCAGGCCGTGCTGACGACGCACTGCCTGCACCTGCAGGATGCCTGCGATCTTGGCGATCGCGTAGGCGTCGTTGGTCGGCTCCAGATAGCCCGTCAGCAGCGCGTCCTCGGTGATCGGCTGCTCGGCGAGCTTGGGGTAGATGCAAGAGGACCCCAGGAACAGCAGCCGCTCCACGCGCTGCTCGAGGGCGGCGTCCATCACGTTGACCTGGATCTGCAGGTTGACCGACAAGAAGTCCGCCGGATAGGTGCTGTTCGCCAGGATCCCGCCCACCTTCGCTGCCGCGAGCACGACGTAGCGCGGCCGCACCTCGGCGAAGAAGTCGAACACGGCCTGGCGGTCGGTCAGGTCGAGCTCGGACGAGCTGCGACCGACCAGGTCGGTGAATCCTTGGGACTCCAGGTGGCGCCAGATCCCGGAGCCGACCAGACCGCGGTGGCCGGCGACGTACGTCGTGGCCGACCGGTCGAGCGGCCCGGGCTCGAACGTCACCGGGTCGGGCTGCACGGGCTCGCTCACCGGACGTCGGTGGCGGGCCAGTCGGGCAGGGCCGGGTGGTCGATCCAAGCGCCACCCTCGTGCTTGAGCGCCTCGACGTCGGCGTCGACCATGATCCGGGCCAGCTGCTCGGTGTCCACGGTGGCCTTCCACCCCAGCTGACGCTCGGCCTTGCTCGCGTCCCCGATCAGGGCGTCGACCTCGGAAGGGCGCAGGTAGCGCTCGTCGAACTTGACATGCTTCTCCCAGTCGAGCCGGGCGTGCTCGAAGGCGGTGACGACGAAGTCGCGGACCGTGAAGTTGCCACCCGTGGCCAGCACGTAGTCATCGGGGTCGTCGGCCTGGAGCATGCGCCACATGCCCTCGACGTACTCCGGGGCATAACCCCAGTCGCGGATGGCGTCCAGGTTGCCGAGGTAGAGATCCTTCTCCAGGCCCGCCTGAATCCTGGCCACCGCCCGGGTGATCTTGCGGGTCACGAAGGTCTCGCCTCGACGAGGCGACTCGTGGTTGAACAGGATCCCGTTGACCGCGAACAGCCCGTAGGCCTCGCGGTAGTTGCGCGCCACCCAGTAGGCATAGACCTTCGCCGCGCCATAGGGCGACCGCGGGTGGAACAGGGTGTCCTCGTTCTGCGGCGGCGGCGTCGCACCGAACATCTCCGAGCTCGACGCCTGGTAGTAGCGACACTTCACCCCCGCGACCCGCACGGCCTCCAGCAGACGCATGGCTCCGATGCCGGTCGTGTCACCGGTGTGCTCCGGCTCGTCGAAGCTGACCCGCACGTGCGTCTGGGCCGCGAGATTGTAGACCTCGTCAGGGTCGATCTCGTGCATCAGGGTGACCAGCCTGGCTCCGTCGGACAGGTCGCCGTAGTGGAGGTGCAAACGGTTGTCAGGGTCGTGGGGGTCGAGGTAGAGGTGATCAATGCGATGGGTGTTGAACGTCGACGCGCGTCGAATCAGGCCGTGCACCTCATACCCCTTACTGAGCAGGAGCTCGGCCAGGTAGGACCCGTCCTGACCTGTGATGCCCGTGATGAGAGCACTCTTCACATCAGTCACCCTCCTCACCTTGTCGTAGAGTCGTCGCGATCTTAAAGGCAAATAGCCACTGACCTATGCCGCAGGCGCGCGGCCTACACCCTCCGGACGACCCCGTTCGCTCTCTTACCGCGTCAACCCCTCCCGCTGTTGGGTCCACCCGAGCAGTGGCAATCACCCGATCCGCAAGGCTTGTCGTCCGTCGTCCGTCGGCGGACAACGATCCTGTAACCTCAAGTCGCCCTAATGCTCCGTTCCTCGATCGAACTGAGGTCTGTCTTGATCCCCACCTACTCCGTATGTGGGATCGACGTAGTCGCGATGTCTCCCGAGGACGCGGCAAGGAAACTAGTCGTCTTGGGTCTGGACCATCAGCCGTGCCAGGTCCACCTGTGCAACTCGTACACTTTCTCGCTCGCTGATGGGGATGACGATCTTCGCGATGCACTCGTTCAGGCCGACCTCAACCTCCCCGACGGCGTTCCAGTCGCGTGGCTGGGTCGAAGCTCTGGCGTGAGCGCCCCCGTACGCGGGTCGAAGCTGTTCGAAGATGTGGTGCGGCAAGGAGTGACGGTGGGTGCGCGGCACTACTTGTACGGAGGTGCCGAGGGTGTCGCCCCCATTGTGGCTGCGGCGCTGCAGGATCGCATTCCTGGCGCGGAGGTGGCCGGCATAGAGACGCCCCCATGGACGGACTTGGACGAAACCTCCCTGCTCGAGCTCGCCTCCCGGGTCATCGGGTCCGGGGCGACTCACGTGTGGGTGGGGCTCGGAACTCCTCGACAGGACTACTTGGTCCACCGGCTCACCCCGCTCATTCATATACCGGTCATCCCGATCGGAGCGGCCTTCGACTTCTGGGCCGGCACCGTGCGAGAAGCCCCCCCGTGGATGCAGGGCACTGGGTTCGAGTGGATCTTTCGGCTTCGCCAGGAGCCACGACGACTCTGGCGTCGCTACTTGGTCGGAAACCCGCGATTCGTTTTGAGCGTCGTCCGCCATAGTCGCCACCAGGCCGCGCGCGACTAATCTCGCCGGTTCCCGATTACACCCAACACTCGAGATGCGTGACGGCACGCTGAACCGAAGGGGTTAGGACGAATGAGGGTGCTCGTCGCGCACAACCGCTACCAGTCGCTGCAGCCCAGCGGGGAGAACGTGGCCGTCACGGCTGAGATCAGACTGCTGCGGGAGGCCGGGGTCGAGGTCGACGTGATGTCGCCCAGCAGCGACGCCCTGCGGTCCAGCGCGGCCCGGGCGAGGGCTGCCGGCCAGGCCGTGTGGAGCACGGGCGCGGCGCGAGACCTCAGGGCCCGGACCGAGGCGCGCTCCTACGACGTCGTGCACGTGCACAACGTCTACCCGCAGCTGAGCCCGTCCATCGTCCGGGAGGCGGCCCGCGGAGGTGCGAAGGTCGTGCACACGGTGCACAACTATCGGCTCTCGTGCCTGAAGGGGACCCACTTCCGCGACGGAGGCGTATGCGAGGCCTGCACGGGCCACCGGGTCAAGGCGGCTGCGGTCCTGCATGGCTGCTACCGGGACTCGCGGGTGCAGTCGCTGCCGATGGTCGTGAGCCGGGCCGTCGGCGAGTCGGTGTGGATGGACGACATCGACACCTACATCGCGCTGACGCCGTTCATGCAGCACCGGCTCGAGCTCGAGGGCGTCGCGGCGAGACGTATTGTCTTACGCCCGTCGTGGACCCGCGACCCGGGTCGATCTGACCCGGACGCTCGGCGCCGTCCGGAGCTGCTCTTCGCCGGTCGACTCGACGAGGCCAAAGGGATCCCGCTGCTGCTTCAGTCGTGGCGACGCCTGACCGAGCGGGGTGGACGACCCGAGGACGCCGTGCTCCGCGTCGCGGGCGCAGGCCCGTCGGCCGCGGCGGTGTCCGAGGCCGCTGCTGCCGACCCCTCGATCCGTGTTGCGGGCAGCGTGGACCGGGACCGGTTGGGCGAGCTGATGGTCGGCGCCCGGGCCCTGGTGGTCCCGTCGCTGTGGTTCGAGGGGTTTCCCCTGGTGGTCGTCGAGGCCTTCGCCCGTGGGCTGCCGATCGTCGTGCTCGACGGCGGGGCGCTCGCCTCGGTGGTGGACACGACGCTCGGGTGGAGTGCCGACCCGTCGGTCGAGTCACTCTCGCAGGCCCTGGGCCGGGCGCTGCGCGAGTCGAGCCCCGCTCACCGCCGGGCCGCCCGTCAGCGCTACGAGGACGAGCACAGTCCTGCGCGCGCGCTCAGCTCGCTACTCGGGATCTACCAACGCCCGGTCCAGTAGGACCCTTGCGGGGTTTCCGGCCACGGTCGCACCGGCGGGGACGTCGTGGACGACCACGGCCCCGGCCGCGATGGTCGCTCCGTCCCCGATCGTGATGCCGCCGATGGCGACGCTGCCGGGTCCGAACTCGACGTCGTCCCCGACACGGGGGCACGGTCCGTGGGGCACCTTGTGGCCCAGCGTGACCCCGTGGCGCAGCGTGACGTTCTCGCCCAGGACACTGCCGTCGTTGATGACCAGGCCGACGCCGTGGTAGACGCGCAGACCCCGGCCGATCGTCGCCCCCCACGGGATCTCGATGCCGAGCACCCACTCGACGAGCACGCGGTAGGTGACGAGCACGGGAAGGGCCGCGGGCGAGAGGCGGGAGCGCCTGCGGGCGAGCTGGGCCGCGCGGAACATGACGCACACGAGGCGGCCCTTGAGGTTGCCCTTGTTGGCGGCCCAGTCCTGCCACACGTAGTCGGACCGGGCGTCGCCCTCTCCGGTGCTTCGCGGCACGTCGGCCCCTCCCTCGCATCGGCCACCGCCCAGGACAATGCCCCGGTCGGAGGAGCGGAGTCCGAGAACTCCTCTATGGTTCCTGCAGCATCGCACGGACTGCGAGGGGAGCCACCGCATGCCTGACCTATCGGTGGTGATGGCCGCCCACGACGCGGCCTCGACCATCGCCTCCGCCATCGCCTCGATCCAGGCCCAGACCTACGCCGACTGGGAGCTCCTGGTGGTCGACGACGCGTCGTCGGACGACACGCTCGATATCGCCCACGAGGCGGCTGCCACCGACGCCCGCATCCGCATCCTGACGTCGCAGGTGAACGCCGGTGCCGGCGCGGCACGGAACCGCGCCCTGGGGGTGAGCGAGGCTGACTTCGTGGCCGTCATGGACGCGGACGACATCGCCCTCCCCGAGCGGCTCGCTGCCCAGCTGGAGGTGATCCGCCAGCGCCGGCTGGTCGCGGTGGCCAGCCAGCTGGCCACGTTCGGGGACTGGGGCGGACCCGTCACGGCGGCGTGGCCGACGGACCCCGTCGTCATCAACCGCCGGCAGCGACGGGGATCCATGCCGTTGCCGCACCCGTCGTGCCTCCTGCGACGCGAGGCCGTCGTGGCGGCGGGCGGCTACGACGAGCGGTGCCGGCGGGCCGAGGACTACGCGCTGATGCTGAGGCTGGGCACGGCACCCATGGCCTGCCTCCCCGAAGTGCACCTGCACTACCGGACCACCAGGCCGATCTCGCTGGCCTACACCCTCGACAGCGGGAGGGACGGAGCACTCGCACGTCGTCGCAACCGGAGGCAGCTCGACGTCGAGGCGCTGAGCCCGGCGCAGCGGACCCTCGCCGATCTCCGCTCCACCGTCACCTGGGTGCGCCGCGGGCTCCGCGAACGTCGTCTGGCCTGATGCCCGGTTCGTCGGGGCGCAGCGCCGACCCGATCAGGACGCCAAGCGGGATCATCGCGAAGACGTAGACAATGGTGTTGTCCAAGAGCGAGGTGAGGATGATCAGTGCCACCGACGAGATCAGGACCAGCCCCCGGCGAACGTCCCGGGCGCCTTCGGCGCGACGGACCACTGTGAGCCCCGTCCACGTTAGCTGGACCAGAGCCAGGACCCAGAGCGTGACCCCGACGATGCCGAAGTCGTACAGGAGTCGCAGGTAGTCGTTGTGGGGCTGGGTGATGACCACGTAGGTGTTCGTGACCACCTGCTCCGATCCCCCGGCGCCATTGCCGAGGAGCTTGTGTCCCAGCTCAAAGGCGCTCTCGACCGAGCCCCAGATGCGGAGGCGCCCGGAGGTGCCGATGTCGACGCCGAGGAGCGCACCTCCGTCGTTCACGGCGAACCTCTCCCGTAAAGGCTGGTACTGGGACAGCGCCCACCACGCCAGCGCACCCAGAACCACCCCCCTACCCAGCCAGCGACGGAAGGCTGCCCGCGAGTCCGCGCCGTCGGCGCCGAGGGTCGGCATGGTCAGCAGCACCACCGCGATAGCGATCAGCTCACGTGACAGGGAGAACAGCACGATGACGAAGAAGACGGCACTGAAGACCAGACGCCACCGGCTGCGGGGCAGGAGCACCGTGACCAACAGCCCGATTGTCGCCACCAGCGGCAAGGCGCCCGTCCCGATGATCCGCAGATCGCTGCGCTCGTGCTGGGCAGACACCAGCGCGCTGGGTACCACGCCCACCAGAGCTGCCAGGCGGAAGGCCTTCAGACGGGTGATCATGGACTCAGCAGCGCCGCGCATCGCCACCGAGACCGAGCTGGCGAAGCAGATGTAGACCGCAACGTTTTGCGCGCCCTGTCTGGTCAAGGGGTGCCACAGGCAGGAAAGCAAGGCATAGGCCACGAAGGCCCAGAGAAAGCGGGTCGGCCCTGTGCCGCCGACCTGGTGCCGCCCCGAGCCGAGCACAGTGACCGCCAGCAGGACCAGCGCCAGCCCGAGGGTGAGCGCGCCCTGGGCCCCGGTCGCCCGGAGCGGCTCGGCCAGGGCGAGCCACGCCAGCGCGAGCAGGGTGGCCGCGCTCAGCCTTCGCGAGCCTCGGACGAGACGTGGCCGGGCGGTGGGCGCCGTGCCTACGGTCACGACCGCTCCTCACGTGGTGGGCATACGGCCAACCACGTCAGCCCACCGGCCCGACGGGCGCAGGGGAGACGGCGACCCTGAACGGCCACACCATATACTTTTCGTCGTGGACATCTCCCGCGTGCAACGCATGCTGGGTCCTCGCGAGGGCACGGCGTATCGAGTCGGCCGGTCGGTCTACCGCGGCGGCGTCCGTCTGGTCACGCCGCCTCGCCTCCTGCTCAGGCGTGCACTCGGCATCGAGGCCACGGTCGAGGTCGACTCGCTGCGCCTCGTGGTGCCCGACGACATGCGTTGGGCCTACCGCGGCGGCACCTACTACGAGCAGGGCACCCGCGCGGCGCTGCTCGACTTGGTGACGCGCAGCGAACGGCCCGTGTTCTACGACGTGGGGGCCAACGCGGGATTCTTCACGCTGTCACTCGCGCCGCTCGCCCACGAGGTGCACAGCTTCGAACCCGTCAACTCGACCCATGCCATCTTGAGCAAGAACGTCCAGCGGAACGCACTGCACAACGTCCACCTCCACCAGCTGGCCCTCGGCGAGGAGAGCCGCAAGGACCAGATCCACCTCTACTCCTCGAGCGGCAACAATTCGCTGCACGACATCAGCCTCGGCTCGATCTACTCGATCGGGTCCCAGGACGTGCACGTCGACACCCTCGACCGACTGGTGCTCGAGGCGGAGACCACACCTCCGACGCTGATCAAGATCGACATCGAGGGTGGGGAGCTTGACTGCCTGCGGGGAGCCGGCGAGGTGCTGCGTCGGTTCCGGCCCGTGATCGTGTGCGAGTTCTTCGACTCGCACTTCGAGGCGGCGGGCTACGGCAGCGGCGACATCGTCGACCTCCTGCACGCCGCAGGCTACGACCTCTTCACCTTCGAGAGCGACGACGCCGACTTCGCACCGAAGCCCCTCACGACGGAGACCGTCGCCGACAGCCGCACGACTCTCTTGGGCGTGCCGACCGCATGACATCCGTCAGCGTCATCATGGCCGCGCACGACGCGGCGTCGACGATCGAGGCCGCCGTGCACTCCATCCAGCGCCAGACGCTGACGGACTGGGAGCTGATCGTCGTAGATGACGGTTCGAAGGATTCCACCGCTGACCTGATTGAGGCGATGCGCGCCCAGGATGCTCGGATCAAGCTGATCTCGCTGAACGAGGCAGGGGGATCCGGCGCCGCGCGCAACCTCGCGATCGAGGCCGCAGTTTCTCCGTACGTCGCGGTGCACGACGCGGACGACATCTCCCTACCCGGGCGCCTTGGCACACAGGTCGAGTTCCTCCGGACGTCCTCCGTGGTCGCGGTGGCCAGCCAAATTGCGGAGTTCGGCGACTGGGGCGGACCGGTCGTCTCGCACTGGCCGACGGAACCGGCGAGGATCAACCGGCGCCAGCGCCGGCGCCAGATGCCGCTCCCGCACCCCTCGTGCACCTTCCTACGCAGCGAGGTGCTCCGCGTCGGCGGTTACGACCCGGCCTGTCTGCGCGCTCAGGACTTCGCGTTGATGCTGCGACTCGGCCGGCTGCCGATGGCGTGTCTCCCCAACGTGCACATGCTCTACCGCACCGAGCGTCCGGCGTCGCTGTCATACGTGCTGGCCAGCGGCCGTGGTGGGGCCCTGGCCAGTTGGCGCAACCACGAGTCCGGTCGACGCGAGGACCGTAGGCTTGGACCGGCGAGACGGACCATCGCCGACGCCAGGTCCGTTGCCTCCTGGGGTGTTCGTCACCTGCGCGAGACGCGTTCGGTTTCTCCGGACCCGAGCTTGCTGCAGCGGGAGGCCAGCAGGTCCATCGACGACGACCACGACAGCTGATCCCATAGGGCGTCGCGTTCGTGCCGGGACGGTGGCAGGTCCTTCAAGTGGGCCAGCGCCGCCGTCCACGCCTGTGCCTCAGGCGCGACGAGAGCGACGCCCTCCACTCCGCGCAGCAGGTCACCGATGTGGGCAGCGCTGCTGACCAGCACACGGCAACCGCTGCTCAGGGCCTCCAGCAACGCTACCGAGTGGCACTCCCACCTGCTCGGCAGCACGAAGGCCGTGGTGCTCGCCAACGCTCGACGCTTTCCCTCCTCGTCGAGCGCGCCCGTCACCCGCACGGACTCGTGAAGGCGCAGGGAGGACACGAGGGACCGGAGCTCCGCCTCACCGCCCAGGTGGTCGTAACCCGCGATGTGCAGGGCGGGACGTCTGTCCGGCTCAAGGCCCGCCAGCCCCTGCAACAGAAGGTCGAGGCCTTTGTGGTGGACGTCGAAGCGGCCGAACCATAAGACCTCGGGGCGGCCCCCGCCAACGACGTCCAGACGCCGTGAGAGCGCGCCCGACGGCGCCACCAGGGCGGTGGAGCGGGGTGCGACCACCTGCAGGTCCGGGATCTCGGAATTGAAGAACAGGTGAACGAACTCTGACCGCTCCACCCAGTAGGCCTCTGCCGCGGTCCGCAGCCTCCCCAGCAACTTGCGACCCCGTAGCTGTCTCACGATGTTCGGGTCGTAGACACCGTGCGGCATGACGGCGTATGGCGTCCCGGAGCGGCGGCACGCAGCGGCCGCGAGGTGGTGGCTGAGGGTCCACCCTTCGTGCAGCACCACGAGGTCGGCCCCACTGACGGCGTCGCGGAAGCTCGCTATCCGGGGGCGGAACGAGCGACGGTTCGTGCCGCGGTGCTCCACGACACTGAACGGCACGCAGTAGGACCTGGACGGGTCGAGCGGCCCGGGGGCGCCCGCGACCGACACCGTCCACCCCCGGCGCACCTGCTCCTGAGCCCAAAGATCGATGGCGGCCGTCACACCGGAGAAGTGGGACAACGCTTGGGCGTAGTAGTGGACGACTCTCATGCAACGACCTCCTCAAGGCTTCGAAAACAGGTTCGGGTGCTGGGAATCACGTGACCCCTTAGCCTGTCACACGATGACGAAGCCACAGGTCAAGAGCGATGCCCAGGTTGTGGCGGGTCGCGGCCTCCTGCACCGCGGGCGGCGACTGCTGGGCGAAGGCGCGCACCTGACGGCCAACCACGTCCTATTCGCTGGCGCCGCTGTCCTGATCACGTCCGCTCTAGTCAGGCAGTCGAGTTCCAACCTGGCAGCGGCGGTGCTTGCCGGGTACGCCGTCGAGTCAGTTGTGGTCACGGCAGCGCGCGGATACTTCGTCACAGCACCCGTCTACCGCCACCAGCCGCTGACCGAGCTTTGTCGCGACGACCTCGGTTTCGCCGCCTGGAGAATGGTGACGGTCACCGTTCTGGCCTGGCCCGTGTTTACGGCCGTCACGTACTGGCTCTACCCTCACGTCACGGTCGCGGTGGTGGCGGGCTTCTGGGCGTCATCGATGATGATAGGCGACCTCGGGCGCACCTTGAACGCAACTTTCGCAACCGGCAGGTCGGCGCTCGTGAGCATGGCGGCGTACACGGCAGCGACGGCGGCCCTCGGCCTCCTGGCGCACCATGTCGGTGTCGTGCTGCTGCTGAGCCTTTCCGGCGCGCTGTCCCTGCTGCTGGCCGGGACGTCGCTGGCGCTGTTGGCCACCCGCTCACGACCTGGTGCGTGTCGGTTCTGGCAGCGCGAGGCACGATTCGCACGAGCACTGGCCGGCGAAGGTGCAGGCGCGGTGGTATCCCTGGCCCTGGCGCAGCTGGTCATCGCGCGACTCGCGCCCCAGGAGATGGTCGCCCTCCAGGTGGCCAACCAGGCCGTGGCAAGTCCAGCACTGCTGCTGGTCAACGGGCTGTCGGTGCCGATCATCCGCCGGGCTCAACGGCGCCGTGCCGCCGGCCGCAGCGAGGTCTCGATCCTGGCCGCATGGGCCGGGGCGGACGCCGTGCTCCTGGCCGCGGCTTGTCTCGCCGCGTTCGCAGTCACACCAATACTGGAACACGTGTTCGGTGACCCCTGGGCGAAGGCGCTGGACCTCGTGCTGCCCTTGGCGGCCTACGTTGCTGTCGTGGCCGCCGTGCAAGCGTTCCTGACGCGGTACCGCTCCTACATCGATCCCCGAAGAATTCGGCGCGCCTTCGTGCTAATGCTGGCGCTCGGCCAACTGCCCCAGGTCGCCTGGGTCGGGCTGGAATGGCCCGGAGGGCTTTCTATGGGGCTGCTCATAGGTGCCGCGGTGGTGGGGGTCTCTGCCGCCGCCCAGCTCTACCGGTGGGAGCGATCCGTATTGCCTCGGGCCCACCAACGCACGCCATGACGGGAGCGGAACCTCAACGGGCTTTCAGAGGATGGGGCGACCGACGGCGTCCCGACCAGCATCCAGGTGTGGTGCCCACGTTGCGCCGCGCGGTTCACTCTCCAGCTACTCGGCCAGATCACCCGCGTTGTCGGCCGAACTGGCCCGCGGTGGCCGGGAGCGCCCGCCGATCACCCCCACCGGCACGTCCCCGCAGATCAGCGGACGCGGGACGGTAGAGATCTACCGCACCGTCTAATTGCGTTCGCGACCAGTATCGCGCAGCAACAGATCCCCGAATTTATACGGGCCGAGGGGTTTGATGCGCGAACTCTCCGCGTCGTGGTCAGTGTCAGACCGAGACGCTGACCTCGGCGATGGATCCGCGGGCGGCGGTCACCGTGGTGTCCACCGGCTCGGCCTTGGGGGCCAGGGTGCGCAGGGTCCAGTCGCCGGGGCCGGCGAAGAACCGGAAGTGACCGGTCGCCGAGGTGGGGACCTCGGCGGTGAACTCACCGGTCCGGTCGAGCAGGCGCACGTAGGCGTTGCCGACGGGCTCGGCGGAACGGGTCACCTGGCCCTGGATGATGGCCTCCTTGGCCACGTCGATGCCGTCGAGCGAGAGACCGCCCTCAGTCGCGCCGCACATCTCAGGCCTCCCCGCGCTCGTCGCCCAGCGCCACGGGGACGCCGACGAGGGAGCCGTACTCGGTCCACGAGCCGTCGTAGTTCTTGACGTTCTTGCGACCCAGCAGCTCCTGGAGCACGAACCAGGTCAGCGACGAGCGCTCGCCGATGCGGCACAGGGCGATGGTGTCCTTGTCCTCGTCGAACCCAACCTCCTCGTAGAGGGCGGCCAGCTGCTCGTCGGACTTGAAGGTGCCGTCGTCGTTGGCGTTCTTGCTCCAGGGCACGTTGACCGAGGTCGGCACGTGGCCGGCGCGCTGGGCCTGCTCCTGGGGGAGGTGGGCCGGGGCGAGCAGGCGACCGGCGTACTCGTCGGGGCTGCGCACGTCGACCAGGTTCTGGGTGCCGATCGCGGCGACGACCTCGTCGCGGAACGCGCGGATCGAGGTGTCCTGCTCGGTGGCGGTGTAGGAGGTCTTCTCGCGGGTCGGGACCTCGCTGGTGAGCTCGCGGCTGTCGAGCTCCCACTTCTTGCGGCCGCCGTCCATGAGCTTGACGTCGGCGTGGCCGTAGAGCGTGAAGTACCAGTACGCGTAGGCCGCGAACCAGTTGTTGTTGCCGCCGTAGAGCACGACGGTGTGGTCGTTGCCCACACCGCGGTCCGACAGCAGGGCCTCGAACTGCTCCTTGTTGACGAAGTCGCGACGGACCTGGTCCTGGAGGTCCGTGGTCCAGTCGAGCTTGATGGCCCCACGGATGTGGCCCTTGTCGTAGGCCTTGGTGTCCTCGTCGACCTCGACCAGCACGATGCTGGGGTCGTCCAGGTGCTCCTCGACCCAGTCGGTGGTGACCAGAGCGTTCTCGCGGCTCATGTGTGCCTTCTTCCTTGGGTGCTTCTACTAGACGTTCGTGTGGACGGGGGTGCGTTCGGAGGCCGAGTCGCCGCGCGAGGTGGCGCGGCGGATCAGCAGGTAGAGCTCGCAGCCAAGGCAGAAGCCGAAGGCCGCGTTCAGCAGCGCCGCGACCAGCGCCAGGCCGGTCGCGATCGCCCCGAGCAGGGGGGCGCCGGCCAGGTAGCCGACGAGGCCGACCAGCGCGAAGACCAGGCCGACGGCCTGGGCGAAGCGCGGCGGCTGCGGGTCCTCGAGGTGCGCCGGCGCGGCGAGACGCGGACGGACCAGGTGCTTGAACAGGTACGCCGCCGGGGCCCGCTGAACGCCGAGGGCGACACCGGTCGCGAACAGGACCGCCTGGACCGCCAGCAGCACGACCCCGGCGGCACCGGGAGCGGTGAGCAGCACCAGGGCCAGCACGACGCTGGTCAGGATGGCGTTGAACTGGGGTCCGCGCGGGTCGATCTGGCCTGCGGGGCTAGCGGGCGCTGACATGACTCTCCTTCGATGTCCTGGCGCGACGGGGAACGGGCGCTCGTGACGGGGCCGGTGCAGGACGACGCAGGAGCGCGTCCGGGCAGGGTGGGGCGACCGTCAGGACATTCGACACAGCGACGAGCGCACGCGGCAGTGGTCCACCGCGCGGCGCTTCGTGAGCATGGTCGAGGTCATGGGGTCGAGCATGGCAGCCGAGGCAGCGAGCCCCGAACTTCCGTCTCGGAATGTGGATGGTGGGTCCAATGGATGGACACCGGTCACGACGGGTCTCCGGCGACGGCACCGGCCAGGGCCGTCAGCACCTGGTCCTTGGTCGGAGCCCCGGAGGCCCGGGTCACCTCGCGGCCCGAGGCGTCGAGGACGAGCGTGGTGGGCGTGCGCATGATCCCGAGGCGGCGTACGACGTCCAGGTGCTGCTCGGCGTCCACCTCGAGGTGGGCGACCCCGGGCGTGGCGCTGGTGACGTCCTCCAGCACCCGACGGGTGGCGCGGCACGGGGCGCAGAAGGCGGAGGAGAACTGGAGGAGCGTCGCGCGATCCCCCAGGTCCTCGGACCACGGGGTGTCGCTGAGGACGGACTGCTCGCGCGGGGCCTCAACTGCGTCCTCGGCGCCCGTCACGGCGCGGGTGCCGCGGAAACGGCCGTCGGTGGCGGCGCGGTAGGCGCCGAACGACAGGGCCGCGACCACGGCGACGACGAGGACGATGGCTCCGGTGCTCATGAGGGGGTCAACGTGGGGGGCGGGTCGGTTCTTCCCCCGGGTCTCGACGACGGGCCTGGCGGCCCTGCTCGACCAGCGAGGGCCTAGCCGCCGGCGAAGGGCGGGAGGAACTCGACGTTCTCCCCCGGGCGCACGACGACCTCTTCTGGGTCGCTGGTGGTGACGGGGCGGTCGCCGACCATGACCGCGCAGCAGGCCAGCACCTCGCGGAAGCGGGGGGTGTCGTGGGCCTGCCGGGCCCGGGCCAGCAGGTCGGCCAGGGACACCGGGCCCGACACCTCGACGGTGTCGGTGTCGGTGCCGGCTGCGGCGCGCGCCGAGGCCCAGTAGCGGAGCGTGACCTGACCCCCACCCGGAGCGTCGACCAATCCACCCGTCGACACGGCATCCGAGGAAGACGTCATGTCCCCTATCCTTGCACCCTGGAACACGGGGACACCATCAGCGTCGATGGCCCCCACCTGACCGCCGCGGGACTCACCAGGAGGTGCCATGGGCACCGTGCTGCTCCTCACCAAGGCACTGCAACCCTCCGCCGAGGTGCTCCCCGGCCTCGCGCTGCTCACCCACCAGGTCAAGATCCTCCCGGCCGAGGGCAGCGCCCTGCTCGAGGCCCCGGACCACGACCTGCTGATGGTCGACGGACGCCGTGAGCTCGCCCAGGCCCGCGACCTGTGCCGCCTGATCCGCACCACCGGCTCGCAGCAGCCCGTGCTCCTGATCGTCACCGAGGGCGGCCTCGCCGTGGTCGCCGCCGACTGGGGCATGGACGACGTGCTCCTCGAGACCTCCGGCCCCGCCGAGATCGACGCCCGCATCCGGCTGGCCCTGGGCCGCCTCGCGGCCCGCCACGACGCCGACGACCCCGAGTCCCACATCATCCGCTCCGGCGAGATCGTCGTGGACGAGGTCACCTACACCGCCAAGCTCGGCAAGCGCGTGCTCGACCTGACCTTCAAGGAGTTCGAGCTCCTGAAGTACCTCGCCCAGCACCCCGGCCGCGTCTTCACCCGCGACCAGCTGCTCCAGGAGGTCTGGGGCTACGACTACTTCGGCGGCACCCGCACCGTCGACGTGCACGTGCGCCGGCTGCGCGCCAAGCTCGGCGTGGAGAACGAGTCGCTGATCGGCACCGTGCGCAACGTCGGCTACCGGTTCGTGCTGCCGCCCCGAGACGGCAGCGACCGCAGCGACGCCCCCAGGACAGGAGCACCGACCCGATGACCCGCGTGACCCAGATCGACCCCGCCGAGTTCGACTGGGCCGCGGAGACCGGACCCGCCGCCGACGTGCGCCGGATCGCCCGCGCCGCCACGGCTACCGAAGGCACCAGCACGCTCAACGAGCAGGCCGTCCTCCAGCTGAAGAACCGCGGCCTGCGCGACGCCGAGCTGTGGCTCGCCCACCCTGACAGCGGTGACGCCCCCGCCTGCGGCTTCGCCTTCCGCCACTCCGGCGACGTCCTCGACCTCGCGGTGCACCCCGACTCCCGTGACGCGGGCGTCGGCACCGCCCTCGCCCGCGCCGCGCTCCCGGCCGGTCGCCGCGTCGACCTGTGGTCCCACGCCGACCACCCGGCCGCCGCCCGCCTGGCGGAGCGGATGGGCGTCCCCCGCGAGCGCGAGCTGGTCATCATGCGGCGCTCCCTGGCCGACGACCTGATGCCGGTGGTGGAGCCCGACCGTGTCACCATCCGCGGGTTCCGCGACGGTGACGAGGAGGCGCTGCTGGCCGTCAACGCCAGCGCCTTCGCCCACCACCCCGAGCAGGGCCACATGACGCTCGAGGACTTCCGCGAGCGCCAGGGCGAGTCGTGGTTCGACGCCGAGGGCCTGCTGCTGGCGGTCCCGAGCGAGGTCACCGCCGGGCTCCCCCCGCTGCTGGGCTTCCACTGGACCAAGGTCCACGACGACGAGCAGCCGGCGTACGGAGAGGTCTACGTCGTCGCGGTCAACCCCAAGGCCGCCGGCCGCGGGCTGGGCACCGTCCTGACCCTGGCCGGGCTGCACCACCTCAAGGGGCGCGGGATGGACTCGGTGCTGCTCTACGTCGACGGCGACAACGCGCCGGCCGTGGCCGTCTACACCAACCAGGGCTTCGAGGTGGAGCGGGTCGAGGTGCAGTACCGCGGGGTGTCGCAAGGTTGACGGCACCGTTCCTGGTGACCGGTGGAGCCGGGTTCGTCGGCTCCAACTTCGTGCGCCACCTCGTCGAGCACACCGACGCCCGCGTGCTCGTGCTGGACCAGCTCACCTACGCCGGGGACCGGCGTACGTTGGCCGACCTCGACGCCTCGCGGGTCTCGCTCGTGGTGGGCGACGTCGCGGACGCCGAGCTGGTCGAACGGCTGGTGGGCGAGATGGCCTCCGAGGACGGGGTGGTCGTGCACTTCGCGGCCGAGTCGCACAACGACCGCTCGCTGGCCGACCCGACGCCGTTCGTCCACACCAACCTGGTCGGGACGTTCGCGCTCCTGGAGGCCGTGCGCCGCCACGGCGTGCGGCTGCACCACGTCTCGACCGACGAGGTCTACGGCGACCTGGAGATCGACGACCCGGGTCGCTTCACCGAGGCCTCGGCGTACGCCCCGTCGAGCCCGTACTCCGCCACGAAGGCCGGCTCGGACCTGATGGTGCGTGCGTGGGTGCGGTCGTTCGGCGTACGCGCCACGATCAGCAACTGCTCCAACAACTTCGGCCCCTGGCAGCACGTGGAGAAGTTCATCCCACGCCAGGTGACCAACCTGATCGACGGCGTGCGACCCCGGGTGTACGGCGACGGCGCCCACGTCCGCGACTGGATCCACGTCGACGACCACTCCTCGGCCGTGCTGCAGATCATCGAGCGGGGCCGGACCGGGGAGACCTACCTGGTCGGCGCCGGCGGTGAGCGGTCGAACCTGCGGGTCGTCCGCGCGCTGCTCGAGCTGTGGGGCCGCGACCCCGACGACTTCGACCTGGTGGCCGACCGTCCTGGGCACGACCTGCGCTACGCCATCGACGCCTCCAAGCTGCGCACCGAGCTCGGCTGGACGCCGTCGACGACCTCCTTCGAGGACGGGCTCGCCAGGACGGTCGCGTGGTACTGCGAGCACGAGGCGTGGTGGCGGCCGGCGAAGGCGGAGACCGAGGCGACGTACGCCGCCGCGGGGCATTGAGCCCGGGTTCGCCGCGCTCGACAGAATCGGTCAGGCCACCCGGGTGGCGCGGCGCCAGTCCTCCAGCACCGCGACCACCTCGGCGGCGGCGGCGTCCAGCGCCTCGACCTGGCTGGGGTGGAGGGTGCGGGGGCGGCCGTCGAGGACGCACAGGGTGCCCAGGACGAGGCCCTCGGAGGACACCAACGGGTGGCCGCCGTAGAAGCGGATGCTGCCGCGGCGACCGTCGACGAACGGGTTGCTCGCGAAGCGCGGGTCTTGGGATGCGTCGGCGACGTGGACCGTGCGCCGCTCCCCGATGATCCGGCTGCACAGGGAGTCCACGCGCGGGTGCAGGGTCGCCTCGATCCCGACCGCGGCCACCGTGCGCTGCACCGAGGCCCCGATCAGGTTGACGACCGCGACGCGCGTCCCGGCGATGGCGGCCGCCTCCTGCGCCAGTCCCAGCAGGCGCGGCGACCCCGGGCCGAGGGCGTCGTACGCCGACACCTCGCGCACGCGCTCGGCCTCGCGGCCCGCCAGGGGCAGCTCGGTGAGGGCAGATCCCTGCGGCACCTCGGTCAAACGGATCACGACAGTCCCCCCGATCTAGACGGGCTCAGTAGGGGATGAAGGTAGGCGCCTCTGGGGCTTTTTGCTCCGTATCGCCCGAATTTGGTGCCGTGGCACTAGATCGAGGTGTCGCTGAGGACCGCTGCCACGGGCTGCTCACCGGGCGGTCAGGGCTGCCCCCAGGCGCTCTCCGATCTGGTGCACGTAGAACGGGCACTCGTGGCCGGCGCCGACGACGTGCAGGAAGCCGTGGACCATCGAGTCGTAGCGGACGTGCTCGACCGCGACGCCCTGCTTCTCCAGGAGCGCGGCGTAGGCCTCGCCCTCGTCGCGCAGGGGGTCGAAGCCGGCGGTGACGACCTGGGCGGCGGCCAACCCCTCGGGGAAGTCCGTGCGCCGCAGCGCGGACGCCTCGGGGTCGGCGGGGTCGGCACCGGGGGCGAAGAAGTTGTCGCGGGCGCCGTCGAGGAAGGCCTGGGTCAGCAGCAGGCCCTCGGGACCGAACAGCTCGCGGCTGCGGCTCACCTCGACCCAGTCGGTGCCGGGGTAGATCAGCAGCTGGAGCTTCAGCGGCAGCCCCTCGGCGGCGGCGAAGACGGCCGTCGAGGCGGCCAGCGCGCCACCGGCGGAGTCACCACCGACGGCGAGCCGGTCGACGTCGGCGCCGACCTCGCGCGCGTGCTCGACCAGCCAGCGGAAGGCGGCCTTGGTGTCGTCGCTGGCCGCGGGGTGCCGGTCCTCGGGGGTGCGGCGGTAGTCGACCGAGAGCAGCTGGACGCCGGCCGCCTCGGCCAGGAACCGGCACGCGGGGTCGTGGGTCTCGAGGTCGCCGTACATCCAGCCGCCGCCGTGGAGGAACAGCATCGTCGGCGCCGCGGTCATCCGCAGGCACGCCTCGGGGGTGTAGAGCCGCGCCTTGATGGGACCGGTGGCGCCGTCGACCTCCAGGTCGCGGACCGCGCCGATCGGCTGCCGTCCACCGAGCATCCGGGTGCTGCGGACGTAGGCGTCGCGGGCGTCGCCCAGCCCGAGGGTCGCCATGTCGGGCAGCTTGGCCACCTTCTGCAGCGACAGCATCAGCTGGAGCTCGGGGGCCAGGGTCAGGCCGTCGATCACGCGCGGGCGGCCCCGCAGGCGGCGCTGCACCCGCGGCGGGAGGTTCAAGGTGGTGCGGAGCAGGAAGGACTCGAGGGCGTAGCGCAGGTCGGGCACGGGCCCCAAGGTAGGACACCCCAGGTTCACCTCGCAGTGGAACACTGGGCCCATGTCCTCCGACAGCCTCCAGCCCGCCACCGGTTCCGCCGACGACGGCCCGCTCGACCCGAGCCTGCGGGTGGTCCCGGCCGACATCTTCGACGTGGACCCGCCGTACGACCCGGCCGAGGTCGCGTTCGACACCACCGAGTTCCCCGACCGGTTCCTGGACCGCGAGCTGTCGTGGCTGCACTTCAACCTGCGCGTGCTCGAGCTCGCGGAGAACGCCGACCTGCCGCTGCTGGAGCGGGCCCGGTTCCTGGCCATCGTGGCCAGCAACCTCGACGAGTTCTTCATGGTCCGCGTCGCGGGCCTCAAGCGGCGGATCGCGGCCGGGGTCGCCGTGCGCGCCGCCTCGGGGATGATGCCGCGCGAGGTGCTGGAGCAGATCTGGCGGGTGACCGGCGAGCTGGCCTCGCGCCACGCCCACGCCTTCGCCGACCAGGTCGTGCCGGCCCTGGCCAAGGAGGGCATCGAGCTGGTCCGCTGGGACGACCTGGACCGCGAGGAGCAGAAGCAGTGCAAGCGGCTCTTCAAGGACCGGGTCTTCCCCGTCCTGACGCCGCTGGCCGTCGACCCGGCGCACCCGTTCCCCTACATCTCCGGGCTCTCGCTCAACCTGGCCGTCCTGGTGCGCAACCCCAAGACCGACAAGGAGCACTTCGCCCGCGTCAAGGTCCCGCAGACCTTCACCCGCTTCGTGCCCCTGGGCAACCAGCGCTTCGTGCCGCTCGAGGACATCATCGGCGAGCACCTCAAGCGGCTCTTCCCGGGCATGGACATCCTCTCGGTCAACACCTTCCGGGTCACCCGCAACGAGGACCTCGAGGTCGAGGAGGACGACACCGAGAACCTCCTGGCCGCCCTGGAGAAGGAGCTGCTCCGCCGCCGCTTCGGTCCCCCGGTGCGCCTGGAGGTCGAGGAGAACATCGACGAGCACGTCCTCGAGCTGCTGATCACCGAGCTCGGCGTCACCGCCGCCGAGGTCTTCCGCCTCCCCGGGCCGCTGGACCTGCGCGGGCTGCACGGCATCGCCGACCTCGACCGGGAGGACCTGAAGTTCCCCAACTTCGTGCCGGTCACCCACTCGCGCCTGGCCCCGGTCGAGTCCGCTTCGCCGGTCGACGTGTTCAAGGCGCTCGCGCGCGGCGACGTGCTGCTGCACCACCCGTACGACTCGTTCAGCACCTCGGTGCAGCGCTTCATCGAGCAGGCCGCCGCCGACCCGCACGTGCTGGCGATCAAGCAGACGCTCTACCGCACCTCGGGTGACTCCCCGATCATCGACGCCCTGGTCGACGCGGCCGAGGCCGGCAAGCAGGTGCTGGTGATCGTGGAGATCAAGGCCCGCTTCGACGAGCAGGCCAACATCCGCTGGGCGCGCAAGCTCGAGCACGCCGGCTGCCACGTCGTCTACGGCCTGGTGGGGCTCAAGACCCACTGCAAGCTGGCGATGGTGGTGCGCGACGAGCCCGAGGGCATCCGCCGCTACACCCACATCGGCACCGGCAACTACAACCCCAAGACCGCGCGGATGTACGAGGACTTCGGGCTGCTCACCACCGACGAGACCATCGGCGAGGACGTCGCCCACCTCTTCAACAACCTCTCGGGCTACAGCCGCAACGCGTCGTACGCCGAGCTGATGGTCGCCCCCGACTCCGTGCGCAGCGGCCTGGTCGACCTCATCCACGCCGAGATGGCCCACCACCACGCCGGGCGCCCCGCCCGGATCCGGATCAAGGCCAACTCGATCGTCGACGAGGCCGTCATCGACGCGCTCTACATGGCCTCGCGGGCCGGGGTGCCCGTCGAGCTGCTGATCCGCGGGATCTGCGCCGTGCGGCCGGGGGTCAAGGACCTCTCGGAGACCATCCGGGTGCGCTCCATCCTGGGCCGCTACCTCGAGCACAGCCGGATCATGTCGGTGGAGAACGGCGGCGACCCGATCGTCTACATCGGCTCGGCCGACCTGATGCACCGCAACCTCGACCGCCGCGTCGAGGTGCTGGTCAAGCTGCCCTCGGACGCCGAGGTCGACGAGGTCCGCGGCCTCCTCGACCTGGCCTTCGACGACCACACCGGCGGCTGGGAGCTCGACTCCGAGGGCGCCTGGCACCAGGTCACCTCCCCCGACGACCAGCCCCTGATCAACCTCCAGGAGCACCTGATCCGGACCCACAAGCAGCGCCGCCGCACCCGCACCACCTGAGGGGGAGGGCGGCGGCGTACGCGGCTTGTAAATCGGGGTTGGAGACGCTCCACCAGGCGTACGCCGGCCCCGCACCGTCCACGAGCCTCGCCAAGGCGACCCGTCGCGGCCTTCCCCCGACGCCCACGCGCTGCCACCCCACCTGCCGCGGAGCCGACGCCGGTCAGCAGGTGGCGAAGAGGACGGGGCCGTCGTAGAGGGCGGAGAGGACGAAGCTGTCGCTGCGCCGGGGGTGGAGGTCGAGGAGGACGTCGGAGTCGACCGCGCTGGAGCGGGTCAGGCGGAAGTCGTCGGAGAAGGAGCCGCTGCGCCCGACCGCCTGGCCCACCGCGAGGGTGGCGCGAGGGCGCAGGTTGCGGCGGGCCTCCTCGTCGGTCTCGAAGTGCTGGACGACCTGGAGCGTGCGGCTCGGCAGCATCGCCATCGTCAGCCCGGACAGCGGGGTCACGCCGCCCGCGCGCTGCACGAGCTGGTCGGCGACCTGCTGGTCGTTGTCGTCGGCCTTGCTCATCGCGAGGTCGCTGCACGCGAAGTCGCGCGTCCAGGTCATCGCGTCGGTCGGCCGACCGACGCGGGCCGCCATCGAGGACACGCCGGCGACCGAGTCGACCGTGGGGCCGTCACCCCGGGCGGCCTTCGCGGCGACCTTGGCGTACGCCGCGGTGTCGCTGGTGACCACGACGTCCTGGTCCTTGAGCAGCACGACGTACTGCAGCTCGGGGCTCAGCGTGGGGTCGAGCGCGGCGACCAGGTCCGCGCCGCCCCGCCAGACCCCGTCGGGGGTCGACGGCGCGTCGTACCCCAGCTTCCGCAACCGTCGGGCGAGCCCGTCGAAGTCGGTGCCGTCGCGCGGGCGCAGCACCATCGTGGCACCCCGCGGGGACTGCGCGTAGGCCTCCCACTGCGCCGTCGCGGGCCCGAAGCCGTACTTGCCCTCCAGCGCGGGACCCGAGCCGTCGATGCTCGAGGCGGCGGAGAGGTCGGCGTCGTAGGCCTTGGACAGGAAGGCGTCGATCCGGGAGGCGGACGGCTTCGCCCCGAGGTCGGCGTGGAGCGTGCGCCGCACGAGGTCCCAGTCGGTGAAGCTCACCCGCAGCGAGGCCGCCGGCACCAGGGCCAGCGCCTGCTGCATCGGGGTGCGGTGCGTGCGCCTCCACACCGTGTTCCCGCCCACCACGAGGGCAGCCACGACGGCCAGGACCAGGAGCGCGACGAGCAGCGTGCGGCGGCGGGGGGCTGCGGGCACGTGCTGCTCCTGGGGCGGGGTGGGCGGGGACGGAGTCTCGACGACGGGCCTCGCGGCCCTGCTCGACCGACCGGCACCGGCCCTGCTCGACCGGCGCACGACTCGGCGAGGGTAGCGCTGCAACCACACCCGGGATGGGCGAGGATGGGCGCATGGCCCCTGAACCCCTGGTCGCCTCCGGTCCCGACGTCGTCGCCGCAGGGGCCGTGGTCGCCCGCAAGGGGCCGCAGGGACGCGAGGTCCTCCTCGTCCACCGCCCGAAGTACGACGACTGGTCGTTCCCCAAGGGCAAGCAGGACCCGGGCGAGCACGTCACCACCACCGCCATCCGCGAGGTGCTGGAGGAGACCGGGGTCGAGATCCGGCTCGGGGTCCCCCTCCGCCCCCAGCTGTACGCCGTCAGCGGCGGTCGCGCCAAGACCGTGCACTACTGGGTCGGCCACGTGGTCGGCGACGACGACGTGTCGGCGTACGTCCCCAACGACGAGGTCGACCAGCTGGGCTGGTTCCGCCCGCGGGAGGCCAAGGAGCGGCTGACCTACCTCGACGACATGGACCTCCTCGAGCAGTGGCACGAGCAGCGCCGCGGCACCTCGGCGCTGGTCGTGGTGCGCCACGCCAAGGCGGTCAAGCGGGGCGACCACGACGGTCCCGACCCCCTGCGGCCGCTGAACGACACCGGCCACGCCCAGGCCCAGGCGCTCATCGGCCTGCTGCACGCCTACGGAACCACCCGGGTGGTCAGCTCCCCGAGCACCCGCTGCACCCAGACCCTCGCGCCGTACGCCGAGGAGCAGGTGCTGCCGCTGGTGGAGCTGCCCGGCCTGTCCGAGGAGAAGCACGACCCCGAGGCCGTCCGGCACCTCGTCGAGGACGCCCTGGGGACCCCGGAGCCGACCGCGGTCTGCACCCACCGACCCGTCCTGCCCGGCCTCCTCGACCTGCTCGGGGTCGACGAGGAGCCGCTCTCGCCCAGCGAGCTGGTGGTCTGCCACCACCGCGACGGGAGGGTCGTCTCGGTCGAGCGGCTGCGTCCCCCGACGAGTGCGACATAGCGGACGGCCCAGAGCCCTGACCTGGGGCTGTTCACGTGACGTACGTCTCCGCCCCGCTCAGCCGACGCCAGACGGGCAGGCAGCGTTCACCGTCCGTTCACCCGCTCCGAGCCGGTCGGACACCTGTCCTTCCTAGGTTCCCTGGTGTCCACCATCTTTGTGAACCCAGGAGCTTGAAGTGAACAGCACTTCCCTTCGTCGCGTTGCCCTCCCCGGCGTCGCCGCGCTCACCCTCGGCCTCGCCCTCTCGGCCTGCGGTGCCTCGAACGAGACGAGCTCCAGCTCGTCCTCCTCCTCTTCCTCCGCCGGCTCCACCGAGCTCTCCGGCGACCTGTCCGGCGCCGGCTCCTCGGCCCAGCAGAAGGCCCAGGAGGCCTGGTCCACCGGCTTCCAGGGCGCCCACAGCGGCGTGACGGTCAACTACGACCCGGTCGGCTCGGGTGACGGCCGCAAGCAGTTCATCGCCAAGGGCGTGAGCTTCGCCGGCTCCGACTCCTACCTCTCCGACGACCAGGGTGAGCTGACCGCCGCCAAGAAGCGCTGCGGCGGCGACCCCATCGAGGTCCCGGCCTACGTCTCGCCCATCGCGGTCATCTACAACCTCAAGGGTGTCTCGGACCTGCAGCTGTCGCCCAAGACGGTCGCCGGGATCTTCGACAACAAGATCACCAAGTGGGACGACGCCGCCATCAAGGCCGACAACCCGAAGGCCTCGCTGCCCAGCACCGCGATCACCCCCGTGCACCGCTCGGACGACTCGGGCACGACCAAGAACTTCACCGACTACCTGAGCAAGGCCTCGGGCGGCGCGTGGACCTACAAGGCCGCTGACGCGTTCCCGACCAAGGGTGAGGCCGCCGAGGGCACCTCCGGCGTCGTCACGGCCGTCACCGGTGGCAACGGCACCATCGGCTACGCCGACGAGAGCCAGGCCGGCAGCCTCGGCAAGGCCAAGATCAAGGTCGGCAGCGCCTACACCGCCCCCAGCGCCGCCGGTGCCGCCAAGGTGGTCGCGATCTCCAAGGGCGTCTCCGGTCGCCCGTCGGTCGACATGGCCGTCGACCTGGACCGCACCACCACCGAGTCGGGTGCCTACCCGATCGTGCTGGTGTCCTACCTGATCGCCTGCCAGAAGTACTCCGACGCCAGCGAGGCCGCGCTGGTCAAGAACTACCTCGAGTACGCCGTGTCCAGCGACGGCCAGGCCGCCGCCGCGAAGAACGCGGGCTCCGCCGAGCTCGACTCCTCGGTCGCCGACAAGGCCAAGGCGATCGTCGAGAAGATCTCCTGATCTCCTGACGACTCCGGGCCCCACCGGGCCCGGACCGCCCGGATGGCGTGCGGCGGATCCTCGACGATCTGCCGCACGCCGTTTGTCGGATCAGGGGTGCTGCCCACAGACTCGTCCGCGAGGCTGAGCACACGCCGTACGGGCCGGCGCCGCAGCACCGCACCACCCGATCCACCCGCACCTCCCCCGCCCTGACCCCAGACCCTGCGAAGGATCGCTCGTGATCGACACCGTCGCCCCCGACGCGGCCAAGGCCCGCCGGCGCCCCGGCGACCGGGTGTTCTCCGGCCTGGCCCTGCTGGCCGGCCTGTCCATCCTCGTCGCCCTCGCCGGCGTCTTCGTGTTCCTCCTCATCGAGGGCATCCCCGGCCTCACCCAGCCCGCCGAGCTCTACGGACCGCGGGCCACCAACTTCCTCTCCTACGTCGGCCCGCTGCTGTTCGGGACGATCCTGGCGGCGCTGATCGCCGTGGTGATCGCCGCGCCGCTGGCCTTCGGGATCGCGCTGGTGATCAGCCACTACGCGCCCCGCTCGATCGCGACCCCCGCGGCGTACGTCATCGACCTGCTGGCCGCCGTGCCGAGCGTCGTGTTCGGCCTGTGGGGCATCAACGTGCTGGCCCGCAAGCTGGTGCCGGCGTACGACTGGATGTACGCGCACCTGTCGTTCATCCCGTTCTTCTCCGGGCCGCCCTCGACGACCGGTCGCACGATCCTCACCGCCGGCATTGTCCTGGCGATCATGATCCTGCCGATCATCACCGCGATCTCCCGCGAGATCTTCCGCCAGACCCCCCGCCTGCACCAGGAGGCCGCGCTGGCCCTGGGGGCCACCCGCTGGGAGATGGTGCGCCTGACGGTCTTCCCCTACGCCCGCTCCGGCATGGTGTCGGCGGTCATGCTCGGCCTGGGCCGCGCCCTGGGCGAGACGATGGCCGTCGCGATGGTCCTCTCGGCCGGCGGCGGCGTGTCCCTGAACCTGATCTCCTCGACCAACCCCGCGAGCATCGCCTCCAACATCGCCTCGAACTACAAGGAGGGCACGCCCGGCAAGGTGACGATCCTGATCGCCACCGGCCTGGTGCTCTTCCTGGTCACGTTCCTGGTGAACTTCGCCGCGCGCTGGCTGGTCGGTCGTTCCGAGCGGAAGATGGCACGATGAATCACCCCACCCGGTTCTCACTCTCCCCCGCTGCGCTCCTCCGCGCGACAACCGTGCGGGGACCCCGATGACCACGACCGAGACCCGTCCCGCCGAGCGCCCGCTCGTCGCGCCGTCGCTGGTCCACCCGCGGCTGCCCCGCTGGGCACCCGCCCTGGTCGGTGCCGGCGCCGTCGCCCTCGGCCTGATCCTCGGCCTCGCGCTCGGCTGGGGCCTGTTCGGCACCGTGGTCGTCGCCGCGCTGGCGTACGTCGTCCTGCTGCCGGTCTGGTCGCTGGTGGTGGAGAACCGCCGCTCGGCCGTCGACCGGCTGATGACCTCGCTGGTCTGGCTGGCCTTCCTGATCGCGCTGGTGCCGCTGGTGTCGCTGATCTGGACTGTCGTGGCCAAGGGCGCGCCCCAGATCAACACCACGTTCCTGACGTTCTCGCAGTTCCGCACCAGCCTCGACCAGCCGGTCGGGATCTACCACGCCCTGATCGGCACGCTGCTGATCACGGTGTTCGCGGCCCTGATCGCGGTGCCGATCGGCGTGCTCGCCGCGATCTACCTGGTGGAGTACGGCAAGGGCAACAAGCTCGCCCGCGGCATCACCTTCCTGGTCGACGTCATGACCGGCATCCCCTCGATCGTGGCCGGCCTGTTCGCCTTCTCGCTGTGGATCCTGATCTTCGGGCCCGCCTCGCGCGCCGGCTTCGGCGGCTCGATCGCGCTGGCGCTGCTGATGATCCCGATCGTGGTGCGCTCCACCGAGGAGATGCTGCGCCTGGTGCCCGACGACCTCCGCGAGGCGGCGTACGCCCTGGGGGTGCCGAAGTGGCGCACGATCGTCAAGGTCGTGCTCCCCACGGCCCTGGGCGGCATCGTCACCGGCGTGACCCTGGCCATCGCCCGCGTCGTGGGCGAGACCGCCCCGCTGCTGCTGATCGCAGGCGTCACCACCACGACGAACTTCGACGTCTTCACGCAGCGGATGATGACGCTGCCGGTCCTGATCTACACCCAGAACGCCAACCCCGGCATCCCGCCGCCCAACGGTGGCGACGCCCCCGGGGTCGCGATGGCGTGGGGTGGTGCGTTCGTGCTGATCGTGATCGTGATGGTGCTGAACCTGGTGGCTCGGGTCATCGGCAAGATCTTCGCCCCTAAGACCGGGCACTGAGCCCCTCCAGACTGGAAGTAGGACCATGGCCAAGAGCATCGACGTCTCTGACCTCAACATCTACTACGGCGACTTCCTCGCCGTCGAAGACGTGACCGTGACCATCCCGGCGCGCTCGGTGACCGCCCTGATCGGCCCCTCCGGCTGCGGCAAGTCGACCTTCCTGCGCTCGCTGAACCGGATGCACGAGGTCATCCCCGGCGCGCGCGTCGAGGGCAAGATCGTGATCGACGGGCAGTCGCTCTACGACACCGCCGTCGACCCGGTCGAGGTGCGGCGCATGGTCGGCATGGTCTTCCAGCGGCCCAACCCGTTCCCCACGATGTCGATCTACGAGAACGTCCTCGCCGGCCTGCGGCTGAACAACAAGAAGCTGAAGAAGTCCGCCGCCGACGACGTCGTCGAGCGCTCCCTGAAGGGCGCCAACCTCTGGAACGAGGTCAAGGACCGACTCAGCAAGCCCGGCATGGGCCTCTCCGGCGGTCAGCAGCAGCGCCTGTGCATCGCCCGCGCGATCTCCGTCGAGCCCCAGGTGCTGCTGATGGACGAGCCCTGCTCCGCGCTCGACCCGATCTCGACCTCGGCGATCGAGGACCTGATCCACGAGCTGAAGACCGACTACACGATCGTCATCGTCACCCACAACATGCAGCAGGCCGCCCGCGTCTCGGAGGACACCGCGTTCTTCAACATCGCCGGCGCCGGCAAGCCCGGCAAGCTGATCGAGATGAACCCCACCAAGAAGATCTTCTCCGTCCCCGACGAGCCCGCCACCGAGGCCTACATCTCCGGGCGCTTCGGCTAGGTCGGCGTACGGCGGCTGGGCTGGGCGGGTCCGCGCCGGGTCGCCTGGGTCGGTCGGGTGCGACGAGCCCCGCCCCCGCTGCAAATGTTGCTGATGGGCTGGGCGTGGCCCCACACGAGGGACTCCGGCCACATTCCCAACGGACGACGATGCCAATGTTGCCAGTGGCACGCTGAGAGGGGTTCCCTCGAGTCACGGCCGCAACATTTGCAGAGCGGTCGGGAGTCTCCCAGCAGGCGGCCGGGCGCTGATCAGACCGGGGCCGCGCCGGTCCCTCTGGATGGGTGCCGGGCCAGTACGCGCACCCACCCCCTCCCACCCCGCGCCGGACCAGGCGGGCGGCCCGTCCACAGGGTGCTCGCCCACGGCCGTCGTCCACAGGCGCGCGGTCGCCACGAGCGGGCGTCGTACGGCGCCGTCGAGGCTGCACCAGTGGATCTCACGAGCCGGATGACCCTCCTCGGGGGCGCGTGCGACCAGGCCGCGCTCCGACGTCACGTCGATGCCGACGACATCACCCGGGCCTTGGAGCAGGGAGTACTGGAGGAGGTACGGCGGTCGCGGTACGTGCTCGCCACCTCACCCGCGACCGTCCGCCAGGCAGCGGCTGTCGGCGGCGTGCTGTCGCACCGCAGTGCCGCCCAGCACTGGGGGTGGGCCCAGCGCGCAGTGCCCGTCCGGCCCGAGGTGACCGTGCCTCGCCACGTGCACGTGGGGGCCAGGGCCCGACAGCACGTCCTGCCGCACTGGGTGGCCCTCGACGACGGCGACGTCGTCGGGCTCGTGACGACGCCGCGCCGGACCCTCGTGGACTGCATGCGCAACCTCCCGCTGACCGACTCCCTCCCCATCCTCGACAGCGCACTGCGGGCCCAGGACACGACGTCCGCGGAGATCGTGGCCTGGGCCGACGGGTTGCTCGGACGGGGCCGGGAGCGCGCACGCCGCGTGGCTCGGCTGGCCAGCGAGCTCGCGGCCAACCCGATGGAGTCCACGATGCGGGCGGTGGCCATGCAGGTGCCGGGCCTGTCGGCGCTGCCGCAGCACCCGGTGCCGGTACCGGGCACCAGCATCGTCCTGCACCCTGACGTCGCCGACCCCGACCGCCGGCTGGCCATCGAGTGCGAGGGCTTCGAGTGGCACGGCGAGTCCGCTGCCCTCACGCGTGACTGCCGCCGCTACAACATGCTCGCGCTGCTCGGGTGGACGGTCGTGCGGTTCAGCTGGGTGCTGGTGATGCAGAACCCGACGTACGTCCAGAGGACCCTGGTCGACGCCGTTCGTCTCGACCAGGCTCAGCGACCGGCTACCTGAGATTCGCTCCTGACAGGGCCGCCTCGAGCTAGGTCGCGGTCATCGGTGCGGCCCGCCCGGCCTGAGAGCGCTCTGCAAATGTTGCTGCCGGGACTGACCACAGGCTCGCTGGCCGGACTCGTCGCAACATTGGCATCGACATCCGTTGGGAATGTCGCGGGTGGGCCGCCGAGGGCACCTCGAGGGGAACCCCAGCAACATTTGCAGAGCCCTGCCTCAGGGACTACCCGTCCGGGCGCCGACAAGCCCCCGGGGACCCACCACCTACGGCAGCTGGAGGGCCAGCTTGAGCACCAGGTAGACCACGGCGGCCATGGCGCCGGCGGCGGGGAAGGTGAGGATCCAGGCGGTGAGGATCGAGCGGGCGACGCCCCAGCGGACGGCGGAGAGGCGCTTGGTGGCGCCGACGCCCATGATCGCGCTGGTGATGGTGTGGGTGGTCGAGATCGGCGCCTGGAAGACGTACGCCGTGGTGTACAGCACGCCGGCCGCCACCGACTCGGCCGCGAAGCCCTGGGGCGGGTCGAGGTGGATGATCCGACGACCCAGCGTGCGCATGATCCGCCAGCCGCCGGAGTAGGTGCCCAGCGAGATCGCGCCGGCGGCGGCGACGATGACCCAGATCGGCAGGTCGTCGTCGGCGCCGACGTACCCGCCGGAGAGCAGCGCCAGGAAGATCACGCCCATCGTCTTCTGGGCGTCCTGGAGGCCGTGGCCGAGGGCCATCGCGGCCGCCGAGAGGGACTGCGCGAGCCGGAACCCGCGGCCCACCTTGCTCGGGGAGCGGCGGCGGAAGATCCACATGATGGCCAGCATCAGCGCGAAGCCGAGCACGATCGCGACCAGCGGCGAGAGGACCATCGGGATGACGACCTTGTCGACCACCGTCGACCAGTTCACGGTCACGCCGGCGGTCAGCGCCGCGCCGGCCAGGCCGCCGATCAGGGCGTGGGAGGACGACGAGGGCAGCCCGAAGTACCACGTGATCAGGTTCCACGCGATCGCCCCGATCAGCCCGGCCATCACGATCACCAGGGCGTGGCTGCCCTTGCCGGGGTCGATGGTGTCGCTGACCGTGTGCGCGACCTCCTGGCCCAGGAAGGCGCCGACGAAGTTCATCACCGCGGCGAGCGTCAGGGCCAGCCGCGGCGTCAGCGCCCGCGTCGAGACCGAGGTCGCGATCGCGTTGGCGGCGTCGTGGAACCCGTTGGTGTAGTCGAAGGCGAGGGCGACCACCACGACCGCGATGATGATCGCGAGGTCCACCGGTCAGGACTCCTTGGCGTGGATCTGCTCCACGATGTTGGCCACCTTCTCGAAGGCGTCCACCGCGTGCTCGAGGGAGTCCACGATGTCCTTGAGCTTGAGCACGTCGAGGGCCTCGTACTGCCCGCTGAAGAGCGTGGCCAGGATCCGGCGGTAGCTCTTGTCGCCGGCGTTCTCGAGGCGGTTGATCTCGATCCAGTACTCCTGCAGGCCCTTCATGGTCTGCAGCTTGGGCATGGACTCGGCGGTCAGCTCGGCGCAGCGCTGGAGGACCTCGATCTGCTCGGCCACCCCGGCCGGGAGGGCGCCGACCTCGTAGAGGACGGTCAGGTCGACCGCCTCCTCCATGTAGTCCATGACGTCGTCGAGGCCCGAGGCGAGCGCGTAGATGTCCTCGCGGTCGAACGGCGTCACGAAGGTGGAGTTGACCCGCTGCGCGATCGCGTGGGTGATCTCGTCGGCCTGGTGCTCGGCGTCCTGCATCCGGGAGGCCACCGCGGGACGGTCGGCGGACTCGGCGAGCAGCTCCGCGAGGATCGCCGCTCCTTCGCCGAGCTTGTTCGCCGAGTCGGTCAATAGTTGGTAGAAGACGTTGTCCACCGGCTTGAAGCGGAAGGCCACGGGTTGACTCCAGGTGAGCAGGACCAGAACGGGGAACATGCTAGGCGCAGGTGGGCCCGGGGGCGCCAACGACCTGCTTGAGATACCCCTAGGGGGTATGTAGGCTGACGGGGTGACCGACACCCCCGCCCCCGGCTACCACGACCAGAAGTCGGCGTACCTCACCCGGCTGCGGCGCATCGAGGGCCAGGTCCGCGGCCTGCAGCGGATGGTCGAGGAGGACGTCTACTGCCTCGACATCCTCACCCAGGTCTCGGCGGTCAAGAGCGCGCTGCAGAGCGTCTCGGTCGGCCTGGTCCAGGACCACCTCGGCCACTGCGTCACCGACGCGGTCGCCGGCGCGGCCGCCGGCGACGCCGAGGGACGGGCCCACGCCGAGGCCAAGGTCGCCGAGGCCAGCGCCGCCATCACCCGCCTGCTGAAGAGCTAGACCCCACCTTCGAGAAGGAGCACCCCATGAGCACGACGTACGCCGTCACCGGCATGACCTGCGGACACTGCGCCGCCGCCGTCACCAGCGAGATCGAGACCATCGAGGGCGTCACCGGGGTGCGCGTCGACGTCGACTCCGGTCGCGTCGAGGTCGACGGCGAGGGCTTCACCGACGCGCAGGTGCGCGAGGCCGTCGACGAGGCGGGGTACGCCGTCGCCTGACGGCCCCCTCCCCCGCCACCCCACCCGCAGAGAAGGGCGCCACCATGACGCAGGCACCACCCGAGCACCGCGCGTCGATCGACCTGCTGGTCGGCGGGATGACCTGCGCCTCCTGCGTGGGCCGCGTGGAGAAGAAGCTCAACCGGCTCGACGGCGTCTCGGCGACGGTCAACCTGGCGACCGCCTCGGCGCACGTCGAGTTCGACCCGGCCCTGGCCGACGAGGACCTGCTGGTGGCCACGGTCGAGCGCACCGGCTACAGCGCGTCCCTGCCCAGCCCCGAGGACGACCCGGCGGCCGACCAGGCCGACCACGCCCGCGCCCTGCTGCACCGGCTGCTGGTGGCCGCGCCCCTCACCGCGGTCGTCCTGGTGCTGGCGATGGCGCCGGGCGTCCCCCGGCTGCCGTGGCTCCAGCTGGTGCTGACCACCCCCGTCGTCCTGTACGCCGGGTGGCCGTTCCACCGCGCCGCCGCCGTCAACGCCCGCCACGGCGCCTCGACGATGGACACGCTGGTGTCGCTCGGCACGCTGGTGGCCTTCGCCTGGTCGGTCGTGCAGCTGCTCGCGGGCGGGATGCACCTCTACCTGGAGACCGCGGCCACCGTCACCACGTTCCTGCTGCTGGGCCGCTGGCTCGAGGCGCGGGCCAAGTCCCGCGCCGGGTCGGCCCTGCAGGCGCTGCTCGAGCTCGGTGCCACCCGCGCGCTCGTGCTCGACGAGGACGGCAGCACGCACGAGGAGGACGTCGCGGTGCTGCGCCCCGGCACCCGCGTGCTGGTGCGCCCCGGCGCGCAGGTCCCCGCCGACGGACGGGTGCTCGAGGGCACCAGCGCGGTGGACGAGTCGATGGTCACCGGCGAGAGCCTCCCGGCCGAGCGCACCGTGGGCGACGAGGTCGTCGGCGGCACCCTGAACACCGAGGGTCGGCTCGTCGTGGAGGTCACCCGGATCGGCCGCGACACCCTGCTGGCCCGCATCCGCCAGTCGGTGGTCGACGCGCAGAGCGGCAAGGCCCCGATCCAGCGGCTCGCCGACCGGGTCTCGGCGGTGTTCGTCCCGGTCGTGCTCGTCCTGGCCGTGCTCACCCTCGCCGCCTGGCTGGTCACCGGCCACGACGTCGCGACCGCGATGACCGCCGCGGTCGCGGTCCTGGTGATCGCCTGCCCGTGCGCGCTGGGCCTGGCCACCCCGACGGCGATGCTCGTCGGGACCGGTCGCGCCGCCCAGCTCGGGGTGGTGATCCGGACGCCGGAGGTGCTCGAGTCGTCCCGGGCGCTGACCACGGTGGTGCTCGACAAGACCGGCACGCTGACCACCGGTCGGATGCAGGTCCACGAGGTCACCGGCGACCCCGAGGCGGTCCGGCTGGCCGCCGCGCTCGAGGCCTCCAGCGAGCACCCGGTGGCGCGCGCCATCACGGCGTACGCCGGCGGGGCGGGTCTTGCGCCCTCGCCCGTCCGCGACTTCGCCAACCACCCCGGCGCAGGCGTGAGCGGCACGATCGACGGTCGCCAGGTCGCCGTGGGCCGCGCGGACGACGGCGACCTGCCCGTCGAGCTGGCCGGAGCCGTCGCCACGGCCCGGTCGCAGGGCCGCACCACCGTGGTCGTCTCCCTCGACGGCCGCCCCTGCGCCGTGCTGGCGGTCGGCGACACGGTCAAGCCCGGCAGCGCGCGGGCGGTCGCCGGGCTCCGCGACCTCGGGCTCGACGTCGTGCTGCTGACCGGCGACCACGAGAGCGCCGCGCGCCACGTGGCCGAGCAGGTCGGGATCACCACCGTGGTGTCCGGCGTGCTGCCCGAGGACAAGGCCGGCGAGGTCGCGCGGCTCCAGGAGGCGGGCGAGGTGGTCGCCATGGTCGGCGACGGCGTCAACGACGCGGCCGCCCTGGTGCGGGCCGACCTCGGCGTGGCGATGGGCACCGGCACCGACGCCGCCATCGAGGCCGGTGACCTGACCCTGGTCAGCGGGGACCCCGAGCTCGTGGTCACGGCGGTGCGGCTGTCACGGCGTACGTTCACCGTGATCCGGCAGAACCTGTTCTGGGCCTTCGCCTACAACGTGGTGGGCCTGCCGGTGGCGGCGCTGGGCCTGCTCGACCCGATGCTCGCGGGGGCGGCGATGGCGGCCTCGAGCGTGTGCGTGGTCGGCAACTCGCTGCGGCTGCGGAGCTTCGGCTCCCGGCCCTGAGGACCTCGGTGGGT
Organism: Nocardioides korecus; assembly: GCF_054778395.1. Taxonomy (NCBI): domain Bacteria; kingdom Bacillati; phylum Actinomycetota; class Actinomycetes; order Propionibacteriales; family Nocardioidaceae; genus Nocardioides; species Nocardioides korecus. Next base: position 64,719 of record NZ_BAAGZO010000005.1, on the reverse strand, counting down.
CGCGTCAGGTGCGCGAGCGGGGTGCGGGGATGACCCCCAGCACCCGGTCGATCTCGGTCGCAGAGAGCTTGTCGTCGGACTGATTGGCCGCGACGATGAGGTTGGCGGTGAGCTCGACCTCGTCGAGCAGCTCGTCGTCCTCGAGGCGTACGTCGAACGGATCCACTACGGACTGATCCCCTTCCCGGACGGCCCTCTGCTGGGCCGCTTCCAGTGTCTACCCTGTCTCACAGAGTGGGAAACCACCTACCGGACGGTAGTGGTCCCGATGACACGAAAGGCCCCGACCGTCACCGGTCGGGGCCTTCCGAAGATCAGATCAGATCGCGCGAACGTTCTCCGCCTGGGGACCCTTGGGGCCCTGGGTGACGTCGAACTCGACCTTCTGGTTCTCGTCGAGGGACTTGTAGCCCTGCGACTGGATCGCGGAGTAGTGGACGAACACGTCGTCGCCACCGTTCTCCTGAGCGATGAAGCCGAAACCCTTCTCGGCGTTGAACCACTTCACGGTGCCCTGAGCCATGCTGATGTTCTCCTTGTTACTGAGGCGAGACCGCCACTTCAGCGGCCACGACAGGATGCGGTGACACGCCGTCCCGCCTCGCAAGCCTTGGAGCCAAGAGAAGAAACGCCGTTGGATCACAAACTCCAACAAGCGTTGTGTACCGCTGGAACTCGCACCCTGTGCTCCAACCCTACCAACACGGGGCCGGAACGCCACCCCGGGGCGCGAGGTTCTCGGATCACCGGCCGCCGGACGCCGCCGCCGGGACGCTTCCCGAGCGTGTCCTCCCGACCTGAGGCTCGTTGGGCTCCCCATGGCTGTGGTGCGCCTCACGACCCGAGGCCCCCGGCTCCGACCGCACGACCTGTCCTCGGGAGGCCCCATGTCCCAGCCCGACGCACCCCGACGTACGCCGACCCAGCCGCGCGAGCTCGCCGCGGCCCACCGACGCGGCGACGCCCGCGAGACCGGCCGCGACCGCTTCGACCCGGTGAGCGTCGCGCTCGCCGCCTGGACCGGCCAGGACGCGGTCGCACCCACCCCGCCACGTCCTGCGCGCAGCGGCCACCCGGCGCCGCAGCAGCGTCAACCCTGGCTCCCGGCGGGTGCGGGTGGCAGAGTCGACCCACGCGACGTGGCACGCGCTGCGATGGCTGCCCAGGCCGCCGCAGCCCCCACCGGGACCGAGGAGCACCCCATCAGTGACCAGGACGCCCGCCCGGGCCTGATCTCACGCCTCACCGGACGGGTGCGCGACGCACGCTCCGCGGACGACACCCCACCGGCCACCGACGCGCCCGCCGCGAGCACGGCGACGGACGGTGACTCGCCGGCCGAGTCGGAGTCGGCGGTCGCGACGGCCGAGACCACCGACGGTGCCGACGCCACCGACCCGGCGGACGACGTCGACCAGGAGGGCTCCTGGATCCACCACGACGGCTCGGACGGCCCCGAGGGCTGGCGCTACCACTACGCCGACGGGACCGTCGTCGACGCCGACGGCAACGTCGTCGAGTCGAGTGACCACGGCACGCGAGACCCCGCCCCCGCTCCGGACGCCTCCGGCACCTCCCACGAGGACCAGGACGAGGTCTCGCCGGAGGGGACGGACGAGCAGGACCATGAGGACCGGGACCAGGACCCAGCGACCTCCCCGCGCGACCACGCGAACCACGAGGACGACTCGCACCACGACTCGTCCGCCACCGTCGGCACCGCCGGCACCGTCGGCACCGCGCTGGCCGCCGGGGTCGCCACCGCCCACCAGTCGTCGAGCGACGGCGAGGGCGTGTCAGCGCGCGACGAGGGCGTGGACCACGGGGACGACGGGGACGACGGGGACCAGGGCGACGACACGGACCACGAAGGCGTAGCCGAGCACGAGGGTCACCTGGCCCACGACGCCCACGACGCCCACGACGACGCTGCGCGGACGGACGAGCGGGACCGGGCCTCCGAGTCCGAGCACCCCGACGAGGACGACGAGATCGTCAGCGCGGCCGAGACCGACGAGGCCACGGACGAGCAGCCCGACCACGACGACGCCGACGCGGACGACGACGCCGCCGCCGGACCCCAGGACGACGCGACGACCGACGGCGCAGGCACCGGCGGCAAGAAGCACGGGAAGCACGCGCGGTCGTCGTCCGAGCCGGCCGCGACCGCCTCCGTCCCGGCCTTCGTGGAGTACTCCCCGAGCGAGGCGCCCCGCTACGCCCTCGGCGCCGTCGCCGCCCTGGCCGCGGTGGGCGCGGTCCTGATCGGGTTCTCCGCCGTGGCCGACAGCTCCGGGTCGGACCTGGTGCTCGTGGTGGTGCTGGCCCTGGTGGCCGCCGCGGCCCTGTGGGCGCTGGAGCGCTGGTCGCCGACCGTCGTGACCGTCGACGATGGCACCCTCGAGGTCACCCGGGGCTCCACCGTGGACCGGATCGACCTGCGCGACCCGGCGCTCGACGTGGACCTCGGCACCGACACCAGGTCGCCGTCGTGGTCCGCGACGTTCGCCGAGCCCGAGGGGTCGCACGTGACGCTGCGCCGCACGCAGGTCCGGGCGGGGCAGTTCGCCGAGATCGTCCGGCACCACCGCGCGAACCTGCGCACGCCGGAGCCGGAGCCGGAGCCGGAGCCGGAGCCGGACGAGGACTGAGGACACCTCGGGTGCCGCCACGCCGGCAGCCGAGCCGTGCCGACCACAACGACATGCAGTTCGCCCTCGGCCCGAGGCCTCCACGCGTGGCACACCGGCGGGTCGGGGCGAACTGCATGTCCTCGTGGTGAGGGACCCGCGCGAGCAGGCACGCGCGGCTGTCCGCACGGGGTCGGGCCCGGCGCCTCGGTAGGCTCCACCCGGTGCGGGTCACCCGGGCGGTGTTCACCGGTGCCCACGGGGACTCCCCGCACGAGGGGCCTCTAGCTCAACTGGCAGAGCAGCGGACTTTTAATCCGCGGGTTGTGGGTTCGATCCCCACGGGGCCCACCCGCCCGACCAGGGGTGCGCCCGGCGTACGCCCGCCCGAGCACACCCCCTTCATTTTGACCACCGGTGCCATTAGTGTGGTGCGGACCACACCGAGGCGAGGAGAGGTCCCCATGAGCAAGCCCGAGTGGCTGTCCAAGGTCGAGAACCCCTGGAAGCAGAACCCGTGGTTCGAGTCGGTGGCGGTGGCGCAGGAGCGGGCCCGCAAGCGCCTGCCCAAGCCCGTGTACGGCGCCCTCGTGGCCGGCTCCGAGCGCGGCCAGACCATCGAGGACAACCAGCAGGCCTTCCGCGAGCTCGGGTTCGCCCCGCACGTCGCCGGCCACCAGGCGCAGCGGTCGATGGAGACCACGGTGATGGGCCAGCCGCTCTCGATGCCGGTGATGATCAGCCCCACCGGCGTGCAGGCGGTGCACCCCGACGGCGAGGTGGCCGTCGCCCGGGCGGCCGCGGCGCGCGGGGTCGTGATGGGCCTGTCCAACTTCGCCTCCAAGTCGGTCGAGGAGGTCGTGGCGGCCAACCCGCAGACCTTCTTCCAGATGTACTGGACCGGCGACCGCGACGTCATGGTCCAGCGCATGCAGCGCGCCCACGACGCCGGCGCGGTCGGCCTGATCGCCACGCTCGACTGGTCGTTCTCGATGGGGCGCGACTGGGGCAGCCCGGAGATCCCCGAGAAGGTCGACCTCAAGACGATGGTGCGGATGGCGCCGCAGGTCGCGCTGCGGCCGCGGTGGATGTGGGAGTTCGGCCGGACCGGCACGATCCCCGACCTGACCGCACCCAACCTGGCTCCTCCCGGGGGCGGCCCCGCGCCGACCTTCTTCGGCGCCTACTACGAGTGGATGACCACCCCGCCCCCCACCTGGGACGACGTGGCCTGGATGCGGGAGCAGTGGCACCAGATCAGCGGGCGGCCGTTCATGCTCAAGGGCGTCTGCCGCGTCGACGACGCCCTGCGTGCGGTCGACGCCGGAGTCGCGGCGATCTCGGTCTCCAACCACGGCGGCAACAACCTCGACGGCACCCCGGCGACGATCCGCTGCGTGCGCTCGATCGCGGACGCCGTGGGTGAGCAGGTCGACGTCGTCATGGACGGCGGCGTACGCCGTGGCTCCGACGTCGTCAAGGCCCTCGCCATGGGCGCGAAGGCCGTGATGATCGGCCGCGCCTACCTGTGGGGGCTCGCCGCCAACGGCCAGGCCGGGGTCGAGAACGTCCTCGACGTCCTGCGCGGCGGCGTGGACTCCGCGCTGCTGGGGATGGGGCTGTCCTCGATCGACCAGCTCGAGCCCGACCTGCTGGTGGTCCCCGAGGGCTTCCACCGCGCCCTGGGCGTGCCCGCCACGGGCGCGACGCCGGGCCTGCGGGTGGCCTCGCAGGGCTAGGACCTCACACCTCGAGGTGCTCCCGCAGGGCCGTCATGGCCTGGTCCAGGAGCGCCTCGAGGTCCGAGCCCGGCCGCCGCAGCCAGTGGTCGTACGCCGACATGGTCAGCGCCAGCGAGACCTGTCCGACCACCTGGGGCAGCAGGTCGTCCGGACCGAGCCCGAGGCGGTCGGCGACGTGGGCCGAGATCACCGCGCGCCAGTCGGCGTACCGGTGCACCGAGTGGGCCTGGAGCTCCGGGGTGCCGAGGATTAGCTCCATCCGCTCGCGGTGCCCGGGGCGCGCGTCGGCGGGGAACCGGTTGAACGCCACCACGGCCCGGTGCACCGCGACGTGGAGCGGCACCTCGGGCGGGGTCGCGGCGAGGACGTCGGCGAACCCGCGCAGGGTCAGGTCGAACCGGCCCCAGGCGATGTCGTTCTTGGAGGGGTAGTAGCGCGTCAGCGTCCGGCGGCCCACGCCCACCTCGTCGGCGATCATGCTCAGCGTGGTGCCCTCGAAGCCGTGCCGCGCGAAGAGCCGGAAGGCGCCCTGCTCGATGGCGTCGTGGGTGGTGACGCCCGGCCGTCCGAGCGCGGAGGGGCGCGCGGGCGGGACGGTCTCGGCGGCCATGCGGCCGACGCTACCGACCGGTGAGGGCGTGGGCCGAGAGGCGCTCGTAGACGGGCAGCGCCTGCTCGTAGGCCTCCTGCAGCCGCGGCTGGTCCTCGCCGGGCGGGGGCGGGGCGGGCCGGAGCTCCTCGAACCCGGTCGACCGCGCGGTCGAGGCGTGCCAGTCGCCCCACAGCGTCCACTCCTCGCGCAGGCCGGGCTCCCAGGTCAGCGCGTCGGGCAGGAACGGCAGGTCCACCTGGTCGCACCACGCCTCGACTACCCCGGCCGGGTCCTGGCACAGCGTCTCGGCGTCCAGGACGACCAGGGGCTGGCCCAGCGACTCCACCACGTCGGCCGCGCGGTCCAGGCAGGACCAGCCGCCCTCCTCGTCGGTGAAGTCCGGCCACCGCCGCCCCAGCGACGGCAGCGCCGCCGCCGGGTCCCGCACCAGGAAGCAGTTGCGGAAGCGGGCGAGCAGGTCCGGACCGAGCAGGTCTGCTGCGTGGTAGGCCATGTCCTTGACGAACACGGGGCTCTCCTCGGCCGCCGCCTCGATCCCCGCCAGGACCTCCTCGACGCGGCTCTCGGGCAACGTCTCGTCGTACCGCTCGGAGCGTCGGTCGGGTCCGTAGTAGTAGGACACCGAGAAGGGCTCGTCGAGGACGGTGTGGTCGCCGCGGGCGCTCATCATCCGCTCGAAGGAGGTCGAGACCGACCGGGGGACGGTCCACAGGACGGTGATCGGATGGGGCATCGCGGCTCCTCGCCGAGAGGGACAGGGCTCACAGGGTGCCCCGCTCCCGCGCCGGGCATGCGTGGCGGGACCGCGACACGGGACACACACGGGGGCCGAACCCGTGACGGGCGGGTGGTGCGTGGCCTACCTTGCAGGCAGCCCGGCTCCGCAGGCTCACGCCGGACGGCTCGCTCACGACGACGACCGCCACCCCCACGAGGTGGCGGCGAGGGGGATCTCGTGGACCGACTCATGCACGTCGTGCGCACGGTGGTGAACACGCCCCGGCTGCTGCTGCTCGCCGTCGTCGGCGACTTCCTGGTCTGCTCGGGGCTCTACTGGGCCATCGAGGGCACCGGCCCGGTGGCCTCGATGTGGTGGGCGGTCGTCACCGGCACCACGACCGGGTACGGCGACTACTCCCCCGTCACGACCGCGGGCCGCGGGGTCGCCGTGGTCTTCATGCTGAGCATGCTGATGCTGATGCTGGTGCTCTGCGTCGGCGCCCACTTCACGCGCACGGTCCTGCACGACCCCGACGCGTTCACCGATGCGGAGCAGCGGGAGATGCTGGCCCTGCTCCGCGAGAACAACCTCCTGCTGCGCACGCGCGCCGAGCACGACCTCGGCGCCGAGCGCCTCCACGACCTGCTCGCCCACCACCGAGGGGACACCCACCACCGATGAGCACCCGCACCCGCCGAGCGAGCCGGGCCGTCCCCCTGGGGCTGACCGTCCTGGCCGCCTCCACCCTGACCGGCTGCGGCGGCGACCCGGACGTGGCCGCCGTCTGCGTCGACCCCCAGACCAACGAGCGGGTCAGCGACGGCCAGTGCGACCCCGGCGACGAGCCCAACGACTACAACGGGGTCGGCAGCGGCTTCTTCTGGTACTACCTGGGCACCCGCTCGTCCGGCTCGATCCCGGCGATGGGGTCCCGGGTCTCCGGCGGCACGTTCAACGGGTCGGCGTACCGCACCTCGGGGCGCAGCATCCAGCGCGGCGGCCTGCCCGACTCCGGCGGCAGCTTCAAGTCCTTCTCCAAGTCCGGGGGCTTCGGCTCCTCCAAGGGCGTCTCGTCCTCCTGACGCGCCCTGCTGACCTGCCCTGCTGACCCGTCCCGCACCACCCACCCGCTCGCCCTCCCGTCCTCGAAAGGCCTCACGCGCATGTTCGATCTCTGGTCCGCCGTCTACCACGGGGTCGTCTACGCCCTGCTCGCCGGCGTCGTCCTCGTGGCGGCGTACTACGTGCTGGACCTGCTGACGCCCGGCCACCTCGGCCGGCACCTCCTCGGCGGTCCCGACACCGCGGCCTCGAGCTCGGCCGCGCTGGTCAGCGCGGCCTGGCTGCTGGGCAACGGGGCCGTGCTGTTCACCGCCATCTGGACCAACGGCGAGACCAGCCTGGGCTACGCGCTGCTGTGGACGCTGGTCTTCGGCGTGATCGGCTGCGCGCTGAACAGCATCATGCTCCTGGCCATCGACGCGGTGACGCCGGGCGACCTGCGCGCGGTGATCTGCACCCCGGGGGCCGTGCTCCCGCTGGCGACCGTGTCGGCCGCCGCCACCCTGGCCGTCTCCGCGATCGTCTGCGCCTCGATCGCCTGACATGTGGCGCCACCGCTCCAAGCCGCGCCCGGGGTTCTTGAGGACCGTCGAGCAGCAGGGCCTGATCTTCCCCCAGACCGACCTCCCCGACGGCTCCAAGGTGCCCTACTGGAACGAGTGGGCCTGGTACGAGCTCACCCAGTCCGAGGTCGACCTGCTCGAGCACGCCACCGAGACGCTCTGGGGGCTGTGCCTGGAGGCGGTGCCCAAGATGCTGCGCGACTTCAGCGACACCGACCTGCGGCTGCCCACCGGCACCCTGGACTACGTCCGCGACTCCATCCGCGCCGAGCACCCGTCGCTCTACGCCCGCTTCGACCTGCGCTTCGACGGCGAGGACCTGCGGATGATGGAGCTCAACGGCGACACCCCCACCGGCCTGGTCGAGACCGCGGTCGCGCAGTGGCGCTGGAAGGAGGACATGGACTTCTCCAACGACACCGACCAGTGGAACAGCCTGCACGAGCGGCTCGTCGACACCTGGGCCAAGCTCGGCCGGTCCGGGCGCATCCCCGGCGGGCGCCTGCACCTGTTCCACAGCCAGTCCGACACCTCGGGCGAGGAGGAGATGACGGTCCACTACCTGGCCGACGTCGCCACCCAGGCCGGCCTGACGGTGTCGGTCCAGCCGATCGAGACCATCCACTGGCAGGAGCACGCCACCCTGCCCAAGGGTCGCTTCCTCGACGCCAACGACGAGCCGATCACCGCCGCCTTCAAGCTCTACCCGTGGGAGGCGATGCTGGCCGAGGAGCCGGTCGGCACGATCCTGCTGCACGGCAGCGAGCTCGACCCGGTGCGCTGGATCGAGCCCGCCTGGAAGGTCCTGCTCTCGACCAAGGCGCTGCTCCCGGTGCTGTTCGAGATGAACCCGGACTGCCCCTACCTGCTGCCGGCGTACTTCGACGACCCGGGCGACCTGGTCGAGTGGATCGCCAAGCCGCTCCAGGGCCGTGAGGGCGACAACATCGTGGTGCACCGCTGGGACGGCACCGAGACCGTCAACGAGGGGGCGTACGCCGGGGACCGGATGGTCTACCAGGAGTTCAAGGAGCTCCCGAACTTCGGGATCGACGGCGACGGCGACAACTTCGCCATGATCGGCAGCTGGGTCGTCGACGGCGAGTCGGCCGGCGCGATCGTGCGCGAGTCCGACGGGCCGGTCACCGACTACTACAGCCGGGTGGTGCCGCACGTGATCAGCGACGCCCTCGAGCCGTCCTTCGGCCAGACCCTGCTCTGGCGCAACCAGCGGGTCACCGACCCGCTGCCCCGCCTGGACTGAGACGCGCGCCGGAAGTGACGCCTCAGATGTCGCGTTCGTGCCACCTGCGACCGATCCCCAGGTGAGAATGTGCCGTCCGCGTGGCCGACGCGGCCCGCCGGATCGTCCGACCAGGGGGGAACAGGTGCAGACTCCACCCCATGTCGAACGCACGTCCTCGCGGCGGCGCCCACCGCGCCGGCAACCGCCCGGGAGCCAGGGCCGACACCTCGACCCCGGCCCGCCTGCCGGCCCAGCGCCCGCCGTGGCCCTCCGGCCTGCCGCTGACACCGCCGGAGCCTGCTGAGGTGGCCGCACCACCGATCGACGGGCCGGCCCCGTCCCCGGACCGTGGGCCCTCGGAGATGTCGCGCCGACCGTTCGTGCGCCCGCCCGGTGAGGAGATCGACTTCGCCCGGGTGGTGCGGCGCCACGACCTGAGCCGCCGGGCGGCCCAGGTGGCCCGGATCTGCCTGCTGCTCGCGGGGGTCTGCCTGGTCGGCTACCTGCTGGTGCCGTCCCCGGTCCTGATCGCCGCGATCGGCGTCGCCGCCCTCGTCTCGGTCGGCGCGGGCACGCTCCGCTGGCGCCTCGACGGCGCCGCGGTCCCGCGGCTGCGTCGCTGAGGCCCCGGGCACGCCCGGTCGGTCGCCGCACGAGCCCCTCGGCGTGCAGACAAGCCCCCTCGGGGACCAGGTGAGCCCCCTCGGCGGGCATACGAGCCTCCTCGGGGACCAGGTGAGCCCCCTCGGCGGGTGGGTCAGTCGCTGCGGCCGCGGACGCCGGCGTCGGTGAGGCGGCTCTCCTCGGCGGCGTTGCGCTCGAGCTCCTCGCGGCGCTCCTGGCCGATCTTGGCGAACTCACCCGGCTCGCTGACCAGCTCCGAGGCACCGCGCGGCAGCCGCATCAGCGCCTGACGGCCGAAGATCTGCTGCTCGGTGGCGGTGCGCTGGGAGCGGTCGTTGGACAGGAACGTGACCGCCCAGTGGATCAGCGCGGTGAACTGGTTCTTGAAGCCGGTCAGGTAGATCAGGTGCACGCCGAGCCACATCAGCCAGGCGATCAGACCGCTGAGGCGGACCTTGCCGACCAGCGCGACCGCGTCGAAGCGCGAGATCGTGGCCATGCTGCCCTTGTCGAAGTACTTGAAGGGCTCCTGCGGGGCGGCGTCCTTGAGCCGGCCCTGGATCTCCTTGGCGGCGTACTTGGCGCCCTGGATGGCCACCTGGGCCACGCCGGGGAGGTTGTTGAGCGCGATCATGTCGCCGACGACGAAGACCTCGGGGTGACCGGGCAGCGTCAGGTCAGGGTTGACCATGATCCGGCCCGCGCGGTCGAGACCGGCGCCGGACTGCTCCGACAGGGTGCGCCCCAGCGGGCTGGCCTGGACGCCCGCGGCCCAGATCTTGGTGACCGCCTCGATGCGACGGGCCTGGCCGCTCTTGTCCTGGACCTCGAGTCCGCGCTCGTCGACGTTGGTGACCATGGTGCCGAGCTGGACCTCGACGCCGAGGTCCTCCAGCGCCTTCTGGCTCTTGCGACCCAGCTCCGCGCCGAAGGGCGGCAGCACCTGGGAGGCGGCGTCGATCAGGATGACGCGGGCCTCGCGGGTGTTGATGTAGCGGAAGTCGCGCTTGAGGGTCTTGCGGGACAGCTCGGCGATCTGGCCGGCCATCTCCACCCCGGTGGGGCCCGCACCGACGACGACGAAGGTCAGCAGGTGGTCGGTCGGCTCGCCCTTGGCGGCCATGTTCTCGGCCAGCTCGAAGGCACCGAAGATGCGGCCGCGCAGCTCCAGGGCGTCGTCGACGCTCTTCATGCCGGGGGCGAACTCGGCGAAGTGGTCGTTGCCGAAGTAGGACTGGCCCGCGCCGGCTGCGACCAGGAGGCTGTCGTACGACGTGACGGTCGAGCGGCCGAGCACCGAGTGGGTGACGGTCTGCGCCTCGAGGTCGACATCGGTGACCTCGCCGAGGAGCACCCGGGCGTTGTCCTGCTTGGCCAGCACCTCGCGGGTGGCCGGGGCGATCTCGCCCTCGGACAGGATGCCGGTCGCCACCTGGTAGAGGAGCGGCTGGAAGAGGTGGTGGGTGGTCTTCGCGATCATGGTCACGTCGACGTCGGCCTTGCGCAGCGCCTTGGTGCCGAAGAGACCGCCGAACCCCGACCCGATCACGACCACCTGGTGCCGGTGGGCTGCCTGCGGGGCGAGGGGGGCGTCGGAGGAGGAGTTCACGTCTGGCACAACAGAGATTGTGACTCCGGAAGTCCCCTGGTGACCAATCCAGAACTGGTCGACTGTGTCACACGCCCGGACCTACCGAGCGGTAGGGGTCAGGGCGCACCAGGCACGATGTACGCGTGAGCGACTACGACCTCGTGGTGATCGGCACCGGTTCGGGCAACAGCATCGTCGACGACCGCTTCGCGGACCGGCGCGTGGCCATCGTGGAGGAGGGCGTCTTCGGCGGCACCTGCCTCAACGTGGGCTGCATCCCGACCAAGATGTTCGTCTACCCCGCCGACCTGGCCGAGCAGGCGCGGCACGCCCCCGAGCTCGGCGTCGAGACGTCGTACGACGGGGTGCGCTGGGCCGAGGTCCGCGACCGGATCTTCGGGCGGATCGACCCGATCGCGGCCGGCGGCGAGGACTACCGCCGCGGCCTGCCGAACGTCGACGTCCACACCGGGCACGCCACGTTCGTCGACGACCGCACGCTGGTCGTTCGGGCCACCGACGGCACCGAGACCCGGATCACCGCCGACCAGGTCGTGATCGCCGCGGGCAGCCGGGTGGAGGTCGCCGACGTGCCGGGCCTGGACGAGGTGGAGTTCCACACCAGCGACACCGTGATGCGCCTGCCCGAGCTGCCGCGACGGCTGGTCGTGCTGGGCGGCGGCTACGTCGCCGCGGAGTTCGCCCACGTCTTCGCCTCCCTGGGCAGCCGGGTGACCCAGGTGCAGCGGGGCGCGCGGCTGCTGATGGCCCAGGACGAGGACGTCTCGGCCGCCTTCACCCGCGCCGCCTCGCAGCGCTGGGACGTGCGCCTCTCGGCCACCGCGACCAAGGTGACCCAGGACGGTCCCGGCACCCCGGTGACCGTCGACCTGAGCGACGGGACCCAGGTCGAGGCCGACGTGCTCCTGGTCGCCACCGGCCGCACCTCCAACGCCGACCGGCTGGGCCTGGAGAACACCGGTGTGCGGGTCGAGGACGGGATCGTCGTCGTCGACGAGCACCAGCGCACCACCGTGCCGGGCATCTGGGCGCTGGGCGACGTCGCCAACCACGACCAGCTCAAGCACGTCGCGAACCACGAGGCCCGGATCGTCCAGCACAACCTGCTGCACCCCGAGGACCTCCACACGAGCGACCACCGGTTCGTCCCCAGCGCGGTCTTCACCTCCCCCCAGATCGCCAGCGTGGGGCTGACCTCCCAGGCCGCCCGCGAGCAGGGGATCGAGGTGCGCACGGCCGTCCAGGACTACGCCGACGTCGCCTACGGGTGGGCCATGGAGGCCCCCTCGGGCGACCTGTTCTGCAAGCTGGTCGCCGACGCCTCCGGCGAGCGCCTGCTCGGCGCCCACCTGATCGGACCCCAGGCCAGCATCCTGGTCCAGAGCCTGGTGCAGGGGATGAGCCTGGGCTCGACGGTGGCGGAGATGGCCGGCGGGCAGTACTGGATCCACCCGGCGCTGGCCGAGGTGGTGGAGAACGCGTTGCTCAAATTACGGTGACGATGCGTGCTCCGAGGACCCGGTTCCCCTACTGTCGGTCCCGACCCCCGTTGGAGCTCGGCGCTCCTCTTCTCGAGCCGGGTCGTGCCCGACCGAGGGAGGGTGGCCCTGACCAAGCGCTCACTCGTCCTTCCCGCGAGCCCGCCCTCGGTGAAGCTCGCGCGTTCCTGGGTGTCCCGCGTGCTGACCGAGATCGGTCGAGGTGACCTCGTCGACTCGGCCGCGCTCGGCGTCTCCGAGCTCGTCACCAACGCGCTGATCCACTCCAGGCCCCCTCTCTCGGTCCGCATCCGCGGCACCGTGGACCACCCCCGCATCGAGGTCGTCGACTCCTCCCCCGTGCCGCCCCAGCGCACGCCCGTCGTGCCCCGCCCCGAGGACGTCGACGACGCCAACGTCACCTCCTTCGGTCGCGGCCTCGACCTGGTCGCGATGATGTCGGCCCGCTGGGGCTCGGACCTGGCCCACGACGGTCGCAGCAAGCTGGTGTGGTTCGAGCCCAGCGACGGCGACCGCACCACGCGCGACGAGAACGGGGAGGTCTTCGACTTCGACCCCGACTTCGACGACGGCCCGCCCGTCGACGAGAACCGCCTCGCGCTGCGCCTGCTCAACGTGCCGGCCCGGGTGTTCGCCGAGATGCGTCGCTACCACTTCGAGGTGCGCCGCGAGCTCCGGCTGCTGGCCATGACCGCGCCCGAGGACTACCCCCTGGCCGTGGAGATCACCGAGACCTTCCGCCAGTCCGACCGCGAGCGTCGGGCCGCCGCCGGGGTCTCCCAGCTGGACAAGGCCATCACCGACCTGGCCGTCACGGTCGACCTCGACTACAGCATCCCGGCCAGTGCCCCGGCGACGATGGCGAGGCTGCGCGACCTGCTGGTCGAGTGCTACCGCGCCTTCTCCGGGGAGCACCTGCTGGCGCTGCGACCGCCGGACCTGATCGTCCGGCTCCAGAGCTGGTACTTCACCGAGTTCGAGCGCCAGGCCCGCGGCGAGGAGCCGGTGCCGTGGGACGGACCGACCTCGATGCCGCCGCTGTAGGTTCCGTCCCCGATGGTCACCACCCACGCCCGACCGGCGCCCCCGGTCGCCTCCCTGCTCGCCGCGTCCGTGGGCGGCGCCCTCGGCGCGCTCGGCCGCTGGCTGCTGACCGGTCTCGTGCCGACCCAGCCCGGTCACTTCCCCTGGACGGTCCTGGGCATCAACGTGGTCGGCTCGGCCCTGCTGGCGGGCGTCCCGCTGCTGCCGGCGGCGCGGCGCACGCCCTGGGTGGCGGTGCTCCTGGGCACCGGCGTGCTCGGCGGCTTCACCACCATGTCGACCGCCTCGACCGACACCGTCGGCCTGCTCGACTCCGGCCACGTCGGCCTCGCGGCGGCGTACGCCCTGGGGACGCTCGGGGCCGCGCTGCTCGCGGTCGCCGTGGTGAACCGGTCCGCGAGCCCGGGGTGGCGCGCGGCCGTCCAGGTCGAGGAGGGTGACCGGTGAGCGGTCTGGCCGCCGGGGCCGGGCTGCTGGTCGCGGTCGGCGCCGCGGTCGGCGCACCCCTGCGCCTGCTCGTCGGGCACCACCTGGACCGCGACCTGCCGCGCCGGCTGCCGCTCGGCACGCTGAGCGTCAACCTGGTCGGATCGCTGGTGCTCGGCGCCCTGGTGGGGGCCGCGGTCGGCGGCCACGCGATGGCGCTGCTGGGCACCGGCTTCTGCGGCGGGCTCACGACCTACAGCGCCTTCGCGGTGCAGAGCGTGGCGGCCGGAGGGCGGCGGGGGACGGCGTACGTCGCCCTCACGATCGTGGGCTGCCTGCTGATGGCGACCCTGGGGCACCTCGCGGCCACCTCCCTGTCCTAGCGTGGCGCCCATGGCGACCACCCCGACGTCCCCGGGCTCCCCCGGCCCCGCGGGTCATGCCCGGTCCACGGGACCCGGCGAGCCGTCGTCGGGGGTCGAGGACACGGTGCTGCGCGCGGTGCGGCTGGTGCCGGTGGGACGCGGTCCCGGTCGCCGGCCGCCCGGCTCGCGGAGCACCGCGCCGGTGACCTCGGGCGACCACGTCGTCCCCGGGGCCACCGATCTCCCGGGGGTCCCGGACCTCCCGGAGGTGGTGGACGTCCTCGTGCGGGGCGGCCGGGTCGCCGAGGTCGGGCCCGACCTGCACGCCCCCGGCGCGGAGGAGGTCCTGGCCGACGGCCGTTGGCTGGTCCCCGGGCTGTGGGACCAGCACGTGCACCTGGGGCAGTGGGCCCTCGCGTCGTACCGCCTGGACCTGGGGCGCACGCGCTCGCCCCAGGACGCCCTGGCCCTGGTCCGCGACCGGCTCGCCCAGCTGCCCGGGCTGCCGGTGGTCGGCTGGGGCCACCGCTCGGCGGGCTGGACGCAGCAGCCGACGGTCGCCGACCTCGACGCCGTCTCCGGCGCGGTCCCGGTCGTGCTCATCGCCGGCGACGGGCACCACGCCTGGTGCAACACCCGCGCGCTCCGCGGCCTCGGGCTGGCCGAGCGCGACGGGGTGGTCAGCGAGGCGGAGTGGTTCGCGACGTACCCCCGCCTGGCGCAGCTGGTCGGCTCCGACGGCACCTCGCCCGAGGCCTACCTGCACGCGATGAGCGGCGCGGCGGCCCAGGGGGTGGTGGGGCTGGTGGACCTGGAGTTCGACCAGAGCGCCAGCGCCTGGCCCGAGCGGATCGCGGGCGGGGCCGAGCTGCTGCGGGTGCGGGTCGGCGCCTACGTCGACACCCTCGACGACTTCGCCGCCTCGGGAGCGCGCACCGGCGCCGCGCTGCCCGGCTGCGGTCCCCTGGTCACGATGGGGCCGCTCAAGATCATCTCCGACGGGTCGCTGAACACCGGGACGGCCTGGTGCTGCTCGGCGTACGCCGGGGGCGGGACGGGCGCGGCCAACATCTCCGGCGAGGGCCTCAGCGCCGTGCTCGGCCACGCCCGGCGCAGCGGCATGGACGTCGCCGTGCACGCCATCGGCGACGCCGCCGTCGCGCAGGCGCTGGCGGCCTTCGAGGGCACCGGCGTGCGGGGCTCGATCGAGCACGCCCAGCTGATCACCCGCGAGGACTCCCGGACGATGGCACGCCTGGGCATCCGGGCCAGCGTGCAGCCGGCCCACCTGCTCGACGACCGCGACCTCACCGAGACGCTGTGGCCCGACCGCACCGGCCGCTGCTTCGCCCTGCGCTGGCTGGTCGAGGACGGCGTCGACGTCGTGCTCGGCTCCGACGCGCCGGTCTCGCGGCTGGACCCCTGGGACGCGATGGCCGCAGCAGTGCACCGCAGCGCCGACGAGCGCGACCCCTGGCACCCCGAGCAGGCGCTCACGGTCGCCGAGGCGCTGACCGCGAGCACCGACGGCTGGGGCACCGTGGCGCCCGGGCACCCCGGCGACCTGGCCCTGCTCGACGCCGACCCGCTGCGCGACCCCGGGACGGGCGGCACCGCCGACCGTGCCCGGCACCTCCGGGCGATGACGGTGGCCGGCACCTGGGTGGCCGGGCGGCTGGTGCACTCCACGCTCTGAGTCCCGGCGTCCTGCGGGTCAGTCGTCGGCGGCCGGGGTGTCGTCCATCCCCAGCGCGATCACCAGCTCGAGCACGCGGTGCGGGTCCTCCAGGCGGTCGCCGAACACCTCGCGCAGCTGACCCATGCGGTAGCGCACGGTCTGGGGGTGCACGAACAGTGCGGCCGCCACCGCGTCCCGGCGACCCTGGTGCAGCAACCACGCGCGCAGGGTCTCCACCAGCTTCTCCGCGCTGCTGTCCCGCACGTCCTCCAGCGGCGCCAGCACGCGCGCCCGCAGGTCGGCCAGCGCGTCGGGGTCCGCGGTGACGACCAGCTCGGCCAGGAACGCCTCGGTGTCCGGGCCCCGCCCCAGCCGCTGCACCCGGACCGCCCGGTCCACCGACGTACGCACGTCGAGCCAGTGCCGCGGCGGACCGACCACCACCGACCGGTGCTCGAGGGTGTGGAGCAGGACGTCGCGTCCCGCGCCGTGCACGTCGGGGACGAGCAGCACCGCCAGGTCGCGGTCGGCCGCCGGACCGGTCTCCACCGCGTCGATGCCCTCCCCGGCGACGATCGTCTCCGGGGACAGCGAGGCCAGCACCGCGCGGGTCTGCGAGGCCGGCACCAGCACGGCGGTCAGCGTCTCCGGCACCGACCAGTCGGCCCGGGCGGCGCTCTGCACGAGCACGTCGGGGTCGGCCCGGGCGAGCAGCTGCTCGGCGAGCTTCTCCAGCAGCCGCTGGCGCACACGGCCGGTGGTGGCCTGCTCGTCGCCGTGGCCGGCGACGCTGGCCGCGGACAGCTCGTCGATGTAGGCGAAGACCAGCTCGGCGAAGCGCCCCAGGGTCTCGGCGTCCACCCCGGTCCGCACGGCGGCGCCCGACATCTCGCGCCACGAGACCCGGGCGCCGATGCGGTACGCCGACAGCAGCGCGTCGACGGTCCGCCCGCTGCGCGCCTCACCGCGGCCGAGCTGGTAGGCCCCGTCCACCGCGGTCGCCGTGGGTGAGCTGCCGGCACCGCCCGCCCGCCCGGCCAGGGACACGAAGCCACCCAGGGCCAGCTCGACGGCTCCGCGGATGTTCTCGCCCATCCGACCGGTCAGGGCGTCGGAGTAGCTCGGGACCTCCTCGGTGACCGCCTTGACCGTCCGCTCGGCGACCTCCGGGAGGCCGCGACGCAGCTCGGCCACCGTGCGCTTGCTGAGACGAACACCGCCGCGTCGCGTCATTCTTCATCCTCTGCGAACAAAAGGAGGTACCGGATTCACATCCTCCGGTCATGACTTTAGCGCCCTGGTCGCGGACAGTAGTGGGTATGGCGATCACGTCCCCGCACCCCCGCACCCCGTCGGCGCCCACCGCTCCCCGGTGGTCCTCGACGCTGCGCTCCGGCGTACGCCGTGTGGCGGAGCTGGCCGCGACCCCGCTGGTGCCGGCCGACTACCTCGACATCATCGACCCGCTGCGGCCCGGTGCCGACCTGCGCGGCCGCGTCGAGGGCGTCTTCCCCGAGACCGCCGACGCCGCCACCATCCTGATCAAGCCCGGCGCCGACTGGGCCGGCCACGTGCCGGGCCAGTACGTCCGCATCGGCATCGACGTCGACGGGGTGCGTCAGTGGCGCGCCTACTCCCTCACCCACGGCCCCCGCGCCGACGGCCGCATCGCGGTCACGGTCAAGGCCGTGCCGGACGGGAAGGTCAGCCACCACCTGGTGCGCAACACCCGGGTCGGCACGATGGTCCACCTCGAGCAGGCCGCCGGCGAGTTCGTGCTCCCCGAGGACGGCGGCAAGTTCCTCTTCGTCACCGCCGGCTCCGGCGTCACCCCCGTGATCGGGATGCTGCGCAACCTCTTCCCGGTCACCGAGGACGGCGTGGTCCGCCTCCCGCGCAGCGACGCCTTCGACATCACCGTCGTGCACGTCGCCCCCAGCCACCCCGACTCGATCTTCGCCCGCAACCTCCAGGAGCTGCACGAGGCCGGCATGATCCGCCTCGTCGCGCGCTACGACGACGAGCACGGTGTCCTCGACGTCGCCGACCTGGCCGACCTGGTGCCCGACCTCGACGCCCGGGCGACCTACGCCTGCGGTCCGGCCGGCCTGCTCGCCGCCCTGGAGACCCACCACGCCGACCGCGGCCTGGAGCTCCAGACCGAGCAGTTCCGCGTGGCCACCCTGGTCACCGGCGAGGGCGGCACCGTCGACTTCACCGGCAGCGGCGTGACCCTGGAGGCCACCGGCGACCGGCCGATCCTGGAGCAGGCCGAGGAGGCCGGCGTCCTGATGCCCAGCGGCTGCCGGATGGGCGTCTGCTTCGGCTGCGTCCTGCCCCTGCGCGAGGGCGTCGTCCGCGACCTGCGCAGCGGCGACATCACCACCGCCCAGGAGGGCGACGGCGTCAACATCCAGACCTGCATCTCGGCCGCTGCCGGCCCCTGCCGCATCGACCACTGACCACCACGTCCCGCACTCCCTGATCACCCACCCGAAGGAGATCACCATGACCGTCCTGCAGAAGCAGACCACCAGCCCGATCGCCCACCTCACCGCCGAGGACGTCGAGCAGATCGGCCGGGAGCTCGACGCCATCCGCGCCGAGGTCGTCGCCCAGCGCGGCGAGAGCGACGCGGCGTACATCCGCAAGGTGATCGACGTGCAGCGCAAGCTCGAGCTCGGCTCGCGCGGCGTCCTGCTGTTCTCGCTGTTCCCGCCGGCGTGGATCGCCGGGACGGTCGGCCTCTCGGTCGCCAAGATCCTGGAGAACATGGAGATCGGCCACAACGTCATGCACGGCCAGTGGGACTGGATGCGTGACCCGAAGATCCACTCGACCACCTGGGAGTGGGACAACGCCTCCCCGGCCGAGCAGTGGAAGCACTCGCACAACGAGCTGCACCACACCTACACCAACGTCGTCGGCAAGGACAACGACCTCGGTTACGGCATCATGCGCGTCGACGAGGACCAGCGCTGGAGCCCGTTCTACCTGGCCCAGCCCCTGTGGAACTTCATCAACGCTTGCTTCTTCGAGTACGGCATCGCGGCCTACGACCTCGAGCTGGGCAAGAACATCAAGCGCAAGCAGACGAAGTCGCCCGAGTTCAAGGCCAAGCTGCGCCAGACGCTGGGCAAGATCAAGAAGCAGGCCACCAAGGACTACGTCGTCCACCCGCTGCTGTCCGGCCCGTCCGCCCTGACCACGCTCGGCGCCAACTTCACCGCCAACCTGGTCCGCAACCTGTGGACCCACTCGGTGATCATGTGCGGCCACTTCCCCGAGGGCGTCTCCACCTTCGAGAAGAAGTCGATCGAGGGCGAGACCAAGGGCGAGTGGTACGTGCGCCAGATGCTCGGCTCGGCCAACATCACCGGGTCCCGCGCGATGCACATCGCCACCGGCAACCTGAGCTACCAGATCGAGCACCACCTGTTCCCCGACCTCCCGAGCAACCGCTACCAGGAAATCGCGCCCAAGGTGGAGGCGCTGTTCGAGCGCTACGGCCTGACCTACACGACCGGTTCGCTGCCCAAGCAGGTCGCCTCGGCGTGGCACAAGGTGATCCGCCTGTCGCTGCCGAACAACTTCGCCTCCCGCAAGGTCAACCCGACCCCGGTCGCCCCGGCTGCCCCCGAGGCCCCTCGCGTCGCCGCCTGACCTGCTCCTGCTGCTCGGCCCGGTCGCCCCTCGGGGTGGCCGGGCCGTCGGCGTACGTGGGGGTGGGTGGCTCGGCGGCCGCGGCTGTCGGGGCGGCCGCGGCTGTCGGGGCGGCCGCGGCTGTCGGGGCTGTCGGGGCGCTGCGGCTGTCGCGGGGCGGCCGGGGCGCTGCACATGTCGCGGGTGGTGCAGGTGGGCGACCCAGGGGCCTCGTGGGCGACATCTGCAGCCACGGGGGCTGCCAATGTTGCTCCTGGGATCCGGCTCGAGGCGCACGAGGGGCGTCCTGGTCACATGTGCAGAGCCGGGCCGTGCGAATGTCGCGCCGGTCGCCTTCCGGGCACCCCAGTGGCACCACGGACGACATTTGCAGGGCAGGGCCGGGCAGGGGCGGCGTACGGCGAGGCGCAGGCCGCCCTGGGGACGCCTGGGACGCTGGGGGCATGGAGGTGGGCGAGGAGGAGTTCGACGCGCTGGTGTCGCAGGCGCTGGACGGGGTGCCGGCGGAGCTGGCCGTCCTGGTGCGCAACGTGGTGGTGCTGGTCGAGGACGAGGCGCCCGCGGACGGGCCGGAGCTGCTCGGGCTCTACGAGGGCGTGCCGCTGACCGAGCGCGACACCGGCTACACGTTCGCGCCGCCCGACCGGATCTTGGTCTTCCGGGGGCCGCTGCTGCGGATGTGCCAGTCGCCCGAGGAGCTGGTGGAGGAGGTCCGGATCACCGTGGTGCACGAGATCGCCCACCACTTCGGCATCGACGACCACCACCTGCACGACCTCGGGTACGCCTGAGGCGACCTGCGCACGACCCACCCCCGACCTCCCCTAGACTGGCGCGGTCGTCGACCGGGCACGCCCGGACGCCCGACAGGGCCCCCATCGTCTAGTGGCCCAGGACCCCGCCCTTTCACGGCGGTAGCACGGGTTCGAATCCCGTTGGGGGTGCCGCGACCGGCCTCGCACGAGCCGCGTCAGGACCGACCCCGGACCGGCCCTAGGGCTGGCGTGGGGCCCGTCGGCCCGGCTCCGCCGGGGCGTCCGACCGCTGACGAGGGGCGACCGGCGTCCCGGAGCGCCTCCGGTCGCCGCCCCACCCGCGACGGGCCCGCCGGTCCGCGGCCGCCCGCTTCTCCGCGCCGTGCGCCTCGGCCGCCTGCTTGGCCTCGTCGAGGGCGGCGGCCACGCGGTCCGTACGGCGACGCAGCCACCACCGAGCCACGACGCCGGCCAGGCCGGGGTCGTCCCTGCGCTCGTAGCCGTACGGCTGGCTCGTCGCGGACTCCAGAGACTCGGAAGGGCTCTTGCAGGAGAAGAACGCGCCCGACCCCACCCGGTCACGGACCGCGTCGACGAGCCGGACAGGTCGCCCGCCGGAGCGTCGCGGGCGGTGGTGCCCCCGATTTCGTGCAGCGGGTGGGGATGGGTTAATCTTTCGTCGCTGCGGAACACGGCAGCCGACAAGCACCACACGAGGCCCCGTAGCGCAGTTGGTTAGCGCGCCGCCCTGTCACGGCGGAGGCCGCGGGTTCGAGTCCCGTCGGGGTCGCAACAGTTTGCGACGAACAGATCAGGGCGAGGTCATCATGACCTCGCCCTGAGTCGTTCCCGGATGGTGGTGCCGCTGCGGGGACTCGGTTTCACCCGCGCCACGGGTGTCCGGTACAGTTCCGACTCGGTTCCTCCGGGGACCTGGTGAGGGCAGGTAGCTCAGTTGGTACGAGCGTCCGCCTGAAAAGTGGAAGGTCGGCGGTTCGACCCCGCCCCTGCCCACCACCGCGAGGCCCGCCGGCACCACGCCGGCGGGCCTTCGTCGTACGCCGGGGCCCCGCTCGCCCGCCTGCGCCGCGCAACGCCTACCCCCGCCGCGCAACGCCCACACATTTGTGTAGGAGATGCAGCACGATGCCCCCGACGTGCTGCATCCGCTACACAAAAGTGTGGGTACGGCGACCACCTCCCGCTCGCCCACCAGCCCCCAGCCCCCGGCCGCCTTGGAACCCGTCGGCACACTGACCGGGTGCCGGAGCTGCCCGAGGTCGAAGCCGCGCGTCAGGTGATCGAGCAGGGGGCGCTGGGGCGGCGGATCGCCTCCGTCGACGACAGCGACGCCTACGAGTGCCGACCGCACGCGCCGGGCGAGATCGCCGACGCACTCGTCGGGCGGACGCTGGTCGAGGCCCACCGACGCGGCAAGTCGATGTGGTGCACCACCGGGGCCGACGGTCCGCTGCTCGGCATCCACCTCGGCATGAGCGGGCGGATCCTGGTCACGGACGCCGAGGGCCGCCCCACCGACGGCGGCGACCCGGTGCGGCTGCGCCCCGACAAGCCGGAGTGGTTCCGGTTCACCGCGACGTTCGAGGACGGCGGGGCGCTGCGGCTCTTCGACAAGCGACGGCTGGGGCGGGTGCGCCTGGACCCCGATCTCGACGCCCTGGGACCGGACGCGGGCGAGGTCGGCCGCGAGGAGTTCCGCGAGCGGGTCGGTCGCGGTCGGGTCGCCCTCAAGGCACGGCTGCTCGACCAGTCCGTCGTCGCCGGCATCGGCAACCTGCTCGCCGACCAGGTCCTGTGGCAGGCCCACCTGGCCCCCGACCGGCCCGCGGGCGAGCTCACCACCGACGAGCTCGACGCGCTGCGCCGCGAGCTGCGCTCGGGCATCCGGCACGCCATCCGGCACGGCGGGGTGCACACCGGCGAGGTGGTCGAGCACCGCCACCGCGGCGGTCGCTGCCCGCGCTGCGGCGCCGACCTGCAGCGCGCCACGGTCGGGGGGCGCACGACGTGGTGGTGCCCGGTCGAGCAGGTCTGAGCCCCTACTCCTCCGGGGTGCGCACCAGGACGGCGTCGAGCTCGATCACGCGCAGCGACGCCGGGTCGAAGGAGACCGGGTAGAGGCCGGCGAGCGACCAGCCGGCGCCGGCGTACTCCGCGAGGTGCTCGTCCATCAGCGGCACGTGATCGTAGATCGGCAGGCAGGCCACCTCCGACAGGACGGCCACCACCGGGCCGACCGGGGCGACCAGCGACCCGGCGCCGCGGAACGCCGCGAGGTCGAAACCCTGGGTGTCGAGCTTGAGCAGGACCCGCGCGCCCGGGCCGCCCGGCAGCGAGGACCACACCCCGTCCAGCCGGCGTACGCCGACCCGCTCCTCGCGCGTGCGGGCCATCAACGGCTTCCACGCCCGACCGAACTCCGAGCTCTCGCGCAGCGACCCGAGCTCGGACTCCTCGTCGATCGCGTGCAGCACCGCCTCGCCGTCGGCCTCGGCCAGCGCCCAGGGCAGGACCTCCCACGCCGGGTCGCTCGCGGCCGCGGCCTCCAGCTCGGCCCGGGGGGCGGCCGCCGGCTCGAAGGACACGATGCGCCCGGCGTACCCGCCCTCGCGCAGGCCCCGGCCGAACTGCCCGCGGTTGGCGCCGACGTCGAGGACCAGGTCGACCTCGAGCGCCTCGATCAGCCAGCGCAGGTGGGCGTCGCGGGACTGCTCCGAGAGCATCCGCTGCTGGTGCAGGGGGCTGGTCACCGCTCCGAGCCTGCCACGGGTCGGCTCACGGGGTGCTCGTCGCGCTGGGGTCGGTCGACGGACTGGTCGTGGCCGAGGGGCCCGACGTGGCCGTGCCGTCGGGGGCCGCCGTCGTGGACCCGCCCGTCGGTGAGGCGGTGGCCGTCGCCCCGTCGGTGGACCCCGACGGGCCGCTCCCCGGCGAGGCCGCACCGCTGGGGTCGGTCCCGGGCGCCGCAGTGGCACCGGGCGAGGCCGTGCCGGTCGCGTCGGCGGTCGCGGTGGGGGTGCCCGGCCCCGGGGAGGTGCTGGTCAGCGGCCCCTGGTCCGTGGCGATGATCTCCAGGATCTGCTTCTCGTAGGCCGACAACCGGTCCTGGATCTCCGAGAGCGGCACCTCGGTGATGTGGGCGCCGAAGTCCGCGATCTGGGCCCACAGCGCCTCCAGGGCCTTCATCCCGGGCTGCTTGAGCGGGCCGTCGAGGGTGACGAACAGCTGGGTGGCCAGGGCGTAGGTCAGGCAGTTCACGCAGTCGCTGTTCAGGGCGCCCGACAGGTTCTGGGGCGCGGCGACGTGGTTCTCGCCGGTGACCAGGACGACCTGGAACCCCACCGCGACGGCCCCGCAGCTCGTGCAGCTGGCGAAGGCGTAGGCCTCGTTCTTGTTCAGCGCCGGGGAGTCGTCGTCGATCCAGACCAGCGCGAAGGCCACGTCGTACTGGATGGTGCCGTCGCGGGTGTTGACCGCCAGAGCCTGGTTGTCGCCCTTGCCCGGCCGCAGCGGCCGGTCGAACGGGAAGACCCACGAGCCCGGCGCGTCCGGGCCCGAGGTGGCGGCCCCGCCGGTCGTGGCGCCGCTGCCGTCGTGGTGGGGCACCAGCACGACGGCCAGCTGCGGCTTCTCGCGCGTCGGACGGGCGCCACCGTCGGGCCAGCCGGTGGTGATGGTGCCGCGCGACCCGACCCGCAGCGCGCCGGCGGGCGCGGGACGGGCCGCGGCCACGGCCTGGGTCACCGTGCCGCCCTCGAACGGCATGATCGGGGCGTAGGAGCCCGGACGGGGCCACCAGAGGTAGGTGAGTCCGAGCACCAGCGCGAGCACCAGGGCCAGCGAGGCCCCGCGGCGGGCCGGGCGACCGGCGGTGGCGGTCCAGAGCTTGCGCCCGAGCTGGCGCACCAGGCGCACCAGCACGACGGCGGTGGCCAGCACCGGGAAGACGACCGCGAGCACGGCGACGGCGCGGGCGCCCACGCCGAGGACGTCGGCGTTCCCCCAGGCCTGGCCCAGCATGATCGCCTGACGGCCTGCGCTGACCCAGGCGGTGCCGAGGATCCGCGGGAGCGCCAGCACCATGCACCACAGCGAGAACAGCAGCATCGGGACGACCGCGATCACCCACAGGCTGACCACGGCCCGGGCCCACGGCTTGAGCACCTGCGCCTCAGGCGAGCGCCACCGCCACGGCAGCAGCGAGACCAGCGTCGGGCGGATCCGGTGGAACAGGTCGGGGACACCGGTGACGTCGGCGAGCACGTGGTAGCCGTCGAAGCGGACCACCGGGGTCAGCTGGCGCACCATCTGGAGGATCTGGGTGGCCACGACGAGC
Source organism: Nocardioides korecus (assembly GCF_054778395.1). Classification (NCBI taxonomy): domain Bacteria; kingdom Bacillati; phylum Actinomycetota; class Actinomycetes; order Propionibacteriales; family Nocardioidaceae; genus Nocardioides; species Nocardioides korecus. The sequence continues at coordinate 40,119 of NZ_BAAGZO010000005.1, read as the reverse complement.
AGCAGCGCGTCGTACGACGTCAGCCACCAGACGCCCGCGATCGCCACCGCCACGATGGCGTTGAAGTAGAGCCCGCCGAGATCGGTGACGACCCGCCCCCAGCGCCCGAGCCGGTAGGAGTCGGTGACGTCGGTGAAGAAGGCCGGCCAGACCAGGTAGATCCCGGCACCCATGACACCCGGGGTCGCCCCGCCCCGGCGCGCACCGGCGGCGTGGCCGAACTCGTGGAAGCCGGCCGAGAGCACCGTGACGAGGACGACCAGCAGCAGCAGGCCGGGCCGGTCGAAGGCGTCGTGGGTGGCCGAGGCCAGTCCCTCACGGAAGAAGACCCACCAGCTGACCACGACGAGCGCCACCAGCACGGCCACGACGATCACGGGGTTGAAGAGCAGGGCGAAGGGCGCGGTGATCCGACGGGTGCGCTCGGGGTCGGTGACGGCGTACTTGAACCGCAGGGCGAGCAGCGGGTTGGACCGCCGCACCTCCGGCTGGCTGCCGTCGCCCTTGACCACGAGGCCGGTGGTGCGCAGCTGCTGGTCGACCAGCGTGCGCACGTTGTCGGCCGAGACCGTGCGTCCGAACCGCTCGGTGACGCGCTCGGCGATCTCGGCGTGCGTACGCCGACCGTCGACCGCCTCGAGCACCAGGTGGAGCAGCGCGGTCAGCTGGATCGTCTGCCCGTCCGCGCGACGCGCCAACGCCGGCGGGGTGCGGTAGCCGGACCCCTTCATCTCCCCGATCAGCAGCACGCCGTCAGCGCGCACCGGCACCTCGGGATCGACCACCGCCGCCGTCGATCCCGCCGTCGATCCCGGGGCCGACCCCGCGCCCGACCCCTCACCGGGCGTGGGGCCACCGGCCGAGGCACCCTCGACCACCGTCATCGCCCGGGACTACTGACCGATGTCGGAGGACTGGTTGGACGTCGCGTCCGCCGAACCGGCGACGTCCTGGTTGATGATCGCGTCCTGCTGCGAGACCGCGACCGCGTCGCTGTTGACGCTGCCCACGTTGGCGCCGACCGCGGCGTCGATCGGGGCCGCGACGTTGGCGTTGGCCGCCACCGCACCGTTGATCGGCGCGGCGATGTCGGCGTTGCCGTCGACGTTGACGTTCACGTCGAGCAGGTTGCCCGACAGCGCGCCCTGGGTGTCCAGGCCGCTCGCGGCACCACCGGCAGCGCCGGCCGCACCGTCGACCACGCCCCCGAGGCCACCGGTCGCGCCGCCCACGGCACCCGTCGCGCCGTCGACCGCTCCCCCGACCGCGCCGGTCGCACCGTCCACCGCGCCACCGACCGCACCGGCGTCGGGCGCCGCGACCGTCGGAGCGGCCGCGGCCGCGGCCGCACCCGCGGCGCCGTCGGCACCCGCGCCCGTGACGGTCGTGCTGCCGTCGGCGGTCGGGACCGGGTTCGACCCGTCGTGGGCCTGGTCGATGACGCTGCCCTGGTCGGCGTGGGCCGTGGCGTCGGCCTCGATGCCCTGGTTGATCTCCACGCCCTGGTGCGCCAGCGCCTGGGCGCTGGAGTCGACCGAGAGCACGTTGGCGCCGACGGCCGCGTCGATGGGGGCCGCGACGTTGGCGTTGGCCGCCACGGCGAGGTCGATCGGGGCGGCGGCGTCGATGGCCAGGTTGATGTCGGCGTTGAGGTCGAGGATCGAGACGACCTCCTTGTCGGGGAGGGCCGTCGCGGCCTCCGCCCCGAGCTCCGCCGCCGAGAGTCCTGCCTGACCGTCCTGGCCGTGTGCGTCCACCATGATGAGCTCCCTCGAGATCGTGTCGGTGTCCCGGGCAGCCCCTGTGCGGGTGACCGCGGACGTGCGCCGAGGCCCCCACCGCGGCGTACGGGGTGTACCCCGCCAGGACCGGCGCGAACCCGGCGTCCAGATCTCGGGATCCCGCGCGGAGGCGCAGGTCGACCGCTTCGTACACTCCCCCGGTGGTCACCTCCGAGCGCGTGCTGCGTCCGGAGGTGCAGGCGCTGCGGGCCGCGGCCGTCCTGCTGGTGGTCGGCTTCCACCTCTGGCCGGTCCGCCTGACCGGCGGCTACGTCGGCGTCGACGTCTTCTTCGTGATCTCCGGCTTCCTGATCACCTCGCACCTCCTGCGCGAGGTCGAGCGCGAGGGCCGCGTCTCGTTCGGTCGGTTCTGGGCGCGACGGGCCCGGCGCCTGCTCCCGGCGGCGTACACGGTGCTGGCGGCGGCCGCGGTCGCGACGTACGTCTGGCTCCCGCGGGTCGCCTGGGAGCAGAGCTTCCGCGAGATCATCGCCTCGAGCCTCTACGTGCAGAACTGGCGCCTCGCCGCCGACGCCGTGGACTACCTGGCCGCCGACAACGCGCCCTCGCCGGTCCAGCACTACTGGACCCTCTCGGTCGAGGAGCAGTTCTACCTGGTCTGGCCGGTGCTGCTCGTCCTGACCGTCCTCGTGGCCCGGAGGATGGGGTGGAACCGCCGGGTCGCGGTCGCGGTGGCGCTCTCCGCGGTCACGGCCGCGAGCCTGGCCTACTCGTCGTGGCTGACCGGCGCCAACCCGTCGGCCGCGTACTTCGTCACCCCCACGCGGGTCTGGCAGTTCGGCGCCGGCGCGCTGCTCGCGCTGCACGCCACCCGGAGCGGCGCCGGGTCCACGGGGCCCGGTCGTCTGGACACCGTCCGCGCCCTGCTCTCGTGGGCCGGCGTCGCGGCGCTGCTCTGGTGCGGCTTCGCGTTCACCGCGGCGACGCCGTTCCCGGGGACGGCGGCGCTGGTCCCGGTGCTCGGTGCCCTGGCCGTGATCGCGGCCGGCGCGCCCGGGGGTCGGCTCTCACCCGTCCCGCTGATGTCCCTGCGCCCCGTCCAGTACGTCGGGGACGTGTCGTACGCCGTCTACCTGTGGCACTGGCCGCCGATCGTGCTCCTGCCCTACGTCCTGGGCCACGACCTGCGCACCGTGGACAAGGCCTCGATCCTGCTCGGCACCTTCCTGCTCGCGGCCCTGACCAAGCGGTACGTCGAGGACCCGGTCCGCCTCGGGACCCGGTTCGGCATCCAGCGGCGATCCGTGACCTTCGCCCTCACCGCGCTCGTCGCCGCGGGCCTGGTCGGCGCGTCGGCGCTCGGCACCTCGGCCGCCACGCAGGCCGCCCAGCGGGGCCAGGCCGCCGTCGCCGACCTGTTGAAGCACCCCCCGAGGTGTTTCGGGGCGGCGTCGATGGACCCGCGCAAGCCGTGCCACAACCCGGCGCTGGACGCGGTGCTCGTGCCCGCCCCGGAGGCGCAGTCCGAGCCGGCCAACCCCGAGTGCTTCCCCGAGCCCGCCGACGACCGCCTCAAGACCTGCGACTTCGGCGAGGTCGGCGACCGCTCGGTGCCGCGGGTCGTGCTGATCGGCGACTCCCACGCGCGGGCCCTCCTGCCCGCGCTCAAGGACCTCGCGGCGCGGGGTGACATCTCGGTGACGACGGTCCTGAAGAGCTCCTGCGCCTGGAGCACCCGCCGGCTCGAGGGCCAGGACGCGCTCCGCGAGCGCACCTGCGAGCACTGGCGCTCCGCCCTGGCCACGTGGGTCGACCGCCACGTCACGCGGTCCGACGTCGTCCTGACCAGCGCCTACACGCTGTTCCTCACCGGCACCCGCGAGGAGCGGGTCCAGGGCCTGTCCCAGGCGTGGTCCACGGTGACCCGGCGCGGGATCCCGGTGGTCGCCGTCCGGGACAGCCCGCGCTTCCACCACGACCCCAACCTGTGCCTCGCCCGGCTGTCGAGGGTGACCCCGGACAGCTGCTCGCGGCCCCGGGCCAGGGCGTTCCCGTCGTACGACGCGATCACCCCGGCCGCCGAGCGCACGTCGGGCGTGCACCTGGTGGACCTCACCGACTTCTACTGCACCGCACGCCGGTGCCGTGCGGTCATCGGCGGGGTGAACGCGTTCTACGACCGGAGCCACCTCTCGGTGGCCTTTTCCCGGACGCTGGCTCCCTACCTGTGGCGGGACCTGAGGGCCCTGAAGGTGCTCGGGGGCTCCGGGGGCCACTAGGGCACTCAGGTGACCCCTGCGACCGGCTTGGTTGACCCCCACCACCGCTTGGTTGCGGGCCACCACCGTCGTTGTCCACCCCCTCTAGGCTCCTGGTTCCCCTCCCACCACGCACTGGAGAAGCCCACTCATGGACGTCCCCACCTGGGTCTGGACCGCCACCGTCGTCGGCCTCGTCGCGATGCTGCTCTTCGACTTCGTCTTCCACGTCCGCAAGGCCCACGTGCCCGAGCTGCGCGAGGCGGCCGTGTGGTCGGCCGGGTACGTCGGCATCGCGGTGCTGTTCGGCCTCGGCGTCCTGGTCTTCGGCGGCGGCACGATGGGCGGGGAGTACTTCGCGGGCTACGTCACCGAGAAGGCGCTCAGCGTCGACAACCTCTTCGTGTTCCTGATCATCATGGCCAGCTTCAAGGTGCCGCGCGAGGACCAGCAGAAGGTGCTGCTGTTCGGCATCGTCTTCGCTCTGGTGGCGCGCACGGTGTTCATCTTCGTGGGCGCCGGCCTGATCAACTCCTTCGCCTGGGTCTTCTACCTCTTCGGCCTGATCCTGATCCTGACCGCGGGCAACATGCTCAAGTCGGAGTCTTCCGGCGAGGGCCACGACAGCGAGAACGTCATGGTCAAGCTGGCCCGCAAGCTCGTGCACACCTCCGAGCACTACGACGGCGACAAGCTCTTCACCACCGAGAACGGCAAGCGGGTGCTGACCCCGATGCTGCTGGTGATGGTGGCCATCGGCGGCACCGACATCCTGTTCGCGCTCGACTCGATCCCCGCCATCTTCGGCCTCACGCAGAACACCTTCATCGTGTTCACCGCCAACGCGTTCTCGCTGCTCGGCCTGCGCCAGCTGTTCTTCCTGATCGAGGGTCTGCTGGACCGCCTGATCTACCTCTCCTACGGCCTCGCCGCGATCCTGGGCTTCATCGGCGTGAAGCTGATCCTGCACGCCCTGCACGAGAACAACGTGCCGTTCATCAACGACGGCGAGCACGTGAAGGTGATCGAGATCAGCACCCCGGTCTCGCTCGGCGTGATCATCGGCGTCCTGGTCGTGACGGTGGCGGCCTCGCTGCTGAGCAAGAAGGGGCGCGCCCAGACCGCCATCGGCAACGCCCGGCGCCACGTGCGGGAGTACCTCGACCTCGACTACACCGCCGACACCGCCGAGCGCGAGCGCGTCTACGGCAAGCTCGTCGCCGAGGCCGACCAGATCCGCTCGCTGGGCCCGAAGTACCGCCAGATGGTGCGCGACGAGCCCGGGCTGATGAAGGACGTCGACCGGGCGCGCGAGCAGCACGGCGAGACCGTCTCGGAGTCCTCGGCCCAGCGCCTCTGACAAACCGCCGCCGGGCCGGCCGCCGCCCGGCTCAGGCGCGGTCGAGCAGGCCCAGCCGCTCCAGGACCCGCTCGGTCGCGTGCCCGTCCTCGAGCACGCAGTACTTCTCCCGGAAGGCGGCGTACGCCGAGGCGTGCTCGCGCTCGACGTCGGGCAGCGACCGCAGCGCCTCGACCAGGTCGGGCGTCGACCGCGCGACCGGCCCCGGGGCGTGGGACAGCAGGTCGAAGTAGAAGCCGCGGATCGAGCCGGCGTACTCCTCCAGGTCGTCGGCCAGGAACAGCAGCGGCCGCCCGGTGATCGCGAAGTCGAACATCGTCGAGGAGTAGTCGGTGACCATCACGTCCGCGACGGCGTAGAGCTCGGCGATGTCGGGGTGCAGCGACACGTCGCGCAGCCACGGCCGGTCGCCGAGGTCCCACCGCGAGGTGACCATGTAGTGGGCGCGCACCAGCAGCACCACCTCGTGCTCCGAGTCCTGCCCCAGCGCGGCTCCGAACGCCTCCAGGTCGAGGTGCAGCGGCACCGGCAGCGACTCGTCGTAGCCCTCGGCGTCGCGCCAGGTCGGGGCGTAGAGCACGACGGTGGCGGACTCGGGGATGGCCAGCTCCCGGCGCAGCCGCTCGCGCACCTGGGTCGCGCGCGGCGAGGAGAGCAGGTCGTTGCGGGGCAGGCCCGACTCCAGGACCTCGCCGTCGAAGCCGAAGGCGCTGCGCAGGCGCGTCGTGCTCGCCGGGTTGGGCGAGAGCAGCAGGTCCCACTTCGCGACGTCCTCGTCGAGCTCGTCGAGCAGGCCCTCCGGCGCCCACAGCACGTCGCGGTGGATGCGCTTGAGCGGCGTGCCGTGCCAGGTCTGCAGGAACCGCGCGCCCTCGGGCTTGGTCCACGGCACCCGCACGTGCGAGCTGGCCACGACCAGGTCGGCCCGCTCCAGCGCGGGGCGGGCGTCGGGCCCGTCGATGTCGACCACGTGGGCCGAGTCCGGGAACAGGTGCCGGTGGTCGCGGTGGGCCAGCCAGGTGTGCTCCAGCCCGGGCGTCCCACGCTCGACGAGCGCGTCGTGCAGCGCCCGCGGGCTGTCGCTGTAGCGGCCGTGGAAGCTGTTCCAGACGATCTGCACGGAGACGGGCCTCCAGGAGGAAGTGGGGTGGGGAGCACGGGTGCGGCGGCCGACGGGCCCCGCGGATCGTAGCGAACCACCCGCGCGTCACTTCGACCCGCAGTGGCCGCTCGCGGTATCGCAAATATTGCGATTACCCTCCAAAACGGACACGACGTGTCCATAGTGGGACAGGAGCACGACGGGACCAGCGAGGCACGGAGGACGCCATGGACACCACGTCAGACTCTCGGGGAGTTCAGCACCGCGACGTCTTCGTCCTGTCGGGCGGAGCGGCCCGGGGCGCGGTCCAGGTCGGCATGATGGAGGTCCTGCTGGCGCACGGCATCACGCCGCACGCACTGGTCGGCACCTCCGTCGGCGCCCTCAACGCCGCCTTCGTCGGCGCCCGCCCCGACCTGAGCCGGGTGCGTGAGCTGCGCACCCGCTGGCTGGAGCTCACCACCCGCGACATCTTCCCCGGCGGCACCCTGACCCGCGTGGGCCACCTGCTGCGGCAGCGGCCCTACCTCTTCTCCTCCGCGGCCCTGTCGCGGCTGGTCGAGGACTGGAAGCCCACCGAGCGGCTGGAGGACCTGCCGGTCCCCGTGCGCGTGGTGACCACCCCGCTGGCCGGCGACCACGCGGTCTACCACCGCCACGGCGACCTGGGTCAGCTGCTGCTCGCCTCGGCCGCGGTCCCGGCGGTGTTCTCCCCCGTCACCCTGCCGGCCTCCTGCGGCTTCCCGGGCCCCCACGTGGACGGCGGCGTCGCCGACAACGTCCCGATCCGGGGCGCGGCCGACCTCGCGCCCACCCGCGTCTTCGTGCTGGACGCCAGCGTGCCGCCCCGCCTGCCCCGGGGGCGTACGCCGATCGACGTGCTCGTCGCGAGCATGGGGGTCGCCATGCGGGCGGGCGTCGAGGTCGACCTCGGCCCCGGTGTGGCCGTGCACCGGATGCACACCCCCGACCTGGGCGTGCGGATGACGGACTTCTCGATGACGCGCCAGCACATCGACGACGGACGCGCCGCGGCCGAGGAGCTGCTGGCCGGCCTGCCCGTGGCGGCCCCGGCCCCGACGACCCCGGCGGCCTCCCCGGCACAGCCCAGGCGCGCGGTGGTCCGGCTGTGGGACCGCCGCCAGCGCGTCGCCTGACCCGCGCGGCTCATCCCTCGACCCGCGGACCAGGCTGGGCGGGCGAGAACCTCCCAGACGCATCACGAGGCCCCGCACCGGTCAGGTGGGGGGCCTCGGAGCACGTGGCGTCACGGACGCCGGCGGGCCCGGGGGGAGGCCGACCGACGCGCCCGTGCGCGTCACTGCAGACGACTGGGTCAGTCGCGGGCGGAGCGCTGGGTCGGGATGACGTCGCCCAGGAGCTCCTTGACCTCGGACTCGCGGTAGCGGCGGTGGCCGCCCAGCGTGCGGATGGCGGACAGCTTCCCGGCCTTCGCCCAGCGCGTGACCGTCTTCGGGTCCACGCGGAACATCGCGGCCACCTCGGCCGGGGTCAGGAGTGATTCGGTCTCAGTCGGTCGCGTTACCACGGCGCTCCCCTTAATGCTTGGTTGCGAGCTCTCTGCTCTGTTCCAGAGTCTGCCACCGGGGCCGGGGTGCCGAAACCTGATATGTCCGGATTCCACGAAACCGCCGGGAAACCGCCGATCCGCTCTAGACCAGCCCGAATCCACCCTTGCGCGACTCGCAAATACGTGTATTCGCCACAAGAGCGACTACAACGGACATAGCTCCCTCGGTCATCGCGTGATCCTGGGGTCCGGCTCCGGGCGCGACGAGAAGACCCACGAACGAGCCCGCCGAGCCTGACGGGTGACTCCCCTGAGCCGTACGAACGGCGGCACGGCCCAGAGGAGGCCGGTGTGACGGACGCCGAGACGTCAGTCGCGTGTGGACGACTCGGTGTAGTCGCCCCACTTGTCGTACTCGTCGGGCTCCACGACCTCGTCGCGAGCGGCCGGGGCCGACTCACCACCGTGGAGCTCCTGAGCCAGCGAAGTGAAGTCCGTCTCGTGAGTGCGGTACTTCAGGTCGCGAGCAACCTTGGTCTGCTTTGCCTTTGCACGGCCGCGCCCCATGGGTGGCCCCCTCGCACGTATGGCCGGCGCCGCCAGGGCTGCCGGTCTGAGTTAACTGTTCGTGCCACAACCCTAACCGGCCGTGGGGCATCGGCGCACGTCGGCCCGCCCAGGGACCCCGCACGGCTCGTCGGCGGGCCGTGGTCGCGCCGAGGGAGGGGTGCCCTCAGACGTGGTCGCCGTGCAGCGTGACCCGGCCTCCGGCGCCCTCGGGGGCGACCTCCACCGTGCCGGCCACCCACGCGTGGACACCGTGACGGGCCAGCACCTGGACCGCCGCGTGGGCGTCGTCGGGGGCGGTCAGGGAGACCATCCCGACCCCGCAGTTCAGGGTCGCCTCGAGGGCCTCGCGGGCCACCCCGCCGGTGCGGGCGACCAGGTCGAAGACCGGCGGGAGCGACCACGTGGACCGGTCCAGGTCGGCGGTCAGCTCGACGGGCAGGACCCGCTCGAGGTTGGCGGCCAGGCCACCCCCGGTGATGTGCGACATCGCGTGGGTCTCGGTGTCACGGGCCAGGTCCAGGCACGCCTTGGCGTAGATGCGGGTGGGCTCGAGGAGCTCCTCGCCCAGCGTGCGGCCGAGGTCGTCGACGTGCTCCTCGAGACGACGACCACCCTGCTCGAGCAGCACGTGGCGCACCAGGGAGTAGCCGTTGGAGTGCAGGCCCGACGAGGCCATCGCGATGACGGCGTCGCCGGGACGGACCCGGCCCGGGCCGAGCAGCTGGCTGGCCTCGACCACGCCGGTGGTCGAGCCGGCGACGTCGTACTCGTCGGGGCCCAGCAGGCCCGGGTGCTCCGCGGTCTCGCCGCCGACCAGGGCGCAGCCGGCCAGGACGCAGGCCTCGGCGATGCCCTTGACGATGGCCGCGATCCGCTCCGGGACGACCCGGCCGGTGGCGATGTAGTCGGTGAGGAACAGCGGCTCGGCACCGCAGACGACCAGGTCGTCCACCAGCATCCCGACGAGGTCGAAGCCGATCGTGTCGTGCTTGTCCAGCGCCTGGGCGATGGCGACCTTGGTGCCGACGCCGTCGGCCGAGCTGGCCAGCAGCGGCCGGTCCATCGCCTTGAGCGCGCTGGCGTCGAAGAGACCCGCGAAGCCGCCGATGCCCCCGATCATCTCGGGGCGGCGGGCCTTGTCGACCCACACCTTCATCAGCTCGACCGCGCGGTCGCCGGCCTCGATGGAGACGCCGGCGGACTCGTACGTCGCGCCGCCCGTCGGGGAGTCGGTCATCGTCGGAGCTCCTGGGGTCGGGATCAGGGTCGGTGCAGGGCGTCGGGCGCCCCACCGCCGGTCAGCGAGGTGACCAGGCCGTCGGCGTCGAGCAGGGGCGCCATCTCGAGCAGGTGCTTGCCGAGGTCCTCGGGGTCGGGCAGCTTGACCGGGTAGACGCCGTCGAAGCAGGCGCGGCACAGGTTGTCCTCGGGCACCGTCGTGGCCTCGATCAACCGCTCGAGGGAGATGTAGCCCAGCGAGTCGGCGCCGACCGAGCTGCAGATCTCCTCGGTGGTCAGCCCGTTGGCGATCAGCTCGGCGCGCGTGGCGAAGTCGATGCCGTAGAAGCACGGCCACTTCACCGGCGGGCTGGCGATCCGCACGTGGACCTCGCGGGCGCCGGCCTCCCGGAGCATCCGCACGAGCGCGCGCTGGGTGTTGCCGCGCACGATCGAGTCGTCCACGACGACCAGGCGCTTGCCCTCGATGACGTCGCGCAGCGGGTTGAGCTTGAGCCGGATGCCGAGCTGGCGGATGGTCTGGCTGGGCTGGATGAAGGTGCGTCCGACGTAGGAGTTCTTCACCAGGCCGGTGCCGTAGGGGATCCCGCTGGCCTCGGCGTAGCCGATCGCGGCCGGGGTGCCCGACTCCGGGACCGGGATCACCAGGTCGGCGTCGGCGGGGAAGTCCTCGGCCAGGCGACGGCCGATCTCGACGCGCACGCTGTGGATGCGCTGGCCGGAGATCAGGGTGTCGGGACGGGCCAGGTAGACGAACTCGAACAGGCAGCCCTTGGGCGCGGCCGGGGCGAACCGGCGCGTGCGCAGGCCCTGCTCGTCGACGGCGACCATCTCGCCCGGCTCGATCTCGCGGATGTAGGAGGCGCCGACGATGTCGAGGGCCGCGGTCTCGCTGGCGACGACCCAGCCGCGCTCGAGGCGGCCGAGGACCAGCGGACGGATGCCCTGGGGGTCGCGGGCGGCGTACAGCGTGCCCTCGTCCATCCAGACGAAGGAGTAGGCGCCGCGCAGGCGCGGCAGCAGCTCGGCCGCGCGCTCCTCCAGCGAGGTGTCGGGGTGGTGGGCCAGCAGGGCCGTGACCAGCGAGGTGTCGTTGGTGCTGACCTCGAGCTTGCGGGACTCGAAGCCCAGCTCGGCGTCCTGCGGCAGCGCCGCGACGAGCTCATGGAGCTCGCGGGTGTTGGTCAGGTTGCCGTTGTGCGCGAGCGCGATCGAGCCGTCCTCGGTGGGGCGGAAGGTCGGCTGGGCGTTGTGCCAGGTGCTGGCCCCGGTCGTGGAGTAGCGCGAGTGACCGACCGCGAGGTGACCCTTGAGGGCCTCCAGGGTGGACTCGTCGAAGACCTGGGAGACCAGGCCCATGTCCTTGTAGACCAGGATCTGGCGGCCGTTGCTGACCGCGATGCCGGCCGACTCCTGGCCGCGGTGCTGGAGCGCGTAGAGGCCGAAGTAGGTGAGCTTGGCGACGTCCTCGCCCGGGGCCCAGACCCCGAAGACGCCGCACGCGTCCTGGGGGCCGCGGTCCTGGGGATCGATGTCGTGGTTGAGACGGCCGTCTCCGCGACGGGTTGCGTTGCTGGCCACGACGAGGAGTGTACGGGTGCCCGGGGGCAGGAGGAACCGAGCGCTCAGCGACGACCCAGCAGGTAGGAGAGCACCGCCCCCGACACCGCCGCCGAGACCAGCGCCCCGTCGACGCTGGGCGCGAACAGCACCGGCGCCACGGTGAGCAGGAGCACGTCGAAGCCGCGGGCGGCGCTGCCGTAGAGGTTGGTCGGCACCGCCCCGGCCGGCGTGGAGACCAGCGGCCGGGAGTAGTCCGGCGGCCGCCCCGACACCCAGCGCACCGCCCCGGTCAGCGCGGCCAGCCCGACCGCCAGCCCGAGCAGCGCGGCGGTCGCCGGGTCGACCCGCTCGGCGCGCGCCAGGGCCGGTGCCGCGGCCAGGCCGGCCACGCCGAGCACGGCGGCCGGCACCGCCAGGGCGGCCCGGCGGGCGGTGGAGGCCGGGAACGGCAGCAGGCGCAGCAGGCTCGGCGTGCGGGTGAGCACCCTGAGCCCGGCCAGCAGGGGCAGCCCCGCCACGAACAGGGCCAGCGCGGCAAGCAGGAGGGTGACCCGACCGGCGCCGGCGGCCTGGGCGGCGTACGGCACCACGACGGCGGCCAGGGGCAGGACCACGGTGCGCGGCGTGCGGACCACCCGGACCACGTCGGCCCACACCAGGGCCGCCGGGCCCGAGGGACCGCCGCGACGCGACCGCACCGGCAGGTGGGTGTGCCAGCGGTGGCCGTGGACGACGTCGTAGGCCAGCGCCAGGTCGAGGGTGGCCAGGGCACCCGAGAGCCCAGGGGCCAGCCGACCGCCCGGCGCCACCTGGTGGCGGGCCAGCCGGGGCAGCCGCCGTGCCGCCACCGCGAGGGCCACCACGGCCAGGGCCAGCAGGGCCAGCCCGACGACGACCGCGACGAGCGGGGTGGGGCGCCACGTGACGCGGACGGGCAGGCGCAGGGCCAGCGCGAGCAGGCCCAGCCAGGCGACGGTCGCCGCCGCCCAGGTCGTCGCGGACGCCCAGCCCACGCGACCGGCCCCCGCGCCCTGCGACACCGCGGCCTGGGACACCGCGGCCACGCCGACCCCCACCAGGGTCAGGGCCGCGGACCCCACCGCCAGCACGACCAGCGCGGGGACGGGCAGCCCGCCCAGGGTCGCCGCCGCCAGGACCACGACCAGCACCGCCGCCGCGACCCCGAGCGCCGTGGTCAGCAGCCGGCGCAGCAGCAGGGCGCGACGGTCCACCGGGGCGGCGAGCAGCCACGACGCCACCGCCGGGCTGACGAACACCGGCCCGAAGAGGCGGGCCACGGCCAGCGCGAGGGACAGCGCCGCCGCGGCGGTGAGCCAGGGCAGCAGCGACCGCGCGTCCCGGCACGACCCGGCCGAGCAGGCCGCGTCGGAGACCAGCCGGAGGTTGACCAGCACGCTGAGGATCATCGAGGTCACGACGAGCCCGGCGAAGAGCACGACGTAGGCGTCGCCGACCGCCTCGGCCAGGGTGGTGTCGGCCCGGCCCCGGCGCCAGTGGCGCAGGTCGCGGCGCAGCTCGCGGACCTCGGCGCGCGGGGACGGCCCGGCCGTCCCCTCGGGCCGGGTCATCGGGCGGGTCATCGGGCGGGGCCGTCGGCGGCGGGTGCCGTCGGGCCGTCCCCCAGGTCGAGCACGTGGTCGGCGACGGCCTCGACCAGGCCGGGGTCGTGGCTGGCCAGGAGCACGCCGAGCCCCTGCGCCTTCTCCCGCAGCAGCCGACCGGCCAGCCACTCCAGCCCGGCCGCGTCGAGGCGCTGCTCGGGCTCGTCGAGGACCAGCAACCGCCGGGGTCGCACGAACGCGCTGGCCAGCGCCAGGCGGCGACGCTGGCCCGAGGAGAGCGTCCCCGGGAGCTGGCCGGCCTGGGCGAGCAGCCCGACCTCGGCCAGGACCTCGTCCACCAGGGAGTCCGCCTCGGGCACCCGGTGGGCCTTCGCGAACAGGTCCAGGTGCTCCACGACGCTGAGGTCGGGGAAGAAGTCCAGGTCGTCCATCACCACGGCCATCGCCGACCGCACCCGGGACGAGCGCTCGTCCAGCGGCTCGCCGTCGAGCAGGACGGTGCCCTCGGTGGGGACGTCGACCCCGGTCACGCAGCGCAGGAACGTGGACTTGCCGGCCCCGTTGCGACCGGTCAGCGCGACCGCGGTCCCGGCGTGCAGGTCGAGGTCGACGTGGTCGAGGACCGCGACGTCGGCGAACCGGCGCACGAGGCCACGCACGCGCAGCAGCGGGTCGTCCGAGGCCATCAGCGGCGGCGGTCGGGCCAGAGCTCGGCGCACGCCTCGAGGGCGCGGGCCAGGGTGCGGGGGTCGGCGGCGACGACGAGGCCGGCCGACGTGGACCGGGCGGAGTACGCCGTGCCGTCGCGGTGGGCGGCCGCTCCCCCGGCCTCGGTGAGCATCAGGGTCCCGGGCAGGTGGTCCCACGGGTTGGTGTGGCCGTAGAGCAGGTAGTCGGCGTCGCCCTCGATCAGGTGCGGGTAGTCGACGCCGCAGCAGATCCACGACCCGCGCAGCGTCGGCAGGCCCTCGGGGTCGCGGCCGCGCCGGGACCAGATCGAGGTGGCGCCCTGGGGACGGTCGCCGGCGGGCTCGCGGCGGACGGGCTCGCCGTCACGGCGTACGCCGGCACCACGCTCGGCCACCCACGCGACCCGGTGCGCGGGCTGCCAGATCCAGCCGCGCTCGGTCACGCCGTCGCGGACCTCGGCCACCATCACGGCGTGGTCGGGCGAGCCGTTGACGAAGTTCTTGGTGCCGTCGACGGGGTCGACGGTGAAGGCGTGGTCGGCGTCGCGGAAGCGCTCGAGCAGGCCCTCGTCGTCGGCGTACGCCTCCTCGCCGAGCACGACGGCGTCGGGGTAGGCCTCGACGAGCGCGGCGGTGATCAGCTCCTCGGCCTCGCGGTCGGCCACGGTGACGAGGTCACCGGGGTTCTTCTCCTCGACCTGGGCGTCGGTCAGGCTGCGGAAACGCGGGGTGATCACCTCGGCCGCCACCTGCTGGAGGAGCTCGAGGACCGCCTCGGTGGACAGGCCGCCAGCCACCTCCGCCGCGTCAGCCACGTTCGACCTCCAGGGTCGCGAGACCGGCCAGCAGCAGCGCCTCGGCGACGCACACGCGCTCGAACTCGGCCAGGTGCAGGCCCTCGTTGGCGCCGTGGGCGCGGGTGTCGGGGTCCTCGACGCCGGTGACCAGCACGCTCGCGGCCGGGAAGCTCTCGAGGAACTCGGCGATGAAGGGGATCGAGCCGCCGACCCCCATGTCGATCGGCTCGGTGCCGTCCCAGGCGGCGGCGAAGGCGTTCCGCGCGGCGTCGTACGCCGGCCCGTCGGCCTCGATCGCGGTGGGCTCGCCGGTGTCGACCAGGGCCACGTCGAGGTGGGCGCCGAACGGCACGTGGGCGCGCAGGTGCTCGTCCAGCCGTGCCAGGGCGTTCGCGCTGGTGTCGCCCGGGGCGATCCGCAGCGAGAGCTTGGCCCGGGCGCTGGCGGTCAGGGTGTTGCTGGCGCCGTCGACCTGGGGTGCGTCGATGCCGGTGACGGTCAGAGCCGGCCGGGTCCAAAGGCGCTCGACCGCGCTGCCGACTCCGATCTGCTGGACGCCCTCGGCCAGCCCGGACTCGGCGCGCAGCCGGTCCTCGGGGTAGTCCACGTCGGCGGCAGGACCGCCGTGCAGCCCGGCGACGGCGACGGAGCCGGCCTCGTCGTGCAGCGTGGCCAGCAGCCGGGTCAGCGCCATCAGCGCGTCGGGGACGACGCCGCCCCACATGCCGGAGTGCACGGCGTGGGTCAGGGTGCGGACGGTGACGTCGACGCGCACGAGGCCGCGCAGGCTGGTGGTCAGCGCCGGGACGCCGATGTCCCAGTTGCCGCTGTCGGCGATCACGATCACGTCGGCGCGCAGGTAGTCGCGGTGCTCGGCCAGCAGCGCGGGCAGGGTGTCGGAGCCGACCTCCTCCTCGCCCTCGACGAACATCGTGACGCCGACATCGAGGTCCTCGCCCAGGGCGCGCACGGCGGCCAGGTGGGCGGCGATGCCGGCCTTGTCGTCGGCCGCGCCGCGGGCGTAGAGACGCCCGTCGCGCTCGGTGGGCTCGAAGGGCGGGGAGTCCCACTCGGCGTGGTCGTTCTCGGGCTGCACGTCGTGGTGGGCGTAGAGCAGGACGGTGGGGCGGCCCGCGGGCGCGGGCTTGCGCGCGAGGACCGCGGGTGCGCGGCCGTCCTCGTGGGCACTGACCACGCGGGCGTCGTCGAACCCCTCGGCCAGGAACAGCGCGGCCACGGCCTCGGCGCTGCGCTGCACCTCGGCGGCGCGGGCCGGGTCGGCGCTGACCGACTCGATCCGGACCAGGTCCTCGAGGTCCGCGCGGGTGCGCGGCAGCACGGCGCGCACGCGCGTCCGCAGGCCCTCGACCTGGTCGGCGGACAGCGGTGCGGAGGTCGGCGTGACGGAGTCGGTCGTGGGGTCGGCCATGGGTCCAACCTAGGTCAACGCGCGGTGCCCAGCGGCAGGTGGTCGGAGAGGTCGGCCCGCACCCCCGAGGCGCGCACGCGGCCCCCGGCCACCGCCTCGGACCAGCTCAGCTCCCCGGTCGCGAGCGCGATCCAGGTGGTGGCGTCGAGCTCGATCACCGCGGGCGGGGTGCCGCGGGTGTGACGCACGCCGGGCAGGACCTGGGCGGCGGCGTACGGCGGCACGCGGACCTCCACCGACGCCCCCGGCGCCCGGTCGGACAGGACCGCCAGGAAGTGCTTGACCAGCAGCTTGGTCCCGGCCCGCCCGCGGTCCGGGTCGGCCAGCGCCGCGGCCACCTCGGCGGGGTCGGCGGGGGTCAGGCGGGGCACGTCGCCACGGTAGCCCCGGGGTCCGACCGGGACCTCCCGCGGTCGCCGAGGGGGCCCGTGTGGCGCCCGAGGGGGCTCACCTGGCGGCCGAGGAGGCCCGTGTGGCGGCCGAGGGGGCTCGTCTGGCGGGCGAGGAGGCTCGTCTGGCGGGCGAGGAGGCTCATGTGGCGTCCGAGGAGGCTCACCTGGCGGGCGAGGGGGCTCGTCTGGTCACGGGCGGGTGGGCGGGACGCCGGCGAGTCGGCGTACGACGGCCAGGCCCTCGGGCGTGCCGGGCCAGTGCCGGTCGAGCGCGTCGGGGCCGGCGCGGCGCACGACGGAGCGCAGGACCCAGGCGAGGATCAGCGCGTCGTCGGCGTACCCCGCGACCGGGACGAAGTCCGGGACGAGGTCGACCGGCGAGAGCAGGTAGGCCAGCAGCAGCCCGAGGCGCCAGCGCAGGCCGCGCGGCAGCGTCGGGTCGGCGGCCAGCGCGCGCACCAGCCGGAGCACGTCGGGCAGCAGCCGCAGGGCGTCGCGCAACCGCGTCGGCTCCTCGCTGCGGCGTCCGGCGACGTAGAACGCGGCCACCACGACCACCCACACCAGGAGCAGGCCCGCGAGCACCCCGAGGACCGGCGTCGCCCATCCGGGGAGCGTGAGGAACGGGGCGGTCGGGTGCGGCACGCGGCGAACCTACCGGCCGTACGACGGTCGAGCGGGGCGCCCTGCGCGTAGGCCGAGGCGGCTCGACCGTGGGCTGCCTCCCGTGCCACACCGGGGTCGCCGACCGGGGCCCGGGACGACGCTGGCGTGGCACTCGGCGCCGGGCCTGGCGGCCCTGCTCGGGACGCGAAGGCGCCCCGGCCGCGAGAGCGTGTCTCGCGACCGGGGCGCCGGCCGGTGGTGCGGGTGGGTCAGTTGGCGGGCTTGAACGCGGCGGCGTCGGGGCCCTGGTAGAGGTCGCTCACCGAGGTGGCGCCACCGGGGACCTTGGCGGCCTTGAAGATGTAGCTCTTCAGGCTGGGCGACTTGCCGGTCTCGAACTTCAGCGGGACGGCCAGGCCGCCGGTGCTGATCTCGCCGAGCTCGTCCTTGGCCTTCGAGACGCCCTCGGGGGTGAGGTCCTTGTTCTCGCAGGCCTTGTCCAGGATCTTGTTCATCACCGTGGCCGTCGCGGCACCGAAGACGACACCCAGGGTCGGGTTGCCGGGGTGCTTGGCGGTGTAGGCCTTGAGCAGCGCCTGGTTCTTGTCGAAGGGCGAGATCGGCGAGGAGACGGTCAGGTTCTTCTCCAGGAACGGGCCGGCCGGGCCGTCGAGCAGCGCCGGCGCGAAGACCGGGTTGTTGCCGACGAAGGGCACGTCGAGGCCCTGCGAGGAGGCGACCGAGGCGGCCGACGCGGTCTGCCCAGGGGCGACGGTCAGGGCGACGGCCTTCACGCCGGCCGCCTTGAGCTTGGTGACCTGGGCGGTCATGTCGGTGTCGGTCGACTTGATCTGCGCCTCGACGACGGTCATGCCGTGCTTCTTGGCGAAGTACTTCGACCCCTGGAGGCCGCCCTCGCCGTACTCGCCCTCGAAGTAGATGTGGCCGATCTTGTCGCCCGGCTTGATCTTGCCCTTGGAGAGCAGGTAGTCGAGAGAGTTGATCATCTCGATCTCGTACGTCGCGCCCACGACCGCGTTCTCGGGGTTCTCGGTCAGCGACGCGGCCCAGGCGGCCGGGAAGTTGAGCATCTTGTCGGCCTCGAGCTGCTGGGCGAGCGCGGTGTTGATCGGCGAACCGATCGTCTGGTTGATGGCCAGCACGCTGTCCTTGATCGAGCCGTAGAGCGAGACGCCCTGCTGCACGACGTAGCCGTGGTCCTTGACGTTCATCTTCACCGAGTACTTGCCGCAGACCTTGTGGTCGGCCCAGTACATCGCCTGGGAGTTGGTGATGTCCTTGCCCAGCGCGGCGAAGACGCCGGTCAGGTCGGTCAGCGAGCCCAGGGTGATGGTGTTCCCGCTGACGCCGCGGCCGGTCTTGACGCCGTCGCTGCTGGTCGAGGAGCTGCCACCGCCCTTGGTGCCGCAGCCGGCGGCGGTCAGTGCGGTCACGAGCAGGACCGGGGCCACGATCAGGGGGTTCTTGGCGAATTTCATTGCGGTGTTCTCCTCGGAGAGGGTGCGACGGTGCTGCGGACGGATGAGCTGGTGGTGCGGCGGAGCGGGCGGAGCAGAGGTGGTGCGGGGAACAGTCAGGAGCGTTCGGTCGCGCGGCGGCCGCGACGGGTCACCAGGCCGGCGAGGCGGCGGCCCAGCCCGGCCAGGCCCTCGGGCTCGAAGAGCACGACCAGGACGACCGCGAGGCCGTAGAGGAAGGCGGCGGCCTGGCTGGCCACGATCCCCGGCGAACCGGGCTCGGCGACCAGGGGCAGCTGCCCGGCGTACTGCTGGAAGACCAGGGGCAGGGCGCTGACGAACGCCGCGCCGACGGCGGCGCCCCAGACCGAGCCGAGGCCGCCGAGCACGATCATCGCGAGGTACTGCACCGAGAGCACCAGGCTGAAGCTCTCGGGGGCGACCGCGCCGATCGAGAGGGCGTAGAGCACGCCCGAGAGGCCGCCGTACATCGAGGAGACCAGGAAGACCCGGGCCTTGTAGCCCTGCACGTCGACCCCCATGACCGCGGCGGCGACCTCGCTGTCGCGCAGCGTCTGGAGGGCGCGACCGGGGCGGCTGCGGACCAGGTTGCGGGCGAACCAGATGGCGGCCACCGCGAGCACGATGCCGAGGTACCAGAGCCGCTCGGCCGCCCCGAAGGGCACGTTGAGGATCGTCAGCTCGGGGGTGTCGGACCCGAAGGAGAAGCCCAGGATCGAGAACTCCGGGGTCACCCGGCCGTTGAACCCGCCGGTGACGCTCTGCCAGGTGTTCAGCACGTGCTGGCCGATGAAGACCAGGCCGAGCGAGGCGACACCGAGGTAGATGCCGCGCAGGCGGGCCGCGATCGGGCTGAAGATCAGCCCGCACAGGCCGGCGACCAGCACGCCCATCACCATCGCCACCACCGGGGGCAGGCCGAGGCCGTCGACCTTGGTGGCGGTGCCGCCGGGCTCGCCGGCGGCGTAGACGTAGGTGATCGCGCCGACGGCGAGGAAGAAGGCGTGGGCCAGGGACAGCTGCCCGGTCGTGCCGACCAGCAGGTTGAGCCCGACGGCGCCGATGATCGCGCCGGCGACCGCGAAGCCGGTGCGCAGCCAGAACTCGTCGACGTACAGCGGCAGCACCATGAGCACGACCAGGAGCGCGACGACCACCAGGGCCAGGGCGATCCGGGCGCCACGGCTGCGGCGCGGTGCGGCGGCGGCGACGGACGGCTGGGGGGCCCCGGGCGACTCGGGGGTCTCGTGGGCGGGGTGGGTGGCGGTGGCTGGGTCAGACACGGGTCATCTCCCGGGTGCCGAAGAGGCCGGACGGTCGGACGAGCAGGACGAGCACCATCACGACGTACGGGACGACGTCGCCGAAGCCCCGGCCCATGAACGCGATCTGGTCCTGGTAGCCGGCCGCGAGCGACTCCGCCAGGCCGACGACCAACCCACCGACGACAGCGCCGCCGGTGGAGTCCAGGCCGCCGAGGATGGCCGCGGGAAAGGCGCGCAGGGCGACCGCCGCGACGCCGGGGGTGACGCCCGGGGTGGGGGCGCCGGTGAGGAAGATGCCGGCGACGGCGGCGAGCACGCCGGCCACCAGCCAGGCGATCATCGAGACCCGGCCGAGCCGGATCCCCATCAGGGCCGCGGCCTCGGTGTCCTCGGCCGAGGCCCGCATGGCCACGCCCCAGCCGCTGAACTTGAAGGCCGCGAAGAACAGGCCCATCAGGACCACGGCGACCAGCACCGCCAGCGCGCGGTTGGTGGTGATGCCGATCCCGGCGGCGCTCAGCGTGTGGCCGCCCCAGGGCTGCTCGACGTTGAGGATGTCCGAGCCGATCCGACGGGTGAGCTCGGTGAGCATGATGATGTCGACGCCGATGGTCAGGATGGCGAGGCTGATCACCGGGGCCCCGCGGAGCTTGCGGATCAGCAGGCGCTCCACCAGCAGGGCCACCACGACCGTGCCGGCGATGCCGAGGAGGACCGCGGTCCAGAAGCCGATCGCCTGGTCGTAGCGCGCCACGAGGTAGGCCCCCAGCAGGATCAGCGACCCGTGCATGAAGCTGACCACCTCGCTGGCCTTGAAGATGATCACGAAGCCGAGCGCGATGAGTGCGTAGACCGCACCCAGGCTCACCCCGTTGATCAGCAGGGACAGGAACTGGGTCATGACCGGTTCTCCTCCGGGTGGGCGGTGCCGGGGTGGCCGGGCTCGGTGTGGGCGGCGGCGGGCTCGACCTCGTCGCCCGAGCCGAGGTAGGCGCGGATGACCTCGGGGTCCTCCTGCACCTGGGCCGGGGTGCCGTCGGCGATCCGGCGACCGAAGTCCAGGACCGTGACGTGGTCGGCGATGCTCATCACCATCCCCATGTCGTGCTCGACCAGGACCACCGAGATGCCGAGCGCGGACCGGATCTCCAGGACGGCGGCGGCCATCCGGTCGGTCTCCTCGGCGTTCATGCCGGCCACGGGCTCGTCGAGCAGGAGCAGCCGCGGCTCGGTGCACAGCGCCCGGGCGACCTCGACGCGCTTCTGGTCGCCGTACGACAGCACGCCGACGGGGGTGTGCAGCAGGTCGCCGAGGTCGAGGAACGTGGCGATCTCGCGGATGCGCTCGCCGTGCTTCCTCCCCTCGCGGGTCGCCCGCGGCAGCCGCAGGCCCGAGCTCAGGAAGCCCGCCTTGGTCAACGAGTGGCGGCCCAGCATGAGGTTCTCGGCCACCGACTGACCCGCGGAGAGCGCGATGTTCTGGAAGGCGCGGGCGACGCCCAGGCGGGCGATCTGGTGGGGGCGCATCCCCGTGAGGGTGGTGTCCCCCAGCCGGACGTCGCCCGAGGTGGCGGTGTAGACGCCCGAGAGGACGTTGAACATCGTGGACTTGCCGGCGCCGTTGGGGCCGATCACCGCGTGCACCGTGCCGGGCTCGACGGTGAAGGACACCCCCTGGAGGGCCTTGACCGCGCCGAAGGTCACGCTGACGTCGCGCACCTCGAGCGTGGGGACCTCGGGGTCCCGGGACCGCTCCTGGTCGCGCGTCTCCTGCTGGGCGCTCATCCCTGCCACCTCGACAGCGTCTTGTGGGTCGTACGCCGAGGGGTCGACGCCCCGGTCGGCTCGTCGTCCTGCCCGAGGTAGAGCCGCTGGACCTCGCCGCTGCGGGCCAGCTCGTCGGCCGGGCCGCTCAGCGAGACCTCCCCGACGTCGAGGACGAAGGCCTGGTCGGCGACGTCGAGGGCCATGGTGGCGTTCTGCTCGACGAGCAGCACCGAGATCCCCTGGCGGTGGATCTCGCGGACCACCTCGCCGATCTGGCCGATGATCCGGGGCGCGAGACCCAGCGAGGGCTCGTCGAGCAGCAGCAGCGTGGGCTGCGACATCAGACCGCGCCCGATGGCCAGCATCTGCTGCTCGCCGCCGCTGAGGAGCCCGGCGCGCTGGTGCTTGCGCTCGCCGAGCACCGGGAACAGCTCGTTGACGCGGGCGTGGGCCTTCGCGACCCCGGCCTTGTCCTTGCTGGAGAGCCCCCCGGCGCGGAGGTTCTCCTCGACGGTGAGGCGGCTGAAGATGCGGCGCCCCTCGGGCACCTGCACCAGGCCGGCGCCCACGCAGGTCGCGGGGTCGGCCTTGGTCAGGTCGCGGCCGCGGAACCGGATCGAGCCCGACTCGACGCGACCCTTGTGCAGCCGGAGCGTCTGGGAGAGCGTGCGCAGCAGCGTGGTCTTGCCGGCGCCGTTGCTGCCCAGCACCGCGACGACGCTGTTCTCGGCCACCTCGAGCGAGACGCCGCGCAGCGCGCGCACGCCGCCGTAGGTCACGTCGAGGCGGTCCACGACCAGGAGCGGGGTGCCGCTGCCCGCCGGGCCGGCTCCGTCACCCCCGCCGCGCTCGTCGTCCCGCACGTCGTCGCGACGCGCGTCGTCCGCCTGCTCTGCCATCCGTCTCCTACCGCCGGTCGTGTGACCCCCATCACGCATTCGGCACACCGTAGCGGCATGAAGCGGGCATGACACTGTCGCCCACGCCCACAATGCGTGGTCGTAGATGTGTCAACCACACACGGCTGGTGTCCGACCGGTCCTACCAGACCCCTCCAGACGGGTGGTGCGGGCATGGCCCGACCGGGCCAGGCCCGCGGCGCGACCGAGGGGACCTGCCCAGGTCAGGACCGCGACCAGCACCGCGACCAGGGCAGCCGGCAACGGCTCACCGCCCCTGCGGACGGGCCGGCCGGGCGGTCAGGCCGCGCGGCGCTCGACGACGCGCTGGAGGGCGAGGGCGAGGAGCGCGAGGACGGCGACGGAGGCGCCGTACGCCAGCACCGTCGCGTGCAGGCCCACGCTGGTGGTGGCCACCCCGGCGACGACGGCGGGGAGGCTGAAGGCCAGGTAGGACACCACGAAGGCCGCCGCGAACAGCTCGCCGCGCTCGTCGGGACCCGCGATGCGCGCCAGCGTCCCGAACGTCGCGAGGCCGGCCGCGCCGAACCCCACGCCCGAGATCAGCGTCCCGACCAGCGTCGGCCAGACCGAGGCCTGCTCGACCCCGACCAGGCTGACGACCATGCCCAGGGCGAGCAGCACGGTGGCCGCGCGGACCAGGCGCGCGGGGGGCTGGCTGCGCACGACCAGGGACGTGATCGCCCCGGTCCCGCAGAGCGCCGCCACGACGAAGCCGCCGACGAGGTGGTCGGTGAGCCCGAGCAGCCCGGCCGCCACCGAGGGGCCCAGGGAGAGGTAGAGGCCGCCCACGGCCCAGCTGGCCACCATCACCGGCGCCAGCGCGATGAAGTCGGCGCGCAGGTGGGAGGCGACGCGGACGCGGGGACGCAGCGAGGCCACGGCCCCGGCGCGGCGGGTCGAGGTCTCCGGGGACGCGGCGACGAGCACGCCCGCGAGCAGCGCCCCCACCAGCAGCAGCAGGTAGACCAGGTGGGTCGGCGCCGGGGCGAACTGCACCAGCGCGCCGCACACCACCGACCCCAGGGCGAGCCCGACGACCGGCGCCACGCTGGTCACCAGACCGGCGCGGCCGGGGGCGTGCTCGGGGGCGAGGTCGACCAGCATCGCCCCGAGGGTGGTCATCGCCGCCCCGGTGGCCACGCCCTGGAGCAGGCGGGCGAGCGCGAGCACGCCGACGTCAGGGGCCACCAGGAACAGCACCAGCGCGACCACCTCGAGCGCCACCGCGGCCCCCAGGACCGGCCGGCGACCGACGTGGTCCGAGAGCGCACCCACGACCAGCAGGGACCCCAGCAGGCCGAAGACGTAGACCGCGAAGACGCCGGTCAGCACCGACGGCGAGAAGCCCCACTCCTGCTGGTAGACGACGTAGAGCGGGGACGGCGCGGCCGACGCGGCCAGGAACAGCACGAGCACGAGCGTCATCGCCCCGAACGCCGCCGGGTGCGCCAGGACGCGACCGCGCCCGGGACCGGGGGCGGGCGCCGGCGAGGCGACGACCTGGTCGGCGGTGGTCCGGCTCATCGACGCCTCCTCGGGCTCTCGGGTCAGGGCGTGCGCCGCGCGGGCACACCCCGTCCCAAGGACCTCCCGGGGTGATCCATTCCCCCGGGGGTCCCGACAAGCCCGATCGACGGGCCCCGGGGTCAGCCCAGGGCGACCGGGAGGGTGGTGGTCCAGGCGGTGCGGAGCTCCTCGACGGGGATCGAGAACTGGCCGGTGACGGCGAGCTCGGAGCCGCGGGTGCGCCCCAGGGTGGTGAGGGGTACGCCGTGCTCGGCGGCGAGCTCGAAGAGCCGCTCCTCGTCGTCGGCGCCGGCCACGGTGACGACCGCGCGGGCGACGGACTCGCTGAACAGCGCGACGAACGGGTCGGCGCCCTCGTCGAGGGTGACCTCGACGCCCACGTCGTGGCGCAGGCACGACTCGGCCAGCGCCTGGGCCAGGCCGCCGTCGGAGAGGTCGTGGGCCGAGGAGACGACCCCGGTCGCGGCGACCAGCAGCTCCGAGAGCGCCCGCTCGGCGGCCAGGTCGACCTTCGGCGGCAGGCCACCGAGGTGGCCGTGGACGACGTGGGCCCACTCCGAGCCGGACAGCTCCTCGCGGGTCTCCCCCAGCAGCAGGACGGTCTCGCCGACGCGCGGGAACCCGGTCGGGGTGCGTCGCGTGACGTCCTCGATCACGCCGAGCACGGCCACCACCGGGGTGGGCAGGATCGCGGTCTCGCCGGTCTGGTTGTAGAGGCTCACGTTGCCGCCGGTCACGGGCACCCCGAGCTCGAGGCAGGCGTCCTTGAGGCCGCGGCAGGCCTCGGCGAACTGCCACATGACGTCGGGGTCCTCGGGCGAGCCGAAGTTGAGGCAGTCCGAGATCGCGACCGGGGTGGCGCCGCCGGTCGAGACGTTGCGGTAGGACTCCGAGAGCGCCAGCTGTGCCCCGGCGTACGGGTCCAGGCGGGCGAAGCGGCCGTTGCAGTCGGTCGAGAGCGCGACGCCGAGGTTGGTCTCGTCGTCGACGCGCACCATGCCGCTGTCGCTGGGCTGGGCCAGGACGGTGTTGCCCTGGACGTAGCGGTCGTACTGGTCGGTGATCCAGGACTTGTCGCACAGGTTGGGGCTGGCCAGCAGGCGCACGAGCGTCTCGCGCAGCTCGACGGCGGTCTCGGGTCGCGGCAGCGCCTCGGCGACGTCGGCCTGGAGGGCGTCCTGGTCGGCGGGGCGCGCGAAGGGCCGCTCGTACGTCGGCCCGTCGTGGGCCACCGAGCGCGGCGGCACGTCGACGACGCGCTCGCCGTGCCAGTCGATCTGGAGGTGGTCGCCGTCGGTGACCTCGCCGACGACGGTGGCCTGGACGTCCCACTTGGCGCAGATGGCCAGGAAGCGCTCGACGTCAGCGGGCTCGACGACCGCCATCATCCGCTCCTGGCTCTCGCTCATCAGGATCTCCTCGGGCGCCAGCGAGGAGTCGCGCAGCGGCACCCGGTCGAGCTCGACGTGCATGCCGCCGTCACCCGCGCTGGCCAGCTCGCTGGTCGCGCAGGACAGCCCGGCCCCACCGAGGTCCTGGATGCCGGCGACGACGCCGGCGTGGAAGAGCTCGAGCGTGCACTCGATGAGCAGCTTCTCCTGGAACGGGTCGCCGACCTGGACGCTGGGCCGCTTGGCCGGACCCGTCGACTCGAAGGTCTCCGACGCCAGGACGCTGACGCCGCCGATGCCGTCGCCGCCGGTCGCGGCGCCGTACAGGATCACCTGGTTGCCGACGCCGCTGGCCTTGGCGAGGTGGAGGTCCTCGTGGCGGAGCACGCCGACGCAGAGCGCGTTGACCAGCGGGTTCCCGGCGTACGTCGCGTCGAAGACGACCTCGCCACCGATGTTGGGCAGCCCCAGGCAGTTGCCGTAGCCGCCGACCCCGGCCACGATCCCGGGCAGGACGCGGTGGGTGTCCTCGGCGTCGAGCGGGCCGAAGCGCAGCGGGTCCATCACCGCGACCGGGCGGGCGCCCATGGCCAGGATGTCGCGGACGATGCCGCCGACGCCGGTCGCGGCGCCCTGGTAGGGCTCGACGTACGACGGGTGGTTGTGGCTCTCGACCTTGAAGGTGACGGCGTAGCCCTGGCCGATGTCGATCACGCCGGCGTTCTCGCCGATCCCGGCCAGCATCGCGCCCGCGCGGGTCTCCTGGGGGATGTCGGAGAACTGCTTGAGGTGCACCTTGGAGGACTTGTAGGAGCAGTGCTCGCTCCACATCACGCTGTACATCGCCAGCTCCGACGAGGTCGGGCGGCGGCCCAGGATCTCGCGGATGCGGGCGTACTCGTCGGGCTTGAGGCCCAGCTCGGCCCACGGCTGCTCGCGGTCGGGGTCGGCCGCGGCGCCGGCCACGGTGTCCAGACCGGTCGTGCTGGCGCCGCTGGTGGTCAGGCGGGTCTCGGGCGAGGTCGTCTCGGGCACGGGCGCCAATCTACCGGCCACGAGCCGGGGTGCCCGACGGCTACCTGCTGCGGAGCATCCCGTCGGCGACGACCTCCAGCAGGGGGCGTACGGCGTCCGCACCGAGGTCGCCCTGGTCCGCCACGGCCGCGACCCCGCCGACCAGCCGGCACATCTGCACGGCGTCGACCCCGTCGCGCAGCGCCTCCTCCTCGCGCAGTCGCACGACGACGCGGTCGGCGGCGGCGGTCAGCGTCTGGCACTTGGTCCTGATCGGCGACTCCGCATCGCCGAGCGCGGAGGTGATCCTGGCCGGGCCACCCTTGTGCAGGCTGATCAGGGCGACGTACGCCTCGAACCACGCCAGCAGCACCTCGCGGGGCGGGCCCTCGTGCGCCAGCGCCTTCTCGGTGGCCTCGGTGACACGGTCGACCCAGCTCTGCATGATCGCGTCGACCAGGGCGTCACGGGTCGGGAAGTGGCGGTAGAGGGTGCCGGCGCCCACGCCCGCACGCTTGGCCACGAGGTCGAGGGACGCGTCGTACCCCTGCTCGCGGAAGACCTCGCGGGCGACCTCGACGATGCGGTCGTAGTTGCGCTTGGCGTCGGCGCGCACGGACATCCCCTCTTGCTAAACGGAGAGCGTCTCCGTATGGTGGTGGACGAACCGGAGTCCATCTCCGCATAGTCTACGTCGGGCCCTCCCCCAGGGCCAGAACAGGACGGAACTCATGTCCTCCCCCACCCTCTCCCCCTCCCGCAGCACCCGGGCCGACCGGGCCGAGCTGCCCACCGACCTGCCCCCGGACGCCGGACGCGCCGCCGCCGGCATCGCGGTCGTGCTGGTCGCCCAGCTGATGCTGATCCTCGACGCCACCGTGGTGAACGTCGGCCTCCCCCGCATCGACGCCGACCTCTCCTTCGGCCCGGCCGGGCTCTCCTGGGTGCTCAACGCCTACACGCTGGCCTTCGGTGGCCTGCTCCTGCTCGGCGGCCGCCTCGGCGACGTGCTGGGGCGCCGACGGATGTTCGAGATCGGCATCGCCGTCTTCACCGTCGCCTCCGCCCTGGGCGGCCTGGCCCAGGGACCGACCTGGCTGGTCGTCAGCCGCGCGGTCCAGGGCGTCGGTGCCGCGATGGCGGCCCCGGGCGTCCTCGCCCTGCTGACCACCAGCGCCCCGGACGAGGCGGCGCGCAACCGGGCCCTGGCCCTGTTCGGTGCCGTCACCTCGGGCGGCATGTCGATCGGGCTCCTCCTCGGCGGCGCCCTGACCGACCTCGGCTCGTGGCGCTGGACGCTGTTCATCAACGTCCCGATCGGCCTGGGCGTGCTCGCGCTGACCCGCCGCTACGTCTCCGAGACCCCGGCCCGCCCCGGTCGCTTCGACGTCGTGGGCGCCCTGACCGCCACGCTCGGCGCCGGCGCCCTGGTGTGGTCCCTGATCGGGGCCCCCGAGCACGGCTGGTCCTCGCTGCGCACCCTCGGCGGTCTCGCGGTCGGCGTCCTGATGCTCGTCGCGCTGACCGTCACCGAGCGCCGGGTGGCCCACCCCCTGCTGCAGCCGGTGCTCCTGCGCCACCGCCGTCGCCTCGGCGCGCTCGGGATCATGATGCTGGTCGTGGGCGGGCAGTTCTCCGCCTTCTTCCTGCTCGTGCAGTACACCCAGCGCGTGCTCGGCTACGGCCCGATGCTCTCCGGCCTGGCGTTCCTGCCCCTGACGCTCGGCATCTTCACGATGTCGCGGGTCACGCCCCGCCTGATCGCCCGCGTCGGCGCCCGGCCGATGCTCGTGGTCGGGACCGCGGGCCTGGCCACCAGCTTCGCCTGGATGGCGCTGGGCAGCACCGCCCACGCCACCGGTGACAGCACCTACTGGACGACGCTGTTCGCCCCGATGCTGCTCAACGGGCTCTCGGCCGGCCTGACCTTCATGCCGATCACCTCCACGGCCCTGGGCGACGTCGACCCGGTCCACGCGGGCTCGGCCTCCGGGCTCCTGCAGACCGCCCAGCAGCTCGGTGGCGCGGTCGGCCTGGCCGTGATCGCCTCGGTGTACGCCGCCGGCGCCGTCCCCGGCCAGTTCCTCCCCGGCCTGACCGCGGCCTTCCTCACCTCGACCGGCATGCTCGTCGGGGCCTGCCTGATCGCGCTGGTCGTGCTGCGCCGCCGGGCGGTCACCGCCTGAGCCCGGCTCACCGGGCCGGCGTACGGGTCCGGCTTCCCAGGTGATGAACCCGAACTGCCTCTCTGCACACGATGCGTCGTGTGCAGAGAGGCAGTTTCGCGTGCGAGGTCAGCGACGTACGCCGGTGCGCCCGTCGTACGCCGACCCCGTGCGGCTACTTCCCGGTCGCCGGCCGGTCCTGTGCGTCCCGGACGTCCGCCAGGCGGGCCTGGAGGCGGCCACGCACCTCCTCGGGCGTCAGGTTCGCCCGCTGGCGACGATCACGCGCGATGATGGCGCCCGTCGCGGCCACCCCTGCGACGCCGGCGAACCCCAGTGCCTTCCACAGCTTCACGACCTGCTCCTTCGCACTCTCCAGAGGACCCCTCGTGGCACCACACCTGCCCCGGCCCCACGCGGGCCCCAGCATGCTGGGTCTCGACGAGGCCGTCGACCTGACGCGCACGGGCGACCTGTGGCTGTTCCGGGGACGCTCACCGGCGGACCAGGCCATCCGGGTCGTCACCAACGCACCCGTCAACCACGTCGGGATGGCGGTGGTGCTCGACGACATGCCGCCGCTGATGTGGCACGCCGAGCTCGGCAAGGGCCTGCTCGACGTCTGGACCGGCAAGCACCAGCGCGGCGTGCAGCTGCACGACCTGCGCGAGGCGGTGGACCAGTGGTGCGGCCGCTACGAGCAGCGGGCGTGGCTGCGCCAGCTCGACGCCCCGGTCACCCGCGAGCAGGAGGACGCCGTGCTGACCACGATCGCGCGGCTCGACGGCACGCCGTTCCCGCCCACCGTCGCCCTGGCCTCCCGCTGGGCGCGCGGCCGGTTCCACCACGAGGCCGGCGTGGAGACGACGTACTGCGCGGAGGTCGTGGCCTCGACGTACACCGCGATGGGGCTGCTCGACCCCGACCGCCCCACCAACTACTACGACCCCGGCAACTTCTGGTCCGGCGACGGGCTCGAGCTGCTCGGCGGCGCCCGGCTGGGTGAGGAGATCGCCGTGCGCACCCACCCGACCGTCCGTGACGTGTCGGACGGCGCCGGTCGATGACCGCACCGGAGTGCCGGAGCGTGCCCAGCTGGAGGTGGACGAGCTCGCCGGGACCGCTCAGCCCCGCCGGCGACGCACGAGTGGGGTGAGCACCAGCGCCAGTGCCGCCAGGCCCACCCCGCCCAGGGCCCACCAGGTGACCTCGCGGCGCACGGGGTCCAGGGCGTCGGCACGCTGCCCGGCGACGGTGAGGCCGGACCGCTCGGTCGTGGAGGCCACCCGCGCGGCGCCCGGCATCGGAGGGCCCGGTCGGGAGGGGTCGGCGAGCAGGGTGAGGGCGGCGTACGGCTGGATCAGGCCCCAGCCCGAGGCGTCGTCGCGCTGGCTGGGACGTGCCCGCTTGGCGGTGGAGGCGATCCGCCAGGCGATCATCTCCGGGGAGTCCTTGGGGAACCGCTGCACCAGCTGGGCGGCGAGCCCGCTGACGAAGGCCGTCGCGTAGCTGGTCTGCGGGTTCTCCCCACCCAGGCAGTCGCCGTTGTCGTAGAACGGCACGATCACCTTCTGGCCGGGCGCCACCACGTCGACGTCGGACCCGTGGATCGAGTAGTCGTCCACGTTGCCGGTCGTGTTCACGGCCGCCACCCCGAGGACGCCCGGGAAGGCAGCCGGGTAGCGCTTCATCGTGACCGGCTGACCGTTCTGGCTGTCACCGGACGCGGCCACGATCAGCGCGCCCTTGCGCTGGGCGTACCTCACGGCCGCGCGCTCGACGTCGAGCCCGGTGGCCGAGGGCCCCGAGGACAGCGAGACGTTGATGACCTTCGCACCCGCGTCGGCCGCCCAGCGGATCCCCTGCGCCACGCCGGCCGGGTCCAGCGGCCGCTGCGCGGTGGACTCCGCGCTCGAGGTGTCGACGGCGGAGTCGTAGACGCGGAACGGCAGCAGCGTCGCGTCGGGCGCCTGGCCGACCAGCACCGACTGCGGGATCCGGCGTGCGGCGATGACGCCGGCCACCGAGGTGCCGTGGCCGAAGGTGTCGACCCGGCCGTCGTCCCCGAGCAGGCTGCGCCCGGGGGCGACCGCGGTGGTGAGGTGCTGGTTGCGCACGTCGACGCCGGAGTCGACGACGGCGACCTTGACGCCCTTGCCGGTGGCGATCTTCCACGTCTGCGGCGTGGAGATCATCGGCAGGGCGTTGGAGGCCTGGGTCTGCTTCACGTACGACGTCTGGCCGCGCTGGCAGCTGGTCAGCGCGTCGGCAGGTGCGCCGGGCGTGGCACCGGCCACGGGCAGGCCCGGGCCGACCAGGGCTGCGACGACGCCGCCGAGGAAGACGGCCCCGCGGGCCCCGCGGGTCCGGACCCCGGTGGTCACGAGCCCGAGGCCAGGTTGGCGGCCTTCTGCGGGTCGAGCGTCGGCCCGTCCTTGAACAGCGTGGTCCAGGCCTGGCTCACCGACGGGGCGGCCACGTCGGCGTAGCCCAGGCGACCCTGGTAGCCGGACGGGACCGTGTAGCGCGTGCCCGTGGCGTCGATGAGCACCGTGCTGCCCTGGTCGGAGCGCACCGACCCGCTGGTCTCCTGCACCAGGGCGCCCCGGCCGGCATCGACCAGCACCGACTGGCTGCGGTCCGTGGGGAGCCGGGCACTGCCCGTGTCGACGGTCGCGAGCACCGTCTGGCGGAAGTCGCCGGTGCCGGTCAGCGACAGGCACGGCGAGGACTGGCGGTACGCCGAGGGAGTGCTGGTCGGCCACGAGGAGAGGAACGACAGCGACGTGGGGGCACCCACGTTGCGCAGCCCGTCCAGCTGGGCGGCCGTCAGCTGGGGCGCCCGGAGCGAGGCGCCCGGACCACCGGAGGTGTACACCGCGTAGGCGAAGTCGCTGATCGGCAGCAGCGCAGGCTTCGCGCCGGCCTTGACCAGGAGGTACTTCTTGCCCCCCTGGCTCACCGGCGTGCCGACGGTGTCGAAGCCCGACACCCCGGTGTCGACCCGGTCGCCCTGGCCCGGCACGGCGAACGGCTTGATCTCCGGGCCGGGGGTGAGCAGGTTGACCCAGCTGCCGGAGGCCGTGAAGGCGTTGCTGGACAGCCCCAGGGTGCGCAGGACGTTGTCGCCGTTCCGGGTGCTGATCGGGTAGCGGGTGCCGCCCACGACCAGGAACTGCTGGCCCGCGTCGCCGAGGGACCGCACGAGCAGCGTCTGCGAGGTCGCCGGGGCGACGTCCTTGGCCGCGGAGAGGTCCACCCGCAGCCCCCCGTCCTTGTTGACGCAGGCCGTCCAGCCGGTGTCGAGCAGCTGGGAGGGGGCCGGCAGGGCGTCGGGTGCCCCCGCGATGCCCACCGTCGACCCGATCTTGTGGCGTCGGATGACGTCGTCGGGAACCGTGTTGATCACAAGGGTGCCGTTGTTGTCGGCCGCCACCAGGCGCGCGGACGCCGTGTTGATGACCGGGAACAGCTTGCCGTTCTGGGCGATGAACCGGGCGCCGCTCTCCTTGGCGATCACGATGCCCTTCTGGTCCCAGTCCTGCGGGAGCTTGGGCTTGATCATCCCGCCGACAGCGGCCCCGACGACGATCAGGGCTGCCAGGACCGCGCCGCCGACGATGGCCCGGCCGTAGCGCGCCGGCTCCACCTCGCGGCCGCCCGGTGCACCGCTGACGAACGCGGTGACCAGGCGACGGCGGTTGAAGGAGTGCGCCTCGACGAGGTCACGCTTGCTCGACACCGATGTCCCCCGCCCTCAGGATCCTGGTCAGGCCTTGACCGGGGCGCGACGGGGGCGGCTCATCATCAGGCCGCCGCCGAGGACGAGCGCGGCACCGAGGGCCAGGTAGCCCTCCGCGTGTGCCGGGGCGCCCGTGTCGGCCAGCCCGTTGGCGCTCGAGGTGCTGGTGGTCGGCGCGGCCGCGGCCTGGCAGATCGCGGCGTCGGAGCAGGCCGAGTTCACCGGGACGGTGGTCTGGGCGCGCGAGGAGACCACGCCCTCCGGGCTGGTGCCCGCACCCTCGACGCCGCTGCCGTTGCCCGTCGAGATCCCGCCGTTCCCGCCGTTCCCGCTGGTCCCACCGGTCCCGCCGTTGCCGTTGCCGTTGCCCCCGCCGTTGCCGTTCCCGTTGCCGCCGCCGTTCCCGTTGCCGCCGCCGTTCCCGTTGCCGCCGCCGGGGTTGGACACGGTGGGCAACCCGGTGGGGTCGGGGGTCGTGGTCGGGGTCGGGTCGCCCGAGGGGTCGACGACGGTCGGGCCGTCCGTGGGGAGGGTCGGCCCGTCGGTCGGGAGGGTCGGCCCGTCCGTCGGCAGCGTGGGGCCGCCGCTCGGCAGGGTGGGCAGGTCGCCCGGGGAGGTGGGCAGGTCGTCCGGGCCGAGCGCGGCCACGCCCTCCTGCCGGGCCGCCGACCTGGTGGGCGCCGCCGCGGGCGCGGGCGCCGCCTGGGCGGCACTCGCCCGCAGGACGGCGCCGATGTCGGTGCGTCCCGTCAGCTCGCCCGCCGCCTGCGCCCGGCGCAGGCAGGACGCCACGTCCGTCTCGGTCAGGCACTGCTTCACGGTGGCCTTCTCCTGAGCCGCCGTGGGTGCGCTGGACGCCCCCCCGACGGCGGCGAACGCCGGCACCGCTCCCATGGTCAGCCCCGCGACGAGCATCGACGTCGCGGCGACCCTGCGGCCGTAGTTCTTCATGCTTCCCCCTCCGGGTCTCCCCGTGCTCTCTGGTTCCGTACGTGTTGCGAAGCTTGTTCGGCGTGCCCGGCACGACGCCGGGCAGCAGTGTCCCCCAGGACCGTGGCTCAGGAGCGCACGGCCTCCACCAGTCCGGCAGCGAAGACGACGAGCGGCACCATGGCCACCAGCGCGGTCATCTCGGCGACGTCGCCGAGCCGGCCGCGTCGCACCGACGTGGGGCTCGGGACCAGCGTGACGACCAGCAGGACGCTGCCCACCGCAGCCAGGACCAGGCCGGTGCCCGACCGCCAGCCCGGGTGCTCGAGGAGGGCCGAGACGGCCAGCGCGCCGAGCGCGGCCACCCCCAGTCCCAGGCCGAGGGCGACCTCGGCGCCGACGCGGTACTGGCGTGTCCGCAGCATCACCACGGCCGCCGCGCAGACCCCCAGCAGGGTGCCGGTCACGCCTCGCTGGACGGCGAGGGGGGCCAGCAGCGCGACCAGCAGACCGACGCTGGCGGCCACGGCGAGGAGCACGTCGTGCGCGGTGCGCGCGTCGCCCCGGACCGCGTCCTCGCTGATGTCCTCGGGGTCGGCGACCAGGTCGTCGTGGGTGTACGCCGCCGGCACGGCCGAGCGCGTGGTGGCCAGGGCCAGCCGGGGCACCACGGTGCCGAGGACGACCACGACCGCCAGGAGCACGACCGCGACCTGGCCGGCCCCGAAGGTGGTCAGCTCGACCACGGCGGCACCGGCGGCCACGGCCAGCCCGACCACGACGGCGGGGTAGAGCAGGGCGCGGCGCCGCTTGAGACCGATCGCCGCGACGAGGCCGGCCACGAGCAGGCCGACCCCGGCCAGCGCCGTCGGCAGTCCCAGCCGCTCGGATCCCGGGGTGGCGGTGAACCCGGCGGCCGCGGCGTACGCCGATCCCAGCCAGGCCAGCGTGACCGCCGCGTCGTCCTCCTCCTTGAGCTGGCTCAGCACGATGGCCGCGACGACCAGCAGCAGGGCCACCAGACCCGCGGCCGCACCGGCCAGCACGCTGGTGCGCATGGCCACCAGCGCGGAGGCGCCGATCAGCATCAGCAGGGCCGCGGTCGCCAGCGCCGTACGCCGACTGGCCGCCGGCCGCCACGGGGACATGTCCTCCTCGACGGCGTCCGACATCGCCTCGACGATGTCGTCGTAGACCCGCGGCGGGCGCTCGTCGGCGCCCGCGGTCACGGTCAGCAGCGCGCCGTCCGGGACGCCCTGGGCCGACAGCCCGGCACCGCCGGTGAGGGGGGCGCCGTCGGAGCCGACCAGGGTGAAGCCCGCGTGGACCACCTGGGCGTCGAGCATGCCGAGGTTGCGCACCAGGTCGGGCAGCAGCTCGGCGACGGGCACGGAGCCCGGCAGGGCGAGGTCGACCCGGCGCTCGCCGGCCGTGACGGTCACCCGCACGAGACCGTTGCCAGGAGCGTCGGACGAGGCCTGCTCGGGGGAGAACGTGGTCACGCGGTGCTCCTGGGGTGGGTCGGAGCCGGCCCGGTGGCCGGCGGCAGCTGCTCGGGCGTCATCGGATCACCCCGGGCGCGGTGTCGCCGCCGTCGAGCCACGCCTCCTCGTCCTCGAAGGCGAGGTGGTCGGTGCGCGAGGCGGTCTCGCGCTGCGAGCGCGAGGCACCACCACGGCCGAGCAGTCCGCGTCCGCCGCGGCCCTGGGCGGCCGACGTCTCGCCGGTGGCACCGCGGCCGCCGGGCGCACCCTTGACCGCGGCACCCTCCCGGCCGGCTGCTCCCGCCGTCCGGCCCGTCGTACCCCGCCCCTCGGACTCGGCCTCGGAGGTCGCCCCGGTGCCGCGTGACCGGGCGGCCGCGGCGCGTCCTCCGCGTCCCTGGGCCTCCTCGCCCTCGGCGACACCCTTGGTGGCGCCCTTGGCGCCGGAGCGAGCCCCGGAGCGGGAGGTGCTGTCGGTGGCGCGGGCGCCGGTCGCCCGCGAGCCGGCGGAGCGCGTCGCACCGGTGGTCTTGGAGGCTGCGCTCGAGCCGGTGCCGCGGGCGGCGCCGGTGGCGCGCGCGCCGGTGCCCTGGCCGGCTCCCGTGGCGCGACCGGCGGCACCGGTGGCGCGCGAGGTCGTGGGGCTGCCCTCCGACTCGGCCGCGGCCGCCTTGGCGGTCGCACCCCGGACCGGGCTCGCCTTGCCCAGCACCCCACCCGCACCCGAGCGCGCGCTCGAGCCCAGCGTCGTGGGCTTCGACGCGGCACCGGTGGAGCCGGACGCACGGCCGGTGAGCCCGCGCATCCCGCCCGCACCGACGGCGCGCGAGAGCGCTCGCCCGCCGGCGACGGCCGCGCCGGCGGCGGCGGCACCACCGCCGGCCTGCACGGGGTTGCCGAGGACCGAGCCCGCACCCGAGGTCGTGCCGGACGTCGTGCCCGAGGAGCCGCCCTGGTCGTGCCCGACGCCCGTGACCTGGGTGGGACGCCCACCGCCCCCGAGGGCCGCCTGGCCGATGGCGGGGGTCGCGCCCACGGCACCGGTCGCGACGGTCGGGGAGAGGTCGACGGAGGTGCCGTGGGTGTCGGTGCTGTAGCCGACGACGTGGGCCGAGCCGTGAGTGCCGCCGCCACCACCGGAGTAGCCCGTGGAGGTCGGTGCGGCAGGCGTGGACGGCGTGGTGCCCCCCGTGCCGCCGGTGGTCGTGCTGTGGGGCGCGGC
The DNA here is from genome assembly GCF_054778395.1 of Nocardioides korecus. NCBI lineage: Bacteria > Bacillati > Actinomycetota > Actinomycetes > Propionibacteriales > Nocardioidaceae > Nocardioides > Nocardioides korecus. Next base: position 4,329 of record NZ_BAAGZO010000005.1, on the reverse strand, counting down.
CGTGGGCGGTGCCGCGGCCGACATCTTCGACGCCGCCGAGGAGTACCCCTGGACGAGGTTGTCGTAGGCCTCCTTGGCCGCCGCCTCGCGGGCGTTGTAGGCGGCCGTCTTGGACCGTTGGTACGCCGCCTCCTGCTGCGGCGTCGGGTCACCCGTGGGGGCGGTGGGCGCGCCCGGCCCCAGGTCGGCCCCCTGCGCGGTCTGCAGGGCCTCCGCGGCCAGGTCGAGCCCGGTGGCGACCTTGAGCATGTGCGTGCGCTGGGCGTCGACCTGGGTGGCGAACTGGCTCAGCGCCTCGCGGGCGGCGGCCGCGTCGGTGCTGCCCTGGTAGTAGGGCTCGACGTCCGAGCGCGCCTTGCGCACGTCGGACGCGGCCTCGGCGAGCGCGGCAGCCTGGTCCCGCCACTTCTGCGCACGCTGCCGGAGCTCGCCGGGGCGCCCGCCGCTCGTCGCCTGCTCGAGCTTCAGCTCGTTGGGTCCTGCCATGTCACTGCCCCCCGGCTCGTGTGAGGTGTTCGTCGGTCCCGGACGGGCCAGGCCCACCCGGACGTGCGGTCGGCGGTGTCGCGCGCCGACGTCGTGACGCCGCGGTCGCGACGATCCCGGCCACCAGCAGGAGGACGAGCGCCACCACGACCCACACCCAGCCCGGGACGCCGCCGCCCTGGTCGGCCGTGGTGCCGGACGACGCCTTGCCCGCCTGGGCAGCCTGGGCGCCCGACCCCGTGGAGGCGGCGGCCGACGGGCTCGCCGAGGCGCTGCCGGAGGCGGACGAGGATCCCTTGCCGTAGATGCTGGAGGGGTAGGTCGCGGCCATCTTCGTCGGGTCGATGGTCAGCGGGTTGACGTCCGGCCACCCCGCCGGGTCGTGCTTGAGCATGTTCACCACCGAGACGGCGCCGAAGCCCGTCTCCAGGGCCCAGGTCATGTCGGGCAGCTTGCGGCTGCCGGTGATGCTCTCGCGGGTCGTGTGGTGGATCAGGTTCTGGATGAGCTGGTTCGCGGTGGCGCGCGGGTACTCCTGCTTCTCCAGGGCCACGGCCCCGGCGACCAGGGCCGTGGCACCCGAGGTCCCGGTCGCCCAGGCCCCCGCCCCGAAGCCCTCCGCGGCCCCGGGGAGGTCCAGGTGCACCCCGGGGGCGGAGACGGTCGGCGTCCACCACCCCGCCTGCACCCCGCGGCCGCTGGTGTCGCGGAGCGAGACCGACTTCTTCCACGGGAAGTACTTCTGGTCCAGCGCGTTCACCGACACGATCCCGGGCGCCCCTGCCGGCGGGGCGAAGGACCGGGGGCGGTCGTCCTTGTTGATGGGCGCGGCGACCAGGACGGCGGAGCTCGTCCTGGCCAGGCGCGTCCACGCCTCGGAGTCGAGGTCGGTGGGCGTGCCGAACGACAGCGACACCACGTCGGCGCCGTCGCGGATGGCCTGGCGGGCCGTGGCCACGATGTCCTCCCCGGGGCACTCGAGGGCGCCGGGCTTGGAGAACTCCAGCTCGTCGATGTCGTAGAACCGGAGGGTGGCGTCCGGCGCCACCCCCATCAGGCCGGTCCCCGGTCCGCCGAAGCCGTTGCCGCCACCGACCAGCAGCGAGGCCATCAGGCTGCCGTGCTCGGAGCTCGGTCCCTTCTCGAAGACGGGCACCGGGTGCTTGGCCTGCGCCGAGCACGGGGACTTGCGCATCTCGATGTGCGCGCCCTTCAGGGCGGGGACGTCCGGGGCGATGCCGCCGTCCAGCAGGGCGATCACGACACCCTTGCCGGTCGCGGTGCGGTGCACCCGGTCGAGCCGCATGGCGTCGCCCTGCCAGGTGCGGGCGTGGGGTGCGGTCGCCCGCGAGCCGCCGTCGCGCGCCGTCGCGGCACCGGCCGGTGCGGCCGCAGGCAGCGCGGCGCCGAGCAGGGCGAGGCCGACGGCGCCGGCGGCGAGGAGCCGACCGCGGCGTCCGGTGGGCCCGTGGCGCTCAGCCACCCACGGCTCCCGAGCCCCCGGCGGCCTCGCCGCCGGCCGCGTGGTCCACCTGGTGCTGCCCAGCGGCGGCCTGGGCGTCGTCCGACTGCGGCTGACCACCCTCGGGGCGCTCCAGCGACGGGTCGACGGCCAGCCTCTGGCCGAGGTGGTCGCGCGTGCCGCGGTAGGCCTGGTGCGTCGCGGTCGCCGCGGTCGTCCCGAGGTGGGAGGCCAGCGTCTGCGAGCGCTCGGCGTTGGACTGCTCGGTGTCGTGCCAGGACCGCGCGGTGCTGGTCAGGTTGTGCTTGAACGTGTCGAGGTCCTCCCCGACGCCGTGGACGGTCTCGACGAAGACGGTCTTGACGCTGCTGTGGAGCTCGGCGAGGTGCTCACCGGGCGCGGACCCGCCGAACGCGCCGGCACCGTCCCCGGTGTCACGGAAGGCGGCCAGGGCGGTCTTGACCTTGTCGTACGCCGGACCCACCACCGTGCGCGCGACGTTCTCGATCTCCTCGGGCGTGACCTTGACCGTCATTGCCGTGCATCCCCCTGCCGACTCGTTCCCCGCACCCGCCTCGCGGGTCGTTCCCTGCTGCCGACATCGGGCCGCGGGGGAGACGACCCCCGCGACCCGAGACGGACTGCTGCGTCCGACGCCCACCCGAGTGGTGGCCGCCGGGTCCCCGGTGGACCGGGGATCACCACATGTTGGTGTTGAGCTTCTCCGTGTCCTGGTAGCCGGTGTTGGCGTCGTTCACCGAGATGCCCACGGCCTGGAGGATCAGGTTCAGGTCCTCCGCGGCGGCGTTCCACCGCGACTGGGCGGTGTGGTAGGCGTCGCGGGCGAAGCCGTCCCAGCTGGCGCGCATGGGCGCCAGGTCGGAGTCGAGCTGGTCCAGGCGGGCCCGGATGGTCTTGGCCTTCGCGCCGATGGTGCTGCTCGTCGCGTCCAGGCCACCGAAGTTGACCTCGGTCGATCCACTCATGATCGTCATCCTCTCCGTGTCAGCCGAGCTTGCCGGTGAGCTTGGTCATCGTCTGCTGGGCCTCGGACTCGATCTGGTTGTAGTTCTTGTCCGTGCCGCGCAGGTTGTTCTCGAACTCGTCGAGCGCCTTGGTCAGCAGGTTGGCGTCCTCGTCCCACCGCTGCATCAGCTTGGTGAACTCGAGCGCCGCCGTCCCCTTCCAGCTGGCCGCGTTCTGCGAGACCTCGCCTCGCAGGGCGCCCAGCAGCGACGTGAGGTCGCTCTTGCAGCTGGCGACCAGTCCGGCTCCCTTGCTGATCTGGCCCTGCTCTGTCCTGAATCCACTGCCGCCTGCCATGGCGACCCCCTTTCTCAAGGACCCCCGCGGGTCTCGCACGCACCGGCCACCGGCTGTGACGCGGCGATGGAACCAAGCCTCCCGCGATGGGTCAGCTCGTAAACCTCCAGACAAAATCAAACAATCCGGATGCTAGTGGCATCGCCGAGAGCGCTACAGCGAATCCAGCACCTTGGAGGACATCCGCCACCCGGGCCCACCAGACCGAGCGCCAGCCGTGCCCGAGGGCCACCGCGGCCCCCGCGACCACGACCCCGGCGACCACGGCGAGGACGACCACCACGAGTCCGCCGGTCGGCCCCGTGGCCCGCAGGACGGCCACGGCCAGCGCGGCCACCAGCACCGCCGCCACGACCCGCAGCAGCACCTGGAGCCGCCAGTCGCGGTAGCCCCGGGCCACCAGGGCGACCCCGGCGGCCCCGGCCCCGACCATGACCTCGGACCCCACCCGCGACCACGCGGAGGCGTCGGCCGTGGCGGCGAGGAGCAGCAGGGCCCCCGCGACCAGGACGGCACAGGCGCCTCCCGTCGAGCTGCGCAGGAGCGTGCCGCTGCGCCGCGCCAGCGAGCGCACCTGGGGACGGCGGATCACCGGGCGCCGACGCGAGGCGGGGCGGCCCTCGTCGTGGGCCGACCAGGCCGTGATAGCGAGGTTCTCCAGGTCGAGCAGCGTCTCGTCGGGGACGTCGACCACCAGCGAGGGCAGCAGCCGCACCGCGACCAGGCCCCCGGCGACGAGCAGCGCCCACAGCCCGGCGCTGCCGGCGCCGGTCAGCAGCAGGAGCACGCAGGCCGCCGACAGCAGCCCCGAGGCCCACAGCCACACCAGGCACACCTCGTCGTCGTCGCTCAGCGCCCAGGCGGCGCCGCTGGCGGCCAGCGCCGCGAGGGCCGCGACCGTGACCGGCAGCAGGGGGTGGGCGGCCGAGGCGCCGAGCCCCACCAGGGCGGCCGCCGCGAGGCAGAAGGGCGCGACCCTGAGGCGGGCCAGGCGCGCCCGGTCGGGTCCGGGGCCCCGGCCCGGGGCCACCGGCGCCAGCGCGAGCAGCGCGGCCAGC
>NZ_BAAGZO010000004.1:0-462735 GCF_054778395.1 Nocardioides korecus | reverse complement strand
GTCGCGCGCCGCGGCCGCCACGACCAGCGTGACGGCCAGCGCGGCGCGCCCCGACCCGGGCCCCGTCTACGTCCCCCCGGCCCCCGTGGCCGCGCCCGTGGTGAGCCAGCCCGCCCCCAGCCCCGCCGGTGCCGTGGCGCGGGCGATCGCCTACGCCAAGGCCCAGCTGGGCAAGCCCTACGTGTGGGCCGCCGCCGGGCCCGACAGCTTCGACTGCTCGGGCCTGACCATGCAGGCCTGGGCGCGCGGGGGAGTCGCGCTGGGGCACTACACCGGCGCGCAGTACGACCAGACCACCCACGTCTCGATGGCCGACGCCCGCCCGGGCGACCTGCTGTTCTTCAGCAGCAACGGCGCCCCGTCCGGCATCCACCACGTCGCGCTCTACCTCGGCGGCGGCCAGTTCATCGAGGCCCCGCACACGGGCGCCTTCGTCCGCTACAACTCGATCTACAACTGGTACCCCGACTTCGTCGGTCGCCCCTGACCCTGGGACCGCCCGCGTTCGCGGATCCGGTGACCGGGTGCACACCTGTACGGCACAGTGGGGCCATGCCCGAGGCCGAGCTGCTCACCGTCGACGTCCCTGCCCTGACCGCCCTGCTGGACGGTCGCCACGCCGAGGTCCGCGACCTCGTGCGCAAGAACCTCGCCGACGCGGCGAGCGTGCTGGACGACCAGCGCACGATGTCCACCGCCGACTTCCGCGAGCGGGTGCGCGAGGTGATCGTCGAGATGGCGCGCACCGGGGCGACCGGGCTCGGCTTCCCCACGGCGTACGGCGGGGGCGGTGACGTCGGCGCCTCCATCGCGGCCTTCGAGACGCTCGCGTTCGGCGACCTGTCGGTCCTGGTCAAGGCCGGCGTGCAGTTCGGCCTCTTCGGCGGCGCGATCCTGCACCTGGGCACCAAGCGCCACCACGACGCCTACCTGCGCCCGCTGATCCAGGCCGAGCTGCTCGGCTGCTTCGCGATGACCGAGTCCGGGCACGGCTCCAACGTCCAGCACCTCGGCACGGTCGCGACGTACGACGCCGACACCGACGAGTTCGTGATCACCACGACGACCGAGTCCGCGCGCAAGGACTACATCGGCAACGCCGCGGCCCACGCCACCCTCGCGGTCGTCTTCGCGATCCTCGAGATCGAGGGCGAGAGCCAGGGCGTGCACGCCTTCGTGGTGCCCATCCGCGGCGAGGACGGCGAGGACCTGCCGGGCGTGCGCACCGGCGACGACGGTCCCAAGATGGGCCTCAACGGCGTCGACAACGGCCGGCTGTGGTTCGACCACGTGCGGGTCCCGCGCGACAACCTGCTCGACCGCTACGCCGACGTCAGCGAGGACGGCACCTACACCTCGCCGATCGAGAACCAGGACCGGCGCTTCTTCACCATGCTCGGCACCCTGGTCCAGGGCCGGGTCAGCGTGGGCGGCGCGGGGATCTCGGCCAGCAAGGTGGCGCTCGCCATCGCGGTGAAGTACGCCCTCAAGCGCCGCCAGTTCGGCCCGCCCGGCACCGACGAGGAGGAGCTGCTCCTCGACTACGGCCTGCACCAGCGCCGGCTGCTGCCGCGACTGGCCGCGACGTACGCCCTCCACTTCGCGCAGCAGGAGCTGGCCGGCCAGCTGCACGAGGTGTTCAGCGACTCCGAGACCTCCGAGCGCGACCGGCGTGCGCTGGAGTCGCGCGCCGCGGGCACCAAGGCGCTGGGGACCTGGCACGCCACCGACACCATCCAGGAGGGCCGCGAGGCCTGCGGCGGCGCCGGCTACCTGGCGGTCAACCGGTTCGCGGCGCTCAAGGCCGACACCGACGTGTTCACCACCTTCGAGGGCGACAACCACGTCCTGCTCCAGCTGGTGGCCAAGGGCCTGCTCACCGACTACAGCACCAACTTCGAGGAGCTCGACCAGTTCGGGGTCGCCAAGTTCGTCGCCGACCTCGCGGTCGAGACCGTCATCGAGCGCACGGCCGTGCACAAGCTGCTCGAGCGGCTGCGCGACGTGCTGCCCACCGACACCGGCGACGACGAGTCGGGCTTGCGGGACCCCGACTACCAGCTGACCATGATGCGCTGGCGCGAGGAGCACGTGCTCTCCGGCGTCGCGCGCCGGCTCAAGCGGGGCATCGACTCCGGGATGGACCCGGTGCAGGTGTTCAGCCAGGTGCAGGACCACGTCATCCACGCCGCGCGCTCCCACATGGAGCGGGTGGTGCTCGAGAGCTTCACCGACGCCGTCGAGGCCGCCGTGTCCGGTGACCACGCCGACGCCGAGGTGCTGACCCGCCTGCGCGACCTGCACGCCCTGAGCGTGCTCGAGGCCGACCGTGCGTGGTTCATGGAGCACGGTCGGCTCTCCAGCCAGCGCAGCAAGGCGATCAGCCGCGAGGTCAACCGGCTGTGCCGCGAGATCCGCCCGGTCGCCGAAGACCTCGTCGACGCCTTCGGCATCCCCGCCGACCTCCTGCGCGCCGAGATGCTGGAGTCGGGCTACTGAGCCGCCGTCCCGCCCTGCGGCTGCCGCGGGTGCCCCGGCTGCCGGGCCTGGACCGGTTGCCCGGTCTGGGTGGCTGGAGCGAGGACCCGCTGTGGGGCCACGTCTACGACTGGTCGGTCGAGCACCCCACCGTGGGCGGCTGGATGTGGGAGGCCGGCATCGGCAGCGACCTCCGGCTGCTGCACGCCGCGACCGCCGAGATCGCCCGCCAACCGGCCGGGTCCTCGGTGCTCGACGTGCCCAGCGGCGGCGGCGTCGCCCTGCGCGGGCTGCGCCCCGGCCAGGGCGTGCGCTACGTGGCCGCGGACATCTCGGCCCGGATGCTCCGGCGCACGATCGCATCCGCGGAGCGGCACCGGGTCGCAGCCCAGGTCGAGACCGTCGTCGCCGACGTCGGCGCCCTGCCGTTCGCCGACGACGAGTTCGACCTGGTGGTCAGCTTCACCGGGCTGCACTGCTTCCCCGACCCGCTGGTCGCGACCCGCGAGCTGGTCCGGGTGCTGCACCCGGGCGGCGTGCTGACGGGCAGCGCGCTGATGAACGACACCGGCCTGCGCTACGAGCCCGTGCGCCGCGGCGGGCGTGCAGCCGGCCTCCTCGGCCCCGGCGTCACCCGCGCCGACCTCCGCTCCTGGCTGCGCGCCGGCTCCATGCACGACGTCACGATCACCACCTCCGGCGCGATCGCCTACTTCCGGGCGGTCAAGGCCTGAGGCCGTGCGCCGGCGGGAGGCCGCTGGGCGTCGTACGGCGGGACGGGTGACGGCCGGCGCGACCTCCGGCGTGCGGCGCGGGCCCCACTCCCACACTTTTGTGTAGCGGATGCAGCAGGTCGAGGTCCCGGACGCTGCAGTCGCTACACAGATGTGTAGGCGTCGAGTCGGTCGGGCGACCACGAGCAGCGTGGTGTCGCAGTGCCCACACTTTTGTGTAGGAGTTGCAGCGGATCGGGCGTCAGGTGCTGCATCCGCTACACAAATGTGTGGATCTCGCGGCCGGCAACCACCCACGCGCGCCACGGGAGGCGCGCAGTACCTCACCACCCGTACGCCGATCAGCAACGCGCGTGGTCAGCCAGCACAGCAGCACGCCCCACGGCGGGCGACCCCGGCCACCCGGAGCCCGGACCGGCGAGCGCTCAGTGAGCGGTCTCGGAGCCCTCGTCCTTGAGGCGCTGGAAGGACGCGCGGACCTCGGCCTCGGCCTCGGCGCGGCCGACCCAGTTGGCGCCCTCGACGGACTTGCCGGGCTCGAGGTCCTTGTAGACCTCGAAGAAGTGCTGGATCTCGAGGCGGTCGAACTTCGAGACGTGGTTGATGTCGCGCAGGTGCTCCAGGCGCGGGTCGTTCGCGGGGACGCAGAGGACCTTGTCGTCGCCGCCGGCCTCGTCGGTCATCCGGAACATGCCGATGGCGCGGCACTTGATCAGGCAGCCGGGGAAGGTCGGCTCCTGGAGCAGGACGAGCGCGTCGAGGGGGTCGCCGTCGAGACCGAGGGTCTCCTCGATGTAGCCGTAGTCCGCCGGGTACTGCGTCGAGGTGAAGAGCGTGCGGTCGAGGCGGATGCGGCCACTGTGGTGGTCGACCTCGTACTTGTTCCGCTCACCCTTGGGGATCTCCACGAGCACGTCGAACTCCACAGCTCTTCCTTCCAGCAGGCACCAGGTCACGCCTCCGCGGGCGCACGCGGGTTAGTGTCGCAGCACTTTGGTGGAACGGCACCCTCGAGGAGGTCAGGAGCCGCTGTGGGTGACCAACGCCACTCGCGGGCGCGTCCGTTGCGACGGTTCGCGGCCGAGATCGTCGTGCTCGCCCTGCTGGGGGCGGGTGTGGTGGCCTACCGCTTCGACCTGGGCGCGCGCTGGTTCGGGTGGCGGGCGATCGACCCGAGCTCCCAGCCCGCGTCGGTGCTCCCCCCGGTCGGGCTGCGGCTGCCCCGGGCCACGGCCGTGCGCCCCGTCGCCGGGGAGTCGGCCGAGACGACCCCGCAGGCCGCCCGGGTCGCGGCCGCCGTGCGTCCCCTCCTCGAGCGTGACGTGCTCGGCCGGCACCTCGCGGTGGTCGTCACCGACGAGCGCACCGGGCGGACCGTGCTGCGGATCGGCGCCCCCACCATCACCCCGGCCTCGACGGCCAAGCTGCTCACCACGACGGCCGCGCTCGACGTCCTCGGGCCGATGGCGCGCTTCACCACGACGGTGCGGTGGCTGCCGGCGACCCGCACGCTGGTGCTCGTCGGCGGGGGCGACCCGTTCCTGGCCAGCGCGCCCGGGTCGCCCGGCGCGTCGTACCCCCAGCGGGCGGACGTCACGACCCTCGCCCGCATCGTGGCCCGCCACCGCTCGACCCTGGGGCCGGGTCGGGTGCGGCTGGCGTACGACGACTCGGCCTTCACCGGTCCGGCCGTCAACCCCGCGTGGGCGCCCGGCTACGTGCCCGACGTGGTGGCGCCGACCAGCGCGCTGATGGTCGACGAGGCCCGCTCGCCGAGCGGCTACGGGTTCATCACCGACCCCGCCCCGGCCGCGGCGGCCGTCTTCCGTGCCCGCCTGGTGGCCGCCGGCCTCCGGGTGCGGCCGCAGGTGACCCGCCGGGTGGCGCCGCCGGACGCCCTCGACGTCGGCTCGGTGCGCAGCGCGCCGCTGGGCGAGATCGTCGAGCGCACGCTCGCGGTCAGCGACAACAACGCCGCCGAGGTGCTGGCCCGTCACGTGGGCCTCGCCGAGCGGCAGCAGGGGACGTCGTCCGCGGGCGCGGCCGCCGTCCTGGACGTCGTACGCCGACTCGGCGTCACCACCGCGGGCGACCGGCTCCTCGACGGCAGCGGGCTCTCGCGCGGCAACCGGCTCGACCCGGCCTCGCTGGCCGGGGCGCTCCGCCTCGCCCAGGAGCAGCAGCAGCCGACCCTGCGCCCGGTGTTCACCGGCCTGCCGGTCGCGGGCTTCACCGGCTCGCTGGCCGACCGGTTCGACGAGGGTCCGGCCGCCGCCCGCGGCCGGGTGCGCGCGAAGACCGGCACCCTGACCGGGGTGCACGCGCTGGCCGGCACCACGGAGGACCTGAGCGGCGCGCGGATGGTGTTCGTGGTCGTCGCCGACCGCGTCCCGCCCACCAAGGAGCTCGAGGCGCAGACGCTCGTGGACCGCATCGCCGGGGCGCTGGGGGCGTGCAGGTGCGGCGTAGGGTCCTCGTCATGACGAGCGGTGGGGGACGATCGAGCAGCGGACGACCTGACGGGCGATCCGGCATGGTCGACTGGGACCTCGCCGTCCGGGTCGGCTCGCGACTGGTCGGCGAGGGGCCCAAGGTCTCCGCCGCGGAGGCCCACGAGGCCGTCGAGGAGCTGCGTGCGGGAGCGGACCGCTCGACGCCGCTGGTCCGCGAGTTCACCGGGCTGGTCGCCACCGAGCGCAGCGCGCCGGTGCTGGTCGTCGACCGCCCGGGCTGGATCCAGGCCAACGCCGACGGCTTCGCCACGATCATCGCGCCCCTGGTGGAGCGGCTCCAGGAGAAGAAGGGTGCGCCCGGCCCCGTCGCCGAGGCGATCGGCTCGCGGATCACCGGGGTCGAGCTCGGCACGATGCTGGGCTTCCTCGGCTCCAAGGTGCTGGGGCAGTTCGACCCCTTCCACGACCAGCCCGGCGAGCAGGGTCGACTGCTGCTGGTGGCGCCCAACATCGTGCACGCCGAGCGCGAGCTGGGCGCCGACCCCCACGACTTCCGGCTCTGGGTCTGCCTGCACGAGGAGACCCACCGGGTGCAGTTCACCGCCGTGCCGTGGATGACCGACCACCTGCGCTCGGAGATGGACTCGATCATCGGCAGCGTCTCCACCGACCCGGCCCAGCTCGTCGGCGACTTCGTCAAGAAGATCGGCGACCTGGTCTCGGGCCGCACCGACGGCTCCCTGATGGACCTGTTCTCCAGCCCCGAGCAGAAGGCCGTGGTCGACCGGATCACCGGTGTGATGAGCCTGCTCGAGGGCCACGCCGACGTGGTGATGGACGGCGTCGGCCCCGAGGTCATCCCCAGCGTGGCCGAGATCCGGGCCAAGTTCACCGAGCGCCGCAAGGGCGTCGGCGCGCTCGACCGGCTGATGCGTCGGCTGCTGGGCCTGGACCAGAAGATGGCGCAGTACCGCGACGGCGCGATCTTCGTGCGCCACGTGGTCGACAAGGTCGGCATGGACGGGTTCAACGCCGTCTGGTCCGAGCCGGCCCACCTGCCCTCCAAGACCGAGATCCTCGACCCGCAGCTGTGGGTCGCCCGCGTCCACGGCTGATCGCGTGGGGCAGCACCCGGCCCTGACGGCGGTCCGCTCGGCCGTGCGCCGCAGCCTGCGCGACCTCGAGCCGGGCGCGACCGTGCTGGTCGCCTGCTCGGGCGGGGCCGACTCCCTCGCGCTGGTCGCCGGGGCGGTGGCCGCCCGCGAGCGTGGCCGCTGGCGCGTGGTCGGCGCGACCGTCGACCACGGCCTCCAGGAGGACTCCTCGGCCCAGGCCGACCGCGTGGTGGAGCAGATGGCCGCGATCGGCGTCGACGAGACCGTGCGCGCCCGGGTGTCGGTGCAGGAGCGGGGGACGGGGCCGGAGGCGGCCGCCCGGGAGGCCCGCTACGCGGTGCTGACCGAGATGGCCACCCACTTCTCCGCCTCGGCCGTGCTGCTGGGCCACACCCTCGACGACCAGGCCGAGACGGTGCTCCTGGGGCTGACCCGGGGAGCCGGGGCCCGGTCGCTATCGGGGATGCGGCGCTCCTTCGAGGTCTTCCGGCGTCCGCTGCTCGACCTGACCCGCGCCGACACCGAGACCGCCTGCCTGGTCCAGGGTCTCGAGCCGTGGCAGGACCCCCACAACGCCGACGACCGGTTCACCCGGGTGCGGGTGCGCACGACCGTGCTGCCGCTGCTGGAGCGCGAGCTGGGTCCCGGCGTCGCCGCCAACCTGGCCCGCACGGCCGACCAGCTGCGCACCGACACCGCCTACCTCGACGAGGTGACCGACGCCGCCCTGCTCGACGCCCTGCGACCCGACGTGCCGGGCGGTCTCGACGTCGGGCGGCTGCTCGCGCTGCACGAGGCGGTGCGCCTGCGGGTCCTGCGGCTCGCGGCGCTGGGCGCGGGCGCGCTCCCGGCCGAGCTGTTCACCGTGCACCTGCTCGAGGTCGACGCCCTGGTCACCGACTGGCACGGCCAGAAGTGGGTCGACCTCCCCGGCCACCTGCGCGCCGTGCGCCGTGACGGGGTGCTGGTCCTGGAGCGGACCCGGTCGACGCCCGAGGACTAGAGCGCGTCGGCGAGCAGGCGCAGGGTGGCCTCGCGGGCCGGGGCGGTGCGGGGGTCGGTGCCGGCCAGGGCGCCGGCGACGGGGTGGACCATGACCTCGTCCACGTCGTACGTCGTGGCCAGCTCGCGCACCTGCTTGGACGACTGCTCCGGGTCGCCGACGACCCAGCGGGTCAGCATCGACTCCGCGAGCGACCGGTGCGCCTCGGGCAGCGGGTCGGCCTCGGCCTCCTCGACCGTGCGCTGCGGGGTCAGCTGGCCGCCGGTGCGCAGCGCGACCATCGAGTGCAGGTTGGGCAGCACCAGCCGCCGGGCCTCCTCGGCGGTCGTGGCGACCACCGCGTTGACGGTCAGGAACGTGCGCGGTTCGGCCAGCGCCGCCGACGGTCGGAAGGTCGAGCGGTAGAGCTGCAGCGCCTCGGCGGTGCCGTGCCCCGAGAAGTGGTGGGCGAAGACGTAGGGCAGGCCCTTCTCGGCGGCCAGCCGGGCGCTGTAGTCCGAGGACCCCAGCAGCCACACGTCGGCGACCGAGGTCGGCGCGGGCGTCGCGTGCAGCGCGTGGGTGCGGCCCTGCACCTGGAGCCCCACGCCGCCGGGGCTCATCATCGCGACCACGTTGTCGAGGTAGGAGGGGAAGCGGGAGACCGCGTCGTCCTCGACGCCGCCGGCGCCGTGGCGCAGCGCCCAGGACGTGACCGGGTCCGAGCCCGGCGCGCGGCCGATGCCGAGGTCGATCCGCCCGGGGAACGCCGCCTCGAGGAGCGCGAACTGCTCGGCCACCACCAGCGGTGCGTGGTTGGGCAGCATCACGCCGCCCGAGCCCACCCGGATCCGCTCGGTCGCGGCGGCCAGCATCGCGATCACGACCGGCGGGTTGGTCGCGGCGACGGCCGGCATGTTGTGGTGCTCGGCCACCCAGTAGCGCTGGTAGCCGTGCTCGTCGGCCACGCGGGCCAGGCCGCGGCTCGCGGCGAGCGCGTCACCCGTGGTCTGGTCGGAGCGGACGGGCACGAGGTCGAGGACGGAGAGCTGCATGGAGGGTTGAACGCCGTACGCCGCCGGGACCTTCCCGATCGCGCGATCCCGCCGGTGACCGCCGGAGCACGGACCCGGGACCTGTGACAGGCTGCACCCCATGGACGCAGCCGACGTCGACGGTGACCTCGTCAACATCCTCTTCACCGAGGACGACATCCGGCGGCGGCTGGGGGAGATGGCCCGCCAGATCGAGCAGGACTACGAGGGTCAGGACCTCCTGATCGTCGGGGTGCTGCGCGGAGCGGTGATGGTGATGGCCGACATGGCCCGCGCCTTCTCCCGCCACCTCGAGATGGACTGGATGGCGGTCTCCTCCTACGGCTCCGGCACCAAGAGCTCGGGCGTCGTGCGGATCCTCAAGGACCTCGACACCGACATCAGCGGGCGCCACGTCCTGATCGTCGACGAGATCATCGACACCGGCCTGACCCTGAGCTGGCTCACCGCCAACCTGGCCTCGCGCAGCGCCGCCTCGGTCGAGATCTGCACCCTCCTGCGCAAGCCCGAGGCCCTCACGATGCAGGTCGACGTGAAGTACGTCGGCTGGGACATCCCCAACGAGTTCGTCGTCGGCTACGGCCTCGACTACAACGAGAAGTACCGCAACCTGCGCGACATCGGCACCCTGGCCCCGCACGTCTACAGCTGAGGGCGTCCCGCCCGGTCCAGCACCTTCTGGAGCGACTCGGCCCGCACGCGGAGGCGGGACGACATCCGACCGAACTCCGCGACCCGCGTGCTGGCCCCGTCCTCGTCGGCCGTGCGGGTCTCGACCGCCCAGGCGTCCGCGAGGTCGGCGGCGGCGAGCCAGAGCGCGACCGCCTCCTCGACCACGGTGCGCACGATCTCGACGTCGTGCTCGCCCGAGCGCAGACCGGCGTCGACCAGGTCCTGGAGGTCGCGGGTGCGTCGCGACGAGACCTCCTGACCGGCGAAGGAGAGGATCCAGGCGGCCAGTCCGGCCGCGGTCAACGACGGGCCGAGCAGGCGTTCGGGCAGGACCACGGTCTGGGCTGCCTCCACGCCCTCCATGATGGCCGAACCGACCCCATCGGGAGACCGAGTTGACAGGAGTCGTGCAGGCGGTGCACGAGGTGTGGACCCACCTGAGAGGATGACCGGGTGAAGAAGTTCGTACGTAGCCCCTGGCTGTGGATCGTCGTCGCCGTGGTCGGAGTCCTGCTCGCCCTGCAGTACCTCGTGCCGAACGGGGGTTACAAGGAGATCGACACCTCCGAGATGGTCTCCAAGATCCAGTCCGGGGCGGTCAAGGACATCACCTTCCGCGACGGCGGTGAGCAGCAGATCCAGGCCACGCTGGACAACGGCGACAAGGTGATGAGCACCTGGGTCAACGGCCAGCAGGTCGGCCTCGTCCGCCAGGCGCAGCAGCAGTACGCCAAGGGCACGATCGAGCACTACACGGTGCAGAACCCCCAGCCCAGCGCGCTGACCTCGCTGTTCTTCAGCCTGCTGCCGATCCTGATCATCATCGGCCTGTTCCTGTTCCTGATGAACAACATCCAGGGCGGCGGCGGCAAGGTCATGCAGTTCGCCAAGTCCAAGGCGAAGCTGATCAGCAAGGACATGCCCAAGACCACCTTCGCCGACGTCGCCGGGTGCGAGGAGGCGATCGAGGAGCTGGGCGAGATCAAGGAGTTCCTCCAGGAGCCCGCCAAGTTCCAGGCCGTCGGCGCCAAGATCCCCAAGGGCGTCCTGCTCTACGGCCAGCCCGGCACCGGCAAGACCCTGCTGGCCCGCGCGGTCGCCGGTGAGGCCGGCGTGCCCTTCTACTCGATCTCCGGCTCGGACTTCGTCGAGATGTTCGTCGGCGTCGGCGCCTCCCGCGTCCGCGACCTGTTCGAGCAGGCCAAGGAGAACGCCCCCGCGATCGTCTTCATCGACGAGATCGACGCCGTGGGTCGTCACCGCGGCGCCGGCATGGGCGGCGGCCACGACGAGCGCGAGCAGACCCTGAACCAGCTGCTGGTGGAGATGGACGGCTTCGACGTGCGCGGCGGGGTCATCCTGATCGCGGCCACGAACCGCCCCGACATCCTGGACCCCGCGCTCCTGCGCCCGGGTCGCTTCGACCGCCAGATCAGCGTCGACGCCCCGGACCTCAACGGTCGCGAGCAGATCCTCAAGGTCCACGCCCGCGGCAAGCCAATGGGCCCCGACGTCGACCTGGTCTCCGTCGCACGGCGTACGCCGGGCTTCTCCGGCGCCGACCTGGCCAACGTGCTCAACGAGGCCGCCCTGCTGACCGCTCGCGAGAGCAAGAAGCAGATCGACAACTACGCCCTCGACGAGGCGATCGACCGCGTCATCGCCGGCCCGCAGAAGCGCACGCGACTGATGAGCGAGAAGGAGCGGCTCATCACCGCCTACCACGAGGGCGGCCACGCCCTCGTCGCCGCGGCGCTGCCCGGCACCGACCCCGTGCACAAGGTCACGATCCTGCCGCGCGGGCGGGCCCTGGGTTACACGATGGTGCTGCCCGACGAGGACAAGTACTCCCAGACCCGCTCGGAGATGCTCGACCAGCTCGCCTACATGCTCGGCGGCCGCGCCGCGGAGGAGATGGTCTTCCACGACCCGACCACCGGCGCCGGCAACGACATCGAGAAGGCCACCTCGCTGGCCCGCGCGATGGTCACGCAGTACGGCATGACCGAGCGCCTGGGCGCGATCAAGCTCGGCGAGACCCAGGGCGAGCCGTTCCTGGGCCGCGACATGGGGCACTCGCGCAACTACTCCGAGGACGTCGCCGCGACCGTCGACGACGAGACCAAGAAGTTCCTGACCACCGCTCACCAGGAGGCCTTCGACATCCTCGAGGAGAACCGCGACGTCCTCGACGCGCTGGTGCTCGAGCTGATGGAGAAGGAGACGCTCGACAAGGCCCAGATCGCGAAGATCTTCGAGCCGCTGCGCCGCTTCCCGGTGCGCGCGGCCTGGACCGGTTCGCCGACCCGCAACCCCTCGGACATCCCGCCGGTGGTGATCCCGGAGAAGATCCGGATCGCCGCGGGCCAGGGTGCTGCCCCCGAGCAGGACCAGGGGGCCGTGGTGATCGGGCCCGGCTCCGGCGGCGACCTGCACGGCGGTCCCTCCAGCAACGGCGGGCCCACGCAGCCGCCGGCGCCCGGGGGCGGGAGCACCACGGCGTGAGCATCGACCGGGTGGGCCAGGGCCAGGGGGCCGTGGCCCCGTTCGACCACGACCGGGCGACCGCCGCCGTGCGCGAGCTGCTGTTCTCCATCGGGGAGGACCCCGACCGCGAGGGTCTCCAGGACACGCCGGCCCGGGTGGCGCGAGCCTGGGCCGAGCTGACCGTCGGGCTGCACCAGACGCCCGACGAGGTGCTGACCACGACCTTCGACATCGGCCACGACGAGATGGTGCTGGTGAGCAACATCGAGCTCTGGTCGATGTGCGAGCACCACCTGGTGCCCTTCACCGGGGTCGCCCACGTCGGCTACATCCCCAGCACGGACGGCAAGATCACCGGGCTGTCGAAGCTGGCCCGGGTCGTCGACGTCTTCGCCAAGCGCCCCCAGGTGCAGGAGCGGCTCACCACCCAGGTGGCCGACGCGGTGGTGCGGATCCTCGAGCCCCGCGGCGTGATCGTCGTCATCGAGGCCGAGCACCTGTGCATGACCATGCGCGGGGTGCGCAAGGCCGGCGCCCGCACGATCACCTCCGCCGTGCGCGGGATGATGCACCAGCCCGCCACGCGCGCCGAGGCGATGTCGCTGATCAACGCCTCGCGATGACCGGCCCGGCAGGCCCCTCGGGACCCGCCGACCCCGGAGCCTGGGCGGCGGGGCTGCCGGTCCTCGACCGGCCGCTGGTGATGGGGATCGTCAACGTCACCCCCGACTCCTTCTCCGACGGCGGTCAGCACGCCACCACCGAGGCGGCCATCCGGCACGGGCTGGCGCTGCGGTCCCAGGGCGCCGACGTGGTCGACATCGGGGGTGAGTCCACCCGTCCCGGGGCGACCCGGCCGCTGGTGGCCCAGGAGCTCGGCCGCGTCGTCCCGGTGATCCGGGCCCTGGCCCAGGAGGGCGTCGCGGTCTCGGTCGACACGATGCGCCACGAGGTCGCCGCCGCCGCGCTCGAGGCCGGCGCCGTGCTGGTCAACGACGTCTCGGGCGGGCTCGCCGACCCCGACGTGCTCCGGGTCGTGGCCGAGCACGGGTCGGCGTACGTCGCGATGCACTGGCGGGCGCACTCGATCGAGATGCAGCACCACGCGGCGTACGACGACGTGCTGGTCGAGGTCCGTGACGAGCTGGCCCGACGGCTCGAGGACGCCGTCGCGGCCGGCGTCGACCCGGACCGCCTGGTCGCCGACCCGGGGCTCGGCTTCGCCAAGACCGCGGAGCACAACTGGGAGCTGCTCCAGCGGCTGCCGGAGCTGGAGAGCCTCGGCGTGCCCGTGCTGGTCGGGTCCAGCCGCAAGTCCTTCCTCGGGCAGCTGCTGGCCGGCCCCGACGGCTCCCCGCGGCCCGTGCTCGACCGCGAGGCCGCCAACGTCGCGCTCACCACGATCGCCGCCGTCCAGGGCGTCTGGGCCGTGCGCGTCCACGAGATCCGCGGCAGCCTGGACGCGATCCGGGTCGTCACCCGCTGGCTCGACCTCGGCCCCACCGCCCCCTGAGACGACCAAGCGGGGACCCAGCCCGGGAGCCCAACCCGATCTACATGCCGCTCCGCCGCTGCCCGCGCCCGCCCCGGCCCCTCGCCGGCCGGTCCTGCGTGGGCCCCTCGGTCGCCAGACGAGCCTCCTCGGCGACCACACGCGCCTCCTCGGCCGCCAGGTGGGCCTCCTCGGCGGCCAGGTGGGCCCCCTCGGCGGGGTGGGGGGCGGGGCCGTGGGCGGTCCCGGTGCCGGGGGCACAGCGACGCCGGTAGGGTCGGACGCACCATGACCCTCTCCGACACCCCTGCCATCGCGGGCCGCACGGACGGCCCGAGCCGCACGGCCCGGCCCGACCGGCTCGCCGTCCGCGGGCTCACGGTGCGGGGTCACCACGGGGTCTTCGACTTCGAGCGCCGCGACGGCCAGGACTTCGTGATCGACCTGGTCCTCGGGCTGGACACCTCCGGGGCCGCCGCGAGCGACGACCTGGCCGACACCGTGGACTACGGTGCGCTCGTCGACCAGGTGGTGGCGGCCGTGGCCCACGACCCCGTCGACCTCATCGAGACCCTGGCCCAGCGCATCGCCGACACCTGCTTGCACGACCCGCGGGTCGGTGACGTCGAAGTCACCGTGCACAAGCCGCACGCCCCGATCCAGGCGACGTTCACCGACGTCGCCCTGACCATCAACCGGAGCCGATAAGTGACCGAGTCCCCGAACCCGAACATCGTCGACGCCGACAGCCTGACCGGCGAGATGCACCCGATCCGACGCGGCGTCATCGCCATCGGGTCCAACCTGGGCGAGCGTCGCAGCAACCTCCAGGGCGCGGTGTCCTCGCTGGGGGAGACCCCCGAGGTCTGGCTGACGTCGGTCTCCCCGGTCTACGAGACCGACCCCGTCGACTCGCCCGAGGGGTCGCGCCAGTTCCTCAACGCGGTCGTCCTGTTCGACACCACGCTGTCGGCGCGCACGCTGCTCGAGCGCGCCCTGGCCGTGGAGTCGGCGTACGGCCGTGAGCGCGGGGGCGAGCAGAACTCCCCGCGCACCCTCGACGTCGACCTGATCGTGCTCGGCGACCGTCGGGCCGACGAGCCCGACCTGGTCCTGCCGCACCCGCGCGCCGGTCAGCGCGCCTTCGTCCTCGCCCCCTGGCACGACGTCGAGGACGACGCCGAGATCCCCGGGGTCGGGTCCGTCGCCGAGCTCCTCGAGCAGGTGGGCCGCGACGGGATCACCCGCCGCGACGACATCGAGCTCGAGATCGGCTGACCCCGGCCTCGACGGCACCGGCAGGAGGACCAGCACGATGAGGACGCCCGGTCAGCGCCGGTCCGGCGCACGCCCGTCCGTCGACGCCGCTGCCCGCGTCGACCGTTCCGACCGGCCCTCCGACGGTCCCGGCGACGGCCCGGGCGACGGTCCCGAGGGCCCCGGCGGTCCGGACGGCGGTCGCGTCGGCCCGACGGGCCACCGCACCCTGGTGGTGCTGCTGCTCGTCGGACTCGTCGGCGGGTGGGCGCTGCGGCCCCTGGCCCTGCGCGCGGGCGTCGTCGAGCCCCGCATCGGCTGGGGCACCATCGGGCTGATTCTGTTCCTGGCCGCCGCCGTCGGCGTCACCGCGTGGACGACCCGGCGCACGGTGCGCCGCGAGCGGTTCGCGCTGGCCCACCACCAGGCCGTCAACCGGCTCGCGCTGGCCCAGGCCTGCTCGCTGGTGGGGGCGCTGCTGCTCGGCGGGTACTCCGGCTACGCCCTGGCCCAGCTCGGGCTGAGCGACCCGTCGGCCGAGAGCCGGCTGCTCCATGCCGGCGCGGCCGCCGTCGGCTCGGCCCTGCTGCTCGGCGCGGCCCTGCTGCTCGAGCGCGCCTGCCGGGTCCCGGGGGACCGCTCCTAGGACCTGCGTGAGGCCGCGGTCGGCCGGTCTCAGGGGCCAGCGGGACGGCGTACGGCGTCGGCGTGGTCGGCCAGGTGGTCGACGAGGTCCTCGGCCAGCAGCAGGTCGGAGGTGAGGTCGCGGTCGTGCATGTCGGGGACGCCGCCGTCCCGCTCGTCGAGGTAGGCCAGCACCGGCAGCAGGGCCGGGGGGTGGCGGTCCTGCATCCGCAGGCACCGCAGGGCCGCGACCAGCTCGCCGGCCAGCACCGCCCGGTAGCGCGAGACCGCGCCGAGCGCCTGCTGGGCCGCGAGCGTGGCGAAGGACGCGTCCTCCTCGACGCCGCGCGACAGCGTGACGACCTGGGTGCCCGCCGGGGTCGCCAGCGCGCGGAGCTCGGCCAGGGCCGAGGCGGCGCTGTACTCGACGATCATCACCCCCGAGGCGGCCGGGGTGCCGTCCCCCAGGAACGGGTGCATGCCGGTGTACGCCGGCTCGGCGAGCATCGTGAGCCGGGCCAGGCTGAGCTGCGCCGACTGGGCCAGCGCCAGGACCAGGGCGTCGAGCGACTGCACCAGGTAGGTGGCGTGGAAGGCCCCGTGGTGGGCCACCCCGAGGGTGGCCGAGACGATCGGGTTCTCCGAGGGCGCGTTGGTCATCGCCACCACGACCTGCTCGGCGAAGGCGATCCGGTCGCTGAGCGCGCCGTGCACCTGCGGGAGCGTGCGCAGCCCGAAGGGGTCCTGGATCCGGGCCGGCGGCTCGGCGTCCTCGCCCGGGTCGGTCAGGGCCCGCAGCGTGCTGCAGACCCAGCGGGCCCCGGCGAACGGCGTGGCGACCTCCACGGCCGGCGAGAACGCCTCCACGTTGCCGCGGGCGGCGGCGAAGGCCATCGCCGCGATCACCAGCGAGCTGCGGGCCAGGCGGTCGAGGTCCGCGACGGCCAGCGCGGCGTCGGCCAGGACGGCGGCGTTGCTGGACATGAAGGTCAGGGCGTCCCCGGCGCCGAAGCCGACCGTGGTGCGCACGGGCGGCTCGCTGGGCCGCTCCCCGGCGAGCACCAGCGCGGTCGTGGCCAGCGCCGCGAGGTCGGCGGTGCCGACGCTGCCGCCCTCGCGCACGGGCGGCAGGGCCCCGAGGTTGATCATGTCGACCAGGGCGTCCAGGACGCGGGGGTCGATGCCGTTGCCGTCGGCGGCGAGCTGGTTGAGGCGGATCGCGAGCATGGCGCGCACCCGGGGGGCCGAGCGGCGCTCGCCCGAGCTGGTCGCGTGGGAGCGCAGCAGCTGGCGGGCCTGGGAGGCCGGGTCGGGCAGGACCACCTCGCGGTTGGCGCCCACCCCGGTCGAGCGGCCGTAGACGGGTCGGCGCGCGGCGATCTCGTCGGCGTACGCCCGGGAGGCGGTGACCCGCTCCCGCGCCGACGGGTCGAGGCGCACCGGGGCGCCCTGGCGCGCCACCGCCACGATCTGGTCCAGGGTCAGGCCGGAACCGTCGACGAGCGTCACGCGCGCCACCTCCTCAGGGTCGTTCGGGGGTCCTCCGACGGGGTGCGCAGGACGGGCTGCCCGGCCCGCCGGGGCGCAAAGCATCCGGGCTCATTGACTTACGTGTCATATTCTCATCCGGTGCGGGTCACGCTCCCGCACCTGAGCCGCCGTACGGGCTCTGGTCAGGCCGTCCTGCAGGAGAGAGCTCCCCGTGATCCGCTTCGACCGCGCCACCAAGCGCTACCCCGACGGCACCGTGGCCGTCGACGAGCTCGACCTCGAGGCCCCCACCGGCCAGATCACCGTCCTGGTGGGCCCCTCGGGCTGCGGCAAGACCACCTCGCTGCGGATGATCAACCGGATGATCGAGCCCAGCGCGGGCACGGTCTGGATGGACGACACCGACACCGCGAGCATGCCGACCCACGAGCTGCGCCGCCGGATCGGCTACGTCATCCAGCACGCCGGTCTCTTCCCGCACCGCACGATCGTGGACAACGTGGCGACCGTCCCGTTCCTGCTCGGCACCGACAAGCGCGAGGCGCGCTCGCGGGCGCTGGAGCTGCTCGAGCGCGTCGGGCTCGACCCCGCCTTCGCCAAGCGCTACCCCGCCCAGCTCTCCGGGGGGCAGCAGCAGCGCGTCGGGGTCGCCCGGGCGCTGGCCGCCGACCCGCCGGTGATGCTGATGGACGAGCCGTTCTCGGCCGTGGACCCCGTGGTGCGCGAGCAGCTCCAGGAGGAGTTCCTGCGCCTCCAGGGCGATCTGGGCAAGACGATCGTGTTCGTCACCCACGACATCGACGAGGCGATCAAGCTCGGCGACCAGGTGGCGGTCCTGCGGGTCGGGGGCACCCTGGCCCAGCTGGCGCCGCCGCACGAGCTGCTCTCGCGCCCCGTCGACGCGTTCGTGGCCGAGTTCGTCGGCCGCGACCGCGGCTACCGGGCGCTGGGCTTCACCGGCGGCGACTCGCTGCCCGTGGCGACCGAGCGCACCGTCACCGTCGGCGACCCGGTGCCGCGCGACCAGGGACTGGTGCTGGCCCTCGACGGCGAGCGTCGTCCCCAGGGCTGGGTCGACGGGCACGGCCGGGCCGACACGGTCAGCGAGGACGAGCTGCTGCGCGGCGGGACGCTGGCCACCCAGGGCGGCAGCCTCCGGGCAGCCCTGGACGCCTGCCTGTCCTCGCCGTCGCGCCGCGGCGTGGTCGTCGACGACGAGGGTCGCCTGCTCGGCTCGGTCACCGCCCGCCAGGTCCTGGACCTGATCGAGCGGGAGCCCGCGGAGAGTGCGGCGGCCCCGGTGGAGAAGGAGGCCTGAGGTGGACTCCTCCAGCTCCTCCCCGCTGTGGTTCTGGGGCTACTTCCTGGACCACCGGGCCCAGGACCTGGGCTGGCTGTGGGACCACACCTGGCTCTCGGTCGTGCCGGTCGTCGTCGGGCTGCTGTTGGCGCTCCCGCTGGGCTGGCTGGCCAGCCGCTACTCCTGGGTCTACCCGCCGATGATGTCGATCACCGGCCTGCTCTACACGATCCCTTCGATCGCACTGTTCGTGCTGATCCCGCCGCTGCTCGGCCTCGACGTGCTGAGCCCGCTCCAGGTCCCCATCGCCCTCAGCGTCTACTCCACCGCCCTGCTGGTCCGGGTGGTCGCCGACGGCCTGGGGTCGGTGTCCTCGGAGACGCTCCAGGCGGCGACCGCGATCGGCTACACGCCGGTCGGGCGGTTCTTCTCCGTGGAGCTGCCGATCGCGGTGCCGGTCATCACCGCCGGGCTGCGGGTCGCGATCGTGGCCAACGTGAGCATCGTGGCCGTCGCCGGCACGATCGGGATGGACAACCTGGGCCGGCTCTTCGACCAGGGATTCACGCTCTCGGTCGACCAGCCCTACTACCCGCCGATCGTGCTCGGCATCCTGCTGTGCGTGCTGCTGGCGCTGGTCCTGGACGCGTTCGTGCTGCTGGTCGCGCGCCTGCTCACCCCCTGGCGTCGGGCGGTGGCCCGATGATCGGCGACACCTTCGGCTGGCTGACCGACCCGGCCCACTGGCGCAGCACCAACTTCGACACCGGCATCTGGGGCCAGCTCGGCGCCCACGTCGGGTTCTGCCTGATCGCGCTGGCGATCGCCCTGGTGATCGCGCTGCCCCTGGGCCTGTGGATCGGGCACACCGGGCGGGCGACCTGGCTGATCACGGTCGCCAACGCCGTGCGCGCGCTGCCGACGGTGGGCGTGCTGGTGCTGCTGGTGGTGGTGATCGCCCCGCACTTCTACGGGCGCACCAACGCCGGCTACCTGATCCCCACCGAGATCGTGCTGGTGCTGCTCGCGATCCCCCCGATCCTGGCCAACACCTTCGCCGGCGTCCAGAACGTGTCCCCGGCCGTGCGCGACGCGGCCTTCGGGATGGGGATGACCGGGCCGCAGGTGCTGACCCGGGTCGAGCTGCCCAACGCGCTGCCCCTGATCTTCTCGGGCTTCCGGTCCGCGACGCTCCAGGTGATCGCGACGGCGACCATCGCGTCGTACGTCACCCTGGGCGGGCTGGGTCGCTTCATCTACGACGGCCTCGCGCAGAAGGACTACCCGCAGATGATCAGCGGGGGCCTGCTGGTCGCCGCGCTGGCGCTGGCCGCCGACCTGCTGCTCGCGCTGCTCCAGCGCGCGACCGTCTCGCGGGGTGTCTCCGGGCGCACCCGCCGCGACACCGGCTCCCGCTCGGGCGGCCCGACCACGGGTGCGTCCGAGGCCGGCTCCGAGGGCGACGCGCGCTCCGGCGTGCTCGTCGAGGAGCTCACGGCCGAGGGGCGGTGAGACGTCGACGTCCGAGAAGACCCGTCCAGCGCGTCCAGCCCCCGAACCCCACCGCACCCCACCCGCATCCTCGTCCGCCCAGCGGACCCGGTCCCGACCTGTCGGCGCCGGACGGTAGACACGTCCAGAACAGCCCACCCAGGAGAGAAGCCATGAAGACCAAGCTCATCGCCGTCGCCTCGCTCGCGACCGCCCTCACGATGGGTCTGTCCGCGTGCGGCAGCAGCTCGTCGTCCTCGTCCGGCAGCGGCGGTGGCGGCGGCAGCACCGTCGCCAGCCAGATGATCTTCGGCGGTCCGCCGGAGTTCAAGACCCGCACCGACGGCATCCCCGGCCTGGAGAAGAACTACGGGGTCACGTTCGGCAAGTACACCGTCACCGACACCGGTGGCCCCGTCACCGTCAACGCCCTCAAGCGCGGCCAGGTCGACGCGGTGGACCTGTTCACCACCGACCCGGCCATCAAGGCCAACGGGTTCGTCATCCTCTCGGACCCCAAGAGCAACTTCGCGGCGCAGAACGTCGTCCCGATCATCAACAAGGCCAAGGCCAGCGACGGCGTCAAGCAGGTGCTCAACGGCATCTCGGCCAAGCTGACCACCTCGGGCCTGGGCCAGCTCATCGGCCAGGTCGCCAACGACAAGAAGGACCCGGCCGCGGTCGCCGCCGCCTGGCTGAAGTCCAACGGCCTGGACGCGAGCGGGACCTCCGCCTCGGGCACCACCCTGACCGTGGGGTCGGCCAACTTCCCCGAGAACGTGATCCTGGCCGACATCTACGCCAAGGCGCTCGAGGCGCAGGGCGCGACGGTCTCGACCAAGCTCAACATCGGCAGCCGGGAGAAGTACTACCCGGCGCTGAAGTCCGGGTCGCTGGACCTGTTCCCGGAGTACTCCGGCACGATCCTGACCTACCTGGACAAGAACGCCACCGCGACCAGCCCCACCGACGTCGCCGCGGCGCTCGCCAAGGCCCTGCCCGCCAACCTGGTGGCGCTCAAGACCTCCCAGGCGCAGGACAGCGACGCGGTGGTCGTGACCAAGCAGACCGCCCAGAAGTACAAGCTGAAGTCGATCGCGGACCTGGCCAAGAAGGGCTGACCCGCCTACTCCTCGACGCGCACCGGGCCCGTGGCCCGGTGCGCGTCGTGCGTGTCGGGGGGTGCGGCATGATGCCGAGGTATGACCCCAGACCCGCGCGACCGCTTCCGCCGGGTCGTCGACCTGCTCCCCACCGACGCGCTCACCGACCTGGGGCAGGGCGTACGCCGCCGTTCCCGTGAGTCGCTGCGCCGGGCCCGGACCCGCCACCCCGCGGTCAGCGTCGTGGTGCTCCTGCACGGGGAGCTGGCCGTCGCCGCGCGCACCCTGGACTCGGCGCTGGACCAGGACGCCCCGGGCACCGAGGTCGTCGTGGTCGCGATGCAGGACCACCTCGGGCACCTGGCCGAGGCCGCGGAGGCCGCCGACCAGCGCGTCCGGGTGGCCCCCATGCTCGGCGAGGACTGGGCGGCCGCCCGTCGCTTCGGGGCCGTTGCCGCGCGCGGACGCTGGCTGCTCCACCTCAGCAGCGGGCAGCTGCTCCTGCCGGGAGCCGTGGCCGCTCTCCTCGCCGCGGTCGGCGACGCGGCCCACGACGACCGCTCGGGCCACGTGGGCCACGCGGCCGGGGGTGCCGTGGCGCTCGGGGGACTGGTCGACGACCCGCCGCCCACCGAGGGGGGCTGGGCCCGCACCCCGCTGCTGGGCCGCCTGCTCGTCCCGCGGGACTCGTGGGCCCGGCTGGTCGACGACGCCGAGCCCGATGGCCAGACGGCGGCCGTGGCCCTGATGGTCCATGGGCACCGCGACGTCACCGCCACGACCCTGCGCGAGCACCGCCACCCCCACGGCCACGAACCCGTCGACCAGCCGGTCACCTCCTACGAGGAGCTGGTCTCGGCCCGGGTCGCCCAGGACCGCTCGGCCCTGGCGCTGCTCGAGAGCGTCGACCTCGACGACGCCCGACGCCAACGGGCCTGCGGGGCGCTGGCGCGCGACCTGCCCCCGCTGCTGCGCCGCGCCGACGAGGCGACCGCGGACACGTGGGGACTGCTCTCCCGGCACGCCGCCGAGCTCGTCGAGGCCGCCGGCGACCTGCTGGCGGAGGTCCCCGTCGAGGACCGGGTCGCGGCGTGGCTGGCCGGGCAGGACCGTGGCGAGGAGCTCGCCTCGTTCCTGACCCAGGTCGACGACCTGGCCGGCCGGCTCCCGACCCGGGTCGAGGACGGGCAGGTGCACGCGGTGCTGGCCGACCTCGACGGGCTCGACGGGCTCGACCTGCCCGTCGGCATGACCCGGCTGGGCGGCCAGGAGACCCCGCTGCGCGTCGAGCTGGTGCGGGCCCGGGTCCACGACGACGCCGTGCAGGTCGAGCTCTGGGCCGCCCTGCTCGGCGTGCCCGACGACGAGCCCGGGGCCGCGCCCGCCCCCGAGGCCCAGACCTGGTGGGAGGGCCCGCCGGCCGCGGGCACCCTCGAGGTGCCCGTCGACCTGTCTGCGGACCCGGCTGTCACGCGCTGGGCGGGGGAGACCCACCAGCGCCACGACCGCGGGGTGCTCCGCTGCGAGGTCGGTCTGGAGCACCTGGCCGTCGGCGACTGGCGGGTGCGGGTGGAGCTCGCCCACCAGGGCGTGCGCCGGTCGGCCCTCCTCGCCGCCCTGGACCCGCACGGCTCCGCCGCCCGCCCCGTCGTGGCCGACGGACGCCGCTTCGCCTTCGAGCAGGACACCGACGGCGTCCTGGTCCTGCGGGTCACGGCGGCCCCGACCGACGTCTCGCGCCACCCGGCGGGCCTGCTGGTCGGCGGCGTCGACCTCGAGCCCGGTCGGGTGGTCCTCGAGGTGGACCCGCCGGCCGGCGCCGAGGTGCTGCTCGAGGGCGTCGAGGGCCGGGCCGTGGGGCACCGCGTGGTCGGCGTACGCCGGGGGGAGGGGACCTGGGACCTCGACCTGGTCACCACGGCCGAGGGAGAGCCGCACCCCACTCCGGCGCCGAGCGGCACCTACCGGCTCGTCGTGCGCAGCGACGGCACCGAGCTGATGGTCTCGCTGGGCGACGCCGTGGTCGACGACCTGCCGCGCTCGGAGCTGGACGCCCTGCGGCGGACCAGCCTGTGGGGCGGCCCCCGCGGCGGGCTGCTGGTGCACCTCGACCCCGACCTGGGCGACGACGAGGCCGGCGCCTGGGCCCAGCACCGGCTCCGGTCGAGGCTGCGCGCGGACGAGGGCGACGGAGACCCGCACGTGGTCTACCTCCAGCGCGGTGCGGGCGAGGCCCCGTCCGGAGGGGTGGGGGCGGTGCTCGCGGAGCTGGTCGGACGCGCGCCCGACGGTCTGCGACTCGTCTGGGGGGTGGCCGACGCCTCCGTCGCGACCCCGGCGGGGTGCGAGTCGGCGCTCGTCCACAGCTGGGAGTGGTACGACGTGCTGGCCCGCGCGGGCCACGTCGTCCTGGACCACGCCGCGCCCGCGTGGCTCCCGGATCGCGACGCCCAGCTGGTGCACGTGGTGGGGGACGACGGCGACGCGACCGCCGTGGTCGAGCGCGTCCTGGTCGATCCCGCCTGAGCGGCTCCGGAGACGGCTGACCCGCCCGACCCCATGGGGTCGGACGGGTCAGGTCGTCGGGGAGGGACCCTGCTCAGGCCGCCGGGATCGTGATGGTCGCCCGCAGCATGTTGTGGTCCGAGGGCATGATGCCCTGGAAGGTGTAGTTCTGCTGGTCGACGACCTGCTCCCAGCGCTTGACCACCAGGTTGTTGCTGGCGAAGAGGTAGTCGACCATCTGCCCGATCCAGTCGGTGTTGGTGTAGTGGTTGAGGGCGCGGTGCCAGGAGTTCACCGAGTTGATGTTGCCGTTGACCACCGACTGCGCCCGGCCGGTGCTGATCAGGTACTTCCCGCAGGACTGCTGGCCCAGGGTGTCCCCGAAGCCCGCGGGCTTCATCAGGGGCAGCATCGCGCTGGCGGTGGGGTTGGCCGGGGTCGGGCACTGGGAGACCCCGCCGCGGGGCGAGTTGAAGTCGCCGCCGAAGACGACCGGCAGACCCTGCGACAGGCCGGGCACCTTGGCGAGCAGCTCGCCCCACTGCGCGCGGCGGATCGGCTCGCTGGCGGTCTCCAGGTGCGCGCTGGCGAAGAAGAACTTGGCCCCGGTGGAGCGGATCTGGAAGATCGCCCACGGCATCGACCGGATCGGGTCGACGACCGTCTCCTGGTCGGCCCAGGTCAGCACCCCGCTGGTCACGAGGGCCACGTCGGTGTCGTTGTAGGCGATGTGGGTGGCCTGCGAGCTGCCCGGGACCCCCAGGTATCGCTCGCTCCCCGACTTGAGCGCGTTCAGGGAGGCCAGGAGGTCCTGGAACTGGGTCAGGGTGCCGTTGGTCCGCGACTGGGAGGCCTCCTGGAGGGCGACGACGTCGGCGGACGGGCTGGTCTCGTTGCTGGGCGACTGGCCCAGGATCTGGCTCGCGACCACGGCCTTGCGCACCGACCACGGGTCGTGCGGTGAGTCCTTCGCGTCGGCGTTGACCGTGCTGATGTTGAAGGAGGCCGCGTGCAGGTCGAAGCTGCCGCGGGTGGGCACCTGCACCGGTGCGGGCGTGGGCGTGGGCGTCGGTGCGGGGACCGGCTTCGTGGTGGCGACGGTGACCGGGGCGGAGGTGCGGGCACCGAGGTCGGCGCCGGCGCTGCGGGCGACGGCCACGGTGAAGTGGTAGCCGACGCCCGACCGCAGACCGGTCACCGCTGCGGCCGCGCTGGGGAACCAGCCGGTCGCGGCGTTGGACATGTCGGAGGCGGTCGACCAGCGCAGCCGGTAGCCGGGGGCTCCGCTGACGGCGCCCCACGCGAGCTTGACCGAGGTGGTGTCACGGGCGGTCGAGCGCAGCGAGGACGGGGTGGCGTAGAGCGGCACCGCCGAGGGGTACGGCGTGCCGACGTACGCACCGAGCGCGCGGCCCGTCGGCCGGGCGACGGCGCTGGTGAAGTAGTAGGTCCGGCCCGGGGCGAGGCCGGTGACGGTCCCGGTGCTCGCGGCGAACCAGGCGGCGCGGGAGGCGGCCATGGTCCGCGAGGTCGAGTAGCGCACCCGGTAGCCCGGGGCGCCGGCCACGTCGGCCCAGTCCAGCTTCACGCTGCCGACGCCCGGGGCGACGACCTGGAGGTTGGCGGTCCGGCGGTACGCCGCCTGGGCGGGAGCGGCCAGGGTGACCAGGGGGACGGCCAGGCCGAGGACGGCGCAGGCCGCGACCTTGGTTCGACGGGAGAGAGGCACCGGGACTCCTGGGGGGCGACGCTGGGACGGGGTGAGATCACCATATGTCGCATTTAGCCGGAATGGGGGACTTTTCTTGACGGATCCGGCGGGCCTGGCCCCGATACTCCCGGGGCCGTGCTAGCCGTTCGACGTCACCCCCCACCCGGGGCGGCGCGGACACCCTCTCGCGAGACGGCACGCGCGCGGGTCCGTTCCGCCAGATGACAGGAACGGCGGGTTAGTGTCGGTGGCCCATCGGACAGCACCTCGAAGGACGTCACCGTGCACCAGAATGCGTTGAACCTCATGGGTCGAGCCGTCTCGCGGCAGATGAGGAAGGACCGCCACTACGACGTCCTGGACTTCGGTTCCTTCATCAACAAGGGCCAGAAGCTGAACCACCACGAGCTGTTCGAGGGCTACGACATCACCTACACCGGGATCGACATCCAGGGCGGGGCGAACGTCGACATCGTGATGACCGAGCCCTACCGGATCCCGCTGCCCACGGCGTCGCAGGACATCGTGATCTCGGGCCAGGTCTTCGAGCACATCCCGTTCCCGCAGGCCTCCATCCTGGAGATCGCCCGGGTGCTGCGGCCCGGCGGCCGGTTCATGATGACGGTGCCCTCGCGCGGTCACCACCACTCGACGTACGACTGCTTCCGCTACTACCCCGACGGCATGCGGGCGCTCGCGGCCTGGGCGCAGATGGAGCTGCTGGGCGTCTCGACCGACTGGCCCGAGACCGGCCCCGACGGGCAGCGCTTCGTCTACTCCTCGATCACCGAGGACCACTACTGGGGCGACACCCTCGCGGTCATGCGCAAGCCCCACTGGCGCCGGTCGATCGGTCGCCGGATCACGCGCTACGTCGTCCTGCGCCACGCCAACAACATCGGAGACCTCTCGCGGGTTCCCCGGCCCAAGGGCACGCGCCTGCACGGTCGGCGCGCGAAGGCCGCCGCCCCGGACGCCTGAGCCCACGTCGGTGACACCGCACCGACGCCCGTCCGGCCGCTGCCGGTGAGCGCCCTGTCCCGCTGGCGCCGGTCCCTGGCCGAGCGCCTCCCACGCCCCGGCAACCCCCTGGGCGACCTGACCGTCGTGCTGAGGTCGACCGGCGACCCGGCCCAGGACGACGTACGCCGACGCCGCACCGCCGCCGGCGTCGGTAGGTGCGTCCTCAGCCCGGCCGCGACGATCGAGGTGCCCGACGGCGTCGAGGGCCCGGTCGTCTTCGTCGAGCCCGAGGACGAGCTCCAGCTCGACGCGCTGGCCGGTCTCGTGCGCCAGCTGCGGGCCGCCGGCGCCGAGGCCGGCCGGGGCGCCGTGGCGCACCGGGCCGCCGGCGTGGTGCTGCGCCGCACCCCTCCCGGCGCGGCCGGCGGCCCCGGTGGGAGCGTCGACCCACGCCAGCACCCCGGGGTGCTGGCGCTGGTGGACCTCCGCGGCCTGGTCGTGAGCGGGTCGGCCTGGCGGGCGGCCGCGACGGCCCCCGTGCCCTGGGACGGACCCGCCCTGGCCGGGACCCGGGCGCTGCTGGGCGCCGGGACCGTCGTGGTCTCGACCGAGGTCGTGGTGGTCACCGAGGAGTCCGGCGACGTCGACCTCCCGGTGGAGGAGCGGCGGCGGCACCGACCCGACCGGTGCGCGGCCGCCTGCCGCGGGGTCGAGGCGGCCTCGGCCGGACTGCCCGCGGAGCTGCGGACGCCGCACGCCGCGGCGCTGGTCGGCGGTGTCCTCGGCGACGTCGTCACCGACGCCCTCGCCGGCCGGGCCACGGCCCTGCCCGAGGTCGCGCGCCTGGCCGGGGTGCTGGTCGGCCACCTGGGCGAGCCCGGCGCCAGGGCGGACCTCACGGTCGAGAGCCGCCTGCGCGCCCGGGTCGCCGCCGACGGCACCCTGGCCGACGTCCGGGCTGCGGCGTCCTTCCTGCTGCAGCACCCGCGGGGCCTGCCGCACCACGACGGGGTCGTCGTCGGGGCCGGGGGCTGGCTCGACGCGGTCCCCGAGGAGTGGCGCCGGCTCGAGCGCGCCGACCGCCGGCTCCAGGTGCGGCTGCTGGAGCCGCGCGAGGACGACGGGACCTGGCGCCTGCGCGGCAACGCCCTGGTCACCGCCGTCCCCGAGGCGCCCGACCGGCTGCCCCGCGTCGAGGTCGACGGCGTCGCCCTCACCGTGACGCCCCGTCCCGACCCGTCCGCGGACGTGTGGGCCGCGCGGGAGCACGAGGACCACGCCGACTGCGGCTTCGAGGCCACGGTGGCCGCCGGTCGGCTGGGCGACGTCCCCCCGGGCGGGCGTCGCGTGACCGTCTCGCTGCACGGCCTCAGCCGAACCCTCGGGCTGCCCGCGCCGACGCCCGCGGCCGACGTCGTCCTGACCGGAGCCGACCTGGCGCCCGAGGAGCTCCGCCTGGTGGGCCGGGGTCCCGTGCGCGATGCGCCGCTCGAGGTGCGCCTGGTGGGGCCCGTGGTCGAGACCGGCTGGGCGCCGGTGGCCCCGGGCGACGACGGGTCCTTCTCGGTCACCGTGGGCCTGACCACGCCGCTGTTCTCCCACGACGTGCTCCTGCCCGCCGGGAGGTACGCCGTGGAGGCGCGGGCGCGCGGGACGCTCGACACCCTCGCGGTGGCCTGGGCCGCCGACCTGGCCGAGCCCGGGACCGAGTGGGTCGGCGAGCGCCTGGCCCTGCACCCGGCGCCGGGCGCGCTGGTGGTCGGGCCGCCGGTGGCGCTGCGCGACGACTCGGCGCGCAGCCGGCGCCTGCGGATGAACGTGTGGACGCCGCGGTCGGTCGAGGCGCTGCGGCGCACGGTGGTCCTGGAGTCCTTCGCCGGACGCTCGGTGGCCGACAACCCCCTGGCGGTGGGGCGCGAGCTGGCCCGGCGCGACCTCGACGCCGACCTGGTCTGGCTCGTCGACGACCCCTCGGTGCGGGTGCCGGAGGGGACGCGCGCGGTGCCGCGGCGTACTCCGGAGATGTTCAAGGTGCTGGCCGGTGCCGCGGCGTACGTCAGCAACGCCTCGGCGCCGGACTGGTGGCGCAAGCGCCCCGGGATGGTCCACGTGCAGACCTGGCACGGCGTGCCGCTCAAGCGCATCGGCGAGGACCGCGGCCCCGGCGACCTCGCCACCTGGCGCCACCGCGAGGTGGTCGCCTCCCAGGCCGCGGGCTGGGACCTGCTGGTCTCACCGAGCCCCTGGTGCTCCCCGGTCTTCCGCTCCGCCTTCCGGTTCGGCGGGACGCTGCTGGAGGCGGGCCAGCCACGCAACGACGTGCTGCTCGGGCCCCACCGCGACGCCGTCGGCGCCCGGGTGCGGGCCGAGCTCGGGCTGACGTCGGAGGAGAGGGTGGTGCTCTACGCGCCGACGTGGCGCGACAACGCCGGCCACCGGGTGGCCAAGCCGGTCCACCTCGACGTGGCGGCGTTCCTGGAGGGGTCCCCGGGGACGACCCTGCTGGTGCGCGGCCACTACAACGCCAGCCGCCAGCGCGACCTGCGCCACGAGGGCCGGGTCGTGGACGTCACCCGCTACCCCGACGCGGCCGACCTGCTGTGCGCGGCCGACGCCCTGGTCACCGACTACTCCTCGGTGATGTTCGACTTCTGCCTGACCGGGCGGCCGATCGTCCTGCTGGTCCCCGACCTCGAGACCTACCGCGACGTCCACCCCGGGACGTACTTCGACATCGCGGAGCGGGCGCCCGGTCCGGTGGTGCGCGACACCCCGGGCGTCCTGGCCGCCCTCGCCCGCCCCGGCGACGCCGACGCGCAGGCCCGGGCCGACTTCCGCGCGGCCTTCTGCCCGCTCGACGACGGGGGCGCCTCGGCCCGCGTCGTCGACCGGCTGGTCGACCTGCTGGGCTGGTGAGTCGCCCGCCCGGGGCGGATCAGGCCTCGGGCTCCTCCGCGGGGGCGGCGTCGCGCGAGGTGATCGCGGCCTCGAACTGCCGCACGCACGCCACGTTGTAGTGCTCGACGTCCAGGGTGCTCGCGGGCACGTCGCCGGCCAGGAACGCCTCCAGGCCCTCGGCCAGCGCGCCGACGTCACGGCGGACGACCAGCCCGGCGCCGGCCGGCATGGAGTCGTGCACGGTGTCGAAGTCCGTCGTGAGCACGGGCATGCCGAGCACGCGGGCCTCGAGGATGACCATCGGCTGACCCTCGTAGTTGCTCGAGAGCACGAAGCAGTCGGAGCGCCGCATGAACGGGAACGGGTTGTCGACCTGGCCGGCGAGGTGCACGACGTCGTGGAGACCCAGCCGGTCGACCAGCTCGCGCAGCTCGTCCTCGAGCCCGCCCCCGCCGAGCACCAGCAGCCGGACCTGCGGCTGCCGGGCGTGCACCCGGGCGAAGGCCTCGATCATCCGGGCCTGGTTCTTCTCCGGGGAGAGGCGGCCGACCGAGACGAACACGGTGGTGGCGTCGGAGAAGAAGTCCTCGGGCGGCATCTCGCCCCGGCCCACGGCGACGTCCGGGTCCTGGTCGGCCAGCTCGAGGATGCGCTCGCCGTCGATGGTGTTCATCGCGTGGGTGAACTTCTCGGGCGCGGCGTAGTCGGCGAGGTGCTGCTTGTTGAGCTCGTCGAGGCTCGGGGAGACCGAGACCAGCCGGTCCATGTGGCGGTAGGTGGTGAAGACCGAGCCCAGGCGGCTCTCGAGGTGGCGCACGCCCGCGGTCTCGCGCTGGTGGTCCGAGCGCATGTCGTTGTGCAGCCAGATGCTGGTGATCGGGTCGTTCGGGGCGCCGGTGAACAGGAACGGAGAGAAGCAGCCGTAGCCGCTGAAGTCGACCAGGTAGTCGAAGGTGGCGTCGCCGAACATCCGCTTGTACTCGCGCCGCCAGAAGGTCAGGTGCTCCTCCGACAGGGTGGTGCTCATCCCCTCGTTGAGCAGCCGGAACCGCTCGCGCTCGACCTCGTGCTTGGTGCCGACGTACGTCGCCGCGCGGGGCAGCACCCGCACGCGGGGGTCGACCAGCTGGGCGTTGCGGCTGCGGATGCGCCCGCGGCTGAACCACCAGTAGGCGGTCACGTCGAACCGGTCGTGGTCCAGGTGGCGCAGCAGGTTGTGCGCCGATGACATGATCCCGTTGGACTTCATGCCGCCCAGGTAGATGAGCAGCTTCTCCTTCTGGGTGCCGAAGTCGCGGTGCACGCGGTACGCCGACTCCTCGGCCCCCTCGAAGACCAGCGCCACGACGCGCTCGCACACCCGGCCGTCGTCGTGGGGGGCGAACCGCTCGGCGGCCTCGCGGCTGCGCTCCGAGGTGCCGGTCCGGGCGAGCGCGTCGCGCACCTCGGTCACGAGCTGGTCGAGGTCGCCGCAGACCGGCCCGGGCAGCTCCTCGGGGGTGAGGTAGAGCCCGCGCCGCTCGGCGTACGTCGCGAGGTCGTGGCTGTGGAACACCACGGGCCGCTCGGTGGCCAGGAAGTCGAAGAAGATGCTCGAGTAGTCGGTGATCAGCACGTCGGTGACGCCGAGCAGGAGGTTGGTCGGGATGCTGTTGTCGACCAGGGGGAAGTCGGGGGCGAGGCCGCCCCGGGCCATCTCGTGGACCGACTGGTGGGTCTTGAGCAGCACCTGGACGCCCGCGCCGAGCTGCTCGCGCAGCGTGTCGACGGTGGTGCGCAGCAGGTTCAGGTCGTTGACGGCCTCGGCGAAGGCCCGGCCGCGCCACGTGGGGGCCAGGAGCACCACCGGGCGCTCGTCGAGCGCCAGGCCCTTGCTCGCCAGCGACCGGCGCGCCTCGGCCCGGTCGGCGTCGGCGGCGTGCTGGACGTCGAGGCGGGGCTGGCCCTCCTCGATCACGGCACCCTCGAAGACCCCCTGGAGGCGGTAGGCCTTCCGGTACATCACGTCGGTCATGTAGGGGTTCGCCGAGAGCAGGTAGTCGGCGTGCAGGAAGTTGCGGGTGACGTTGCGCGACTCGACGCCGCCCCGCCGCATGTCCATGCCCATGTGCTTGAGCGGGACGCCGTGCCAGGTGTTGAGGTAGGTCTGGCCCTCGCGCTTGACGAAGCGCTGGGGCCACGTGGAGTTGTTGACCAGGTAGCCGGCGGTGGCCAGGGCGTGCTCGTGTCCGCGCGAGCCGTGGGCCACGAACCGCACGCGCGGGTGGGCCGCGAACTCGCGCTGCACGACCTTGTGGCGCGACAGCGTGTCCAGGGACCAGACGTGGGTCAGGTGCTGCATGTCGGCGCGGGCCAGCAGGTGGCGGAACAGCGCCTCGGGGTTGTCGAGCACGCCGTTGCCGTGGAAGGCCTCGTAGAAGACGGTGCCGGGCTCCACGGGCAGGTCCAGCGCCGCGCGGTACCACTCCATGCTCTGCTGCTCGCGCTTGCGCTCCCGGCGCCGGCGCACCTTCTCGACCCGGGCCCGGACACGGGTCCTGACCGCCGCCCTCTGCCGCAGGGTCCTGGGGGGGGCCGGCAAGGCGGGCCTGTTCACTTGGTGTTCACGTCCTCTGGTCAGGGTCGAGCGCTCGGCAGTAGGCACAAGATAGTGCCCCGGTCGCGCCGGCGCGGTCTCTCGCGCGCCCCGGGAGCGCCCCGGGAGTGCCTTCGGACCTGCCCGGACGTGTCTCGGTCGGGTGCGGGGCGCGGCGTGACGTGTGACGGGGCCCACTGCTCGTTCGCGTTCCGCGGCCGCGCGGGTCGGCGTACGCTCGCTGAGCCAGTCACCAAGTAGTCCGGTACCCGTCAGGGACTGGAACGAAGGGCGATGAGTTCGATGGCTCGAATCGGAGTTGTCGGTGCCGGCCGTGTCGGTGCCGTCCTGTCCGCCGCGCTGCGCGCCGCGGGGCACGAGATCGTGTCGGCGGCGGGTGAGTCGCAGGCCTCCCGCGACCGCGCCGCCGACCTGCTCCCGGGCGTCCCGCTCGCCAAGCCGACCGACGTCGCGCGCAGCTGCGACCTGCTGCTGCTGACCGTCCCCGACGACATGCTCGAGAACGTCGTCACGACGTTCGTCGGTGCCGGCGCGATCCGGGAGGGTCAGGTCGTGTGCCACACCTCGGGCCGTCACGGGCTCGCCGTCCTGGCGGCCGCGGCCCGCGTCGGCGCGCGCCCGGTCGCGATGCACCCCGCGATGACCTTCACCGGCACCGCGATCGACCTCGACCGGCTCTCGGGCTGCGTCTTCGGCGTGACCGCGGGCCCGGCCGAGACGGCGTACGCCGAGGGCCTGGTCGCCGACCTCCACGGTGTGCCGCTGTGGGTCCCCGAGGACAAGCGCACGCTCTACCACGCCGGCCTCGCCCACGGCGCGAACCACCTGGTCACCCTGGTCAGCCAGGCCATGGACCTGCTGGTCGCCTCGGGGTCCCAGGACCCGGCCGCGACCCTGCGACCGCTGCTCTCGGCCGCCCTGGACAACGCGCTCGCCCAGGGCGACGCCGCCCTGACCGGCCCCATCGTGCGCGGGGACGTCCGCACCGTCCAGGCGCACCTCGCCGAGATCGCCGAGCACGCCCCGACGATCCTGCCCACCTACGTCGCGATGGCCGAGGCCACCGCCGACCGGGCCGTCCTCGGGGGTCGGCTGCTCCCGATCCGGGCCACCTCCCTGCGGCGGGTGCTGACGGCCGCGGTGGACCGTGCCCGCACGGTAGCGCCCTCGTCCCTGCCCTCGCCGCGTCCCGGGCGGTCGGCCCGCGGCGGACGCCGGTGAGCGAGCGGCCCCTGGTCGTCCCCACCCGTGCGGACCTGCGCCGGGCGCTGGCCGAGCGGCCCGGCCCCGTCGGGCTGGTCCCCACCATGGGGGCCCTGCACGCCGGGCACGCCTCGCTGGTCACCACGGCGCGCGAGCGGATCGGCCCCGAGGCCCCGCTCGTGGTCTCGATCTTCGTCAACCCGATGCAGTTCGCCCCCGGGGAGGACCTCGACCGCTACCCGCGCACGCTGGAGGCCGACCTCGAGGTCTGCGAGACCCACGGCGTCGACGTGGTCCTGGTGCCCTCGGTCGAGGAGGTCTACCCCGGCGGCGACCCGCAGGTGACCGTCGAGCCGGGTCCGCTGGGGACGGTGCTCGAGGGCGCCAGCCGCCCGACCCACTTCCGCGGGGTGCTCACGGTCGTGGCCAAGCTGTTCGGGCTGGTGCGGCCCGACGTGGCGGTGTTCGGCCAGAAGGACTACCAGCAGCTCGCGCTGGTGCGCCGGATGGTCGAGGACCTGTGCCTGGGGATCGACGTGGTCGGCGCCGAGACCGTCCGGGAGGACGACGGCCTCGCGCTGTCGAGCCGCAACCGCTTCCTCGACCCCGAGCAGCGTCGGCGGGCCGTGGCGCTGCACCGCGCGCTGGTGGCCGCGCAGCAGGCGGCGCCCGCGGGCGCGGAGGCCGCGCTGGCCGCGGCCCGCGACGAGCTGCGCCGGGCCGACGGCGTGGACCTGGACTACCTCGAGCTGACCGGTGCCGACCTCGGGCCCGTCCCCACCGCCGGCGAGGCGCGGCTCCTGGTCGCCGCCCGGGTCGGCAGCACCCGCCTGATCGACAACACGGCCCTGACCCTGGGGGCGTAGCGCCGTGGCCCTGCTGTGCGTCGACATCGGCAACTCCCACACGGTGCTGGGCCTGCTCGAGGACGGCGAGGTGCTCGACCACTGGCGCGTGGCCACCGACGAGCGGCGCACGCCGGACGAGTGGGGGGTGCTGGTCGGCGGCCTGCTGCGCGAGAGCGTCGCCCTCGGCAGCGGCGACGACGTGAAGGGGGTCTCCCTGTGCGCGACCGTGCCGACGGTCCTGCACGCCTGGCGCGACATGCTCGTGCGCCGGTTCGGGACCGTGCCGCACGTCGTCGTGGAGCCGGGGGTGCGCACGGGCGTGCCGGTGCTGATGGACGACCCGCGCGAGGTCGGGGCCGACCGCGTGGTCAACGCGCTGGCCGCGGCGAGCTTCTACGACGGCCCCTGCATCGTGGTGGACTTCGGCACCGCGACGACCTTCGACGTCGTCAGCCCGCGGGGGGAGTACGTCGGCGGCGCGATCGCCCCGGGCATCGACATCTCGCTGGAGGCGCTCGGACGTCGCGGCGCCCAGCTGCGCCAGGTCGAGCTGCTGCGCCCGCGGCGGGTGATCGCCAAGAACACCGTCGAGGCGCTGCGCTCGGGGGTGGTCTTCGGGTTCGCCAGTCAGGTCGACGGGATCGTCGCCCGGATGGTCGAGGAGCTGGACGTGCCGGTGGAGGACGTCCACGTCGTCGCCACCGGCGGCCTGGCGCCGATCGTGGTGGCCGAGTGCCGCAGCCTGACCGACCACCAGCCCTGGCTGACGCTGCGCGGCCTCGAGCTGGTCTTCGCCCGCAACACCTGAGGCCCGCACCCGTGGCGACGGCCGGGCCCGCGCGCCTCTAACCTTGCCCGGTGAGCGACGCGCCCTCCCCCGAGCCGACCGACGACCTGCCCGAGCAGATGCAGGTGCGCCTGGACAAGCGCCGGCGGCTGCTCGACGCCGGGGTCGAGCCCTACCCCGTGACCGTCGAGCGCGACCGCACCATCCGGTCCATCCGATCGGCGTACGACGCCCGCCTCGAGGCCGGTGAGCTCGAGCCCGACACCCGCACCGGCGACCTGGTCGCCATCACCGGCCGGGTGATCTTTCAGCGCAACACCGGCAAGCTCTGCTTCGCCCGCCTGCGCGAGGGCGACGGCGCCGAGATCCAGGTGATGCTCAGCCTGGCAGAGGTGGGGGAGGAGCCGCTGGCGGAGTTCAAGGCCTCCGTCGACATCGGCGACCTGCTCGCGGTCCAGGGCGAGGTCGTCACCAGCCGCCGCGGCGAGCTCAGCGTCGCGGCGACCGCCTGGCAGCTGGCGGCCAAGACGCTGCGCCCGCTGCCCAACGAGCACCGGCCGCTGTCGGACGAGGCCCGCATCCGGTTGCGCTACGTCGACATGATGATCCGGCCCGAGGCCCGCGACATGGTCCGCACCAAGGCCACCGTGCTGCGCAGCCTGCGCGAGACCCTGCACGCGCGGGAGTACGTCGAGGTCGAGACCCCGATCCTCCAGCTCACCAACGGCGGTGCCGCGGCCCGGCCGTTCCGCACCCACCTCAACGCCCTCGACCAGGACATGCTGCTGCGGATCGCGCTGGAGCTGGACCTCAAGCGCGCCATGATCGGCGGCGTCGACCGCGTCTTCGAGATCGGCCGCACCTTCCGCAACGAGGGGCTCGACTCCACCCACGCGGCGGAGTTCTCGATGCTGGAGGCCTACGAGGCCTACGGCGACCAGTTCACCATGATGGAGCTCACCCGCGACCTGGTCCTCGACGCCGCCCGTGCCGTCGGTCGCACGGTGGTCCCCGGACGCGGCGGCCGCGAGATCGACCTCGAGGCGCCCTGGCGGCAGGCCTCGATCCTCGACCTGGTCTCCGAGGCCCTGGGCGAGGACGTCACCGTCGACACCGACGCCGAGACCCTGCGCCGCCACGCCGCCGCCCGCGAGGTGGAGCTGCAGCCCGCGTGGGGCGCGGAGGAGATCGTCGTCGAGCTCTACGAGCAGCTCTGCGAGGACGACCTGATCGACCCGACCTTCGTGATGGACTACCCGGCGGCCGTCAAGCCGCTGGCCAAGGCCCACCGCTCGGCGCCGGGGCTCAACGAGGCGTGGGACCTGATCATCAACGGCGTCGAGCTGGCGCCGGCGTACTCCGAGCTCAACGACCCGGTCGTGCAGCGCGAGCGCCTCACCGCCCAGTCGCTGCTCGCCGCGGCCGGCGACCCCGAGGCGATGGAGCTCGACGAGGTTTTCCTCAAGGCCATGGAATACGGCATGCCGCCCGCCGGTGGAATGGGAATGGGTGTCGACCGGTTGGTGATGCTGCTCACCGGTGCGGGAATTCGAGAGACGATTCTCTTCCCATTGCTGCGACGCGAGTGAATTTCTTTCTCATCCACATAGTGGTCTGTTAACGTCGCCCGTGCGCCTACCCCCGAGGTGCATTCATTGGAAAAGGACGGCAAAAGCAATGGCACAGAAAGTCAACATCGTTCTCATCGACGACATCGACCAGACCGATGCTGAGGAGACGGTGACCTTCGGGCTCGACGGCAAGGAGTACGCCATCGACCTCAACGACGCCAACGCGGCGGCCCTGCGCGACGCCCTGGCGCCGTACGTCGCCCACGCCCGCCCCGTGGCCGGTGGCCGCGGTCGTCGCTCCGGCGGGTCCTCCGCCCCCCGCTCCAGCGCGAGCACCACGAACGGCCCCGCCGCGGCCGAGGTCCGCGCCTGGGCCCGTGACAACGGCTTCGAGGTCCCCGAGCGGGGCCGCGTCTCCGCCGAGGTCCGCGAGGCGTACGCCGCCGCGCACTGACGCCCCCACGACTGCGCACCACCTCGGGACCCCCGTCCTGGCCCGCACGGGCTGGGCGGGGGTCCTAGGCTTCTGGCCATGCCCGACACGCCTTCCCCCGGCCCTGGTCCCGCCGCATTCGAGCGGACCGTCTTCGACCCCACCGACGACGACGTCAACGCCTACAAGCTGTTGAACTCCCTGGTCGTCCCGCGGCCCATCGCGTGGGTCTCCACGGTGGATTCCCAGGGGCGCGGAAACCTCGCCCCGCACTCGTTCTTCACCGTCGCCAGCGGAAAGCCGCCGGTGATCTTGTTCAGCTCCCTGGGGCACAAGGACACGGTCACCAACATCGAGCAGACCGGCGAGTTCGTGGTCAGCGTGACCTCCGAGGACCTCTTCCAGCAGGTCAACGACTCCAGCGCTCCCTTCGAGCACGGCGACGACGAGGCGCGGCTGCTCGGCATCGCCACGGAGCCCTCGGCCACCGTCGCCCCCGAGCGGGTCGCCGCCTCGCCCGCGTCGATCGAGTGCCGCCTCGAGCGGATCGTCGAGGTCGGCCACGCCTTCGTCGTCTTCGGCCTGGTCACCGCGATCTCGGTGCGCAGCGACGCCCTCGACGGCGACCACCCGATGATCGAGCACCTGCGACCCGTCTCCCGGCTCGGGCGCGACGAGTGGGGTCGGCCCCCGGAGGTCTTCCACGTCACCCGGCCCGAGAAACCCGAGGACGTGCTCTGAGCGCGAGCACGCCGCCCGCGCAGCCGGGCGACGACCGCGACGGTGCTGCCGGGCCCGTCCGGGACCGGGCGCCCCGCTTCCAGGGGCCGGTGGTCATGGACCAGGTCTGGGCCGACCTGCTGTTCCTGCACTGGCGCGTCGCACCGGAGCTGGTCGAGCCCTGGATGCCCCCCGGCGCCCGTCCGGACGTCTTCGACGGCTCCAGCTGGATCGGCCTGATCGGCTTCGAGATGCGCGACGCCGGCTTCGGGCTGGGGCACCCGATCCCGTTCTTCGGGACGTTCGGGGAGATCAACGTGCGGCTCTACTCCACCGACGACGAGGGTCGGCGGGGCGTGGTGTTCCGCTCGCTGGAGACCGAGCGGCTGGCGCTGGTCGCCGCCGCCGACCCGGTCGGCGTGCGCTACCGGTGGTCGAGGATCGCGATCGACCGGGCGCAGGGGCGACTCGGCTACACCTCGACGCGGCTGGCCCCGCCCTCGCGTGGGGCCGGCACCCGGTTCGTCGTACGCCGGGGGGAGGAGGAGGTGCGCGACCCGCTCTCGGTCTTCCTCACCGCCCGCTTCGGGATGCACCACCGGCTCGGCCGCCGGCCGCTGTGGATCCCCAACACCCACGAGCCCTGGCCGCTGCGCTCCGCCCAGCTGATCGCGTGCGAGGACGGCCTGCTCGCCGCTGCCGGGTTCCCCGGGATCGCCGACGGCCCGCCCGAGTCGGTGCTGTGGTCGCCCGGCGTGCGCACCCAGTTCGGGCCGCCCCGGCTCCACCCGGCCCCACCGGCCCCCGCCTGATCCTGCCTGACCCCACCCGGCCCGACCGGCCCCGGCTGACTCCACCCGACCCGGCCCGTCCCCGCCTCGTGGACCGCTCGTCCCCCGCACGGGGGAGGTGGGTCCGCTCGCGCGGGGGTGGTGGAGCGGTGCCCGTCGCCAGCAGGATCGTCCCGTGGACACACGACAGGCCCTCGAGCCGACGGACGAGCAGCCCCCCGCCTCCTGGCGCGCCGCGTCGGCGGCCGCCGCGGCCGTGACCCTGGTGGTCGTGCTCGGGTCCCGCGGGATGCTGGGGGCCGCGGCGCAGGTCGCGGACGAGCTGGGGCTGGCCTCGATCCTCCAGTCACCCCTCGTGCGGCTGGCGCCCCTGGTGGGCCTGGCGGTCGCCCTCGGCGCGGCCGGGGTGGTCCTGCTCGCCCTGCGGGTGCCGTGGCTCGCGCTCGTGGTGGCCGGAGCCGCCCTGGTGCCCGTGGTGCTGCTCGGTGACCCGTCGCCGACCGCGGTGCTGGTGCTGCTCGCCGGGGTGTCGATCGCCGGCTCCTGGCGCCGGCCCGTGGCGGGCGTGCTGGCCACCGGCGTCGCGCTGCTCTCCCTGGTGGTCGGGCTGGTCCGGCAGATGGTGCTGACCGGTCCCGTGGGGCCGTTCGAGACCGCGGTCCTGGCCGGTCGCGGTGCGGTCGCCGTGGGGTGGGCGGTCGTCCTGTGCGGGCTGCTCTGGCTCACCCTGGCCGCGCGTCGGCAGATCGGTCTGGCGCAGCGCCGCGAGCACGCGATGGCGGGTCTGGTCGACCGGGCCTCCGCGGTCGAGCAGCAGTCCGAGGTCACCGCCGAGCGGGCCCGCCTCGCCCGGGACCTCCACGACGTGGTGGCGCACCACGTCTCGCTGATCGCGGTGCGCGCCGAGACCGCGCCGTACACCCACCCGGGGCTGGGCGCCGAGGCCCGCTCGGTGCTGGCCGAGATCGCGGCCGACGCCCGCCGGGCGCTCGACGAGCTGCGCGGGGTCCTCGGCATCCTGGGCCGCAGCGTCGACGGGGCCC
This sequence comes from Nocardioides korecus, assembly GCF_054778395.1. Classification (NCBI taxonomy): domain Bacteria; kingdom Bacillati; phylum Actinomycetota; class Actinomycetes; order Propionibacteriales; family Nocardioidaceae; genus Nocardioides; species Nocardioides korecus. The sequence goes on along the minus strand of NZ_BAAGZO010000004.1, from coordinate 423,932 downwards.
GGCTCCCGCAGCCGTCCTGGGGCGACATCGCGGGGCTGGTGGAGCGCTCGTCGTCCTCCGGGCAGCCGGTGGACCTCGTCGGTGACGTGCGGTCCGAGGTGGGTCCGACCGTGGGGTACGTCGCCTACCGGGTGGTCCAGGAGGGCCTGACCAACGCCCGCAAGCACGCGCCGGGGGTGCCCGTGACCGTCCGGCTCGAGCGCACGGCGCACCTCGCCGTGGTCTCGGTCGCGTCGGCCGGACCTCCCGCCGCCGGGCCCGCCGCGGCCCCCGCGTCGTCGGCGACGCCCGAGGAGACCGCACCTCTCGTCGGCCTGCCCGCCCGCCCCGCCTCGGCGGTGCCGCCGACGGCCGTCCTGCCGCAGGAGGGGCGGGCCCCGGGCTCGGCCGCGGGCACCAGGGACGTCGGCCACGGCCTGGTCGGGATGCGGGAGCGGGTGGAGGCGCTGGGCGGCCGCCTGGTGGCCGGGCCGCGCGACGGCGGCTTCGTGGTCGAGGCCACGCTGCCCCTGGCCGACGGGGACCGCCGGTGACCCGGGTCGTCGTCGCCGACGACCAGCCGGTCATCTGCGCGGGCTTCGCCGCCCTGCTCGACGCCCAGCCGGGGATCGAGGTGGTGGGGACGGCCCCGGACGGGCAGGCCCTGGTCGACCTGGCCCGGCGCACGGCCCCGGACCTGGCGCTGGTCGACGTGCGGATGCCGCGGCTGGACGGGATCGAGGCCACCCGCGTCCTGACCGCCGAGCTGCCCACCCGGGTGCTGGTGCTGACCACCTTCGACCTCGACTCCTACGTCTACGAGGCCATCCGTGCCGGCGCCAGCGGGTTCCTGCTCAAGGACGTCACGGCCGAGCGGCTGGTGGAGGGCGTGCGGCTGGTGGCCGAGGGGGCGATGCTCCTCGGCCCGGCGGTGACCCGGCGGCTGGTGGACGACTTCGCGGCGCGGGGGACCGCGAGGTCGCCGGCCGACCTGGCCCCGCTGAGCCCGCGCGAGCGCGACGTGCTGATGGGCCTGGCCCGCGGCCGCTCGAACGCCGAGATCGCCGCCGAGCTGGTGGTGGCGACCGAGACGGTGAAGTCCCACGTCGCGGAGGTGCTGCGCAAGCTCGGCCTGCGCGACCGGATCCAGGCGGTGGTCTGGGCCTACGAGCACGGGCTGGTGCAGCCCGGGGGCTGAGACCGGTCGGTGAGGCGTCACCGGCGGGCCGCGGGTCACGAACGGGCTGCTGTTCGCTGTCAGCGATCACCTCGGTTGCACCGGAACACGTAGGCTGCCAGGAGGGTTTGATAGGCCGTGCGGGTCGCACTGGTCGACCCTGCGAGAGTTCCCCGAGGAGTAGCCCATGTTCGAGCGGTTCACCGACCGAGCCCGACGAGTCGTCGTGCTGGCCCAAGAAGAGGCCCGCATGCTCTCGCACAACTACATCGGCACCGAGCACATCCTGCTCGGCCTGATCCACGAGGGCGACGGGATCGCCGCCAAGGCCCTGGAGAGCCTCGGCGTCTCCCTGGAGGCCGTGCGCGCCCAGGTCGAGGAGATCATCGGCCAGGGCCAGCAGGCCCCGAGCGGCCACATCCCCTTCACCCCCCGTGCCAAGAAGGTCCTGGAGCTGAGCCTGCGCGAGGCGCTGCAGCTGGGCCACAACTACATCGGCACCGAGCACATCCTGCTCGGCCTGATCCGCGAGGGCGAGGGCGTCGCCGCCCAGGTCCTGCACAAGCTGGGCGCCGACCTCAACCGCGTGCGCCAGCAGGTCATCCAGCTGCTGTCGGGCTACCAGGGCAAGGAGCAGCAGACCGCCGGCACCGCGCCGGAGGCCGCGCCGTCGTCCTCGCTCGTGCTCGACCAGTTCGGCCGCAACCTGACCCAGGCGGCCAAGGAGGGTAAGCTCGACCCGGTCATCGGACGTGCGCAGGAGATCGAGCGCGTCATGCAGATCCTGTCGCGGCGCACGAAGAACAACCCCGTGCTGATCGGCGAGCCCGGCGTCGGCAAGACCACGATCGTCGAGGGCCTGGCCCAGGACATCGTCAAGGGCGACGTCCCCGAGACGCTCAAGGACAAGCAGATCTACACCCTCGACCTGGGTGCGCTGGTCGCCGGCTCCCGCTACCGCGGTGACTTCGAGGAGCGGCTGAAGAAGGTCCTCAAGGAGATCCGCACCCGCGGCGACATCGTGCTGTTCATCGACGAGATCCACACCCTCGTCGGGGCCGGCGCGGCCGAGGGCGCGATCGACGCCGCCAGCATCCTCAAGCCGATGCTGGCCCGCGGTGAGCTCCAGACCATCGGTGCCACCACGCTCGACGAGTACCGCAAGCACCTGGAGAAGGACGCCGCCCTCGAGCGCCGCTTCCAGCCGATCCAGGTCAACGAGCCCTCGATCGCCAACACCATCGAGATGCTCAAGGGTCTGCGCGACCGCTACGAGGCCCACCACCGCGTCACGATCACCGACGAGGCGCTGGTCTCGGCGGCGACCCTGGCCGACCGCTACATCTCCGACCGCTTCCTGCCCGACAAGGCGATCGACCTCATCGACGAGGCCGGTTCCCGGTTGCGGATCCGCCGGATGACCGCGCCGCCGGACCTGCGCGAGTTCGACGACAAGATCGGCGAGGTGCGCAAGCGCAAGGAGGGGGCGATCGACGGGCAGGACTTCGAGGCCGCCGCCCGCCTGCGTGACGAGGAGAAGCAGCTCATCCTGGCCAAGGGCGAGCGCGAGAAGCAGTGGCGCGCCGGCGACATGGACGTCGTCGCGGAGGTCGACGAGGAGCTCATCGCCGAGGTCCTCGCCGTCGCCACCGGCATCCCGATCGTCAAGCTGTCGGAGGAGGAGTCCACGCGACTGCTCAAGATGGAGGACGAGCTGCACAAGCGCGTCATCGGCCAGGACGAGGCCGTCAAGGCGCTCAGCCGGGCGATCCGACGCACGCGTGCCGGCCTCAAGGACCCCAAGCGCCCCGGTGGGTCGTTCATCTTCGCCGGGCCCTCGGGCGTCGGGAAGACCTGGCTGTCCAAGACGCTCGCCGAGTTCCTCTTCGGCGACGAGGACTCCCTGATCCAGCTCGACATGTCGGAGTTCAGCGAGAAGCACACCGTCTCGCGGCTCTTCGGCTCGCCCCCCGGCTACGTCGGCTACGAAGAGGGCGGCCAGCTGACCGAGAAGGTGCGGCGCAAGCCGTTCTCGGTCGTGCTGTTCGACGAGGTCGAGAAGGCCCACCCCGACATCTTCAACAGCCTGCTGCAGATCCTGGAGGAGGGTCGCCTGACCGACTCCCAGGGTCGGGTCGTGGACTTCAAGAACACCGTGATCATCATGACCACGAACCTCGGCACCCGCGACATCTCCAAGGGCGTCAGCCTGGGCTTCAACCAGTCGGGCGACGAGGGCACCTACGACCGGATGAAGAACAAGGTCTCCGAGGAGCTCAAGCAGCACTTCCGGCCCGAGTTCCTCAACCGCGTGGACGAGATCATCGTGTTCCCGCCGCTGACCAAGGACCAGATCATCGCGATGGTCGACAACATGGTCGCCTCGGTGGAGCTGCGGATGAAGGACCGCGACATGTCGCTGGAGCTCACCCAGCCCGCCAAGGACCTGCTCGCCACCCGCGGGTTCGACCCGGTCCTCGGTGCCCGTCCGCTGCGCCGCACGATCCAGCGCGAGATCGAGGACGTGCTGGCCGAGAAGATGCTGTTCGGCGAGGTCGGCCCCGGCCAGATCGTGCTGGTCGGCGTCGAGGGCGAGGGCAAGGAGGCGACATTCACCTTCGAGGGCAGCTCCAAGGGCTCCCCGCTCCCGGACTCCCCGCCGCTCGAGCACGTCGGCGGCCCGGTGCCCGGTGAGGGTCCCGACGACAGCGACGGTCCCGTCGACGTCCCCAAGGTCGACTGACCCACCTGCTCGACACGAACGGCCCACCCGGGAGACCGGGTGGGCCGTTCGGCGTACGCAGGGGAGTGGTGTCAGCCGGGGAGGGCGAACCGGCCGTCGACCTCCACGACCAGGCCGTCGACCAGGAGGCTGGCCAGGGCGCGCTCGCGCTGGACCGGCTCCTCCCAGGCCTGCTCGAGCCGCTCGCGGGCCACGCTTCCCTCGTGGTCGCGCAGGACCGCGAGCAGCCGGCCGCGCACCATCCGGTCCGTGCCGGCCCAGGCCTGGCCGCGCCGCGGCGGTCCGTCGTACGCCGGTCGGCCGGCCTGGACCCAGGCGCACGACGTCGCGATCGGGCAGGCCGAGCAGACCGGGTCCTGGGCCCGGCAGACCAGCGCGCCCAGCTCCATCACCGCGACCGCCCAGGTGGCCGGATCCTCCTCGGGCACGAGGTCCTCGGCCAGCACGCGCTCGGCCCTGGTCACCGACGCGCCGGGGAACTCCACCCCCGCGACCGCGCGCGCGAACACCCGGCGCACGTTGGTGTCCAGCACGACGTGGCGCCGGCCGAAGGCGAAGGAGGCGATCGCGCTGGCGGTGTAGTCGCCCACCCCGGGCAGCGCGAGCAGCTCGGCGTGGTCCGAGGGCACCTCGCCCCCGTGGCGGTCGACGATCGCGGTCGCGGCGGCGTGCAGGCGCAGGGCCCGCCGGGGGTAGCCCAGCCGGCCCCAGGCGCGCACGGCCTCGCCGCTCGGGGCGTCGGCGAGCGCGCCGGGCGTCGGCCAGGTCTCCAGCCAGGCGGCGTGGACCGGCAGGACCCGGGCGACCGGCGTCTGCTGCAGCATGAACTCCGAGACCATCACCGACCACGGCGTGGCCTCGGGGCGCCGCCAGGGCAGGTCGCGGGCGTGCTCGGCGTACCACCTCAGGACGGGGGAGTGCAGCTGGCTCATCTCGCCCCCATCCAACCCCACCGCACCCCATCCCACCCCAGCGGTCACGACCCCGGGCCTCGGCGTGGGAACGTCGATCGACCCGGCGCCCGCCGTAGCGTGACCTCATGGGCGCGCCGACGACTCCTCGAGGCCGACTGCCGCAGCGGGTCTACTGGGTCCGTCGTGGGCTGGTGGTCCTCGTGGCCCTGCTCCTGGTGCTCGGGATCGGCAAGCTGCTCGGCGGCGGCGGCGCGGACACCTCCGCCACGGCGACGGACGCGGCGGCCAAGGCCGCGGCGAAGCCCTCGTCCTCGTCCCCGGTGGGTCCCACCGCGGTGGCCACGCCCGGTACGCCGACCGGCACCGCCACGGCGACGGCCACGGCCACCGGCTCGGCGGTGCCCCTCGTGGCCCCCAGCGGTCCGTGCACCGACGACGAGGTCACGGTCACCCCGTCCATCCCCCAGGCGTGGGCGGGCGTGCGGAGCACGATCGACCTGCAGCTGCAGGGGACCCAGCCCGCCTGCACCTTCAAGGTGTCCTCCTCGACCGTGGTCGTCAAGATCACCTCGGGCAGCGACCGGATCTGGTCCAGCCAGGACTGCCCCCAGGCCGTCCCGACCAAGGAGGTGGTGGTCCGCAGCGGCGTGGCGACCACCGTCCCGGTCCGGTGGAGCGGTCGCCGCTCGGACTCCGACTGCTCGAGCTCGCCCGACTGGGCGCTCCCGGGCTTCTACCACGTGGTCGCGGCGGCCTTCGGGTCCACGCCGACCGACCGGCAGTTCCAGGTCACCCGCGCCCCGGCGCGCCGGGTCACCCAGACGCCCACCCCGACCCCGAAGGCCAGCCCCTCGGCCCGCGCCGGACGGGGTTCCTCGGCACCCTCCCCGAGCGCCACCGCCAGCAAGCACGGCTGACCGCCCGCCGACCCGAGGGTCGGTGTTGCGTCCGCGCAGTTGGTGGACGGGCTGCGTCAGACGTAGCGCTCGAGGATGCTGGACTCCGCCAGCCGGGACAGCCCCTCGCGGACGCTGCGGGCCCGCAGCTCGCCGACGCCGTCGACCATCTGGAGGTCCTCCACGCTGGCCGAGAGCAGCTTCTGGAGCGTCTCGAAGTGCTCGACCAGGCGGTCGACCACCGTCGAGGGCAGGCGGGGGACCTTGGCCAGCAGGCGGTGACCGCGCGGGGTGACCGCGCCGTCCAGCAGCTCGCCCTGGCCCAGCCCGAGCGCCCGGGCCACGGACCCGATGTCGACCAGCTCGGTCGGCAGCAGCCCCTCGAGGTCGGCCAGGATCTCCTCGGCCGGGTGGTCGCGGCGTCCGCCGGCCTGGTAGTCGCGGACCACCAGCGCCCGCTCGGCGTCGACCCCGGTGACCAGCTCCTCGAGCTGGAGCGAGAGCAGCCGGCCGTCGGTGCCGAGCTCGTTGACGTAGTCGTCGATCTCGCGGGCGATCCGGCTGACCATCTCCAGGCGCTGGGCGACGACGGCGACGTCGCGCACGGTCACCAGGTCCTCGATCTCCAGCGCGGAGAGCGTGCTGGAGACCTCGTCGAGCCGCACCTTGTAGCGCTCGAGCGTGGCCAGGGCCTGGTTGGCGCGCGCCAGGATCGAGCCGGAGTCCTCGAGGACGTAGCGGATCGAGCCGACGTAGATCGCGATGATCTGCATCGACTGCGACACCGAGATGACCGGTGCCCCGGTCTGCTTGGCCACCCGGTCGGCGGTGCGGTGCCGGGTGCCGGTCTCCTCCGAGGGGATGGTGTGGTCGGGCATCAGGTGCACGTTGGCCCGGTGGATGCGCGAGATGTCGCGGTCCAGGACGATGCCGCCGTCCATCTTGGCCAGCTCGCGCAGGGCGGTGGCGGAGAAGGGCACGTCGAGCAGGAACCCGCCGGTGACGATGCCCTCGACCTCCTTGTCGTGGCCGAGCACGATCAGGGCGCCGGTGCGGCCGCGCAGGATCCGCTCGAGACCGTCGCGCAGGCTCGTGCCGGGGGCGATCCGCGCCAGGGTCGTGCGCAGGCGGGTCGCGTCTTCGGCACGCTCAGGGGAAGCCACGCGCGGAGTCTATCTAGGACAGACCCAGTCGCGGACTCTCGTCCTGCCCCAGGCCCAGGGCGCTCAGGGCGCGGCCCACGTGGTCGACGTCGAGCACCCGCATGCCGTCCAGGACGCGGCTGCTGCCGGCGCTCGCGGTGCTCTCGGCCGGCACCACCGCGGAGCGGAACCCCATCCGGCCGGCCTCGGCCAGGCGTACGCCGAGGTCCCGCACCCGCCGCAGCTCCCCCGACAGCCCCAGCTCGCCGATGGCCACGACGTTGCGGGCCAGCGGACGCCCCAGGTGCGCCGAGGCGATCGCCAGGGCGATGGCGGTGTCGTTGCTCGGCTCGGTCAGGCGGGCGCCCCCGACGCTGGAGACGAACACGTCGTGCTGGTGCAGCCGGATGCCCGCGTGCTGCTGGAGGACCGCGAGGATCAGGGCCACCCGGGAGGAGTCGACGCCGGAGGTGGTGCGGCGGGGCCGCTCGGAGGCGGAGTGGGTGACCAGCGCCTGCACCTCGCTGAGCAGCGGCCGGTGACCCTCCATGTGCACGGCCACGCAGGTGCCGGGGACGGGGGAGTGCCGGGCGTCGAGGAACAGCCCCGAGGGGTCGGTGATCGCGACGATGCCCTCGGCGGACAGGTCGAAGCAGCCGACCTCGTCGACCGGGCCGAACCGGTTCTTGACCGCACGCACCATCCGCAGCCGCGAGGTGCGCTCGCCCTCGAAGTGCAGGACCACGTCGACCAGGTGCTCCAGGACGCGCGGCCCGGCGATCGAGCCGTCCTTGGTGACGTGGCCGATGATCACCAGGGTGATGTTGCGCAGCTTGGCCATCCGGATCAGCGCGGCGGAGACCTCCTTGACCTGGGTGACCCCGCCCGGCACGCCGTCGACGTCGCCGGCGCTGATGGTCTGGATGGAGTCGACGACGAGCAGCGTCGGCTTGACCTCCTCGACGTGGCCCAGCAGGGCCCCGAGGTCGGTCTCGGCGGCGAGGTAGAGCTCGGGGAAGATCCCGCCCGTGCGGTCGGCGCGCATGCGCACCTGGGCGGCCGACTCCTCGCCCGTGACGTAGAGGACGCGGTGGCGCAGCCGGGCGGTCTGGGCGGCCACCTCCAGCAGCAGCGTGGACTTGCCGACCCCGGGCTCCCCGGCCAGCAGGATGGCGGCGCCGGGCACCAGGCCCCCGCCGAGCACCCGGTCGAGCTCGGGCACGCCGCTGCTGCGCGACTGGGAGTCCTCGATCGGGACCTCGCCGATGGGGCGCGCAGGCGTGGTCACCGGACCGGCCTGGACCCGGCTGCGGGGCGCGGACTTCTCCACCACGGTGCCCCAGGCCTGGCACTCACCGCAGCGCCCCACCCACTTGGCGGCCTCCCAGCCGCACTCGGAGCAGTGGTAGCTCGGGCGGGGGGGCTTGGCTGCGGGTCGTGAGGCCATGACCAGCACCGTAGGCGAGGGGTCTGACACAACCCGGGCCCGACACCGACGACCCCGTCGCCGCCTCGGGGAGGCGGTGTGATGACCTAGCCTTGGAACGATCCATCGCACGCCTTCCTGGGAGCACGATGAGCCAGCCGTCCAACCGCCCCGACCCGGTCCGGGACCGGCTGCGGCCGACCGTGCCGCCCACGCTGGCCACGGTCGCCGACGAGGCGGGGGTCTCGCGCCAGACGGTCTCCAACGCGCTCAACAACCCCGAGCTGCTGCGTCCCGAGACCCTCACCCGGGTGCAGGAGGTGATCGACCGGCTCGGCTACTCGCCCAACCGGGCCGCGCGCCAGCTGCGCACGCGCTCGTCCCACCTGATCGGGCTGCGCTTCGAGCAGGCCCACGAGGGCACCAGCAACGCGCTGATGGACCGCTTCCTGCACAGCCTGACCGAGGAGTCCTCCCGCACCGGTCACCACGTGCTGCTGTTCTCGGGGGAGGAGGAGGACCCGCTGGACGGCTACGACGACCTCCTGCGCTCGACCGCCGTGGACGCCTTCGTCGTGACCGACACCTACGCCGGGACGCCGCAGGCCGGCTTCCTCCAGGACCGCGGCGCGCCGTTCGTCGCCTTCGGTCGGCCCTGGGACGACCCGCACGCCGACCACGCCTGGGTCGACGTCGACGGCGCCCACGGTGGCCGGATCGCCACCGAGCACCTCCTCGAGCAGGGCCACGACCGGGTCGCCTGGCTCGGCTGGGAGCGCTCCTCGCGGATCGGGCAGGACCGGCGCAGCGGCTGGGAGGAGGCGCTGCGGGCGTCGGGCCGCGACCCGATGGGGCTCGGCGTACGCGTCGCCGACAACGTCGACGCCGCCCGGATGGCCGCCCACCACGTCCTGGAGGACACGACCATCACCGCCTTCGCCTGCGCCAGCGACACCCTGGGCCTCGGGGTGCTGCACGCCTGCGCCGAGCGCGGCCTGCGCCCGGGGCGCGACATCGGGGTGGTCGGCTTCGACGACTCGCTGCCGGCCCAGGTGGTGTGGCCGGGCCTGACCTCGGTGCGGCAGCCGCTCGAGCAGGTGGCGGTCGAGGTCGTCCGGATCCTGCACCGCGTCCTGGCCCACAAGCCGATCGAGGAGCGCGGCCAGATGCTCCAGCCCGCCCTCGTCGTACGCCGCTCCAGCCGCCGCGACTGGACCTGACCCCGGCGCAGGTGTCGCGACACGCCCGGTCGCAGGACCCACACATTTGTGTAGCCGAGTGACCAGGAGGACGCCCGATCAGGGCACTCTCCTACACAAATGTGTGGGCCCGCCCCCCACGACACGCCCGACCACCGCCGACCACGCACCGACCGAGCCGCGCTTCAGAACCCCCGGGTCCAGACGTTGATCGCGTAGTCGACCGACGAGCCCTCGTGCTCGAGCAGGACCTCCTCGGCGACGGCGTCGGGGAGCTCGATGCGCACGACGGCCTCGAGGTCCTCGCGGGAGTCGAAGGTCCAGGCGATGTCGAGGGGGTGGCGCTCCCAGCCGCGGGCGTCCCAGAACGCCGCCACGGCGACCGGGTCGTGGCGGGGGTAGCCGCGCCGGAACCACGAGCCGAAGGTGGAGCGGGTGGGGTCGTTGTCGATGACGAACGCCCGCCCGCCCGGGCGCACCACGCGGTCGAGCTCGGCCAGGCCCGGCTCGCAGCCGGGACCGAAGAAGTAGGCCCAGCGCGCGTGCACCACGTCCACCGACGCCTCGGGCAGGGGCAGGTCGGTGGCGGAGCCGTGGCGGACCTCCACGTGCGGGAGCCGCCGCGTCCGGCGCCGTGCGACGGCGACCAGGTCGCCGTGCGGCTCCACGCCGGTCACCGACCGGGCGCCGTCGGCGAGCAGGGGGAGGTGGAAGCCGGTGCCGCAGCCGACGTCGAGGACGTCACGATCCTCCCAGCCGCCGAGGCGCCGGAGCAGGTCGGTGATCACCCCCGCGCGGTCGACGCCGCGGTTCTCGATCTCGTAGACCTCGGGGGAGTACCAGATGTTCGGGCTGGGCAGCGCCCCCGCGGCCAGGTCGGGACCCGTGCGGGGGTCCCCGTCGGCCCCGGGAGAGGGGGCCGTCGAGCTCAGAGCCGGACCTCGCCGAGGGGGGTCTTGAACTTGGCGGCGTTGATGCCGGGGGTGCCGTTGGGGGCGACCCACTCGACCTTCACGTCCTCGAGCGGCTCGTCGACCGGCTGGCCCAGCCACTCCGAGACGCGCGCGGGGTCGCCGGCGATCTCCAGGCAGCCGAGGCTGACCTGGCCGGTGGCCCCGGTGCTGGGGTGGTTGGCCGGGTCGGTCTCCCACTGCACGTAGAACGGCAGCTGCGGGTCGGCCTGCAGGCCCTTGACCCCCAGCTGGCGCCAGCGCAGCTCGACGCCGTCGGGACGGTGGCGGTTGCCGCTGACCGACTCGCGACCGAGGCGCTGCTCGTGCGGGGCGATGTCGTCCACGGCGACGACCCAGCCCAGCCATCCGCCGCCAAGCTCGGAGCGAGCACGGACGGCCTGGCCGAACGGGGCCTTGTCGGAGGCCGGGTGGTCGAGGACCTCGACGACCTCCAGGTACATGCCTCCCGCGAGCGGGAGGATCGAGTTGCGTGTGCCGAAGCGGGGGTGGACACCACCGGTGACGAACTCCTCGCCCAACAGGGCCGAGAGACGTTCCGTCGTTCCTGCGAGCCCCCCCGGGCCTGCGGCGAAGACGATGTGGTCGAGGCGCATAACTGATTCTGACCCGACCGGTTCCGACTCTTGACACCGGGGGTCGCAAGGACCACGGATCGGGACGCCTCCGTCCGTGGAGCCCGGATCAGGGCCGGGTCGGCGAGGCGGGGTGCAGCGTCAGGGCCGAGCGCGACCGCACGTGGGCGTCGCACGCCTCCACCAGCACGTCGTACGCCGGGCGGCCCATCAGCGCGACCAGCTCGACGGCGTTGCTCACGAAGACCGGCTCGGTGCCGACGTGGGCCTCGGTGTTGCCCGAGCAGTACCAGTCCAGGTCGTGGCCGCCGGCGCCCCAGCCGCGCCGGTCGTACTCCCCGATGCCGACCTCGAGGTAGGTCGTGCCGTCGGGCCGCTCGACGTCGCGGAAGGTGCGGCGGATCGGCAGCTGCCAGCACACGTCGGGCTTGGTCTCGACGAAGTGCACGTCGCGGTCCAGCGCCAGCGCGTGCAGTGCGCAGCCGTAGCCGCCGGCGAAGTCGCGGGAGTTGTGGAAGACGCAGGCGCCGTCGACGACGCGGGTCTTGCGCTCGCCCTCGTCGTCGGTCTCGACCCAGCCCTCGCGGGTCACCTGCCCGTCGTCGCCGAGCGCCGACCCGCGGTGCTGCCAGCGGTCCTCGCCGAGCTCGGCGACCCAGCCCGCCACCCGCTCCTCGTCGTCGGAGTCGGAGAAGTGGGCGCCCAGGGTGCAGCAGCCCGACTCGGGGGCGTCGGCGTAGATGCCGGCGCAGCCCTGGCCGAAGATGCACGTCCAGCTCGAGGTGAGCCAGGTCAGGTCGCAGCGGAACACCTGGTCGCCGTCCGCGGGGTCCGCGAACTCGACGTAGGCGCGGGGGAAGACGAGATCGACCTCGGGCACGCCGGGAAGCCTATGCGGTCGGGCCCGGTAGCCTCGCCCCATGCGCCTCGGTGTGCTCGACATCGGCTCCAACACCGGCCACCTCCTGGTGGTCGACGCCTACGCCGGGGCGGCGCCGCTGCCGGCGTCCTCCTACAAGGAGCCGCTGCGGCTGGCCGAGCACCTCGACGGCGACGGGGCGGTCACCCCCGCGGGGGTCGCCGCGCTGACCGCCTTCGTGTCCTCCGCCCTCGCGCTGGCCGAGGACAAGGGGTGCGAGGAGATCTACTCCTTCGCCACCTCCGCCGTCCGCGACGCCGTCAACAGCGACGCGGTGCTGGCCCACGTCGAGGCCGAGACCGGCGTCGAGATCCGGGTCCTGCCCGGCGAGGACGAGGCCCGGCTGACGTTCCTCGCCGTACGCCGCTGGTTCGGGTGGTCCTCCGGCCGTCTGGCCGTCTTCGACATCGGCGGCGGGTCGCTGGAGCTCGCGGGCGGTGACACCGAGGTGCCCGACGTCGCGTGGTCGGTGCCGCTGGGCGCCGGCCGGCTGGCCCGCGAGCACTTCGCCCACGGCCACCCCGGGGAGAAGGAGCTGCGCCGGCTGCGCAAGGAGATCCGCCTCGAGGTCGCCCGCGACGCCGGCTCCCTGCTGCGCGGCGGGACGCCCGACCACGCCGTCGCCACCTCCAAGACCTTCCGCTCCCTGGCCCGCATCTGCGGCGCCGCGCCGTCCTCGGAGGGCCTGTTCGTACGCCGTGTGCTCCCGGCCCGCGAGCTCGAGCAGTGGATCCCGAAGCTGATCGCCATGGACCGCGACGAGGTCGCCCACCTGCCCGGGGTCTCCTCCGGCCGCGCCCACCAGGTGCTGGCCGGGGCCCTGGTGGCCTCCGCCGTGCTGGACGTCTTCGACCTCGAGGCCCTCGAGATCTGCCCGTGGGCGCTGCGCGAGGGCGTCATCCTGCACCAGCTCGACCGTCTCGACGCGCGGGCCTGAGGCGCGCGTGGCCCCCGTCTTCGCCCTCTCCACGGCCTCGGTCTACCCCGAGAACACCACCCACGCCTTCGACTACGCCGAGCGCCTGGGCTACGACGCCGTCGAGGTGATGGTCGGGATCGACGTGGTCAGCCAGAGCGTGGAGAAGGTCCGCAAGCTGCGCGACTACCACCAGGTGCCGGTCTGCGCCGTGCACGCGCCGTGCCTGCTGATCACCCAGCGGGTGTGGGGCAGCGACCCGTGGGCCAAGCTCGAGCGCAGCGCCGAGATGGCCCTCGCGCTGGACGCCGACGTGGTCGTGGTGCACCCGCCGTTCCGGTGGCAGCGCGACTACGCCACCGGTTTCGTCGAGGGCATCGCCGACCTGGAGCGGCGCACGGGCATCGCCTTCGCGGTCGAGAACATGTACCCCTGGCGCGCCACCTCCCGCCGCGAGCTCGAGGTCTACGGCCCCGGGTGGGACCCCTCGGCCGAGCCCTACGCCAACACCACGATCGACCTCTCCCACGCCGCCACCGCGCAGTCCGACCCGGTCGCGATGGCCCGCCGCCTCGGGGACCGGCTGCGCCACGTGCACATGACCGACGGCTCCGGCTCGGCCAAGGACGAGCACCTCGTGCCCGGACGCGGCAACCAGCCGTGCGGGGAGTTCCTCGAGCACCTCGCGGCGACCGGCTTCGAGGGCCACGTCGTGGCCGAGATCAACACCCGCAAGGCCGGTGACCGCGAGCAGCGCGAGGTCGACCTGCTGGAGTCGCTCGCCTTCTCCAAGCTGCACTTCGCGGCCCCCGGGGTCACCCCCTAGCCGCCGTCCGGGACCTCGGGCCCTCGACGGCGGGTGCGACCGGGGCCAGGATCGCTCCATGTCGACCACGGCGGACGCTGTCGCGGTCCGGGGCCTGGTCGTGCGGCGCGGGGACCGGGAGGTCCTGCACGGCCTGGACCTCACCCTGCGGGCCGGGGAGGTGGTCGGCCTGCTGGGTCCCTCGGGCTGCGGCAAGACCACCCTGATGCGGGTGCTGGTGGGGGTGCAGCGCACCACCGGGGGCACGGTCGAGGTGCTCGGGCGGCCCGCCGGGACGGCGTCGCTGCGCGGGCGGATCGGCTACGTCACCCAGCAGCCGAGCGTGTACGACGACCTCACCGTCACCGAGAACCTGCGCTTCTTCGCCCGCGTGCTGCGCGTCCCGGCCGGACGGGTCACCGACGTGCTCGGCGCCGTCGGCCTCGCCGCCCACGCCCACGACCTGGTCGGCCGGCTCTCCGGCGGGGAGCGGTCGCGGGTCTCGCTCGGGGTCGCGCTGCTGGCCGATCCCGAGCTGCTGGTGCTCGACGAACCCACGGTCGGGCTCGACCCGGTGCTGCGGGCGGACCTGTGGGCCACCTTCCACGCCCTGGCCCGGGCGGGCGCGGCGGTGCTGGTCTCGAGCCACGTGATGGACGAGGCCACCCGCTGCGACCGGCTCCTGCTGCTGCGCGAGGGGCGCCTGGTCGCCGACGACACCCCGGCCGACCTGCTCCGGCGCACCGGGGCGCACGACGTGGAGGAGGCCTTCCTGCGGCTGGTGCGCGAGGAGCGACCGTGAGGCCCGGGACCACGCTGGCCGTGGCCGGGCGGGTGCTGACCCAGCTGCGTCGCGACCACCGGACCGTGGCGATGCTGCTGGTGCTGCCCTGCGCGGTGGTCGCCCTGCTGTGGTGGATGTTCAGCCGGACCCCGGGGTCCGGCTTCGACCGGCTGGGGCCCGCGCTGCTCGCGCTGATCCCCTTCATCGTGATGTTCCTGGTGACCTCGGTGACCACCCTGCGCGAGCGCACCTCGGGGACGCTGGAGCGGCTGCTGGCGATGCCGGTGGGGCGCGCCGACCTGCTGCTGGGCTACGCCCTGGCCTTCGGGCTGGTGGCGGCGGTGCAGTCGGCCCTCGCCGTCGGCGTGTGCCTCGGGCTCCTCGGCCTGGACGTGGTCGGGCCGGCGTGGCTGCTGCTCGTGGTCGCCGTCGTCGACGCCGTGCTCGGCACGGCCCTGGGGCTGCTGGTCTCGGCCTTCGCGCGCACGGAGTTCCAGGCGGTCCAGTTCATGCCCGTGCTGGTCGTGCCCCAGATCCTGCTGTGCGGGCTGTTCGTGCCCCGCGACCAGCTGCCCGCCGTGCTGGCCCAGGTCTCCGACGTGCTGCCGCTGTCGTTCGCGGTCGACGCGATGCAGCAGGTGGCGACCTCGGCGGCCACCGGACCGGTGTGGCACGACGTCGCCGTGGTGTCGGCGTACGTCGTGGCGGGGCTGGTGCTCGGCGCCCTCACCCTGCGTCGCCGCACCTCCTGAACGAGCCCTCGTCGGGGTCGCGGCGCGTGGCTAGGGTCGAGCGCATGAAGAAGCTGATCAACTCCGTCGCCGACGTCGTGCCGCAGATGCTGGAGGGCCTGGTCGACGCCGACCCGGGGCTGGTGCTCCTCGAGGGCCAGACGGTGGTCCTGCGGGCCGACCACGCCGAGGTCGCCGCGCGCGGCGAGGTGGCGATCGTGTCGGGCGGGGGCGCGGGTCACGAGCCGGCCCACGGCGGGTACGTCGGCGCGGGCATGCTCACCGGTGCCGTCGTCGGCGACGTGTTCACCTCGCCCTCGACCGACGCCGTGCTCGCCGCGGTCCGGGCCGTCGGCGGCGAGGCGGGGGTCCTGCTGATCGTGAAGAACTACACCGGTGACCGGCTCAACTTCGGGCTGGCGGCCGAGATCGTGCGGGCCGAGGGGATCGACGTCGAGATGGTGGTCGTCGGCGACGACGTGGCGCTCTCCGCCGAGGGCGAGCACGCCGGTCGCCGCGGCATCGCCGGCACGGTGCTGGTGCACAAGGCGGCCGGCGCCGCGGCGGCCCGGGGCGAGGACCTCGCCGCCGTCGCCGAGGTGGCCCGCTCCGTCGCCGCCGCGGTCCGGTCGATGGGCGTGGCGCTGGGGGCCTGCACCGTCCCGGCCGTGGGCCGACCCGGCTTCGAGCTGGGCGAGGACGAGGTCGAGTGGGGGCTCGGCATCCACGGCGAGTCCGGCGTCGAGCGAGGCGCGCTCGTGGGCGCCGACGAGGTGGCCGGGCGCCTGGTGGCCGCGGTCGCCGACGACCTCTCCCTGGCGAGCGGCCAGCGGGTCGGCGTGCTCGTGAACAACCTGGGGACGACCCCGCCCAGCGAGCTCGACGTCGTCGCCCGCGGCACGCTCGCGGCCCTGCGCGAGCGCGGGGCCGAGGTCGAGCGGCTGTGGGTCGGCACCTTCCTCACCGCGCTGGACATGCCCGGCTGCTCGGTCTCGGTGCTGGCCCTCGACGACGACCTGGTCGAGCTGCTGGACGCCCCGACCACCACCTCGGCGTGGCCGGCCGCGCACCGGGGACGGGTGAGCACCCAGCGGGAGGTGCCGGCCGACGCCGCCGCGACGTCGGGGGACCAGGAGACCGCGGGTGACGGGCTGGCCGACGGCGCCCTGCGGCGCGGGCTGCTGGCGGCGTGCGCGGCGCTGCGCGAGGCCGAGCCGGAGCTGACCCGGATGGACGGCGAGGTCGGCGACGGCGACCTCGGCACCGGTCTGGAGCGCGGCGCCCGTGCGGTCGAGGACGAGGTCGGGGGCTACCCGGCCGATCCCGCGGGCGCGCTGCGCGCCGCGTCGGCGACCGTGCGCCGGGCGATCGGCGGGACCTCGGGACCGCTCTACTCCATCCTGCTGATGCGGGCCGCGGCCGTCGTCGAGGACGGCGACGCGACCGACCCCGCGACCTGGGCCGAGGCCCTGCGCGCCGGCGCCGAGGGGATCGCCGAGGTGGGGGGCGCCCAGGTCGGTGACCGCACCATGCTCGACGCCCTGGTCCCGCTCGCCGACACCCTGGTCGAGCGGCTGGGGTCGGGCGAGGACCCCGGCGCCGCGCTCGGCTCGGGCGTCGACGCCGCCCGCGAGGGGACGGCCTCGACCACCGACCGGGTCGCCAAGGTGGGCCGCTCGAGCTACCTGGGCGACCGCGCCAAGGGCACCCCGGACCCCGGCGCCCACGCCGTCGTGGTGTGGGCCGACGCCGTGCGGTCCGCCCTGACCTGAGCGGGCGGCGGGAGCGGCGTACGGCTCGGAGCTCTTCATCCGGGAAACTGCCTCTCTGCCCACGACGCGTCGTGTGCAGAGAGGCAGTTCGGGCTCATCACCTGGGAAACCGGACCCCCTCGGGCGAGGCCGCGGGTCAGGTCCAGGCGAGGCCGCTGCGGTGGCTCCAGTAGGAGCCCGGGTCCTCGGCGAGCCCGCCGAGGTCCACCAGGGCGACCTCGTCGACGACGTCGCGGGCGGCCAGGTTGGACACCAGCTGGTCGCGCGAGGAGGCCCCGGAGAGCACCACGTCGACCCAGGGCCGGGCCAGGGCCGCCGCGAGGGCCACGGTGTCCGGGCCCACGCCGAGCTCGTCGGCCACGGCCGCCAGGTCGGTCGGCACGTCGTCGGCGGCCGGGGTCAGGCGCCCGTTGGCCACCGCCTCCTTGACCACCACGAACCACCCGGCGTCGTGGACCTCCTCCAGGGCCGCCGCGACGGAGGGCTCGAGGAGGTTCCAGGTCGACTGGACGGTGGTGAAGGGGGAGTCCGGCAGCGCCGCCGCGGCCCGGACGACGTCGGCCTGGTCGGGCCCGCTCGTCGACAGCCCGACCCGTACGCCGGTGGCGGCCAGCTCGCGGAGCCGGTCCAGCAGCCCGGGGTCGCCCAGCACGGGGCTGTCGGAGGTCAGGCTGTGCACCAGGTAGAGGTCCGGCGGCCCGCCCAGCGCGGCCAGCGTCTCGGGCCACTGGCGCGCGAAGGTCGCACTCGTGTGGTCCTTCACCTCGTGGGTGGTCGCGCCGCGCGCGAAGTCGGCGACGTAGGTGTAGCCCCACTTCGACCCGACGCGGCACTCCTCGCGGCGGCCCGGGTGGGCGGCCAGCCACCCGCCCACGAACTCCTCGCCGGCGCCGTAGGACCGCGCCGCGTCGACGTGCCGCACGCCGGAGGCCCAGGCCGCCTCGAGCACCTCGACCGCGTGGGCCCGCAGCTCCTCCACGTCGTACCGGTCGCCGAGCGCGCGCCCGTGGCCCAGGTTGAGGTACTCCGGTCGTCCCAGGGCGGCCGTCCCCAGTCCCAGCTCAGCAGTCATGGGGCCCATCCTGCCCCCGTCGTGCGGGCTGCCGCGGCGCGAGTACGGTGTCGGGACCGTCGTCCCCGGGGAGGAACCGTTGATCCGACAAGCGCTCCTGGTGCTCGCTCGCAGCCAGCACGTCAAGGGAGTGGTCACGCGCCTGCCGGTGAGCAGCAGCGTGGTCAACCGCTACGTCCCCGGTGAGCACAACGCCGACGCCGTCACCGCGACCGCCGCCCTGGTCGAGGACGGGCTCGAGGTGACCCTGGACTTCCTGGGCGAGGACACCCTCGACGAGGCCCAGGCCGAGGCGACCGTCTCGGCGTACCTCGACCTGCTGGAGCGCCTCGTCGCCGCCGGTCTCGGGCGTCGCGCCGAGGTCAGCGTGAAGCTCTCGGCCATCGGCCAGGCGCTGCCCGGGATCGGTCACGACCTGGCCCTGGAGAACGCCCGCCGGATCTGCCGCGCCGCCCGCAACGCCGGGACCACGGTCACCCTCGACATGGAGGACCACACCACCACCGACCGCACCCTGGAGGCCCTGCGCGAGCTGCGCAAGGACTTCCCGGAGACGGGCGCGGTCGTGCAGGCCTACCTGCACCGCACCGAGGACGACTGTCGGGCCCTGGCCCACGAGGGCAGCCGGGTGCGGCTGTGCAAGGGCGCCTACAACGAGCCGGAGGAGGTGGCCTTCCAGGACCGGCACGAGGTCGACAAGTCCTACGTGCGCTGCCTGAAGGTCCTGATGGCCGGCGAGGGCTACCCGATGATCGCCACGCACGACCCGCGCCTGGTCCGGATCGCCTCGGCGCTGGCCACCCGCAACGGTCGGATGCCGGGGACCTACGAGTTCCAGATGCTCTTCGGCATCCGCACCGAGGAGCAGAAGCGCCTCGCCGACGCCGGTGAGAAGGTCCGCGTCTACCTGCCCTACGGCGACCAGTGGTACGGCTACCTGATGCGCCGCCTGGCCGAGCGACCCGCCAACCTGACGTTCTTCCTGCGCTCGCTGATCTCCCAGAAGTAACCCCCCCGACCCACCCCGTCCGCCGCACGAGAGGCACCCCCCATGACGACCGCGATCATCGGTGCCGGGGTGATGGGCGAGGCCCTGCTCTCCGGCCTGCTCCGGGGCGGTCACGCGCCCGACGACCTGCTGGTGGGGGAGAAGCGGCCCGAGCGCGCCGCCGAGCTCACCGAGCGGTACGCCGTCCGCGCGGTCCCCAACACCGAGGCCGTCGACGGCGCCGACACCGTCGTGCTGGTGGTCAAGCCCCAGGACATGCGCGACGTGCTGGCCGAGATCGCCCCGCACGTCTCGGTCGGCCAGCTGGTCGTGAGCCTGGCGGCCGGCATCACCACCGCCTCGATGGAGGCGCTGCTGCCCGAGGGCGTCGCCGTCGTGCGGGTCATGCCCAACACCCCGGCGCTGGTCGACGAGGGGATGGCGGCGGTCTCGGGCGGTCGGCACGCCACCGAGGAGCACCTGGTCACCGTCGAGCAGATGCTGGCGGTGACCGGTCGGGTGCTGCGGATCGCGGAGAAGCAGCAGGACGCGGTCACGGCGATCTCGGGCTCCGGGCCGGCGTACCTCTTCTTCGTGGTGGAGTCGATGATCGAGGCGGGCGTGCACCTGGGCCTGCCCCGCACCACCGCCACCGAGCTCGTGGTGCAGACCGTGGTCGGCTCGGCCAAGCTGCTGCGCGAGACCGGCGAGCACCCGACGGTCCTGCGCGAGCGCGTCACCTCCCCGGGCGGCACGACCGCGGCGGCGATCCGGCAGCTGGAGGACCACAAGGTCCGCGCCGCCTTCATCACCGCCATGGAGGCCGCCCGCGACCGCTCGGTCGCGCTCGCGGCCAGCGACGACTGACGCGCGGTAGCCTCCGGCCATGAACGGTGAGCCCTGCCGCGCCGCCCTGGTGTACGACGAGACGCTCACCGCCTACGACTTCGGGCCCACGCACCCGATGTCGCCGGTGCGGGTGGACCTGACCGTCTCCCTGGCCCGCCAGGCGGGCGTGCTCGACCGCATCCGCACCGTGGCCGCGCCCGACGCGACCGAGGACGACCTCGTCACCGTCCACGACCCCGCCCTGATCGAGGCGGTGATGGCGACCAGCCGCGAGCCGGGCCGGTCGAACCTCGCCGTGGGGCTGGGCAGCGACGACAACCCCACCTTCGCCCGCATGCACGAGGCGGCCCGCCACGTGGTGGGCGCCAGCATCGAGGCCGCGCGCCAGGTGTGGACCGGCGAGGTGGACCACGCCGCCAACATCGCCGGCGGGCTGCACCACGCGATGCCCGACCGGGTCAGCGGCTTCTGCGTCTACAACGACGTCGCGGTCGCGATCCGCTGGCTGCTCTCGCACGGCGCGCAGCGGGTGGCCTACGTCGACTGCGACGTCCACCACGGCGACGGCGTCGAGAAGATCTTCTACGACGACCCGCGGGTGCTGACGATCTCGCTGCACGAGACCGGCCAGATGCTCTTCCCCGGCACCGGCTTCCCCGCCGACAGTGGCGGGCCGGAGGCGGTCGGCAGCGCGGTCAACGTGGCGCTGCCGCCGGGCACCGCCGACGCCGGCTGGCTGCGCGCCTTCCACGCGGTCGTGCCGCCGCTGCTGCGCGAGTTCGCCCCCGACGTCCTGGTGACCCAGCAGGGCTGCGACACCCACCGCGACGACCCCCTGGCCCACCTGGCCCTCAGCGTCGACGGGCAGCGGGCGACGTACCTTGCCCTGCACGACCTGGCCCACGAGGTCGCGGACGGCAAGTGGGTGGCCTTCGGCGGCGGCGGGTACGCCGTGGTCGACGTCGTGCCGCGCGCGTGGACGCACCTGCTCGCCGCGGTGGGGGGGACCCCGCTGGACCCCGAGCAGGAGACGCCGGCCGACTGGCGCGAGGAGGTCGCCGAGCGTCTCGGCGTGCGCGCCCCGTCCCGGATGACCGACGGCCGCAGCACGGCGTACAAGCCCTGGTCGGAGGGGTACGACCCCGACACCTGGCTCGACCGGGCCGTGCAGGCCACCCGCGACGCCGTGTTCCCCGACAACGGGCTGGACCCCTTCGACCTCTAGGACGACCCCGGTCCGGAGCCCTGTGGTCGCCTCGCGCAACCCGACACGCCGAGTCACACGAATCACTTTGACGAATCTGTGGCACACGGGTCACACGGGTCCTATATTCGGTCCAGCACACGTGGGGTCGTCGGCGCGAAGTCGAGGGACGTGTGACAGAGAGCTGGTGCCCAATGCCGACGAACATGCCTGGAGACATCTCCGAGGTGAAGTTCCTCACCGTTGCCGAGGTCGCCTCGGTCATGCGCGTGTCCAAGATGACGGTCTACCGACTGGTCCACAACGGGGAGCTCCCCGCGGTGCGGGTCGGGCGCTCCTTCCGGGTGAGCGAGGACGACGTCAACGAGTACCTCAGGTCGAGCTTCTTCAACGCCGGCTGACCAGCGGACGTCCCGATTGGCTGGTGTCACGGGTGGCCGGTTAGGGTGGGCCGACTGAGCGGGGTCGTGTCTGCCTGACCTTCCCCGGCACACACCGGCATCACGGATAGGTACGACGTGGGTTCTGTCATCAAGAAGCGCCGCAAGCGGATGGCGAAGAAGAAGCACCGCAAGCTGCTGAAGAAGACGCGCGTCCAGCGTCGCAAGCTCGGCAAGTAGGACTCGGCCCCGACGCCGTCTCGCATGGGTCAGGTCGTTCTCGTCACCGGCGTCGCCGGCGATCTCGGGCGTCGCTTCGCGGCGCAGCTCTCCGGGGCGCCGGGGATCGAGCGCGTGATCGGGGTCGACGTGACCCCGCCGCGGGGTGACCTGGGGCGCGCCGACTTCGTGCGCGCCGACATCCGCAACCCGGTGATCGCCAAGGTGATCGTCCGGGAGCGGGTGGACACCGTCGTCCACACCAGCGTCGCGGCCACGCAGGCCGCCGCCGGTGGACGGACCTCGGTCAAGGAGCTCAACGTCATCGGGACGATGCAGCTGCTGGCCGCGTGCCAGCAGTCCCCCGACGTACGCCGTCTGGTGCTGAAGTCGAGCGCCGCGTTCTACGGCGCGAGCCACCGCGACCCGGCGATGTTCACCGAGGGCATGGTCGCCAAGCGGCTGGCCGGGGGTGGCTTCACCAAGGACGTCGTCGAGGTGGAGTCCTACACCCGCGGGTTCGCGCGTCGTCGTCCCGACGTCGCGGTCACCACGCTGCGCATCGCCAACGTGATCGGCCCCCGGATCGTCTCGGGGATGACCGGCTACTTCCGGCTGCCCGTGGTGCCCACCGTCCTGGGCCGCAACCCGCGCCTGCAGTTCCTGCACGAGCAGGACGCCCTCGACGTGCTCCAGCACGCGACCCTGCAGGACGTGGCCGGCACCTACAACGTCGCCGGCGACGGGGTGATCACCCTGGCCCAGGCCCTGCGCCGCCTCGGCCGTCCCTCGCTGCCGCTGCCGGCGTTCGCCGTCCCCGGGTTCGGCTCGGTCGTCGGAGGCAGCCGCACCGCGGACTTCTCCCCCGAGCAGGTCGCGTTCCTGACCTACGGCCGGGGGCTCGACACGACCCGGATGCGTTCGATGCTCGGCTTCGAGCCGACCTTCACCACCGTGCAGGCCCTCGACGACTTCGCCGCGTCCCTCGACGCCGGCCTGCTGTCGCCCGAGCGGGTGCGCGCCGGTGAGGCCGCCGTGCTCGGAGCCCTGACCAGGGGAGGTGGCGCACGTGGGTGACGCCGAGATCATCCCGATCGGCACCCGGGGACGACCCGGCCGTGGGTCGGGCAAGGACAAGCCGTCGGCCCCCAGCCGCGACCTGGCCCCCACCAGCATCCCGTCGCCACGCGCCCGCGAGCGCTCCGACCGCGACGAGCCTGAGGCCCCCGCGGAGCGGATCGCCCCGCCCCGTGGCGAGGCCGCGCCCGACGGCCCCGTCCCGACCGGCCGCACCGCGACCGGGACCGGGTCGACCGGGGCCACGGGTCCGGAGGGCTCTCCCGACGGCGCGACCGCCGGCGACGACCGGGCCGGACGGGCCGTGGCACCGCGCCGCGGACGCACGCGCCCGCCGGTGACCGCCGAGCACCGCCAGCAGGGCCCCGGCATCCCGCCCCTGGAGTGGCTCGGTGCCTTCACCTCCGCCGCCAAGGAGGTCTTCGGCGAGAGCTGGGAGCCCCGCCTGGCGGAGTTCCTGGCCTTCCTGCGCCGCCGGCTCACCGGTGACTTCGCGGTGGACGACTACGGCTTCGACCGCGAGGTCACCGAGCGCTTCCTGCTGGCCGCGGTGCGTCCGCTGGCCGAGAAGTGGTTCCGGATCGAGGTGATCGGCGCGGAGAACGTCCCGCGCACCGGGGGAGCCTTGATCGTGTCGAACCACTCCGGCACGGTGCCCCTCGACGGCCTGATGACCGCGGTGACCATCCACGACCACACCGACCGCTTCCTGCGTCCACTGGGGGCCGACCTGGTCTTCAAGCTGCCGCTGGTCGGCGACCTCGCCCGCAAGGGCGGCGCCACCCTGGCCTGCAACGACGACGCCGAGCGGATGCTGCGCGACGGCGAGCTCGTCGGGGTGTGGCCCGAGGGTTTCAAGGGCATCGGGAAGCCGTTCAGCGAGCGCTACAAGCTCCAGCGCTTCGGCCGCGGCGGCTTCGTCTCGGCCGCCCTGCGCACCGGGGTCCCGATCGTGCCGACCTCGGTCGTCGGGGCCGAGGAGATCTACCCCCTCGTGGGCAACATCCCCTCGCTGGCCCGGCTGCTCGGCATCCCCTACATCCCGATCACGCCGCTGTTCCCGCTGCTCGGTCCGCTGGGCCTGGTGCCGCTGCCCTCGAAGTGGCTGATCGAGTTCGGTGAGCCGATCCGCACCGACACCTACGAGGACGGCTCGGCCGACGACCCGATGCTGGTCTTCAACGTCACCGACCAGGTGCGCGAGTCGATCCAGCAGACCCTCTACTCGCTGCTGATCAAGCGGGGCTCGGTCTTCGGCTGAGCCGCCTGGGCCGGGCCGGGCCTGGGTCCGGTGGCGAGCCGGTGCGGGACCCCGAGGTCCCGGTCAGGTCCGGGGGACCCGACGGGTCAGTGACCGCCGAGGGTCGTGGAGAGGCCGTCGGCGACACCGTCGACGGTGTCGGTGAGCCCGCCCAGGGCGGGGTCGAGCGGGGTGCCGGTCTTGGTGGCCTTGCCGACCGTGCCGGTGACGCCGCGCACGAGGCCCTTGACGGCCGTGCCGGCCTTGCCGGTGACGCTGGGCACCAGGCCGCCGCCCGGGGTGAGGGTGCTGGTGACCTGGCCGCCGTCCGGCTCCGGGACCGGGGTCGTGGGGGCGGGCGTGGCCGGGTCGACGCCGGCGGCGGCCTTCTCGGCGTCCGCGGCGCCGGCACGGAGCCGGCGGTCGAGCTCCTGCTGGGCGCGTGCCGCTCGGGCGGCCTTGGCCTGCTGCACCTGCTGGGCCAGGTCGGCGGAGGCCTGCGCGACGGGCCGGGCGAGCAGGTTGTTGATCGTCACCCCCGAGGCGGAGGCGAGGGTGATCGGGACCTGGGCGACCCGGGTGGGTCCGCAGGAGGCGCACAGCGCGTGGGCCTGCTGGTCCAGGGTGGCGAGCGTGTCGGCCGCCTCCAGGAGGAGGTCGTCCACGGTGCGGTCGCCGGTCTGCGACATCGTCGATATCTGTCCCATGTGGGTGCTCACGAAGGTGCGCACGGCCGTGACGTCGCCGCGGTCTCCTCCGTCGGCGTACGCCCGGAAGAGGTGGGCGGCCCCGTCGCCGGCGGCGGTGCGGAAGTCGGCGACCGCGCCGGCCACGAGCAGCGGGTCGGCCCCGGAGCCCTGGAGCGCCCGGGCCTCGTCCAGGCGCGAGGCGGCCTCCTCCAGCAGGGAGCGGCCGGTGCCGGCGTCGTCGACCTGCACGGCGGTGCGGACGTCCTCGATGCCGCGCTTGACCGGGTAGAGGGAGTCGCCGGGCAAGGCGCTCGACGCGGCGGCGGCGGTGCCCGCGGTGCCGGCGATGACGGCCAGCGCGGCCACGGCGGTGCCCAGGCGGACCGGGCGGCGGCGCGGGGTGGCGACGGCGGGTCGGGGGGCAGGGGTGCGGTCGACCGGGCGGAGCACGCGCGGCGCCGGCACCAGGTCGGTCTCGGCGGCGGTCAGCAGGCGGGAGCGCAGGTCGGAGACGAACTCGGGGCGGGGCTCGACCTCGGGGACGCGGTGGAGGGCATCGACCACCTCGAGCAGCTCCTGCATCCCGGCCGTGCCGCGGCGCGCGGGGGAGGGGCGGCCCTCGAGAGCGCGCTGGAACTCGTCGGCCGTGCGGTGCGCGAAGGGTGGTGTCATGCGGGAGTCCCTGAGCTCTGGGGGGTCGTGCCGTGTCGCTCAGCCCGAGAGGCGCTGGTCGGCGTGCAACGTGACACCCGGGCCAACGACCGGTTCGAGGCGGGGGTTATGGCGCGTCCGTCCAACGGCGCGAATCGTCTCGCAGGGTGGGAAGACGGACGCATCACCGCACCCCCTCGGGCAGCAGCTTGGCCAGGTTGCGCACGCCGCGCAGCTGCAGCTGCTTGACCGCGCCGGGGCTGCGCTCGAGCACGTCAGCGGTCTCGGCGATGGACATCCCCTGGAGGAACCGCATCACCAGGCAGTCGCGCTGCTCGGTCGGCAGCTCGCCCAGGGCGGTCAGCAGGGCCTCGTTGGTCAGCGAGGCCAGGACGGCCTCCTCGGGACCCTCGGAGGTCGTGTCGAGGTCGGTGAGGTCCTCGGTGGTGGACTCCAGCCGGGTGCGCCCGGCCTTGTAGTGGTCCATGGTCAAGTTGCGCGCGATGGTCATCAGCCAGGCGCCGAAGTCCTTGCCCTGCCAGCGGAAGGTGCTCATCGAGCGCAGGGCGCGGAAGAAGGTGTCGCCGGTGAGGTCCTCGGCGAGGTGCACCGAGCCGAGGCGGTAGTAGAGGAACCGGTAGACCTGCGGCTGGTAGTGGTCGTAGAGCAGCCCGAAGGCCTCCGCGTCACCGCCCCGCGCCAGCTCCACGAGCGCGATCAGCCGCTGGCCCTCGGCGCGGTCCTCCAGCGACGAGGCGGCGTACGCCGAGTCGTCCTCGCGCCCCGGGTCGCCCGAGCCGTCAGGAGCACTCGAGCCGCCCGAGCCGCCAGGGCTGCCGGGGCTCCCCGACCCCGACGGGCCGGTGCGGGTCCCCGGGTCGGCCGGGCTGCTCTGGCTGAGCAGCCAGGGCACCCCGACGAGCGCCGGTCGGGTCTCGGGCCGGGCCGGTGGCCGGAGCGCGTCGAGCACGGCGCGACGCAGGCGCAGCAGGCCGAGGGCGCTGTCGACGCCTCCCGGACCCCTCCCCGCCTGCTCGTTCACCGTGCGCTCCCCATCGGCCGGCCGGAGCCGACCTCCCTGTTGTTGAACGTCGTTCGACCCTACGTGCCGGTCCGCTCCCTGTGAACCGTCCCGGCGCCCCGCCCGACACCTCCCCCCGGAACCGATGGGCACACCGGGACGGGCGGGGCTGGAGGTGATCGCCGGACCCGGTCACCGTCCCACGACCCGGCGCCGTCCGGGCACGCTTGCGCGCTTCCGGACCGTCCGGGTTCCCACGAAAGGCGCAGGTCACGCCCGTGACGGGCGGAGATGGCGGGATCCCGCCACGCGGCCGCGCCGCGACCAGCGGGTCGGTCGACGGGCGGGTCAGCCGACCTTGCGACGGATCGCGGCGCCCGCCGCGATGGAGCCGGCGACGGCCCCGGCCAGCGCGGCCGCCATCGCGCCGGCCCGGGCGGCCTTGCGGCCGGTGCGGTAGTCGCGGATCCGCCAGCCCTGCGCCTTGGCGTGCTCGCGCAGCCGCGCGTCGGGGTTGATGGCGCACGGGTCGCCGACCTCGTTGAGCATCGGCAGGTCGTTGTAGGAGTCGGAGTACGCCGAGCAGGCCGCCAGGTCGAGCCCGAAGCGGTCGGCGAGCTCGCGCACCGCGACCGCCTTGGCCGAGCCGTGCAGCATCTCCCCGACCAGACGCCCGGTGTAGACGCCGCCCTCGTGCTCGGCCACGGTGCCCAGCGCCCCGGTGAGCCCGAGGCGTCGGGCGATGATCGTGGCGATCTCGATCGGGGCGGCGGTCACCAACCACACCCGCTGGCCCTGGTCGAGGTGCAGCTGGGCCAGCGCGCGGGTGCCGGGCCAGATCCGGTGGGCCATCGACTCGTCGAAGATCTCCTCGCCGAGGGACTCCAGCTCTTGGACCGTGTGCCCGGCGATGAAGGAGAGCGCCGAGCTGCGGGCCTCGGCGACGTGCTCGGGGTCCTCGACGCCGACGACGCGGAAGTAGGCCTGCTTCCACGCGGCGTCCAGGATGTCGCGGGTGGTGAAGAACTCGCGGCGGTGCAGGCCGCGGGCGAGGTGGAAGATCGAGGCGCCCTGCATGATCGTGTTGTCCACGTCGAAGAACGCCGCGGCGCGCAGGTCGGGGTCGATCGCCAGCGCGCTCTCCACCTCGGCGATCGCGGCCGCCGCCTCGCCGGCCAGCTGCGAGCGCCGGCGCAGGTTGGGCGGCCGGGAGCCGGACGGGCCGGGTGGCGGTGGGGTCACGCGGACCAGGGTAGGGGTAGGCGGCGAGGGTCGGCCGGGATCCGCGGTCCGTCGGTCGTGACGGCGGCGAGGAGGTGCGCCGGGTCGGCCGGCTGGATCGACGGCCGGATCGACGGGGTGGATCGACCTGGTGGGCCGACCTGGTGGACCGGCCGGGCGGTGCCGGTGTGGGAGGATCCCCGCGTGGAGTCCAACGTCGCGGAGCTGCTCAGCCGGGCGGCGCGCGAGGAGCCGGACCGGATCGCCCTCTCGGAGGCCGCCACCGGCCGGACGGTGACCTGGCGTGCCCTCGACGACCTGGCCGAGCGCGTGGTGCGGGGGCTGGGCGAGGCCGGGATGGTGGCCGGCTACCGCGTCGTGCTGGCGACCGGCAACTCCATCGAGTTCGTGGCCGCCTACTACGGCGCGCTGCGGGCCGGACTGGTCGTCGTGCCCGTCAGCCCCCGCAGCCCCACCGGTGAGCTGATCCGCGTCCTGGCCGACTCCGGCGCCCGGATGGTGCTCACCGACGGGGCGACCGTCTCGGCCGTGCGCGCCGCGGTGCGCGGTCTCGGGGAGGCCCTGGAGGCCTCCGGTCGCGGACGCTCCGCCCAGCCGCGGGTCGTGACCGTCGGCACCACCCTGGAGCCCGGCGAGCGCAGCTGGGACCACCTGGTCGCCGCCGAGGGGCGTCCCGGCCCCGTGCGCCCGGATCCCGAGGCCCTGGCGGTCCTGCTCTACACCAGCGGCACCTCGGGCCGCCCGCGCGGCGCGATGCTGACCCACCGCGCGCTGCTGGCCAACACCGAGCAGATCGCCGCGGTCCGCCCGCCGCTCATGACGGGCCAGGACGTCGTGCTCGGCATCATGCCGCTGGCCCACGTCTACGGCCTCAACGCCGTCCTGGGCCAGGTCGTGCGCCAGCACGCCCGGCTGGTGCTCGTGGACCACTTCGAGCCCGAGGGCTCGCTGGACATCATCGAGGACGAGGCCGTCTCGGTGGTGCCCGTGGCCCCGGTCGTCGTGGCCTACTGGCTCCGCGTGGCCGGGCTCGAGGACCACCTCGGCCCCGTGCGGCTGGTCCTGAGCGGGTCCGCGCCGCTGTCGCCCGAGGTGCGCGACGCCTTCACGGCCCGCACCACCGTCGCGGTCCACCAGGGCTACGGCCTGACCGAGGCCGCGCCCGTGGTCACCAGCACCATGGGCAGCGCCGACCCCGACCGCCGCTCGGTGGGTCGCCCCCTGCCCGGGGTCGAGGTCCGCGTGCGCGACGAGTCCGGTCGCGCCCCCGCCGACGGCGACCCGGGCGAGATCGAGGTCCGCGGAGCCAACCTGTTCTCCGGCTACTGGCCCGACGGGCAGGAGGGCCCCGACCCCGAGGGCTGGTGGCGCACCGGCGACGTCGGCTTCCTGGACCCCGACGGCGACCTGTTCCTGGTCGACCGGGTCAAGGACGTCGTGGTCGTGTCGGGCTTCAACGTCTACCCCATCGAGGTCGAGCACGTGATCGCCGAGCTCTCCGAGGTCGCCGAGGTCGCCGTGGTGGGCATCGAGGACCTCGAGACCGGCGAGGCCGTGGTCGCGTTCGTGCGCCCGACGGCCGCCGGGTCCAGCGACGCGCTCCCCGACGTCGTACGCCGTCACTGCGCGCAGCGGCTCGCCGGCTTCAAGCAGCCCTCGGTGGTCCACGTGGTCGAGGAGCTGCCGCGCACCGCCACGGGCAAGGTGCAGAAGGGTCGCCTGCGGGCGGCCGAGCGTCGTCGCGCCCTCGACGAGCTGGCCTAGGCGTCGCGGCGATGACGGACCACGAGGACCGCGAGGACCAGCAGGGGGCGACCCCCCGCATCAGGCTGTACTCCCGCCCCGGCTGCCACCTGTGCGACGACGCCCGGGCCGTGGTGGAGCGGGTCTGCGCCGCCACCGGCGAGGCCTTCGACGAGGTCGACGTGACCACCTCGGAGGAGCTGGTGCGGGCCTACGGCGAGCAGATCCCGGTCACGATGGTGGACGGTCGCCAGCACGACTTCTGGCGGGTGGACGAGGCCCGGCTGCGTCGCGCGCTGGAGCGCCCCGCCCCCTGACCGCCCTCGTGCACGGGCGCCCCGACGGCCGGGGGATGCCCCCGGTGTCGTGAGACATCCCACATGTGCTAGCCCCGGGTCCACACGCATTTGTTCGCGAGTTCACAAACTCCTACAGTGACGAAGGTTGTCCACCTGTGGAGAGTGTCAGAACAGTGAGCAGTGCCCGCATCCCCGAGGCGACGGTCGCCCGTCTCCCGGTCTACCTCCGGGCCCTCAACACCATGGCCGAGGCCGGCACGACGACGTGCTCGAGCCTGGAGCTGGCGACCGCGGCCGGCGTCAACTCCGCCAAGCTGCGCAAGGACCTCTCCCACCTCGGCTCCTACGGCACCCGGGGCGTGGGCTACGACGTCTCCTACCTGCGCTACCAGATCTCCCGCGAGATCGGCCTGACCCAGGACTGGCCCGTGGTCGTGGTCGGGATCGGCAACCTGGGGCACGCCCTGGCCAACTACTCCGGTTTCTCCTCCCGCGGCTTCCGCACCGTGGCCCTCCTCGACGCCGACCCGGCGCGTCAGGGCCAGGTCGTGGCCGGGGTCGAGGTGCGCGGCTTCGACGACCTCGAGGAGGTCGTGGCCGAGCACGGGGTCGGCATCGGCGTGATCGCGACGCCCGCCGTGGCGGCCCAGTCGGTGGCCGACCGGATGGTCGCGGTCGGCATCCGCAGCATCTTGAACTTCGCACCGACGATCCTGATCGTCCCCGAGGGCGTCGACGTGCGCCCGGTCGACCTGTCCAGCGAGCTGCAGATCCTGGCCTACCACGAGCAGCGCAAGTCCTCCGGCGACGACGTGGCCGCCCTGGTGCCCGCCCTGCCGAGCGACGCCGTGCCGGCCGACGCCGTACCGACCGACCTCCCGGACCCCTCGGACGAGGCCCTCGAGCCCGCAGCCGGCCTGGGAGGTGCCCGATGAGCGTCCTGGTCGTGGGGATCTCCCACAAGACCGCGCCCGTCCCGGTGCTGGAGCGCGTCGCGCTCGACGCCGACGGCGTGACCAAGCTGATCCGCCAGGTGACCGACGTCGACCACGTCACCGAGGCGACCGTGGTCTCCACCTGCAACCGCACCGAGGTGTACGCCGACGTCGACCGCTTCCACGGCAGCGTCGAGGCGATCTCGCGGATGCTCGGCGAGCGGCTGGGCGACGCGCCCGAGGACGTCCTGGAGCACCTCTACGTGCACTACGACGACGGCGCCGTCTCCCACCTGTTCCACGTCGCGGCCGGGCTGGACTCGATGGTGCTCGGGGAGGCCCAGATCCTGGGGCAGACCCGCGAGGCCCTGCGCGTGGGCCAGGAGCAGGGCACCGTCGGTCCGGCCCTCAACGTCCTGTTCCAGCAGGCCCTGCGGGTCGGCAAGCGCTCCCACGCCGAGACCGACATCGACCGGGTCGCCCCCAGCCTGGTCTCGGCCGCCCTGGACCGCGCCGCTGACCACGTCGGTCCGATGGCGGGCAAGCACGTGCTGGTCGTCGGGGCCGGCTCGATGGCCGGGCTGACCGTCGCCACGGCCCACCGGGCGGGCGCCGCCTCGATCACCGTGGCCAACCGCACCCCCGAGCGCGCCCAGCGCCTCGCCGCCCAGCACGGCGCCCACGCGATCGCGCTGGAGGACCTGGCCGACCACGTCGGCCCCGTCGACGTCCTCGTCTCGTGCACCGGGTCCGCCGCGACCCTGATCGGCCCCGAGCAGATCGCCGCGCGTCGCGCCCTGCGCGCCGACCCCGCGCCGCTCGCGATCGTGGACCTGGCCCTGCCCCGCGACGTCGACCCCGCGGTCGGTGACCTCGACGGCGTCCACCTCGTCGCGCTGGACACCCTGGCCGCCGAGCTCGAGGACGCCCCCGGGGGCGCCGACGTCGAGGGCGTGCGCACGATCGTGAGCCAGGAGCTGGCCGCGTTCCTCACCGCCCGCCGCAGCCAGAGCGTCACCCCCACCGTCGTGGCCCTGCGCACGATGGCCACCGGGGTCGTCGACGCCGAGCTCGCCCGCCTGGGGAGCCGGCTGCCGCAGCTCGACGACGCCAGCCGCGCCGAGGTCGAGAAGACCATCCGCCGGGTCGCCGAGAAGCTGCTCCACCAGCCCACCGTGCGGGTCAAGCAGCTGGCCAACGAGTCGGGCGCGGTGTCCTACGCCGCGGCGCTGGCCGAGCTGTTCGCGCTCGACCCCGAGGCCGTGCAGGCCGTGACCCGGGTGGAGGGCGTCTCGTGACCACACCCACGCTGCAGAGCACCGGGACCGGGCACGACGCCGACGCCCCGATCCGGGTCGGCACCCGCGCGTCCCTGCTCGCCCGCACCCAGAGCGGCCTGGTCGCCGACGCGCTGACCGCGGCGACGGGGCGCCCGACCGAGCTGGTCCTGATCCGCACCGAGGGCGACGTCTCCTCGGCCCCGCTGGCCCAGATGGGCGGCACCGGCGTCTTCGTGAGCGCCCTGCGCGACGCGCTGCTGCGCGGCGAGGTCGACGTCGCCGTGCACTCGCTCAAGGACCTGCCCACGACCCCCGCCGAGGGGATCAGCCTGGCGGCCGTGCCCACCCGCGAGGACCCGCGCGACGTGGTCGTCGCCCGCGACGGCCTGACCCTGGGCGAGCTGCCCGTCGGGTCGCGCGTCGGCACCGGCTCGCCGCGTCGGGTCGCCCAGGTCCTGGCCCTCGGCCTCGGCGTGGAGCTGGTCGGCGTGCGCGGCAACGTCGACTCGCGCATCGCCAGGGTCGGACGGCGTACGCCGGAGCAGCCCGACGCCCTCGACGCCGTCCTCCTCGCCCGCGCCGGCCTGGCCCGCCTGGGCCGCGCCGACCACGCCACCGAGGTGCTCGACCCGCTCCAGGTCCTGCCCGCCCCGGGCCAGGGCGCCCTGGCGGTCGAGTGCCGCACCGGTGACCCGGTCCTCGAGGCCGTCCGCGACGCGCTCGACGACCGCCGCACCCGCGCGTGCGTCGTGGCCGAGCGCGTCGTCCTGGCCGAGCTCGAGGCCGGCTGCTCCGCGCCCGTCGGCGCCCTGGCCGAGGTGGCCGAGGGCGAGGACGGCGAGGAGCTCTGGATCCGGGCCGTCGCCCTGTCCCTCGACGGCGCCCTGTCCGTGCGCCGCTCCGCCAGCGGGCCCCTCGAGGACCCTGAGGCCCTCGGCCGCGCCCTGGCCGCCGAGATGATCGCCGAGGGGGCCTCCGACCTGCTCGGCGACCCCCGCGACGGCCTCCCGCCGCTCCCCGGCACCACCCCCAGCACGAGCACCACCAGCACCACAGAGTCAGCCCCCGAAGCAGCAAGAAGGCGATTGTGACCAACCAGAACACGACCAGCACTCCTGCGAGCACGGGCACCGCTCCGCGTCCCGTCCGGTGGGTGTCCTTCGTCGGCAGCGGCCCGGGTGACCCCGGTCTGCTGACGGTGCGCGCCGTCGAGCTCCTGCGCGAGGCCGACATCGTCGTCACCGAGGTCCCCGGCCACGCCGGCCTCGTGCGGCGCGTCCTCGGCCTGCCCGAGCCCGTCGAGGCGGTGGAGGGCGAGACCGAGGTCGAGACCGAGGTCCCCGGGCCGCTCCTCGTGGACGGCGGCTTCGGCGAGGACGGCCAGCCGCTGACCCACGCCGCCCGCGCCAAGGTGGTGGTCAAGCAGGCCAAGACCGGCAAGCGCGTCGTGCGGCTGATGGCCGGCGACCCGTTCCTCTACGCCTCCGGGCCCGAGGAGGCCCAGGCCTGCGCCAAGGCCGGCGTCGGCTTCGAGATCGTCCCCGGCGTGTCCTCGGTCAACGCCGTCCCGGCGTACGCCGGCATCCCGCTGACCACCAAGAACCACCGCGAGGTCGCGGTCGTGAGCTGTCGCGACGGCAAGGTCGACTGGTCGGCGTACGCCGGTCACGAGACGCTCGTGCTCCTCTCCGCGGTCGGCCTGATCGACGAGATCGCCGCCGAGCTCGTCGCCGCGGGCCGCCCGGCCAGCACCCCGGTCGCGATGACCAGCACCGGCACGCTGACGACCCAGGAGACCCTGGTCTCGACGCTGGGCGAGGTCGGCGCCGCCGCCCGCTCGGCCGGTGTCACGCCGCCCGCCGTGGTCGTGGTCGGCGCGGTCGTCGACCTGCGCGAGACGCTCTCGTGGTTCGAGACCAAGCCGCTGTTCGGCTGGCGCGTCCTGGTGCCGCGCACCAAGGAGCAGGCCGGCACGCTGTCCTCGCGCCTGCGCGGCTTCGGCGCGATCTCCGAGGAGGTGCCCACCATCTCGGTGGAGCCCCCCCGCAACCCCCAGCAGATGGACAAGGCCGTGCGCGGCCTGGTCGAGGGCCGCTACGAGTGGATCGCGTTCACCTCGGTCAACGCGGTGCGCGCGGTGCGCGAGAAGTTCGAGGAGTACGGCCTCGACGCCCGTGCCTTCTCCGGCCTCAAGATCGCGGCCGTCGGGGAGAAGACCTCCGCGACCCTGCGAGAGTGGGGCCTCAACGCCGACCTCGTGCCGACCGGTGAGCAGTCGGCCCGTGGCCTGGTCGAGGACTGGCCGCCGTACGACGACCTCCTGGACCCCATCAACCGGGTCTTCCTGCCCCGCGCCGACATCGCCACCGAGACCCTCGTGGCGGGCCTGGTCGACCTGGGCTGGGAGGTCGACGACGTCACGGCCTACCGGACCGTGCGGGCGGCCCCGCCGCCGGCGCCGGTGCGCGAGGCGATCAAGACCGGCAAGTTCGACGCCGTGGTCTTCACCTCGTCCTCGACGGTGCGCAACCTGGTCGGCATCGCCGGCAAGCCGCACGCCTCGACGATCATCGCGGTGATCGGGCCGGCCACGGCCAAGACCGCCGAGGAGCACGGCCTGCGGGTCGACGTGATGGCCCCGAACCCCTCGGTGGAGGACCTCTCCGACGCGCTGGCCGACTTCGGCGCCGCGCGCCGGGCCTCCCTGGTGGAGTCCGGCCAGCCGGTCACCAAGCCGTCGGAGCGCCGTCCGGCCAGCCGTCGTCGGGCCAGCTCGACGTGAGCCCGGCCGAGCCCGGCTTCCCGGTCGTCCGCCCCCGCCGCCTGCGTCGCACCGCGGCGCTGAGGCGGATGGTGGCGGAGACCGCGCTGCGGCCCTCCCAGCTGGTGCTGCCCCTCTTCGTGGCCGAGGGCCTGGACGAGCCGCGCGAGATCTCGAGCATGCCCGGCGTCGTGCAGCACAGCCGTGACTCGCTCAAGCGCGCGGCCGCGGAGGCGGCCGAGGCCGGGCTGGGCGGGGTGATGCTGTTCGGCCTGCCCGAGACCAAGGACGCGGTCGGCTCCGGCGCCCTGGACCCCCTGGGGATCCTCAACGTGGCCATCACCGACGTGGTGGCCGAGGTGGGCGACGGGCTCAGCGTGATGTCCGACCTGTGCCTCGACGAGTTCACCGACCACGGCCACTGCGGCGTGCTGGACCCCGACGGGTGGGTCGACAACGACCGCACGCTGGAGATCTACGGCCAGATGGCGCTGGCGCACGCGGCCGCGGGCGTCGACCTGGTCGCCCCCAGCGGCATGATGGACGGCCAGGTCGGGGTGATCCGCCGTGCGCTGGACGCCGAGGAGCACGGTGGCGTGGGCATCCTGGCCTACTCCGCGAAGTACGCCTCCGCGTTCTACGGCCCCTTCCGCGAGGCGGCGAACTCCTCGCTCACCGGTGACCGCAAGACCTACCAGCAGGACCCGCCCAACGTGCGCGAGGGCGTCCGCGAGGCCCGCCTGGACGTCGCCGAGGGCGCCGACCTGGTGATGGTCAAGCCGGCCCTGGCCTACCTCGACGTGATCCGCGCCGTGCGCGAGGACGTCGACGTGCCGGTGGCGGCGTACAACATCTCGGGGGAGTACTCCATGGTCGAGGCCGCCGCCGCCCAGGGCTGGATCGACCGCGACACCGCGATGATGGAGGTCCTGACCTCGATCCGCCGTGCCGGAGCCGACGTGATCCTGTCCTACTGGGCGATGGACGCCGCGGCCCTGCTCCGCGCCTGAGGCGTACCGCTCACGAGACGACAAGACCCCCGGCCACCGGCCGGGGGTCTTGTTGCGTCCGGGCTTCGGGTCAGCTCGCCATGCACTTGTTGAAGTCGACGAGCTGAAGCGGGTTGAGCGTCGCGACCGTCTTGCCGCCCACCTGGGTCAGGCACTTGACGGTCTTGCTGACCGGGGCAGTGACGGTGCCGGTCCCGCTGCTGCTGCCGGCCTTGTCGATCGTGCCACCGACGGCACCGCCGGTCTTGGTGACGGCGTCGCCCGCCTTCTTGGTGACACCACCCACGGTCCCGCCCACCGAGCCGCCGGTGGGGGAGGACGAGGTCGGCGCCGACGAGGGGACCGAGCCGCCGCTCGTGCCGCCGGTCACGCCGCTCGACGAGGAGCCGGAACCCGAGCCGCGCTGCTGACGGGCCTTGGCGGCCTTGGCGCGGGCCTTCTGGGCCGCGGCGGCCTGCTGGTAGGAGCGCGAGATGGCCGTGGAGTAGCCGCCGGTGGAGAACGACGTGCCGCCCTGGGTGCCCGAGGGGACGGCGCTGTAGTCGCCGGAGGAGTAGGCCTCCATGATCCGCAGCACGAGGTTCACGTAGTCCTGGCTGTGGTTGTAGCGCAGGACCGACGCCTCCTGGCCCTTGCGGGTGCCGAGGTTGTCGGTGCCGGAGCAGAGGTAGACGGCGGTCGCCAGGGCCGCGTCGTTCATGTCCTGGGGGTTGCGCTGACCGTCGCCGTCGGCGTCGACTTTGACGACCTGCCAGGTGGAGGGGATGAACTGCATCGGCCCGACCGCGCGGTCGAAGACCGGGTCCTTGTCGAGCTGGCCGCCGTCGGTGTCGCGGATGGCCTGGGTGCCGTTCTTGCCGTTGAGCGGGATCCCGTAGATGCCGGGGCGGCTGAAACCCTTGCTGTCGATCGTGTTGCCGTTGTAGCGGCCGTGGTCGCTCTCGACGCGGCCGATCGCCGCGATCAGCTCCCACGGGATGTTGCACGACTTGTCGGCGGCGTCGATGATCTGCGCCGCGCGCTGGTAGGCCGACAGGGCCGGCGCCGGGATGCCGTTGGTGGAGGCGCCGGACACGACGGCGTCGGCGGCCCCCTGGGGGACGGCCGGGGCGGTGAGGCCGGGGACCGGCACGCTGGCCGGGGCCTCGATCGCCTTGGTGGGCACCGTGGTGCCGTCCGGGAGGTTGCGCGGGGTGGCACTGGTGTTGACCGCCGTGGCGCTCGTGCTCAGCAGGCTGGCGGTGTACACCCCCGACAGGACCGCGAGCGGGACCAGGGCGCCAGCCTTGGCCTTGCGTGACAACGACGTGGTGCTCATGCGTGCTCTCTCCCCAGTGAGTACAAAGTGTGATGCGCGCCTCCCGAGCGCAGCGAACACTCCAACGACGATGCCCGTGGCGGGTGACGCCCAAACCCCCAGTGTGACCGTCATCACGACCGGTCGCACGTGCGGGGCGCGGAAGTCGACCCGATCCGGGTGCCGCGGCCGTGCACGCTCCCGCGCAGGCTACGACTGTTCACCGTCCTGGAGAACGGTTTACCAACAATTCAGGCACTGCGGGAGGGGCGTCCCACGGGCGGGTTCGTCGCCCGTGTGGTGGGCAGGCGACAATGGGGTCGTGTCCTCCTCCGTGCCCGACCCCTCCAGCCCGGGAAGCGCGGCCCCCTCGGCTGCCCCGTCCGCTGCCCAGTCCGCCGCTTCGTCGGCCGACTGGTTCGAGCGTGCCCACCGGGTGACCCCCGGCGGGGTCAACAGCCCCGTGCGTGCCTTCAACGCCGTCGGCGGCACCCCGCGCTTCATGGCGTCGGGCCGCGGTGCGTGGCTGACCGACGTCGACGGCAACGAGTACGTCGACCTGATCTGCTCGTGGGGCCCGCTCCTGCTCGGGCACGCCCACCCCGAGGTCCAGGCCGCGGTGCTCGAGGCGGTCGCCCGCGGGACGTCGTACGGCACCCCGACGCGGCCGGAGGTCGAGCTCGCCGAGGAGATCGTGGGGCGCACCTCGGTGGAGAAGGTCCGCTTCGTCTCCTCCGGCACCGAGGCGACGATGTCGGCGATCCGGCTCGCGCGCGGCTTCACCGGTCGCGACGTCGTGGTGAAGTTCGCCGGCTGCTACCACGGCCACGTCGACTCGCTGCTGGCCGAGGCCGGCTCGGGTCTCGCCACCCACGCCGTGCCCGGCACCCCCGGCGTTCCGGCCGCGTCGACCGAGGCGACCGTGGTGCTGCCCTTCAACGACCGCGCGGCGGTGAGCGCGCTCTTCGCCGAGCGCGGCGCCGAGATCGCGTGCCTGGTCACCGAGGCCTCCCCGGGCAACATGGGCGTGGTCCCGCCGGAGCCCGGCTTCAACGAGTTCCTGGCGCGGACCTGCCGCGAGCACGGTGCGCTGTTCGTCTCCGACGAGGTGATGACCGGCTTCCGGGTCTCGCGCAGCGGCCAGTGGGGCCGCGACGGCGCCGTCGAGGGGTGGACCCCCGACCTGGTCACCTTCGGCAAGGTGATGGGCGGCGGCTTCCCGGCCGCGGCGTTCGGGGGTCGGGCCGACGTGATGTCGATGCTCTCCCCGGAGGGCCCCGTCTACCAGGCCGGCACGCTCTCGGGGAACCCGGTCGCGACCACGGCCGGGCTGGCCACGCTGCGCCTGGCCACCGACGAGGTGTACGCCGGCATCGAGGCCGCCGCGCGGACCCTCTCCGGTGCCGCGAGCGAGGCCCTGGCGCGGGCCGGCGTGCCGCACACGGTGCAGCACCAGGGCAGCATGTTCAGCGTCTTCCTCGGCGTCGAGGGGCCGGTGCGCGACTTCGCCGAGGCCTCCCGCCAGGACACCGGGGCCTACCGCGCCTTCTTCCATGCGCTGCTCGCCCGGGGGGTCTACCTGCCGCCGAGCGCCTACGAGTCGTGGTTCCTCTCCGCGGCCCACGACGACCGGGCGGTCCAGCACGTGCTCGACGCCCTGCCGGCCGCGGCCGAGGCCGCCGCCGCCCACCTGAGCACCCCCTCGCCCGCCGACCCCGACACTGGGAGCACCTCTTCGTGAAGACGACCGTCCACCTGCTGCGTCACGGAGAAGTGCACAACCCGCAGGGTGTCCTCTACGGCCGCGCCAGCGGCTACCACCTCTCCGAGCGCGGCCGCGCCATGGCCGACCGGGTCGCGGAGCGCATCGGCGACCGCGACATCGTGCACCTGGTCTCCTCCCCGCTGGAGCGGGCGCAGGAGACCGCCTCGCCGCTGGCGGCGGTCCGTGGCCTGAGCGTGCAGCTGGACGAGCGCGTGATCGAGTCCGGCAACGCCTTCGAGGGCCGCCCCTTCGACCTGCGCGAGTCGATCCTGAAGCGGCCCGACGTGTGGCCGCTGCTGCGCAACCCCTTCAAGCCGTCGTGGGGCGAGCCCTACAAGGCCGTCGTGGCCCGGATGTGGCCCGCGGTGACCGACGCCCGCGACGCCGCGCGGGGCCACGAGGCCGTGGTCGTCTCCCACCAGCTGCCGATCTGGATCACCCGGCTCCGCGCCGAGGGCCGCAGCTTCCTGCACGACCCGCGCAAGCGCTCGTGCACGCTGTGCAGCCTCACCTCCTTCACCTTCGACGACGACCGCCTGGTCACCGTGAGCTTCTCCGAGCCCGCCGGCGACCTGATCCCCGTCGCCGACCGCCACAAGCCGTTCTCCTCGGGCGGTCAGGCCGAGGCCAGGTCCTGATCGTGCGTCCTGTCCTGCGCGTCCTGCTGGCCCTGGGCCTGCTGCTGACCGGTGCCCTGGGGCTGGCCGGCTGCGGCAGCTCCCCGAGCACCGGCGACAAGGGGTACGTCGACAACGCCGGCATCGTGACCCGGCTCCCCGTGGCCGAGCGCAAGACGCCCGGCGCGGTCTCGGGCACGACCCTCGAGGGCAAGCGGATCTCCCTGTCGGCGTACGCCGGGAAGGTGGTCGTGCTCAACGTCTGGGGCTCCTGGTGCCCGCCGTGCCGCAAGGAGGCGCCGCAGCTGGCCGCCGCGGCGAAGCAGCTCAGCGCCTCGGGCGTGGTGTTCCTGGGCATCGACACCAAGGACGCCAGCCCGCAGCAGGGCCTGGCCTACCAGCGCCGCTACGGCGTGCCCTACCCCTCGCTCTACGACCCCTCGGGGCGCAACCTGCTGGCCTTCGCCGGGACGCTGAACCCCAGCGCCATCCCCTCGACCGTGGTCCTGGACCGCCAGGGCCGGGTCGCGGCCAGCATCCTGGGCGAGCTGCCCTCGACGCAGACGCTGGTCGACGTGGTGCAGGACGTGGCCAAGTGATCGGCGGGGTGACCGGCGAGCTCGTCGGCCTCTCGATCGGCGGCTGGTTCCAGTCCACCGCGCTGGACGGGTCGATGGTCCTCGCGATCCCGGTGGCGCTGCTGGCCGGGCTGGTCTCGTTCTTCTCGCCGTGCGTGGTGCCGCTGCTGCCCGGCTACCTCTCCTACGCCACCGGCCTCTCGGGCGCCGACCTGGCCGACGCCAGGCGCGGCCGGATGTTCACCGGGTCGCTGCTGTTCGTGCTCGGCTTCTCGTTCGTCTTCGTCTCCTACGGCGTGCTGCTCGGTGCCGTGGGGAAGTGGCTGTTCGACTACCAGCGCGAGATCACCGTGGTGCTGGGGTCGTTCACGATCCTGCTCGGGATCGTCTTCCTGGGCGTGGTGCCGTGGCTCCAGCGCGACGTGCGCGTGCACAAGGTCCCCAGCGTCGGCCTGGCCGCCGCGCCGCTGCTGGGCGTGCTGTTCGGCCTGGGGTGGACCCCGTGCATCGGGCCGACCCTCGGCGCGGTCATCTCCCTGGCGACCAACCAGGCCAGCGCCGGACGCGGGGCCCTCCTGACCTTCGTCTACTGCCTGGGCCTGGGACTGCCCTTCATCGCCGCGGCCTTGGCCTACCGGAGGATGCTGGGGACGATCCGCTGGGTGCGACGCCACCAGCGCTGGGTCACCGCGCTGGGCGGGCTGATGCTGATCGCCGTCGGTCTGCTGCTCGTGACCGGGTGGTGGGACGTCGCGGTCGGCTGGGTCCGGACCTGGTTCTTCCCCGAGTTCACGACAGGTGTCATCTGATGTCCACCGGCACGCGGCCCCCGCGCGAGGCCGAACCGTCGCCGGAGGACCCGACCGGCGGCGACCGTCCCCGGGCCGACGGCCGCGACGGGCGCGACGCCTCCGACGCGGCACCGGCCCTGCGGCCGCTGGAGCTGCTGCGCTGGACGTGGCGCCAGCTGACCTCGATGCGCACGGCCCTGCTGCTGCTCTTCCTGCTCGCCCTGGCGGCCGTGCCCGGCTCGGTCATCCCGCAGACGGCCGTGGACTCGGTGCGCGCGTCGCGGTGGCGCGAGCAGCACCCGCAGCTGACCCCGATCTACGACCGGCTGGGCCTGTTCTCGGTCTACGACTCGGTGTGGTTCAGCGCGATCTACCTGCTGCTGATGGTCTCGCTGGTGGGCTGCATCGTGCCCCGCCTGCGGGTCTACGCACGCGGCGTACGCGCTGCTCCGCCGCGGGCCCCGCGCCGCCTCGACCGGCTGCCGGTCCACCAGCGGCTGGAGACCTCCGACTCCCCCGAGGAGGTCCTCGAGCGGGCCCGGGCCGTGCTGCGCAAGCGCCGCTTCCGGGTGCGGGCGCGCGACGAGGGCTCCGCGCCCGACTCCGTCGCGTCCGAGCGCGGCTACCTGCGCGAGGCCGGCAACCTGCTCTTCCACCTCTCGGTGCTGATCGTGCTGGTCGGCTTCGCGGTCGGCGGGCTGTGGGGCTACAAGGGCGGGGTCATCGTGGTGACCGGGGACGGCTTCGCCAACACCCTGAGCCAGTACGACGACTTCCGCGCGGGCTCGCTGTTCCAGCCGCGCACCCTGGAGCCCTTCGACTTCACCGTCAACGACTTCACCGTGCAGTTCATCACCTCCGGTCGCGAGCAGGGGATGGCGCACGAGTTCGTCGCCGACCTGACCTACCACTCCTCGCCCAGCGCCCCGGCGGAGCGGCAGAAGATCTCGGTCAACCACCCGCTGACCGTCGGCGACACCCAGGTGTTCCTGCTCAGCCACGGGTACGCCCCGCACATCACGGTGCGCAACAGCGACGGGTCGACCGCGTTCTCGGGACCGGTGGTCTTCCTGCCCGAGGACAGCAGCTTCCGGTCCTTCGGCGTGGTCAAGGTGACCGACCCCAGCCAGCCCGGCGGGAAGCACACCCAGATCGGGCTCGAGGGCGAGTTCTACCCGACGTACGCCTTCACCAACGCCAGCGGCCCCTTCTCGGCCTTCCCCGACGACAAGAACCCCGCCCTGTCGATGCTGGCGTACGCCGGCAACCTCGGTCTCGACGACGGCAAGCCGCAGTCGGTCTACGCGCTGGACAAGAGCGGCATGAAGAACCTCACCAAGCCCGACGGCAAGCCGCTGCGGCTGGACATGTCGCTCGGCACCACCAAGCAGCTGCCCGACAAGCTCGGGAGCGTCACCTTCGACGGCGTCAGCCGCTACGTGAAGCTGCAGGTCAGCCACACCCCGGGCCAGAAGATCGCGCTGGTGGGCGTGGTGCTGGCCCTGGCCGGTCTGCTCGGCTCGCTGTTCATCCGGCCCCGGCGGCTGTGGGTCCGTGCGCGTCGCGAGGGCGGGCGTACGCTCGTGGACGTGGCCGGTCTCGACCGCAGCGCCGGTGGTGACCTCACCGGCGAGCTCGCCGAGATCGTCGAGTCCCTGGGTCTGACCCCGGTCCCCGACGCCGACCGGTCCGACACCCCCACCGACCCGGCCCCCTCCGCCGACCCGGACGGCCCCCACGGCCCCGGACCGGCCCCGACCCCCCGCGGAGAGCCCACGTGAGTCACGACCAGTTCGAGCTGCTGAGCAACCAGGCCGTCGCGGCCTGCGGCGTCGTCTACTTCCTCGCCGTGCTGGCGCACCTGGCCCAGTGGGCCGCCGCGCGCCGGGTGGAGCCCGCCGTCGACCGCTCCTCGGTCGCGGCCCGGTCCGAGGAGCGGGTCCCGGTGACCGCCGGCGCCCCCTCCCGCGCCGACGTCGGCACCCCCTCCCGACCCGAGGTCGACGAGGACCCCGACGCGCCCTCGGAGCGGATGGCCCTGATGGGCCGCATCGGCGTCGCCCTGACCTGCGTCGCGGCGCTGCTCCAGCTCATGGCGGTCGTGAGCCGCGGCCTGGCCGCCGACCCGGTGCGCGTGCCCTGGGGCAACATGTACGAGTTCACC
This sequence comes from Nocardioides korecus, assembly GCF_054778395.1. Taxonomy (NCBI): domain Bacteria; kingdom Bacillati; phylum Actinomycetota; class Actinomycetes; order Propionibacteriales; family Nocardioidaceae; genus Nocardioides; species Nocardioides korecus. The sequence continues at coordinate 381,111 of NZ_BAAGZO010000004.1, read as the reverse complement.
CTGACCGGCACCCTGGTCGTCGTCGTGGGCTACCTGGCGCTCTACAAGCGCTACTCCCTGTCGTGGCTCTCGCCCGTGGTCACCAGCTTCGTGGTGGTCGTGCTGATGGTCGACGTGCTGGTGCTCTACACCCCGGTCGTGCCGCTGCGCGACGCGCTGCAGTCGCCGTGGCTGGTGATCCACGTGATCGCCGCGATCATCGCCACCGGTGCCTTCACCCTGGGCGGGATGACCTCGGCGCTCTACCTGGTCAAGTCGCGGTGGGAGGAGAAGCACGCGGGCGACCCCGCGGCCACCTCGCGCGGCTACCTGGCCCGCCTGCCCGAGCTCAAGGTCCTCGACCGGGTGGCCTACCGCACCCACGCCTTCGCCTTCCCGATCTGGACCTTCGCGGCCCTCATCGCCGGGCCGATCTGGGCGCACTACGCCTGGGGTCGCTACTGGGGTTGGGACCCCAAGGAGGTCTGGGCGTTCATCACCTGGGTCGTCTACGCGGCGTACCTCCACGCCCGCGCCACCTCGGGCTGGAAGGGCCGCTCCGCCGCGGTCGTCGCGATCGTCGGCCTGCTGACCCTGTGGTTCAACTTCATCGGCATCAACTTCTTCTTCGGCAGCGGCAGCATGCACTCCTACGCCGCCCCCGAGCCCACCGCCGTCGTCCGCACCCTGAACTGACCCCGGGGGCCAGGGCCGGGGGGGCCGGGTCCGCGCTTGTGAATCGGAGTTAGAGACGCTCCACACGGCGTACGCCGTCCCGGAACCGTCCACGAGCCTGTCCAAGGTGGCTGTTGTGAGGCGGGCCCAGGGGGCTGGCCGCCGCGGCGCGCATCGGGGCCGACGTGGCTGCTCGCGACGCCGGACCGCCTCGAGCGCGGACCCAGATGGACCGGGAGTCCGGTCGACGCGAGGACCGGCACCCGTCCAGGCCGCGCGGACCCCTTCTGAGCTGCACGCCCACGCGGTCGGACGGTCCATCAGCGCTCGACGCGTCGACGTCTCGGCCTCACCCCGGGGTCGGCGTACGGTCTGGCATGGCGAGGGTCGTGGACGGTCCCGGGCCGCCACACGCCTCGTGGAGCGTCTCCAACCCCGATTTACAAGCCGAGCAGCCGACCCCGTCAGCCGACCCCGTCAGCCGCCGGGCAGGCGGTACGACGTCAGGTGGGCTCGGGGGGCTCGGTGCGGGGGCGGCGGCGACGGCGGTCGAGCTCGCGGAGGAAGTCCTCGTCGTCGTCGGGGCCCATCGGGCCGCGGGGGCCGGAGCCACCGCCGCCGGGACCGCCGGGGCCGTCACCGGGACCGCCGGCGCCGTTGCGTCGCTCGATCAGCCAGAAGAACGCGTAGACCACCGCCGCGAAGAGCGCCAGGAAGACCACGAAGCGGAACATGCCGCCAGGATAGGCGGCGGCCGGTTGGAGCCCTCGTGGAGCGGGCCACTATCGTCGCGGGGTGAAGCCGTTCGTGATCTACACCGTGCTCCGGCTGGGGCTCTTCGTGCTCTGCTACGCCGTGCTGGGCGGGCTGTACCTGCTGGTCTTCGGCCACACCGGGGCGCTGCTGTGGCCCTTCCTGGCCGCGATCGTGCTGTCCTCGCTGCTGTCGTTCAAGTACCTCGCGACCTACCGCAACCGGTTCGCCGAGGTCGTGCAGGCACGTGCCGAGCGCGCCACGGCCCGGTTCGAGGAGCGCAAGGCGCGCGAGGACGTCGACTAGGGCGCGGCGCGCGGGACGAGGCCAGCGGGTCCGCGGGCCGAGGTCAGCGCTTGCGCTGGTTGAGCTGGCGGCGCACCCGGGTCTCGGACTGACCCAGCACCTTGGCCAGCAGCGCCACGCGGTGGCGGTAGGCCAGGGCGCAGCCGGCGATGATCACGACGAGGACGAGGAGCCACATGGCGTCATCCTCCCACCCGGCCGGTGAGGGGCCTTCGTACGCCGACCCGGGTCAGCCCAGCAGGCCGACGACCACGCCGACCAGGATGCCGGCGGCGTAGAGCAGCTCGGCCACGCCCGTCAGCTGCAGCACGGGCACCAGGGCGGGCCCGCGGGCGCCGTCCAGACCGTGCCCCAGCACCAGGCGGAGGCCGCGCACGGTGGCCGGCGCCGCGGCCAGGCCGAGCAGGACCCACCAGGTGGTGCCGAGCGCGACGCCCACCAGCGCGACCACGGCCACGCCGACCAGCAGGGCGTAGAAGATCCGGGTGCGCTGGTCGCCGAGGACGACCGCGAGAGTGCGCTTGCCGGCCTCGACGTCGGTGGGGATGTCGCGCAGGTTGTTGGCCACCAGGATCGCGCAGGCGTAGGCGCCGACCCCGACGGCGGCGTACAGGGCGGCGAGCTCGAAGGACTCCGTCTGGACGTACGCCGTCCCGACCACCGCGACCAGCCCGAAGAAGACGAACACCATCACCTCGCCGAGGCCGAGGTAGCCGTAGGGCTTGGAGCCACCGGTGTAGAACCACGCGGCCAGCAGGCAGAGCAGGCCGACCCCGACCAGCCACCAGGCGGTCGTCGCGGCCAGTACGAGGCCGACGAGACCGGCGGCCCCGAGCGCCGCGAACGCGGCCCGCTTGACCTGCGACGGGGTCGCCGCGCCGCTGCCCACCAGCCGCATCGGGCCGACCCGGTCGGCGTCGGTGCCGCGGATGCCGTCGGAGTAGTCGTTGGCGTAGTTGACGCCCACCTGGAGCAGCAGCGAGACCGCCAGCGCCAGCAGCGCCTTCCACCACACCGACTGGTGCTCCCAGAGCGCGACGGCGGTGCCGGCGAGGACGGGGGCGACGGCGGCGGGCAGCGTGCGAGGTCGCGCGCCCGCGACCCACTGGGCGGGGGTGGCCATGGCCGGATCATGCCAGCCGGTCGGGGGCCGTCGGCGCATCGGGCTAGCGTGCTCTGCGTGAGCAGCCTGCGACCCGTCTCCGGCTCCGCCGCAGACGTCCTGGACCTCCTGCGCGCGTGGGACGCGGCCCCCGACCCGCAGCCGCTGGTGATCGCCACCAGCGGCTCGACCGGGGCGCCCAAGCGCGTGGTGCTCTCGCGGGCCGCACTGCGGGCCTCGGCCCGGGCCACCCACGCGCGCCTGGGGGGACCGGGACGGTGGGTGCTCAACCTCCCCCCGACGTACGTCGCCGGGGTGCAGGTGCTGTTCCGCAGCGTCCTGGCCGGGACCGAGCCGATCGTCCACGACGGCGACTGGGGCCGCACCGCCGACGCGGCCGCGGGGGAGCGGGTCTACGCCTCGCTGGTGCCCACGCAGCTCCTCCGCCTCCTGCGCGGCGACCCGTCCGCCGGCGGGTGGGAGGACCTCGCCCGCCTGGACGCCGTGCTGATCGGCGGCGGGCCGCTGGACCCCCGGGTGCGCGCGGAGGCCGAGGAGCGCGGCCTCCGGGTGGTGCAGACCTACGGCATGAGCGAGACCTGCGGCGGCTGCGTGTACGACGGTCGGCCCCTCGACGACGTGGAGGTCCGGATCGCCGACGACGGCGAGGTGCAGCTGCGGGGGCCCGTGCTGTTCACCGGCTACGAGGACGAGCCCGAGCGCACGGCGGATGTGATGACCGACGGCTGGTTCCGCACCGACGACCTCGGCGAGCTCGGTGCCGACGGCCGGCTCAGGGTGCTGGGCCGCGCCGACGACGTGATCATCAGCGGCGGCGTCAAGGTGCCGGCCCGGGCCGTGGCCACCGCCGTCGCCGCCGACGCCGCGGTCCTGGAGGTCGAGGTGGTGGGCGTGCCCGACGAGGAGTGGGGTGAGCTGGTCACCGCCGTGGTGGAGGCGCGCGACCCGGTCTCGCTGGCGGGCGTGCGCGACCTGGTGGAGCCGCGGACGTGGGCGCCCCGGCGCCTGGTGGTGCTGCGCGAGCTGCCGCGGTTGGCCAACGGCAAGCCCGACCGGCTCGCGATCCGCCGCCTGGCCGCCGAGGAGGTGGCCGCCCGTGGCTGACCCGTCGCGTCCCTCGGTGTTCGCGGTGCCGCTGGCCACCCGCTTCCGCGGCATCACCGTCCGCGAGGGCGTGCTGCTGCGCGGGGACGCGGGCTGGGGGGAGTTCAGCCCGTTCCTGGAGTACGACGACCCCACGTCCGCGCCCTGGCTGGCCTGCGCCCGGGAGGCCGCCGACCTGGGCTGGCCCGACCCCGTGCGCACGAGCGTCCCGGTCAACGTCACGGTCCCCGCCTGCGACCCCGAGCGGGCGCGGCAGATCGTGCTGGCCTCGGCGGGGTGCCGCACCGCCAAGGTCAAGGTCGCCGAGCGCGGCCAGGACCCCGGCGAGGACGAGGCCCGCCTCGAGGCCGTCCGGGACGCGCTCGACGCCGGAGGACCGGGCGGGCTGGTGCGCATCGACGTCAACGGCGGCTGGACGCTGGAGGAGGCCCGGCGACGCCTCCCCGTCCTGGAGCGCGCCGCCGGCGGTCTGGAGTACGTCGAGCAGCCCTGCGCCGACGTCGAGGACCTCGCCCGCCTGCGTCGCCGCGTCGAGGTGCCGGTCGCGGCCGACGAGTCGATCCGTCGCGCCGAGGACCCCTACCGCGTGCGCGACCTCGAGGCCGCCGACATCGCGGTCCTGAAGGTGCAGCCGCTGGGCGGGGTGCGGGCCTGCCTGCGGATCGCCGAGGACATCGGCCTGCCGGTGGTGGTCTCGAGCGCGGTGGAGACCAGCGTCGGGATCGCGGCCGGGGTCGCCCTGGCCGCGGCCCTGCCCGAGCTGCCCCACGCCTGCGGCCTGGCCACGGTGCAGCTGCTGGTCGACGACGTGGTGACCGAGCCGCTGCTGCCGGTCGACGGGCGGCTCCCGGTGCGGCGGCCCGAGGTCGACCCGGCGCGGCTGGCCCGGCTCGCCGCCCCGGCCGACCGGGTCGAGCACTGGGCGCGTCGGCTGGCGGACGTGGCGGCGCTGCTCGACCCGTCGCGTGCGGGCGACCTGGCCGGCCCCGACGGCGTACGGCAGGATCGACGGTCGTGAGCCCCACCGCAGAGCCCGGCCCAGCCCCCGCCGAGGAGCTCGCCACCTGGCTGGTCGACCGGCTGGTCGCCCGGGGGATGAGCGAGGCGGTGCTGTGCCCCGGGTCGCGCAACGCGCCGCTGTCCTTCGCCCTGGCCGACGCCGCCGCGCAGGGCCGCCTGCGGCTGCACACCCGGATCGACGAGCGCACGGCCGCGTTCCTCGCGCTCGGCCTGGCCAAGGCCTCGAGGCGTCCGGTCGCCGTGGTCACGACGTCCGGGACCGCGGCCGCCAACCTGCACCCGGCCGTCCTCGAGGCCGCCCACGCCGGGGTGCCGCTGGTCGCGGTGACCGCCGACCGCCCCGCCCGGCTGCGCGGCACCGGCGCCAACCAGACCACCGACCAGGTCCGGCTCTTCGGCGACGCGGCCGCCTTCGTCGACCTGGACCGCCCCGACGACGCGGCCCTGGAGCAGGCCGCCACTGTCTCCCTGGGCCTCGCGGACGGTGGCGGACGCGCGACCGGCCCGCTGCACCTCGACGTGCAGCTCGACGACCCGCTCGTGCCGTCCGGGGCGAGCAGCCGCGCGTCCGCGACCGCCACCCCGACCCCGGACCGCGACGACGGTCCCCGGCGGCACCCGTGGCGCCGCGAGGACGAGGGCGTCCTGCTGCCGAGCGGCCCGCGCACGGTGGTGGTCGCCGGCGACGACGCCGGACCGCCCGCGCGGGTGCTGGCCCAGGAGGCCGGCTGGCCGCTCCTGGCCGAGCCGAGCAGCGGGTCGCGCACGGGCACCCACGCGATCCGCACCTACCGGCTGCTGCTGGGCACGTCGCTGGGCGAGCGGGTGGAGCGGGTCGTCGTGCACGGCCACCCGACCCTGTCGCGCCCGGTGGCCCGGCTGCTGGCGCGCGCCGACGTCGAGGTGGTCTCGGTCCCCGCCGCCGGCCGCTGGCCGACCCGACCCTTCCCGGTCGCGGCCGCGCACGCCGCCGTGCGCGCCGAGCCCGACGACCCCGCCTGGCTGGAGGAATGGCGCACGGCCGACCGCGAGCTGGCCGGGCGCATCGACGCCTTCGTGGCGCGGCGCCCCGGTCTCACGCCGTACGACGTCGCGCAGGTGGTCGACCGCACCAACCCGCCCGGCGGCCTCCTGGTCGTGGGGGCCTCCAACCCGATCCGCGACCTGGACCTGATGGCGGGGGCGCACCCGGTCGGCGAGCGCCGGATGGTGCTGGCCAACCGCGGGCTGGCCGGCATCGACGGCACTCTCTCGACCGCGATCGGGGCGGCGCTGGCCCGCGACCGGAGCACCCGCGCGACGGCGTACGTCGGCGACGTGACGTTCCTGCACGACACGTCCGCCCTCGTGCTCGGCCCCGAGGAGGCCCGGCCCGACCTGACCGTCGTGGTGGCCAACGACGACGGCGGCTCGATCTTCGCCACCCTCGAGCAGGGCGGTGCCGCCCACGCGGCCAGCTTCGAGAAGCTCTTCGGCACCCCGCACGGGGTCGACCTGGGGGCGCTGTGCGCCGCGACCCGCACCCCGCACTGGCGGGTCCACGACCGGGCCGAGCTGGAGCACGCCCTGTCCTCGCCCAACGGCGGCATCGAGGTCGTGGAGGCGGTCGTGCGCCGCGACGACCGGCGCGAGCTCGACGAGGCGATCCGCGCCCTGGCGCACTGAGCGGGAGCCCCGACCGCCCCTCCCCGTGGTCGTCACCGGGCCGGGGACGGGGGAGAATGGTCCGGTGCACACCGTCGTCACCCTCGTCGGCATCGTGGTGGTCGTCGTCGCCGTGGCCGGGATCGCCTCGAAGACCGACCTGCCCTCACCCCTGCTGCTGATCGTGGCCGGGGTCCTGGGCTCCTACCTGCCCTTCGTCCCCGACGTCCAGCTCCAGCCCGAGGTGGTCCTCTTCGGACTCCTCCCGCCCCTGCTGTACGCCGCGGCGCTGCAGACGAGCCTGGTCGACTTCAACGCCAACCGCCGGGTGATCCTGCTGCTCTCGGTGGGGCTGGTCATCGTGACCACCCTGGGCGTCGGCGTCCTGGTCCACGCGCTCCTGCCCGACGTCGGGTGGCCCGCCGCCCTGGCGATCGGCGCTGTCGTCGCGCCCCCCGACGCCGTGGCCGCCACCAGCATCGGGCGCCGGATCGGGCTGCCCCGGCGGATCGTGACGATCCTCGAGGGCGAGTCGCTGCTCAACGACGCGACCGCGCTGGTGGCCCTGAACACCGCCATCGCCGCCCTCACGGTGACCGTCTCCTGGACCGTCGTCGGCGGGGACTTCCTGGTGGCGGCGGTGGGTGGCGTGCTGGTCGGGCTCGCCTTCTACGTCGTGATCGGCTTCGTGCGCAAGCACACCACCGAGACCACGATCGACAGCGCGCTGGGCTTCCTGACGCCGTTCGCGGCCTACGTGACGGCCGAGGAGATCGCGATCCCCACCGGCCACGACCACACCGGTCACCCCTCGGGCGTGGTCGCGGTCGTCGTGGTCGGGCTGCTGCTCGGTCACCGCTCGGCGGTGCTGCAGACGGCCCAGTCGCGGATCGCGATGCGGCTGAACTGGAGCAGCATCCAGTTCATCCTCGAGAGCGCGGTGTTCCTGCTGATCGGCCTCCAGGCCCGCACGGTCATCGCCGACGCCTTCAGCGGGAAGGCGAGCGTCGCGACCGTGCTGACGGTGTGCGTGGCCACCCTGGTCGCGGTCGTGGTGCTCCGGCTGGTCTGGGTGTTCCTGGTCCGCTACCTGCTGGTCCGGCCGGGCAGCGGCTCGGCGGGCAAGCCCCCGGCGGCGTACACGTTCCTGCTGGGGTGGGCCGGCATGCGCGGCGTGGTCACCCTGGCCGCCGCCTTCGTCATCCCGCCGAGCACGCCGTACCACGACATCCTGCTGCTGGTCGCCTTCTTCGTCACCGCCGCCACGCTCTTCGTCCAGGGCCTGTCGCTGCCGTGGTTCGCGCGCCGTCTCAAGGTGCCCTCGCCGGACCCCGGGGCCGACGCGCTGGCCCGCGCCAACCTGCTCCACCAGGCCTCCGCCGCGGGGCTGGCCAAGCTCGACGAGCTGGAGGAGGACGACCCCCACGACGTCGCCGAGACCATCCGCGACCGGGTGCGGCGCCGCGACTTCGCCGCCTGGGAGCGGGTCGGCCCCAACCAGCAGGAGAACCCCAGCGAGACCTACAACCGCTGGCGCCGGATGATGATCGACGCCGAGCGCGGCCGCGTCCTGGAGGTGCGCAGCACCGGCACCGTGCCGCACGAGGTCATCGACGAGGTGCTGGCCATGCTCGACGTCGAGGAGTCGATGCTCGAGCACAGCAGCAGCGACCGCGAGCAGATCCGCGACGCCCGGGCCGCCTCCTCCTTCGAGGGCGGCTGCGAGCACCTGGCGATGGTGCGCGCCCCGGTCGAGCCCGACACCCCCGAGGAGTGCGGCGACTGCCTGCGCGAGGGCACCGCGTGGGTGCACCTGCGGATGTGCGTGGTCTGCGGGCACATCGCCTGCTGCGACTCCTCGCCCCAGCGCCACGCCAGCCGCCACTTCGAGGAGACGGGCCACGAGGTGATGCGCTCGGCCGAGGCGGGCGAGGACTGGCGCTGGTGCTTCGTGGACCAGCTCACCGGCTGAGGCCGCGACCTGGCCGGGGACCCGGTGCCCCGCGGGGCGGTTCACTAGGCTGGCGCGCATGCGACTGACGAAGTTCGGGCACGCCTGCGTGCGGGTCGAGACCGGTGACCACGTGCTGGTCCTGGACCCCGGCTGCTTCACCGACCCCGAGGCCGTCGACGGCGCCACCGCGGTGCTGCTGACCCACGAGCACCCGGACCACTACGACGTCGAGCGCCTGCGCCGCACCGACGCCCCGATCCTGACCGTGGCCGGGGTCGCGGCCCGGCTGCGCGAGGACGCCCCCGACCTCGCCGAGCGCACCACCGTCCTGGCGCCGGGGGAGCGCGGCGACGTCGGCGTCCCCGTCGAGGCCGTGGGGGAGCGCCACGCGGTCATCCACCCCGAGCTCCCCGGGCTCGACAACTCCGGCTTCCTGCTCGAGGTGGAGGGCACCGTCGTCTTCCACCCCGGCGACGCGCTCACCGTCCCCGACCGGTCGGTCGACCTGCTGCTGCTCCCGGTCAGCGCCCCGTGGCTGAAGATCGGGGAGTGCATCGACTTCGCCCGCGACGTCGCCGCCCCGCGCTCGCTGGCGATCCACGACGCGGTCTACAGCGAGCTCGGTCTCGGGGTGGTCGACTCCCTGCTCGGCGCGTTCCTGGAGCCCCGCGAGCAGGCCTTCGTGCGTCTCGCCGCCGGTCAGGACCTCTAGGCCGTGCTCGACTGGTTGGCCAGCCGCTCGGTGACCGAGCTGGTGCTGCTGGCGCTGGCCGCCTTCGTGGTGGTCTGCGTGCTCGCGGCCCTGCTCACCCGGGCGCTCGTGCGCCGGGGGATGCGGGCGCCCTTCGTGATCCGCCGGATCAACAAGGTCAGCGAGTGGGCCGTCGACCTGGTCAAGCGCCCGATCACGATCGCGGTCCTCGACGAGGTCGCCGACGTGATCCAGACCGGTCACTACACCAAGAACATCTCCGCGGCGCTGGTCGAGAACCACGACGAGCTGGTCGCGCTGGTCGCGGAGAAGGTCCGCGAGGACCCCTCGTCGCGGGTGGTGGGCCGGCTCCCGGGCTACGACACCATCGTGGGCCAGGTCAGCGAGACCACCCTGCGCGTCCTGATCGGGATGCTCCAGGACCCCCGGATGGACGAGCTGGTCTCGGACCTGCTGCGCAACAACCTCCAGCAGATCAAGCTCGCGGTCCGCGAGCGCCAGCACGAGGCCGTGCCCGCGCCCCGTCCGCCCGACCCCTCCCCGATGGTGGCGGGGCTGCGCACGTCCGGGACCGGGTCGACCCGGAGGTCCGGTCGCCCTAGTCGGTGATCGCGTCGCGCACGGGCAGGAACTTCGCCTGCGCCTCGGCCAGCTCCGAGGCCGGGTCGGAGCTGGCGACCACGCCGCAGCCCGCAAAGAGCCGGACCTGCGGGCCGGAGAGCTCGGCCGAGCGCAGCGCGATGCCGAACTCGCCGTCGCCGGCGGCGTCCATCCAACCGACCGGGCCGGCGTAGCGGCCCCGCTCCATGCCCTCGATCTCGGCGATCAGCTCGACCGCGACCTTGGTCGGGGTGCCGCCGACGGCCGCCGAGGGGTGCAGCGCGGCGGCGAGCTCGAGGACCGTCGCCCCCTGACCCTCGGGGCGACCCTCCGGGCCGTCGTGGACCACGCCGGCGACGTCGGTGGCCAGGTGCATCACGTTGGGCAGGTGCAGCACGAAGGGCACCTCGGGCACGTTGGTCGAGGAGCAGTACGGCGCGAGAGCCTCGGCGACCGAGCGGACGGCGTACTCGTGCTCCTCGAGGTCCTTGGAGGAGCGCGCCAGCTGACCGGCCAGGGCCGCGTCGCGCGACTCGTCCCCGGTGCGGCGGATGGTGCCGGCCAGCACGCGCGAGGTGACCAGGCCGCGCTCGCGCCGCACCAGCATCTCGGGGGTGGCGCCGAAGAGGCCGTCGACGTGGAAGGTCCAGCACATCGCGTACTCCGCGGCGAGCCGCCGCAGCGGCCAGCGCACGTCGACGTCCTCCTCGGCGGTGGCGACGAGGTCGCGGGCCAGGACGACCTTCTCCAGCTCGCCGGCGGTGATCCGCGCGACGGCGTCGGCCACGACGACCTCCCACGCGGCGCCGGAGATCGCGCCGTCGGCGAAGGTGACGCCGCGGGGCGGTCGCGGGGCGTCCTGGACGTGCAGGTCGGGGAGGGTCGGCGGCACCGTGGCGTCGACGGTGGCGAGGTCCTCGACCACCGTCACCCAGCTGCGTCCGCCACGGGTGCCGACGACCACCTGCGGGACGACCAGCACGCTGTCGCCGGGCTCGTCGGCGAAGGCGAAGCTGCCCAGGGCGACCAGGCCGGTGCCGGGCAGCGCGACCTCGTCGTGGACCTCGGCGGCGGCGACCAGCTCGCGCCACCAGTCGCTGGCGTCGGCGAACCGGTCCGGCCCCGACGTACGCCGACGCGCCGCCACGCCCCAGGCGACGATGCCCTCGCCGCGGCGCAACCAGGCCATCGGGTCCTGCGCGGGGAGCAGCTCGACCAGCGCGGCGGGCAGGGAGGCGGTGACCAGCTCGGTGGTGCGGGCCCGCAGCTGCCGGGCGGGCGCGTCCTCGACGCGGGGGCTGCTCACGCTCCCGAGATTACGTGAGCCCCGGACAGGGCCCGCGCCCCGACCCCGGACGGTCCGGTGCCCGGTCCCTGCTCGGGGTCGCCCGGCTCCGACCAGGCGGTCCCGGGCGTCACCCGCCGTCGCCCTAGGCTGGGCGGGTGATCACCCGATGACCCGCGCCGACCTGGACAAGCAGCCCGCCGAGGTGCAGGCGATGTTCGACGCCGTCGCGAAGCGCTACGACCTGACCAACGACGTGCTCTCGCTCGGCCAGGACCGCCGCTGGCGCCACCAGGTCGTCGAGGCCGTGGACCCGCAGCCGGGAGAGCGGGTGCTCGACCTGGCCGCCGGCACGGGCACGTCGTCCCAGCCGTTCCGCGACCGCGGGGCCGAGGTGGTCCCGTGCGACTTCTCCGTCGGGATGCTGGCCGTGGGCAAGCGCGCCCTGCCGCACCTGCCCTTCACCGCGGGCGACGCGACCGCGCTGCCCTTCGCCGACGACACCTTCGACGCGGTGACGATCTCCTTCGGCCTGCGCAACGTGGTCGACCCCGACGCCGGCCTGCGCGAGATGAGCCGCGTGGTGCGCCCCGGCGGCCGGCTGGTCGTGTGCGAGTTCAGCAGCCCGACGTGGTCGCCGTTCCGCACCGTCTACCTTGAGTACCTGATGAAGGCGCTGCCGCCGGTGGCCCGCGCGGTCTCCTCCAGCCCGGACGCCTACGTCTACCTCGCGGAGTCGATCCGGGCCTGGCCCGACCAGCCGGCCCTGGCCGCGCGGATCGAGGCGGCCGGCTGGACCGGCGCCCAGTGGCGCGACCTCACCGGCGGCATCGTCGCGCTCCACCGGGCGTACAACCCCGCCTGACCCCACCGCCGACGCGGGTCCGGTCTGTCCGGGTCTGTCGGACGAGTCCTCGGTCCGTGACCGGATCGGGACCTGACCACCCCGGGGAGGGGGTGTCGGGGGTGTGACGCAGACCTCTATGCTGCTTGCGTCACAGTTCGTGAATGCATTCACATGTTCACGACCACGGCGCTCTCGAGGAGGTTCGATGCAGCTCTACACACCTGTCCTGGCGCTGATGGTGCTGGCGGCCGGTTTCGCGATCTTCTCCGTCGCCGTCAGCACGCTCACCGGTCCCAAGCGCTACAACCGCGCCAAGCTCGACTCCTACGAGTGCGGGATCGAGCCCACCCCCCAGCCCGTCGGTGGCGGCCGCTTCCCGGTCCGCTACTACATCACCGCGATGATGTTCATCGTCTTCGACATCGAGATCGTGTTCCTCTACCCGATCGCCGTGGCGTTCGACCAGATGGAGCTCTTCGGACTGGTCGAGATGGTGCTGTTCATCGTCCCTGTCTTCGTCGCCTACGTGTACGTGTGGCGCCGCGGTGGGCTCGAGTGGGACTGACCGGGAGCGACCAACCGCGCGCGGCGCACGCCGCGCCGACGCACGACCGCGGACCGACCCTCGCCGGGTCGGCGCGACGCACGACGAGGGGACACCACTGATGGGACTCGAGGAGAAGCTGCCGAGCGGGGTGCTGCTCACCACCGTGGAGGGCGTCGCCGGCTACATGCGCAAGGCGTCGTTCTGGCCGGCCACGTTCGGCCTGGCCTGCTGCGCCATCGAGATGATGACCAGCGGCGGGCCGAAGTACGACCTGGCCCGCTTCGGCATGGAGGTCTTCCGCGCCAGCCCGCGCCAGGCCGACCTGATGATCGTCGCGGGCCGGGTGAGCCAGAAGATGGCCCCGGTGCTGCGCCAGATCTACGACCAGATGGCCGAGCCCAAGTGGGTCCTGGCCATGGGCGTGTGCGCCAGCTCCGGCGGCATGTTCAACAACTACGCGGTCGTCCAGGGCGTCGACCACATCGTCCCCGTCGACATGTACCTCCCGGGCTGCCCGCCCCGCCCGGAGATGCTGATCGACGCCATCCTCAAGCTCCACGACCAGGTCCAGGCCACCAAGCTCGGCCCGAACCGGCTCAAGGAGATCGAGGAGCAGGAGACCGCCGGCCTCCAGGCGCTGCCCACCGGCCAGATGAAGGGCCTGATGAGGTGAACGACTCCACGTCAGCGAGCCCCGGCACCGACGTCGACGCCACCGACCGCACCCCCGAGAACGTCCCCGACTCCGGCGGCGAGCGGATCGGGCGCCGCGAGGGCATGTTCGGCGTCCGCGGCACCGGCGACACCTCCGGCTACGGCCGGATGACCCGTCCGGTCGAGATGCCGGCCCCCTCGGCCCCGCCGTACGGCGGCTGGATGGACGAGGTCGCCACCGCCCTGGCCGACGTCCACCGCACGGCCGGCCTCGACCGCGCCGTCGAGCAGGTCGTGGTCCACCGCGGCGAGATCACCTTCCAGCTGCGCCGCGAGGACCTCGTGGAGACGGTGCGCCACCTGCGCGACGACGAGCGGCTCCGCTTCGAGCTCTGCTCGGGCGTCAGCGGGGTCCACTACCCCGAGGACCGCGGTCGCGAGCTGCACGTCGTCTACCACCTGCTCTCGATGACCCACAACCGTCGGATCCGCCTCGAGGTCACCGCCCCCGACGCCGATCCCCACGTCCCCAGCGTCGTGGCGACCTACCCGACGGCCGACTGGCACGAGCGCGAGGTCTTCGACTTCTTCGGCGTGATCTTCGACGGTCACCCCTCCCTGACCCGCATCCAGATGCCCGACGACTGGCCGGGCCACCCCCAGCGCAAGGACTACCCGCTGGGCGGCATCCCCGTGGAGTACAAGGGCGGCACCGTCCCGCCGCCCGACCAGCGCAGGAGCTACAACTGATGGCCACCACCGAGCAGGACCCGTACGCCGCCAGCGAGGCCGAGACCAGCCAGGGGCGGGTCTTCACCGTCACCGGGCAGGACTGGGACTCCATCACCGCCGGGATCGAGGAGGAGCACGACAACAAGGTCGTGGTCAACATGGGTCCCCAGCACCCCTCGACCCACGGGGTGCTCCGCCTGATCCTCGAGCTCGAGGGCGAGACGGTCACCGAGGCCCGCTGCGGCATCGGCTACCTGCACACCGGCATCGAGAAGAACATGGAGTTCCGCTCCTGGGTGCAGGGCGTCACCTTCTGCACCCGGATGGACTACCTCTCCCCGTTCTTCAACGAGGCGACCTACGTCTTCGGCGTCGAGCACCTGCTCGACATCGTCGACGACGTCCCCGAGAAGGCCCAGGTCATGCGGGTGCTCCTGATGGAGCTCAACCGGATCTCCTCCCACCTGGTCGCGATCGCGACCGGCGGCATGGAGATCGGCGCGCTGACCGTGATGACGATCGGCTTCCGCGAGCGCGAGCTGGTCCTCGACCTCTTCGAGCTGATCACCGGCCTGCGGATGAACCACGCGTTCATCCGCCCCGGCGGCGTCGCCCAGGACATGCCTCCCGGCGGCCTGGACGCGATCCGCGACTTCCTCACCCTGATGAAGAAGCGCCTGCCGGAGTACGCCGCCCTCTGCAACGCCAACCCGATCTTCAAGGCCCGCCTCCAGGGCGTGGGCCACCTCGACCTCGCCGGCTGCCTGGCGCTGGGCATCACCGGACCGGTGCTGCGCTCGACCGGCTACCCCTGGGACCTGCGCAAGATGCAGCCCTACTCGGGATACCAGGACTACGACTTCGAGGTCCCGACCCGCGACAGCATGGACGCCTACGGCCGCTTCCGGATCCGTCTGGACGAGATGTGGGAGTCGCTCAAGATCGTCGAGCAGGCCGTCGACCGCCTGGCCGGCCTCGAGGGCGCGCCCGTCATGGTCGCGGACAAGAAGATCGCCTGGCCCAGCCAGCTGGCGATCGGCAGCGACGGCATGGGCAACTCGCTCGACCACATCAAGCACATCATGGGCGAGTCCATGGAGGCCCTGATCCACCACTTCAAGCTGGTCACCGAGGGCTTCCGCGTCCCTCCGGGCCAGGCCTACGTGCCGGTCGAGTCACCCCGCGGCGAGCTCGGCGCCCACGTGGTCTCCGACGGCGGCACCCGCCCCTACCGGGTCCACTTCCGCGACCCGTCCTTCGTCAACCTGCAGGCCACGTCGGTGATGAGCGAGGGCGGCCAGGTCGCCGACGTCATCGTCGCCATCGCCTCGATCGACCCCGTGATGGGAGGTGTCGATCGATGAACCACCCCACCCGGTTCCCGACTTCACCCGCTTCGCTCCGTCAGCCGACAACCGTGAGGGGACCCCGATGAGCGAGGGACGGATCCCCGGGATCGACGACGACACGACCGCGGCCGGCACGTCCACGACCCAGGTGGCCCGCGAGGAGCCCCTGGACCCCGCGACGTACGCCGAGCTCGAGCAGGTCGCCGCGCGCTACCCCCAGGCCCGCTCGGGCCTGCTGCCGATGCTGCACCTCGTGCAGAGCGCCGAGGGTCGCGTCACCGCCCGCGGCATCGAGGCGTGCGCGGCCATCTTGGGCATCAGTGCCGCCGAGGTGAGCGGGGTGGCGACCTTCTACACGATGTACAAGCGCCGTCCCGTGGGTGACTTCCACGTCGGCGTCTGCACCAACACCCTGTGCGCCGTCATGGGCGGCGACCAGATCTTCGAGCGGCTCAAGGACCACCTCGACGTCGGGAACGACGAGACCACCCCCCACGAGGAGGGCCGGCGGAGCATCACCCTCGAGCACATCGAGTGCAACGCGGCGTGCGACTACGCCCCGGTGATGACCGTGAACTGGGAGTTCATGGACAACATGACCCCGGCCTCGGCCACCGACCTGGTCGACGACCTGCGCTCGGGTGTCGAGCGCGCCTCGACCCGCGGCCCCCGCCTGGTCACCTGGCGCCAGGCCGAGCGCGTGCTCGCCGGCTTCCCCGACGACCTGGCCGACGAGGGTCCCTCCGCGGGCCCCGCCTCGCTGGTGGGCCGCCGGATCGCCGCCGAGCGCGGGTGGACCGCCCCCAGCGACGAGCAGGCCCGCGAGGCCCGCGACGACAAGGACCAGGGCGCCGACGCGGCGCAGGGTTCCACGACCGAGGGCAAGGCAGCTGGCGCCCCCGAGTCCGAGCAGACGAGGTCCGACTCCGCGGTCGAGGAGTCCGGTGCCGAGGCCAAGCACGAGGACAACCCCGACAACACGGGAGGGGACGAGAAGTGAGCACCCCCATCGACACCCTGACGCCGGTCCTGACCGACAACTGGGGCAGCGACCGGTCCTGGACCCTGGCCGCCTACGAGGCGCAGGGCGGCTACAACGGCCTGCGCAAGGCCCTGGCCATGGAGCCCTCCGAGGTGGTGGAGGCCGTCAAGGCCTCCAACCTGCGCGGCCGCGGCGGGGCGGGCTTCCCCACGGGCATGAAGTGGAGCTTCATCCCGCAGGACAACCCCAACCCCAAGTACCTCGTCGTCAACGCCGACGAGTCCGAGCCGGGGACCTGCAAGGACACCCCGCTGATGATGGCCAGCCCGCACACCCTCGTGGAGGGCGTGATCATCAGCGCCTACGCGATCCGGGCCCACACCGCCTTCATCTACGTGCGCGGCGAGATCCTGCACGTCATCCGTCGCCTCCAGCGCGCGGTGCAGGAGGCCTACCTGGCCGGGCACCTCGGCGAGGACATCGGCGGCACCGGCTACTCCCTGGACCTCATCGTCCACGCGGGCGCCGGCGCCTACATCTGCGGTGAGGAGACCGCCCTCCTGGACTCCCTGGAGGGTCGTCGCGGGCAACCGCGGCTGCGTCCGCCCTTCCCCGCGGTGGCCGGGCTCTACGCCAGCCCCACGGTGATCAACAACGTCGAGTCGATCGCCTCGGTGCCCAGCATCATCGACCGGGGCGCGGAGTGGTTCGCCTCGATGGGCACCGAGAAGTCCAAGGGCTACGGGATCTTCTCGCTCTCGGGCCACGTCACCAACCCGGGTCAGTTCGAGGCGCCGCTGGGGATCACCCTGCGCGAGCTGCTCGAGCTGGCCGGCGGCATGCGCAACGGCCACGAGCTGAAGTTCTGGACCCCGGGCGGCTCGAGCACCCCGCTGCTCACCGCCGAGCACCTCGACGTCCCCCTCGACTTCGAGGGCGTCGCCGGCGTCGGGTCCATGCTCGGCACCCGCGCCCTCCAGCTCTTCGACGAGACCACGTGCGTGGTCCGCGCGGTGCTGCGGTGGACGGAGTTCTACAAGCACGAGTCGTGCGGCAAGTGCACCCCGTGCCGCGAGGGCACCTGGTGGCTGGTGCAGACCCTGGCCAACCTGGAGCAGGGCAAGGGCACCGAGGCCGACCTCGACCTGCTCGACGACGTCTGCGACAACATCCTCGGCCGCTCCTTCTGCGCGCTGGGTGACGGTGCGACCAGCCCGATCACCTCCTCGCTGGAGCACTTCCGCGAGGAGTACGTCGCCCACCTCACCCACGGTGGCTGCCCCTTCGACCGCGAGGCCTCCACGGTCTTCGCCACCGAGGGGGCCCTGGCGTGAGCACCCCACGGAACGGCGGGCGTCCCCCGCTCCGCTCCTCCCGCCCACCCTTCCGAGGGGACCCCGCATGACGACCGCCCCCGAGAAGAGCGAGCAGAAGGCTCCCGTGCGCTCCGACGAGGTCACCGTGACCATCGACGGCGTCGAGGTGTCGGTGCCCAAGAACACCCTGGTCATCCGGGCCGCCGAGACCATCGGGGTCCAGATCCCGCGGTTCTGCGACCACCCGCTGCTGGCCCCGGTCGGCGCGTGCCGGCAGTGCCTGGTCGACGTCCCCGACGGGGGCAACGGTCGCCCGATCCCCAAGCCGCAGGCCTCGTGCACCCTGACCGTGGCCGACGGCATGGTCGTCAACACCCAGGCCACCTCGCCGGTCGCCGACAAGGCCCAGCAGGGTGTGATGGAGCTGCTGCTGGTCAACCACCCGCTGGACTGCCCGGTCTGCGACAAGGGCGGCGAGTGCCCCCTGCAGAACCAGGCGATGAGCAACGGCCGCGGCGAGACCCGGTTCACCGAGCACAAGCGGCTCTACCCCAAGCCGATCAACATCTCGGCCCAGGTCCTGCTCGACCGGGAGCGCTGCGTGCTCTGCGCCCGCTGCACCCGCTTCTCCGAGCAGATCGCCGGCGACCCGTTCATCGCGCTGGTCGAGCGCGGCGCACTCCAGCAGGTCGGGATCTACGAGAAGGAGCCGTTCGAGAGCTACTTCTCCGGCAACACCATCCAGATCTGCCCGGTCGGCGCGCTCACCTCCTCGGCGTACCGCTTCCGCTCGCGGCCGTTCGACCTGGTCTCGACCCCGTCGGTCACCGAGCACGACGCGTCCGGCTCGGCGATCCGCGTGGACCACCGTCGCGGCAAGGTGATGCGTCGCCTCGCCGGCGACGACCCGGAGGTCAACGAGGAGTGGATCACCGACAAGGACCGCTTCGGCTTCACCTACGCCACGCGTCCCGACCGCCTGACCTACCCGATGGTGCGGGGTGAGGACGGCGAGCTGCGCGCCGCCAGCTGGCCCGAGGCCTTCGTGGTCGCCGCCCGCGGCCTGGCCGCCGCCCGCGAGGCCGGCGGCGTCGGGGTGCTCACCGGGGGTCGCCTCACCGCCGAGGACGCCTACGCCTACGGCAAGTTCGCCCGCGTCGCGCTGGGCACCAACGACGTCGACTTCCGGGCCCGCGCGCACTCCGCCGAGGAGGCCGACTTCCTGGCCGCCACGGTCGCGCTCACCGGCCCCCACACCGGCGCCGTGACGTACGCCGACCTGGAGTCGGCCCGCTCGGTGGTCCTGGTCGGGTTCGAGCCCGAGGACGAGGCCGGCAGCGTGTTCCTGCGCCTGCGCAAGGCGGCTCGGGGCCGGCACCTGCCGATCTACTCGATCGCACCGTTCACCTCGCGCGGCCTGCACAAGATGTCCGGGACGCTGATCCCCACCCGCCCCGGTGCCGAGACCGCCGCGATTGAGGCGCTGGCCCACGACGGGTCGGTCGCCCTGGACGCGGGCGGCCTGGTGCTCGTCGGCGAGCGCCTGGCCACGGTGCCCGGCGCCCTGGCCGCCGTCGCCCGGCTGGCGGCCACGACCGGCGCCCGCGTGGCCTGGATCCCGCGCCGTGCCGGTGACCGTGGCGCGGTCGAGGCCGGCGCGCTGCCCACCCTGCTGCCCGGTGGCCGCCCGGTCGCCGACGCCTCCGCCCGCGTCGACCTGGCCACCGCCTGGGGCGTCGAGCACCTGCCCGAGCTGCCCGGCCGCGACGGCAACGCCGTCGTCGCCGCGGCTGCCGCCGGTGAGCTCGGCGGCCTCGTGGTCGGCGGCGTCGACCTCGACGACCTCCCCGACCCGGTCCTGGCCCGCGAGGCCGTGGCCGCCGCCGGCTTCGTCGTGGCCCTGGAGCTGCGCGAGTCCGAGGTCACCCGGGCCGCCGACGTGGTCTTCCCCGTCGCGGCCGTGACCGAGCGCTCGGGCACGTTCGTCAACTGGGAGGGACGGGTGCGCCACTTCGGCCAGGTCCTGCACCGCGCCGGCGCCCTGCCCGACCTGCGCGTGCTGGCCGGCATCGCCGAGGAGATGGGCACCGGGCTCCACCAGGGTCTGGGCTTCCGCACCGCCGACGAGGTCTGGGACGAGATGGGCCAGGTCGGCCCGTGGGACGGCGAGCGCTCGCTGGTCAGCGACCCGGTCGTGGCCGACCAGCCGCACCGCACCGAGCTCGGCGAGGACGACGACGAGCTGGTGCTCGCCTCCTGGAAGCAGCTCCTGGACGACGGCCGGATGCAGGACGGCGACGACAACCTGCGCCTGACCGCCCGCCGACCGGTCCTGCACGTCGGGGCCGCGACCCTGGAGCGCCTCGGCGCCCGCGTCGGCGACACCGTCACGCTGGCCGGTCCGCTGGGCTCGGTCGACCTGCCGATCGCCGTGGGAGACCTGGCGCCGGGGACCGTGTGGGCCCCCGCCAGCGCGCCCGGCCTGCCGGTACGACGCCTCGTGGGCCCGGCCGGGTGCTCGGTCTCGATCACCACCATCGTGGGAGGGACCCGATGAGCCACTCGCTCCTGGCGCCGCTGGACACCGCGACGACGCTGTCGGACTTCGGCAAGGACCCGGTCTGGCTGGTCATCGTCAAGGCCGTGCTGATCTTCGTGGTCCTGGTGCTGCTGACCCTGTTCAACATCTGGTGGGAGCGCCGGGTCGTGGCCCGGATGCAGCACCGCATCGGCCCGAACCGCCACGGTCCCTTCGGCCTGCTGCAGAGCCTGGCCGACGGCGTGAAGCTGGCGCTGAAGGAGGACATCATCCCCAAGGCGGCCGACAAGGTCGTCTTCGTGATCGCCCCGGTGATCGCGGTGATCCCGGCGTTCGTGACCTTCTCGGTGATCCCCTTCGGCCCCGTGGTCAAGGTCCCGTTCAGCGACATCCGCACGCCCCTGCAGCTGACCGACATGCCCGTCGCGGTCATCTTCGTGATGGCGATCGCCTCGATCGGCATCTACGGCATCGTGCTCGGCGGCTGGTCCAGCGGGTCGACGTACTCCCTGCTGGGCGGGCTGCGCTCGAGCGCCCAGATGATCTCCTACGAGGTCGCGATGGGCCTGGCCCTGGTCGCGGTGTTCCTGCACGCCGGCTCGATGTCGACCTCGGAGATCGTGAACTCCCAGAAGGACGTCTGGTACGTCTTCACGCTCATCCCGTCCTTCGTGATCTACGTGATCGCGATGGTGGGGGAGACCAACCGTGCGCCCTTCGACCTCCCCGAGGCCGAGGGCGAGCTGGTCGGCGGCTTCCACACGGAGTACTCCTCGCTGAAGTTCGCGCTGTTCTTCCTCGCCGAGTACATCAACATGGCGACCGTGTCCGCGCTGGCCACGACGCTGTTCCTCGGCGGCTGGCGCGCCCCGTTCTTCATCGACAGCTTCTGGGCCGGCGCCAACTCCGGCTACTGGCCGTTCCTGTGGTTCATGGGCAAGGTCCTGGCCTTCATCTTCTTCTTCATCTGGCTGCGGGGCTCGCTGCCCCGACTGCGCTACGACCAGTTCATGGCGTTCGGCTGGAAGGTGCTGATCCCGACCTCGGTGGTGTGGATCGTGGCCGTCGCCGCCATCCGCGTCGTCGACCTGCGCGGCGGCTTCAGCCGTCCGTGGCTCTTCGGCGTCGCCGCGGTCCTCGCGGTGCTGGTGATCGCACTGCTGTTCGTGCCCGACAAGGACGAGACCGACCACGGCGTCGAGGCCGACGAGCCCTTCGACGCCTTCGCCGGCGGCTACCCCGTGCCGCCCATGCCCGTGAGGGAGGAACGCTGATGGCGTCGCTCAAGGAGCAGCTCTGGGACCCGGTCGCCGGGTTCGGGGTGACCTTCCGGACGATGTTCCGCAAGGTCGTGACCGAGCAGTACCCCGAGCAGAAGGAGCCCACGGCCCCGCGCTTCCACGGGCGTCACCAGCTCAACCGCTGGCCCGACGGCCTGGAGAAGTGCATCGGCTGCGAGCTGTGCGCGTGGGCGTGCCCCGCGGACGCGATCTACGTCGAGGGCGCCTCCAACGTCGACGGCCCCGACGACTCCGGGGACGGCTCGGGGCGCTTCAGCCCCGGCGAGCGCTACGGCCGCGTCTACCAGATCAACTACCTGCGCTGCATCCTGTGCGGCCTGTGCATCGAGGCGTGCCCGACCCGGGCGCTCACGATGACCAACGAGTACGAGCTGGCCGACAACAACCGCGCCGACCTGATCTACGAGAAGTCCGACCTGCTGGCGCCGCTGCTGCCCGGCATGGAGCAGCCGCCGCACGCGATGCGGCTGGGCTCGGACGAGGGCGACTACTACCGCGGCACGCTGCGGCGTCGTGACGAGGAGGCCCCGGCATGATCGCCTTCTGGCTCCTGGCCCCGGTGATGGTGGCCTGCGCCCTGGGCGTGCTGTTCGCCCGCAAGGCCGTCCACTGCGCGCTGCTGCTGGCCGTGGTGATGATCAGCCTCGCCGTGCTGTACGCCGTGCAGGACGCGCCCTTCCTCTTCGCGGTGCAGATCATCGTCTACACCGGCGCCATCTTGATGCTGTTCCTCTTCGTGCTGATGCTGGTCGGGGTCGACGCCTCGGACTCGATCGTGGAGACGATCCGCGGCCAGCGCCTGTTCGCGGTCCTGGTCGGGCTGCTCTTCGGGGCCACCCTCGTCCTCGGGGTCGCGCAGGTCGGCACCGGTGTGGTCACCGGGCTGACCCAGGCCAACGCCGGCGGCAACGTGCCGGCCATCGCCAAGCTGCTCTTCACCCGCTACGTCTTCGCCTTCGAGATCACCTCGGCGCTGCTGATCACCGCCGCGCTCGGCGCGATGGTGCTCGCCCACCGCGAGCGGCTGACCCCGAAGCTGTCGCAGGCCGACGTGGCCCGCAACCGGATGAAGGCGTACGCCGCCACCGGCGCGCACCTCGGTCCGCTGCCGGCCCCCGGCGTGTTCGCCCGGCACAACTCGGTCGACACCCCGGCCCTGCTGCCCGACGGCTCCGTGGCCGAGAGCTCCATCTCGCGCGTGCTCGCGGCCCGCGGGTCGGTCAACCGCTCCCCGGGCAGCGCCACCCAGGTGCAGCGCATCGGCGGCGGCGACCAGACCGTCCCCGAGCGGGACGACTCGGTCGAGGGGGGTGCGGGACGGTGAGCACCACACCCTTCATCGTGCTGTCCGCGATCTTGTTCACCATCGGGGCGATCGGGGTCCTGACCCGGCGCAACGCCATCGTGGTGTTCATGTGCGTGGAGCTGATGCTCAACGCCAGCAACCTGGCGCTGATCACCTTCGCCCGCGCCAACGGCAACCTCGACGGGCAGGTGGCGGCGTTCTTCGTGATGGTCGTGGCGGCCGCCGAGGTCGTGGTCGGGCTCGCGATCATCATGACCATCTTCCGTACGCGTCGCTCGGCCTCGGTCGACGACGCCAGCCTGCTGAAGTACTGAGGGGCTCCCTGTGACCACATCCGGACTCAGCGCGCTCGCGACCGAGGGGGGCCACCAGGTGCCGGTGGTCGACCCCACGGCCGCCGGCGCGCTCGCCGTCCCGCTCGTCCTCGTGATCGCGCTCCCGGCGCTGGGGGCCCTCGTGCTCCTGCTCGCCGGGCGCCGCAGCGACCGCTGGGGCCACCTGCTCGGGACCGCCGCGGTCGTCGGTTCCTTCGTGTGCTCGGTGGTGCTCTTCGTGGGCCTGCTCGGGCGGGGCGCGGGGGACCGGCAGCTCGGCGTCGACCTGTGGCAGTGGTTCTCCACCGGGTCCTGGTCGGTCCAGGCCGGGCTCCTCTACGACCCGCTCAGCGCGCTCTTCCTGCTGCTGATCACCGGCGTCGGGTCGCTGATCCACGTCTACTCCATCGGCTACATGGAGCACGACGAGCGGCGGCGTCGCTTCTTCGCCTACCTCAACCTGTTCGTCGCCGCGATGCTCGTGCTGGTCCTGGCCTCGGACTACGTCGGGGTGTTCCTCGGCTGGGAGGGAGTCGGCCTGGCGTCGTACCTGCTGATCGGGTTCTGGCAGCACAAGCCGTCAGCGGCCGCGGCGGCCAAGAAGGCGTTCGTGATCAACCGCGTCGGCGACATCGGCCTCGCGCTGGGGATCGGCCTGATCGTGGTCACCTTCGGCAGCACCTCCTTCGCCAAGGTCTCCACCCTGACCGCCGACGCGGCGCCCGGGGTGATGACCGCGATCGGCCTGCTGCTGCTCCTCGCCGCCTGCGGCAAGTCGGCGCAGTTCCCGCTGCAGACCTGGCTGCTGGACGCCATGGAGGGTCCGACCCCGGTCTCGGCCCTGATCCACGCCGCCACCATGGTCACCGCCGGCGTCTACCTGATCGTGCGCTCGCAGTTCATCTTCGAGCACACCCCCGACGCCCGCCTCGTGGTCTCCATCATCGGCACCATCACGCTGCTGATGGGCGCCTGGATCGGCTGCGCCAAGGACGACATCAAGAAGACGCTGGCCGGCTCGACGATGAGCCAGATCGGCTACATGGTCCTGGCCGCGGGCCTCGGGGTCGCCGGCTACGCCTTCGCGATCTTCCACCTGCTGACCCACGGCTTCTTCAAGGCCAACATGTTCCTGGGCGCCGGCTCGGTCATGCACGGCACCGAGGACGACGTGAACATGCGCCACTACGGCGCCCTGCGCAAGGCCATGCCGATCACGTTCATGACCTTCGCGATGGGCTACCTGGCCATCATCGGCTTCCCCGGGTTCGCCGGGTTCTGGTCCAAGGACAAGATCATCGAGACCGCCCTCGCGCAGAACCCGGTCCTGGGCGTCTGCGCGCTGCTGGGCGCCGGCGTCACCGGCTTCTACATGACCCGCCTGATGCTGATGACGTTCCTGACCAAGGAGCGCTGGGAGCCCGGGGTCCACCCGCACGAGTCGCCCAAGGTGATGACCGTGCCGCTGATGGTGCTCGCCGCCCTCTCGGTCCTGGGCGGGGTGCTCCTGCTCAACAACTGGATCGTGACCTTCCTGTCCCCGGTCACCGGGGTGGCCCCGCACGAGGAGCCGCCGCTGCCGGCGATCGCCCTGAGCGTCCTCGCGGTCGCCGTCGTGGCGATCGGGGTCGGGGTCGCGTGGGTCCTCTTCATGAAGCGCGATGTCCCCCGGGAGGCGCCCACCCAGGTGTCGGTGTTCACCCGGGCCGGTCGCCGCGACCTGTACGGCGACGCGTTCAACGACGCGGTCATCGTCGCCCCCGGCACCCGCTTCCTGGGCAACCTGGCCACCTTCGACGCCGGCCTGGTCGACGGCGGTGCCGTCGGCACCGGGTCGGCGCTGACCGGCCTGTCCAGCCGGATGCGGCTGCTCCAGAACGGCTTCGTCCGGTCCTACGCGCTCTCGGTCCTCGCCGGAGCCGCCCTCGTCCTTCTCGCACTCGTGGTGGTGAACCTCGGATGAATTCACCCCACCGCCACCGAATTCGACAGAGCGCGGGCTCCACTCGCAGAGCTCGCTCCACCCACGATTCCGCGGGGGCCCCGAAATGAATCTCCCCTGGCTGACCATCCTGCTCCTGGTCCCGATCGTCGGCGCCGTGGTGCTGACCCTGATGCCCGCCCGGGCCGGGTCCTCGGCCCCCAAGTGGGTCGCGCTGGGCGTCTCGCTCCTCACCCTGGTGATCGGCATCGGCATCGCGCTGGGCTACCAGCCCGGCGGCGGCACGCAGTTCACCGAGGACGTCGTGTGGATCAAGCTCTTCGGGGCCCACTACGCGCTGGGCGTCGACGGGCTGGGGCTCTCCCTGGTCCTGCTGACGGTGATCCTCACCCCGGTCGTGGTCGCGGCGTCGTGGAACGACGGTGACGCGGGCCGCTTCGGCGCCAAGGGCTTCTTCGCCTGGGTGCTGGCTCTCGAGGGCCTCTCGGTCGGCGTCTTCGCCGCCACCGACGTGTTCCTCTTCTACGTCTTCTTCGAGGCCGTGATCTTCCCGGTCTACTTCCTCGTCGCGGGCCACGGCGGACCCGACCGGGTCCGGGCCGCGGTCAAGTTCCTGCTGTTCTCGCTGCTCGGCGGTCTGGTCATGCTGCCCGCCGTGATCGGGCTCTACGTCGAGTCGGCCACGTCGGCCGGCGGGCCGTCGTACCTCGTCTCGGACCTGGCCAAGCTCGACTTCGGCACCGCTGCGGGACGCTGGATGTTCGTCGGCTTCTTCATCGCCTTCGCGATCAAGGCGCCGATGTTCCCGGTGCACACCTGGCTGCCCGACACCACCCAGAACGCGACGCCCGGCACCTCGGTGCTGCTGGTCAGCGTGCTGGACAAGATCGGCACCTTCGGGATGATCCGGTTCTGCCTCGAGCTGTTCCCCGAGGCCTCGCGGTGGGCCACGCCGGTGGTGATCACCCTGGCCGTGATCAGCATCCTGTACGGCGCGCTGATGGCGATCGCCTCCGACGACATGATGCGGCTGATCGCGTTCACCTCGGTGAGCCACTTCGGCTTCATCGTCCTGGGCATCTTCGTGATGAACAGCCAGGGCCTGTCGGGCGCGAACCTCTACATGTTCAACCACGGGCTCTCGACCGCCGCGCTGTTCCTGGTCGTCGGCTTCCTGGTCAAGCGACGCGGCACGGCCTCGATCCGCGCCTACGGCGGCGTGGAGAAGGTCGCACCGGTCCTGGCCGGGCTCTTCCTGGTGGCCGGGCTCTCCTCGCTCTCGCTGCCGGGCACCTCGCCGTTCGTCTCCGAGCTGCTCGTCATGGTCGGTGCCTTCGTGCACTCGCCGTGGGCCGCGGCGTTCGCGGTGCCGGGGATCGTCCTGGCCGCGATCTACATCCTGTGGATGTACCAGCGCACGATGACCGGGCCGGTCCGCGAGGGCGTGCACGGCATGCCCGACCTGTCGGTGCGCGAGGTCTCCGCGCTGGCGCCGCTGGTGGTGATGATCGTGGTCCTGGGCTTCTACCCCAAGCCGCTGATCGCCGTCTTCGAGCCGGTCGTCAAGCACACGATGTCGCAGGTCGGCACCACCGACCCCCGTCCGTCCGTCACCACAGGGGAGGCAGCCAAGTGAACGGCTTCACAGCGCCCACGATCGAGTACCTCACCGTCTCCCCGGTCCTGGTCGTGCTCGGCGTGGCCCTCCTCGGTGTGCTCGTCGAGGCCGTCGCCCCCCGGCGCGTCCGCTACGTCGCCCAGGTCGGCCTGACCCTGGTCGGCCTCGTGGCCGCCTTCGCCCTCGCGGTCGTCGTCTTCTCCCGGCTGCACCCGGGCTCGGCCACGCCGGGCCGCGGCAAGGTCGCCGCGATGGGTGCCCTGGCCGTCGACGGCCCGGCGATCTTCTGCTGGCTGCTGGTCCTGCTGCTGGCCGTGCTCTCGACGCTGCTCTTCGCGGAGCGCGCGCTGGAGGGCGGTCTGCTGCCCTTCGCCGGCCAGGCCGCCGCCCTGCCCGGCACCGAGGCCGAGCGCGAGGCCTCCACCAAGGGCCTGGAGCACACCGAGGTCTTCCCGCTGATGCTGTTCGCGGTCGCCGGGATGATGCTGTTCCCGGCCGCCAACGACCTGCTGACGATGTTCGTCGCGCTCGAGGTGCTCTCGCTGCCCCTCTACCTGCTCTGCGGCCTGGCCCGGCGCCGGCGCCTGCTGAGCCAGGAGGCGGCGATGAAGTACTTCCTGCTCGGCGCGTTCAGCTCCGGCTTCTTCGTCTACGGCGTCGCCCTGGTCTACGGGTACGCCGGGTCGATGGGCTTCGCCCAGATCGCCGACGCGGTGGCGGCCGGCTCCTCCAACGAGGGCCTGCTCATCGGCGGCATCGGCCTGATGGCCGTCGGCCTGCTCTTCAAGGTCAGCGCCGTGCCGTTCCACTCCTGGACCCCCGACGTCTACCAGGGCGCCCCCACGGCGGTCACCGCGTTCATGGCGGCCGGCACCAAGGTGGCGGCGTTCGGCGCTCTGCTCCGGCTGTTCTACGTCGCCTTCGGGGCCAACCGCAGCGAGTGGCTGCCGATGATCTGGGTCGTCGCCATCCTGACCATGGTCGTGGGCTCGGTCGTCGCGCTGACCCAGACCGACGTCAAGCGCCTGCTGGCCTACTCCTCGATCGCGCACGCCGGGTTCATCCTCACCGGCTTCCTCGGCATCCGCTCGCTGGTCGACGTGCCGACCGGCAGCCTGACCGGCGTCAGCGCCGTGCTGTTCTACCTGACCACCTACGGGTTCACCACGCTGGCGGCCTTCGCCCTGGTGACCCTGGTGCGCGACGGCGGCGGCGAGGCCACCCACCTGAGCCGCTGGCAGGGCCTGGGCAAGGAGTCGCCCCTCGTGGCCGGCCTCTTCGCCTTCCTGCTGCTGGCGCTGGCCGGGATCCCGTTGACGTCCGGCTTCACCGGCAAGTGGGCCGTGTTCGCCGCGGCGCTCAACGTCGGGGCCTGGCCCGTGGTGGTCGTGGCCGTGCTGATGTCGGCCGTGGCGGCGTACTTCTACGTCCGCGTGATCGTGCTGATGTTCTTCGCCGACCCCGTGGGCGACGGTCCGAGCGTCACCCGGCCCAGCGCCCTGACCTCCACGGTCATCGCCGTCGGCGTGGCCGCCACCCTGCTCCTGGGCATCGTGCCGGGCGCCCTGATCGACCTGCTCGGGCGCGTGGGAGTATTCATCAGGTGACCACCAGCTTGGCCCTGCCGATCCTCGACGCCGATCTCGAGTCGCGGCTCCGTGCACGCATGGAGGAGGTGGAGGAGGCCCTGCGGACCCACGTGCGCAGCGAGGCGCGCTTCGTCACCGAGGCCGCCAGCCACCTCCTCGAGGCCGGCGGTCGGCGGTTCCGCCCGCTGCTGGTGCTGCTCGCCGCGGAGACCGGTGACCCGCACGCCGACGGCGTGCTGACCTCGGCCTGCGTCGTGGAGCTGACCCACCTGGCCTCGCTCTACCACGACGACGTCATGGACGAGGCCGAGATGCGTCGCGGCACCGACTCGGCCAACGCCCGGTGGGACAACCACGTCGCGATCCTCACCGGGGACTTCCTGTTCTCCAAGTCCTCGGAGCTGACCGCCGAGCTCGGGGACGACGCCGTACGGATCCAGGCACGCACCTTCAGCCGCCTGGTCGAGGGTCAGATCCTGGAGACCCTGGGCCCCGTCGACGACGAGGACCCGCTCGAGCACTACCTGCGCGTCGTGGCCGGCAAGACCGGCTCGCTGATCGCGACCTCCGCGCGCTACGGCGCGCGCTTCTCCCACGCCCCGCGCGACGTGGAGGAGGCCCTGACGGAGTACGGCGAGAAGGTCGGCGTGGCCTTCCAGCTCTCCGACGACATCCTCGACATCGCCTCGCAGGCCGAGGAGTCCGGCAAGACCCCCGGCACCGACCTGCGCGAGGGCGTGCCCACGCTGCCGGTGCTGATCGCGCGTCGCTCCACCGACCCGGCCGACGCTCGGCTGCTGGAGCTGCTCGACGCCGACCTGGCCGACGACGACCTGCGTGCCGAGGCGCTGACGCTGTTGCGGGCGCACCCCTCGTTGGCCGAGGCGCGTGCCTACGTCGTGGACCTCGCCACCGAGGCCAAGGGCCTGCTCAAGGTCCTGCCCGAGGGTCCCGCCCGCACGGCGCTCGAGGCGTTCGCCGACGTGGTCGCCGTCCGCTCCGCCTGACCTCCCGGCCTGTGACGGGGACCCGTCAGCGGCTCGCCGGGTCGGTGTGCCCCGAAACGTGCTCCCGCAGGGCCGGGGATCGCTAGGGTCGCGCCCACACCGCGGTCCGCACGGGTGGGCCGCACGAAGGAAGGAACGATGGCGATGTCTGCAAGCACGCCACCGCCTGGCGGGGGATCCTACGAGTCGGCACCACCTCCTCCGCCCGGAGGCGGGTACGGGGGCCCGGGCGGGTACGGCGGTGGCGGCTACGGCGCCGTGCCGCAGGGCACCAACAAGAAGGCGATCTGGGCGTTGGTCCTCGGCATCCTGGGCCTGGTGTGCTGCGGCTTCTTCGCCGGCATCCCGGCGATCGTCCTGGGCCGTTCGGCCCAGCGCGAGATCGACGCCTCGGGTGGTGCGCAGTCGGGCCGGGGGATGGCCACCGCCGGCTTCATCCTGGGCATCATCGGGGTCGTCTGGGGCGTCATCTACCTGATCCTGGTCGTGACCGGCGTCATCAACTTCAACTTCAGCAGCAGCGGCACCACCAGCCCGTAAGGAGACCTCGCCGACAGGGGGATCCGCGCACGGCAGGACGCGTCGACCGGGGGATCCGCGCACACGAGCTGTGCGCGGATCCCCCTCTCGGCGTCCTGGGGCGTGCGCGGATCCCCCTCTCGGTGTACCCCAGGTCTGCTCAGCACAGGTCTGCTCAGCACAGGTCTGGCCAGGGCAGAGCTGCTCAGGGCAGGTGGATGGCGCGGGAGGTGTGGGGGCCGGGGTGGGTGCGGGCCGCCTCGACCCGCGCCCGCACGTCGTCGGGGAACGGCGCGGTGGCCGCGTCGACGACGTGCACGCCGAGGACCTCCTCGGTCGCGCGCAGGGTGCCGTCGGCGTGCAGCTCGTGCCAAATCCACAGCAGCTTGGCGTTGGCCCCGACGACCCAGGAGCGGACCTCCAGGCGCTCGCCGCGCGAGACCTGCTCGAGGTAGCGGACGTGGGCCTCGACGGTGAACAGCGAGCCCCCCGTCGCGTCGCGGTACGCCGGCCCCAGACCGACCGCGGCCATCACCTCGTCGGTGGCGTGCCCGAGCACCAGGACGTAGTAGGCCTCCGAGAGGTGGCCGTTGTAGTCGATCCACTCCTCGCGGACGTCCTCGGTCCACGTGCACAGCGGGCCCGCCGGAGCCCGGTCGCCCGGGAGGTCGGTCACGCGCGCCCCAGGGCGCGCAGGACGGCGATCACCCCGGCGTCGCGCTCGGCCACGAGGTCGTCGACGCTGCGGCCGTCGGCCTCCCGGTCGCACCCGTCGACGACGGCGTCGCGCAGCTCCGGGGTGAGCTCGGCCGCCACCAGCCGGGTCCACGGCGACTGCAGCGAGGGCCCGAAGTGGTCGAGCATGTGCGCCATCCCGCCCTGGCCGCCGGCGAGGTGGAAGGTCATCATCGGGCCCTGGACGGGCCAGCGCAGGCCGGGCCCGTCGGTGATCGAGAGGTCGATCTGCTCGACCGTGGCCTCACCGGCGGCGACCATGTGCAGCGCCTCGCGCCACAGCGCCTCCTGGAGCCGGTTGGCGATGAAGCCCGGGACCTCGCGGTCCATGGTGATCACCGACTTGCCGACGTGGCGGTAGAAGTCGCTGGTCCAGGCGACCACCTCGGCCGACGTGGCGGTGCCGCCGACGACCTCGACCAGCGGGATCAGGTACGGCGGGTTGAACGGGTGGCCGACGACCGTGCGGTCCGGGGTGGCGCAGTCGGTCTGCATCTCGCTCATGCCGTAGCCCGAGGTCGAGGAGGCGACCACGACGCCGGCCGGCGCGGCCGCGTCGATGTCGGCCAGCAGCCGACGCTTGAGCCCGAGGTCCTCCGGCGCGCTCTCCTGCACGAACTGCGCCTGCGCCAGCGCGGTCGCCAGGTCGGCCTCGACCCGCAGCCGCGCGGGGTCGGCCCCGGGGGCCAGGCCCAGCTCGGTCAGGGCCGGCCAGGCCGCGGCGACCAGGTGGCGCAGCCGGTCCTCGGCGTCGGGGGCGGGGTCCCAGGCGACGACGTCGTACCCCCGCGCCAGGAAGTACGCCGCCCACCCACCGCCGATCACGCCGGCGCCGACGCAGCAGACCGTGCGCACGTCCTCGACGGCCACGGGCACGGACGTCATGCGGTCCTCGGCTTCAGGTCGAGGATCTCGCGGGCCTCGTCGGGCGTGGCGATCTCGGCGCCCATGCCCTCCACGATGGTGCGCGCCCGCTCGACCAGCTGCGCGTTGGTCGCCTTGACGCCCTTGGCCAGGTAGAGGTTGTCCTCCAGCCCGACGCGCACGTGACCACCAAGCAGCACCGACTGGGCCACCCAGGGCATCTGCATCCGGCCCAGCGCGAAGGAGGCCCACACCGAGCCCTCGGGCAGCTGGGCGACCATCGCGGCCAGCAGCGAGGGGTCGGCCGGGGCGCCGTACGGGATGTCCATGCAGAGCTGGAACAGCGGCGGGGCGTCGATCAGCCCCTCCTCGACCAGGACCTTGGCGAACCACAGGTGGCCGGTGTCGAAGATCTCCATCTCGCAGCGCACGCCCAGCTCCTGGATGCGCTTGGCGCCCTCGCGGAGCATGTCGGGGGTGCTGACGTAGACGAGGCTGCCCTCGCCGAAGTTGAGGCTGCCGCAGTCCAGGGTGCAGATGTCGGGCAGCAGCTCCTCGACGTGGGCCAGCCGCTCGAGCCCGCTGACCAGGTCGGTGCCCTCGACGAACGTGGTCGGGTCGTGGGGGTCCAGGACCAGGTCGCCGCCCATGCCGGCGGTGGTGTTGACGATGACGTCGACGTCGCTGGCCCGGATGATCTCCACGGCCTCGCGGTAGAGCGCGACCTCGCGCGACCCCTGGCCGGTCCGCGGGTCGCGGACGTGGACGTGGACCACGGCCGCGCCGGCCCGGGCCGCGGCGATCCCGGACTCGGCGATCTGCTCCGGCGTGACGGGCACGTGCTCGGAGCGGCCGGCGGTGTCGCCGGCCCCGGTCAGCGCACAGGTGATGATCGGCTTGCGGTTCATGGCGGCTCTCACGACTGCTCCTGGGGGTCTGGATTCGCGGGGTGGACGGGCGGGGTGGGGGGACGGGTCGCGGCGGCCGCGGCGGCCACGAGGGGGAGCCCGAGGTAGGACAGGTCGCGCATCTGGCGGTCGACCCAGGGGTCGTCGTACGGCCAGCGGGAGGTCTTCAGGACGGCCACGCCCAGGTCGCGGTCGACGTAGCCGAGCTGGCCGCGGCTGCCGTCGGAGGTCACCCGGCGGCCGGCCGCGTCCAGCGGCCACCAGTGGTGCCCGAAGCCGGCGTGGGTGGTGATCGTGCTGGGCAGGCGGCCGGGCTCCAGCCAGGGTCGCGACGGCGTCGAGGAGGCCTCGACCCAGGCGGGGGCGAGGATGGCGCGGTCACCCGTGCGCCCGGTCAGCTGGAGGGCGGCCAGCCGCAACCAGTCCTCGGCGCAGGCCGCGAGCCCGCCCCCGGCCAGGGCGACCCCGTCGGCGTCGACCGCGACCACGGCGTCGGCCACACAGCCCAGCGCGGCCCACAGGTCGCCGGCGGCCTCGACGTACGTCGTCCCCGTCGCGCGCTCGCGCACCCAGTCGAGGACCTGGGAGTCGGCGGTGGAGTACTCCCACCGCGTGCCGGCCGCCTCCCCAGGCCGTACGCCGAGCAGCAGCGCGCGCGAGGACCCGCCCGCGCCCCAGAAGCAGGACACCAGCCGCGCGGCCGGGCCGTCGGCGTCGCGGTGGTCCTCGACCCAGGCGGTGCCGGTCGTCATGGTCAGCACGTGCTCGACCGTGCAGGCGGCCCAGCCGGTGCCGGCCAGCTCGGGCACGTGGTCCACCACCAGGTCGTCGGTGGACAGCGCGCCGGCGCCGACGGCCACCCCGACCAGGTGGGCCAGCACCGACTTGGTCATCGAGGCACCGAGCAGCAGCGAGGAGGGGCCGACGCCGTCGGCGTACCACTCGTGGACCAGCGTCGGCGGCCCGGCAGCGTCCAGGACGAGCAGGGAGGTCGAGTGGGTCTCGGTCACCCAGGCGTCCAGGTCGCGGCTGCGACCCGCTCCGGGGACCTCGGCCGCCAGCGGGCGCAGGGCGCGGGGGAGCGGGGCCGGACGGGTGCTGCGCACGTCGGCGTGGTCCCGCCCCGGCTCGAGGTGGGGGTCGACGAAGCTCATCGTGGCGAGCCCGGGGCGACGTGCGCCCGGCTGCTCGGCGACGTCGTCGGGCTCGGGCATCAGTCGATGCGCGGACTGTTGGCCAGCAGGCGGCGGGTGTACTCCTCGCGCGGTGAGTCCATGACCTCGACCACGGAGCCCGACTCCACGACGCGACCGCCGTTGAGGATCTGGACGCGGTCGGCGATCGAGCGCACCAGCGCGAGGTTGTGGGTCACGAACAGCATGCTGATGCCGCGGGAGACCCGCAGCGACTCCAGCAGGGCCACGATTGAGCCCTGCACGGACACGTCGAGCGCGGAGGTGATCTCGTCGCAGACCAGCAGGTCGGGCTCGGCGGCCAGCGCCCGGGCAATGGCGACGCGCTGCCGCTCGCCGCCGGAGAGCCGGCTGGCCTGGTACTTCAGCACCGCCGGGCCGAGGGCCACCTGGTCGAGCAGCTCCACGACCCGGTCGGTCGCCTCCTTGCCCTTGGCGATCCCGAACAGCTCCATCGGGCGCTTGACGATCTGCTCGATGGTCAGGCGGGGGTTCAGGGACAGGTAGGGGTTCTGGAAGATGTACTGCACCCGCTTGCGGTCCGCCGCGCTGCGCTTGCGGGCGCCGTGGCCCAGGGCGGTGCCGTCGAAGTCGATGGTGCCGGTCCACTCCTTGTGGAGCCCGCCGACGCAGCGCGAGATCGTGGTCTTGCCGCTGCCGGACTCCCCGACCAGGGCGACCACCTCGCCGCGCCCGACGTCGAAGGTGACGTCGTGGACGACCTGCTTGCGGCCGTAGGAGACGTCGAGGCCGGCGATGTCGAGGATGATGTCGCGCGGCTTGTCGGGGTCGGTGTCCGGCACGGTGCCGCGGGAGATGTCCCAGGTGCCGATCTCGCCGAGCCGCAGGCACCGGGCGGCGTGGGTGCCGCTCGCGGGGCCGACGGGCCGCAGCTCGGGCTCCTGCTCCCCGCAGGCCGCGCGGGCGTGCTCGCAGCGGTCGTGGAAGCGGCACCCGCCCGGTCGGTTGCCGGGCGCCGGGGTGCGTCCCGGGATGCCGCCGAGCGCGCGGGCCTGGGACAGGTGCGGGATCGAGTCGAGCAGCGCCCGGGTGTAGGGGTGCGAGGGGTTGGCGAAGATGGTCGCCTTGTCGCCGAGCTCGACCACCTGGCCGGCGTACATCACCGCGACCCGGTCGGCGATCGTGGCGACCACGGCGAGGTCGTGGGTGACGTAGAGCGCGGCGACGCCGTGGGTGCGGCACAGCGTGCTCATCGTGTCCAGGACCATGCCCTGGGTGGTCACGTCGAGGCCGGTGGTGGGCTCGTCGAGGACCAGCACCTTGGGGCGGGGCAGGAAGGCCATCGCCAGGGCCACGCGCTGCACCTGGCCGCCGGAGAGCTGGTGGGCGTAGCGGCGCAGGAACTCGTCGTCGTTGGGCAGGCCCACCTCGGCCAGACCGTCGCGCGCGCCCTGGAGGCGGCTCTCGGTCGTGCCGAGCCCGCGCAGCTCCATCAGCTCCACGATCTGGCGACCGATCCGGATGCTGGGGTTGAGCGCGGAGGCGGGGTCCTGGGGGACGTAGGCGATCTCCTCGCCGCGCAGCTGGCGGACCTGCTGCCAGGGCAGCCCGAGGACGTCCTGGTCGGCGTACACGACCCGGCCGCGCTCGATCAGCGCGCCGGCGCGGGTGTAGCCCAGCAGCGAGGTGCCGACCGTGGTCTTGCCGCTGCCGGACTCGCCGACCAGCCCGACGACCTCGCCGGGGTGCAGCACCAGGTCGATGTCGTCGACGACGTCGACCCCGGGGCGACCGGTGAGGCCGATCCGCAGGTCCTCGATCGCGATGCCACCGGCACCGGTCGTCTTGTCGGGGTGGGTGGTCGACACCTACTCCCCACCTCCTCGTTGCGAGACCTGCGCGACGCCGTCGGCCATCAGGTTGGTGCCGACGCAGAACAGGCCGATCACCAGCACCGGCGCCAGGACGGCCCAGGTCTGGGTGGACAGGGCGAGCCGGTTCTCGTTGATCATCTCGCCCCAGTTGGCCGCACCGGGATCGGTGGAGAACCCGAGGAAGCCCAGGCCGGCGATCACGGTGATGGAGTAGGTCAGGCGCAGGCCCGCCTCGGCGAGCAGCGGTGCGTTCATGTTCGGCAGCACCTCGGCCAGGATCACCCGCGAGCGGCGCTCGCCGAGGGCCTCCGCGGCGTGGACGAAGTCGCGGGAGACCAGGCCGAGCGCGACGCCGCGGGCGACCCGGGCCACGCGCGGGGCGTGGGAGATGCCGACGAGGACCACGATCATCCAGGCCCGCGGCTGGTTCACGGCCGTGAGGACCACCAGCGAGAGCAGGATCTGCGGGAAGGCCAGGGTGACGTCGTTGAGGCGCATGATGACCTCGTCCCACCAGCCGCCGGCGTACGCCGCGACGACGCCGATCGCGATGCCGGCGACCATGCCGAGCACCGTGCTCAGCAGGGCGATCAGCAGGATCGAGCGGCCGCCGTACAGCAGCCGGGACCAGACGTCCTGACCGAGGTAGTCGGTGCCGAGCAGGCCCTGGGTGCCGAAGGGGGTGCCGACGACCTCGTTCTCGCCGTGCGGCGCCAGCACGGGGCCGAGCACGGCGAACAGCACGATGACCACGGTCAGGACCAGGCCGAAGACCAGCCGCTTCTGCGCCAGCGCCTGGCGCAGGGTCGAGGGGACGGAGCGTCCGGACGAGGCGGCAGCGGGGGCCGCGGGGGAGGAGGTGGTCACGAGCTGATCGCCGTTCGTGCGCGGGGGGTGAGCAGGATCGAGAGCAGGTCGGCCACCAGGTTCACCAGGACGTAGACGGCCGCGATGATCATGCTCAGCGCCTGGACCATCGTGACGTCGTGGTTGCGGACCGAGTCGACGAGCTGGAAGCCGATGCCCGGGTAGTTGAACAGCGACTCCACGATCACGACGCCGCCGGCCAGCCAGGCCAGCTGGAGCGCGATCACCTGGATGCCGGGGACGACCGCGTTGAGCAGCGCGTGACGCCGCAGCACGACCCGCTCGGGCACGCCCTTGAGGCGGGCCAGCTCGACGTAGTCGCTGTCGAGGACCTCCAGCAGCGTCGAGCGCACGATCCGGGACACGTACGGCGCCACCGCGAGGACCAGCGTGGCGACCGGGAGGACCATCGTCGACGGCTGGCTCCACGGGCGTACGCCGGGGGAGGAGATCGTGACGGCCGGGAGCACGTGGAGGACCGTCGTGGAGAACAGCGCCACCAGCAGGATGCCGATCACGAACTCCGGCAGGCCGGCCAGCGTGAGCAGCACGGTCTGGATGATCGTGTCGGGCCGACGGCGCCGGTAGTTGGCCGAGACCATCGCGATGCCGAAGGCCACCGGGATCATCACCACCGCAGCCAGCAGCACCAGCACGAGCGTGTTGACCACGTTGTCGCTGATCAGCTCCCACACCGGCCGCTGGCTGGCGATGGACTGACCGGCGTCGCCCGTGAGCAGCCCGCCGAGCCAGTGCAGGTAGCGGGTGACCAGCGGCTCGTCGAGGTTGAGCTGGGCGGTCAGCTCGGCCACCCGGGCCTTGTCGGCGCCGTAGTCCTTGCCCAGGATCGCCCGCACGGGGTCGCCGAGCGAGGTGGTGGCCACGAAGACCAGGACCGAGACCAGCCACAGGGTGAG
The DNA here is from genome assembly GCF_054778395.1 of Nocardioides korecus. Taxonomy (NCBI): domain Bacteria; kingdom Bacillati; phylum Actinomycetota; class Actinomycetes; order Propionibacteriales; family Nocardioidaceae; genus Nocardioides; species Nocardioides korecus. The sequence goes on along the minus strand of NZ_BAAGZO010000004.1, from coordinate 344,075 downwards.
CACGGCCAGCCCGAGGCGCCGGGCCAGCCACATCGCCCAGGCCGACGCCCCGTGCCGGTCTGCGGGGGCGGCGACCTCGGCGAGCGGTTCGGGGAGGACCGCGACGTCAGCCACGACTCAGGCCGAGACCGAGGCCGTCTGGAACTTGTAGGACCCCAGCGGCAGGTAGCGGCTGGGCTTGATGCCCTGCACCTTGGAGGAGATCCCGTCCACCTGGCGGCGGAAGCCCCAGATGATGTAGCCGCCGGTGTCGTACTCGATCTTCTGGGCGTCCTGGATCAACGTGGTCCGCTTCGCCTCGTCGGTCTCCTGCTGCGCGGAGTTGATCAGGCCCGCGAACTTCGGGTCGTTGAAGTGGGTCTCGTTGTAGGTGCCCGACTTCAGCGCGCACACGGCCGCCTGCGGCAGGTAGTTGCGGGTGTTCCAGAAGTCCTGCGCGAACGGGTAGGAGAGGTAGTCGTTGCCGTAGAACGGGTTCTTCTTGGTCACCCGCACGTCCACGCCGGCCTTCTTGGCCTGCTGCACGAAGAGGTTGGCCGAGGCCGGGGCGACCGAGCCGATGTCGTCGCCGGTGAAGAGCTCGACCTGCAGGCTCGACTGGCCGGCCGCCTTGAGCAGCGACTTGGCCTGGGCGATGTCGGTCCTGCGCTGGGGCAGGTCCTTGGCGAACGCCGGGTCGAACGGGGCGTAGAGGTCGTTGCCGAGCGTGCCGTAGCCGCTGAGCGCGGAGTCGATCATCTGCTGACGGTCCACGATCAGGCGCATCGCCTGACGGACGCGGACGTCGGAGAACGGCTTGGAGTCGACCCGCATGGTGAACGGCACCCAGGCGCCGGTCGTCGCCTCCAGGATGCTGCCGCCCTGCTTCTTGACCGAGTCGATGAGGTTGTAGGGCAGGTTGTCGATGGTCTGGACCTGGCCGGCCAGCAGGGCGTTGACCTGGGCGTTGGGGTCGGAGAAGTCCTGGATGTGCAGCTCGTCGACGTACGCCTTCTGTCCCCAGTAGCCGTCGAAGCGGGTGAAGACGCTGTTCTTGCCGGGGGTGAAGGACTTGTACTTGAAGGCCCCGGTGCCGACGGGCTTGGCCGGGTCGTAGCCGACGGGCACGATCCCGAAGGTGTACTCCGCGAGGATCGAGTCGAGCAGGGCGTAGGCCGTCTTGAGCTTGATCACGACGGTGCTCGCGTCGACCTTCTTGGTCTGGCTGAAGTCGATGATCTTCGACAGCGCGCCGCCCGCCGAGGTGGGGGCCTTGGGGTCGGCGACCCGCTTGAGGGTGAAGAGGACGTCCTCGGGGGTCAGGGCCTTGCCGTTGTGGAAGGTGACGCCCTGGCGCAGCTTGACCGTCCAGGTCTTGGCGTCCGAGGACGGCGTGACGCTCTCGGCCAACGCCGGGGCGATGCGGTAGCTGCTGTCCCAGAACAGCAGCGGCTCGAAGAGGTTGCTCACCCGGGCGATGTCGGGGGCGGTCACCGGGCGGTGCGCGTCCAGGGTGTCCTTGCTGCTGCCGCCGGTCGCGCCGTGCACGAGGATGCCGCCGCGCTTCTGGGGGCCGCTGCTCGCGGCACCGCTCGGGCTGGAGCTGGAGCCGCAGGCACCGAGGAGCTGGGCGCCGCCGAGGGCGGCGGCCGCGAGGCCGCTGAAGCGGAAGACGTCACGGCGCGAGTAGGAGTGGTCGGTCACGTGGGGCCCCCAGGGTTCGTCATCCGAACGAGCTCGGATGTGATGCGAACCTAGGACTGGCTCGAAACGGCCGTCAAGTGCACGATGTCGAGGGTGAACCAGTCCTTGACCCGGGCCGATCCTCCGGTAGAAGCCCCGTCGACCGGTGGATCCGTGCCCGTCGGGCCGCCGGCGTGGCGCGTGCAGTCCGTGGACCGCGCCGTCCACCTGCTCCGCGCGGTCGCGGGCGCGCGCGGGGGCGCGGGGTCCGGGACGGTGGCCCTGGGGGACGCCTGCGGCCTCAACCGGGCGACCGCCTGGCGGCTCCTGTCGACCCTGGAGAGCCACGGTCTGGTCACCTGCGACCGGGTCGCCAACCAGTGGACGATCGGCGCCGGGCTGGTCGACATCGTGCGGGTCTCCGGCCTGGACGCCGTGCTCCGTGACGCCCACGCGACGCTCGAGCAGCTGGCCGCCTCCACGGGGGAGACGGCCTCCCTGGCCGTGCTGCGCCAGGGCGCGCTGGTGTACGCCGACGAGGTGGTTCCCGCCTCACCGGTGGCCGCGAACTGGTCCGGACGCGAGGTCAGCCTGCACGCGACCTCGACCGGCAAGGTGCTCCTGGCGTGGTCGTCGGCGGCCCAGCGCGCGGAGCTCTTGGCCCGCCGGCGCGAGGTCTTCACCGCCACCACGGTCACCGACCTGGCGGCGCTGCGGCGCGAGCTCGACCAGGCCCGGGAGCGGGGCTGGGCCGCGTGCCGGGGCGAGTTCGACGAGCAGGCCTGGGGCGTGGCGGCCCCGGTGCTCGACCACGCGGGTCGGCTGCTGGCGGTGCTGAGCATCTGGGGCCCGCGCGACCGCATCCCCGAGGAGCGCCTGCCCGAGCTCGGCGAGGTGGTCCGGACGGCCGCCGCCGAGCTCTCCGGCGATCGCGCCACGACCCCGCCGGTCTAGTCCACCGGGTGTCGATCAGGCCGCGACGGACTCCGCCGACCGGGCCAACCGGCCCCTCTGGTGGTGGTGCAGCGTCTCGGTGGTCACCAGCACCAGCGCCGCCCACACTAGGGCGAACCCGACCCACTTCACCGGGGTCATCGCCTCGTGGAAGACCACGAGACCGAGGATGAACTGCAGCGTCGGGGTGAGGTACTGCAGCAGCCCGATCGTGGTCATCGAGACCCGGGTGGCCGCCGCGCCGAAGCAGATCAGCGGGATCGCGGTGACCAGGCCGGTCGTCACCAGGAGCAGGCCGTGCCCCGTGCCGTGGGCGGTGAAGCCGCCCCGTCCCGTGGCCCCCAGGAAGACCAGCCAGCCCAGCGCGAGCGGGAGCAGGACGACGGTCTCGAAGGTGAGGCTCTCCACCGCCCCGACGTCGGCCTGCTTCTTGGCCAGGCCGTAGCTGCCGAAGGAGAAGGCCAGCAGGAAGGCGATCCACGGCGGGTGGCCGTAGTCGACGGTCAGCACGACGACCGCCACCGCCGCCAGCGCCAGGGCCGCCCACTGCAGCCGGCGCAGGCGCTCGCCCAGGACGACCACGCCCAGCAGCACCGTGACCAGCGGGTTGATGAAGTAGCCGAGCGAGACCTCCACGACGCGGCCCGCGTTGACGCCGTAGATGAAGCCGCCCCAGTTGAAGGCGATCACGACGGCGGCCACGCTCAGCAGCGCGAGCGTCCGCGGCGTGCGCACGATGGCGCGGAGGTGGCTCAGGCGACCCAGGACGACGGTGAGCACCAGCATGGTCACCATCGACCAGACCACGCGGTGGGCCAGGATCTCCACCGCCCCGGCGGGCTTGAGCAGCGGCCAGTAGAGCGGGAACAGCCCCCACATGGCGTACGCCGAGGCGCCCAGAAGCAGCCCGCGGCGTTGCTCGTCCATGTCAGCACCGTACGCCGCAGACGCTCATGACCCTCGCGGTGGGGCGCCCCGCGGTCCTACCCTGCTGCCGTGCCCGACTACCTGGTCTCCCGCAGCACCTCCGTCGACGCCCCGCCCGCTCGCGTGCACGACCTCGTCGAGGACTTCCACGCCTGGACGCAGTGGTCCCCGTGGGAGGGCGTCGACCCCGAGCTGGAGCGCCGCTACTCCGGTCCCGACCGCGGCGTCGGCGCGGCGTACGCCTGGCAGGGCAACCGCAAGGCCGGCGCCGGCTCGATGGAGATCACCTCGGTGACCGACGAGACCGTCGGCGTGCACCTGGAGTTCCTCAAGCCGTTCCGGTCCACCAGCGAGGTGACCTTCCGGATCGTCCCGAGCGGCACCGGGAGCGAGGTCACCTGGGAGATGCGCGGCACCCGGACCGGCGTGATGGGGGTGTTCGGCCGGGTCGTGCCGGTCGACAAGCTGGTCGGCAAGGACTTCGACAAGGGCCTCGCCCGCCTCCGCGCCGTCGCCGAGCAGCACCCCGCCTGACCCTCCCAGGAACCTCACCTGGCGCCGCGGAGGCTCACCCGGCGCCCGAGGGGGCTCATCTGGCGCCCGAGGGGGCTCACGTGGCGCCCGAGGGGGCTCATTTGGCGCCCGAGGGGGCTCATCTGGTCGCCGAGGCGGCTCATCTGGTGCGGACGGTGCCTCAGGAAACCCCAGCGACATGCAGTTGGCGCTCGGCGCTCCCGTTCCAGGTGGGGTGCCCCGCGGAGACGGCTGAACTCCATGTCGCTCCGGTCAGCAGAGACCATCCGCCAGTCGAGCCTCCTCGGGCACCAGACCAGCCCCCTCGGCGACCAGACGCGCCTCCTCGGCCGCCAGATGGGCCTCCTGGGGCACCAGATGGGCCTCCTCGGCCGCCAGATGGGCCTCCTCGGCGACCGGGTGGGCCTCCGCGGCGAGGCGGCGGGCCCGGAGCGGGACTCCCGGTGGTGGCCGCCGCCAGGGACGCGGAGTAGACAGGGGGCATGGCAACGTACGCAACCATCAACCCGTCCACGGGCGAGACCGTCCAGGAGTTCGAGGACCTCGACTCCGCCGGCGTCCAGGACGCACTCACCCGCACCCAGTCGGCCTTCGAGAGCTGGCGCACCACCACGCCGGCCGAGCGGGCCGACATCCTCACCGCCGTGGCCAAGGCCTACGGCGAGCGCGAGGACGAGCTCGCCAAGATGATCGTGCTCGAGATGGGCAAGCCCCTGCGCCAGGCCGTCGGCGAGGTGCAGCTCTCCGCCGCGATCTACCAGTGGTACGCCGACCACGGCCCCGCCCTGCTCGAGGACGAGGAGCTCGACGTCCCCGGCGCCGACCAGACCGTCGTCCGCAAGCTCCCGGTCGGTCCCCTGCTGGGGATCATGCCGTGGAACTTCCCCTACTACCAGGTGGCCCGGTTCGCCGCGCCCAACCTGATGCTGGGCAACACCGTGCTGCTCAAGCACGCGCCGAGCTGCCCGCAGTCGGCGCTGCTGATGGAGGAGATCTTCCACGACGCCGGCCTGCCCCGCGACGCCTACGTCAACATCTTCGCCACCAACGACCAGGTCGCCGACATGATCGCCGACCCGCGCATCCACGGCGTCTCCCTGACCGGCAGCGAGCGGGCCGGTGCGGCCGTCGCCGAGATCGCGGGTCGCAACCTGAAGAAGGTGGTGCTCGAGCTCGGCGGCTCCGACGCCTTCATCGTGCTCGACTCCTCCGACCTCGACGAGACCGTGAAGTCCGCGACGCGGGGCCGGATGTCCAACACCGGCCAGGCCTGCAACGCGGCCAAGCGCTTCGTGGTCGTGGACTCGCTCTACGAGGAGTTCGTGGAGAAGCTCACCGCCTCCTTCGCCTCGATGACCCCCGGCGACCCGATGGACCCCAAGACCGCGCTCGGTCCGCTGTCCTCGGAGTCGGCCGCCTCGACGCTGGCCGAGCAGGTCGACCGCGCCGTCGACCAGGGCGCCACGGTGCTCACCGGCGGCAAGCGCGTGGACGGCCCCGGCGCCTTCTTTGAGCCCACGCTGCTCGCCGACGTCACCCCGGACAACGACGCCTACCGCGAGGAGCTCTTCGGTCCGGTCGGTGTGGTCTACAAGGTCGCCGGCGCCGACGAGGCCGTCGAGCTGACGAACTCCTCGTCCTTCGGGCTCTCGGGCTCGGTGTGGAGCAGCGACGAGGACAAGGCCCGCGAGGTGGCCGACCGGCTCGAGGTCGGCATGGCCTTCGTCAACGAGCACGGCACCACGATGCCGGGCCTGCCCTTCGGCGGGGTCAAGCGCTCCGGCTTCGGCCGCGAGCTCGGCCCCTGGGGCATGGACGAGTTCGTCAACAAGAAGCTCGTCCGGGTCTCGGCCGCCAAGAAGTAGCACCGCCCGACGACGCAACGGGCCCGGTGCCTCCCACGTGGGAGGCAACGGGCCCGTTCGGTGCGTGCGGGGTCAGACGACCGTCCAGGTGTCGCCGCCGTTGATGAGCGAGCCCAGCGCCGCGACCGGGTCGTCCTGGGCGGAGGCGGCGGTCCTGATCTGGTCCCGCGCTTGGTCGTCGTACGTCGAGCGCTCCACCGACCGGAAGATGCCGATCGGGGACTGGTGCAGGACGCCGGCGTCGGTGAGACGCGACAGCGCGAACGCCGTGGTCGGGTCGTCGTGGTGGGCGTCGTGGACCAGCAGCGAGGACTCGTTCTCCGGGGTCACCTCGACGACCTCGACGCCGCCGGAGGCCGACCGCACGATCCCCTTGACGCCGCGGCCGTCGGGGCCGGTGGCGCCGAAGCGGATCGGCTCGCCCTGGATCAGCGGGATGATCGCGTCGGCCTTGGTGTCGGGGCTCTTGATCGCGTCGAAGGCGCCGTCGTTGAAGATCGGGCAGTTCTGGTAGATCTCCACGAGCGCCGTGCCGCGGTGGGCGGCGGCCGCGGCGAGCACCGAGGTGAGGTGCTTGCGGTCGGAGTCGACGGTCCGAGCCACGAAGGTGCCCTCGGCGCCGAGCGCGAGCGAGACCGGGTTGAAGGGGTGGTCCACCGACCCGGCCGGGGTCGACTTGGTGACCTTGCCGGGCTCGGAGGTGGGGGAGTACTGCCCCTTGGTGAGGCCGTAGATCCGGTTGTTGAACAGCAGGATCTTGAGGTTCACGTTGCGGCGCATGGTGTGGATCAGGTGGTTGCCGCCGATCGACAGTGCGTCGCCGTCACCGGTCACGACCCAGACCGAGAGGTCCTCGCGGGCCGTGGCGATGCCGGTCGCGATCGCCGGCGCGCGGCCGTGGATCGAGTGCATGCCGTAGGTGTCGAGGTAGTAGGGGAACCGCGAGGAGCAGCCGATCCCCGAGACGAAGACGATGTTCTCCCTGCGCAGGCCCAGACCCGGCAGGAAGGACTGCACGGCCTTGAGCACAGCGTAGTCGCCGCAGCCCGGGCACCAGCGCACCTCCTGGTCGGAGGTGTAGTCCTTGCCGGTCAGCGGGGCCTGGCCCTCCTCGAGCGTCGGGACGCCCTGGAGGCCGGGGAAGGGGAGTGCAGCGGTGGTCATCAGATCTCCTCGATCAGCTCGGTGATCGCCTCGGCCAGCTCGGCGGCCTTGAGCGGCAGGCCTCGGACCTGGTTGTAGCCGACGGCGTCGACGAGGTACTTCGCGCGGACCAGCAGCGACAGCTGGCCGAGGTTCATCTCCGGGATGATGACCTTGTCGTAGCCGGTGACGATCTCGCCGAGGTCCTTTGGGAACGGGTTGAGGTGGCGCAGGTGCACCTGGGCGACGTCGTGGCCGGCCTGGCGGACGCGACGGCACGCCGCGCCGATCGGGCCGTACGTCGACCCCCAGCCGAGCACGAGCACCTTGGCCCGACCGCTCGGGTCGTCGACCTGGAGCGGGGGCAGCGAGTCGGCGATCCGGTCGACCTTGGCCTGGCGCGTGCGAACCATGAAGTCGTGGTTGGCCGGGTCGTAGGAGATGTTGCCGTGGCCGTCACCCTTCTCCAGCCCGCCGATGCGGTGCTCGATGCCGGGCGTGCCCGGGATCGCCCACGGGCGGGCCAGGGTGTCGGCGTCGCGCAGGTAGGGCCAGAAGTCGGCCGTGACGTTGCCGTCCTTGTCCGTCGACTCGTGGTTGGGGCCGGTGGCGAAGTCGGGGTCGATCGTGGGGAGCTCGTCGAGCTCGGGGATCCGCCAGGGCTCGGAGCCGTTGGCGATGTAGCCGTCGGAGAGCAGCATCACCGGGGTGCGGTAGGTGACCGCGATCCGCACGGCCTCGACGGCGGCGTCGAAGCAGTCGCCGGGCGACTGCGGGGCGACGATCGGCACGGGGGCCTCGCCGTTGCGCCCGAACATCGCCTGGAGGAGGTCGGCCTGCTCGGTCTTGGTCGGCAGGCCGGTCGAGGGCCCGCCGCGCTGGACGTCCACGACGACCAGGGGCAGCTCGGTCATCACGGCCAGGCCGATGGTCTCGGACTTCAGGGCGACGCCGGGGCCGGAGGTGCTGGTGACGCCGAGGTGGCCGGCGAAGGAGGCACCCAGGGCGGCGCCGATGCCGGCGATCTCGTCCTCGGCCTGGAACGTGGTGATGCCGAACCGCTTGTGCTTGCTCAGCTCGTGGAGCACGTCGGAGGCCGGGGTGATCGGGTAGGTGCCCAGGAACAGGCTCAGCCCGGACTGCACGCCGCCGGCGACCAGGCCGTAGGCCAGCGCCAGGTTGCCGGTGATGTTGCGGTAGGTGCCGGCGCTCATGGGGGCGGGCTTGATCTCGTACTGCACCGCGAACGCCTCGGTGGTCTCACCGAAGTTCCAGCCCGCGCGGAACGCGGTGACGTTGGCGTCGCGGATGTCGGGGACCTTGGCGAACCGCTTCTCCAAGAAGTCCAGCGTGGTCTCGACGGGACGGCCGTACATCCACGAGAGCAGACCCAGGGCGAACATGTTCTTGGCGCGGCCCGCGTCCTTGCGCGAGAGACCGAACTCCTTGACCGCCTCGACGGTCATGCCGGTCAGGTCGAGCACGGTCAGCGCGTGGTCGGCGAGCGAACCGTCCTCGAGCGGGTTCTCGGCGTACCCGGCCTTGATCAGGTTGCGGGAGGAGAAGTCGTGGCTGTCCACGATGACCGAGGTGCCGGGCTTCATGTCCGAGAGGTTGGCCTTGAGGGCGGCCGGGTTCATCGCGACCAGCACGTCGGGGGCGTCGCCCGCGGTGAGGATGTCGTGGTCGGCGAAGTGCACCTGGAACGACGAGACACCGGGCAGCGTGCCCTGGGGCGCGCGGATCTCGGCCGGGAAGTTCGGCAGCGTCATCAGGTCGTTGCCGAAGGCCGCCGACTCCTGGGTGAAGCGGTCCCCGGTGAGCTGCATGCCGTCACCCGAGTCGCCGGCGAACCGGATGATCACGCGATCGAGCTGCTTGACCTGCTTGGCCACGGTCACTGACCTTCTCTCTCCTCGACGTGCGCCCGCGCGAGAACAGCCCTGGGAGGGCGCGCGGACACCGAGGATCAACGATAGTCCGCCGATCCGCCCGACCTCGACCACACGTGATGCGTCCGACACGCGGACTGGTGTCTCATAATTCGATGGGCTCACTAAAGCGTAGTAACTTACTTGCTTAACGCCCTCCAGGAGCGTGACGCCCACACGAACGAAAGGCACGACCATGACTCGCAAGAACCCCGTCCGGTGGTTCGGCGCAGCCGCCCTCGCCACCGCCCTGCTCACCACCGCCGCGTGCTCGGACCCGGCCTCCTCGGGCAGCAGCGCCTCGGGCGGCAGCGGCAGCGGCGGGGGCTCGGTCAACGTCGTGGGCTTCTCGGTCATGAAGACCGCCAACAAGCAGGTCATCGCCGACTTCCAGAAGACCTCCGCCGGCAAGGGCGTCACCTTCTCGCAGTCGTACGGCGCCTCGGGCGACCAGTCGCGCGCGGTGATCGCGGGCCTCAAGGCCGACGAGGTGCACCTCTCGCTCGAGCCCGACGTGTCCAAGCTCGTCGACGCGAAGCTGGTGCCGAGCAGCTGGAAGAGCGGCTCGACCAAGGGGATCCTGACCCAGTCGGTCGTCTCGATCGTGGTCCGCAAGGGCAACCCCAAGGGCATCAAGACCTGGGAGGACCTGGTCAAGCCGGGCGTCAAGATCGTGACGCCGAACCCCGGCTCGTCCGGCTCGGCGAAGTGGAACATCCTCGCGGCGTACGGGCACGTGCTGGCGCAGGGCGGCGACGAGACCGCGGCCCAGGCCTACCTGAAGAAGTTCCTGGCCAACGTGGCCGCCTTCCCGGGCAGCGGCAAGGACGCCACCACCGCGTTCGAGGGCGGCACGGGCGACGTGCTGCTGTCCTACGAGAACGAGGCCATCGAGGCCCGCCAGGCCGGCGCCGACTTCGACTACATCGTCCCGCCGCAGACCCTGCTGATCCAGAACCCCGCCGCGCTGACCGACAAGGCCAGCGGGGCCGCGAAGGCGTTCCTGGCCTTCCAGCAGAGCGCCCAGGGCCAGACCGACTACGCCGAGCAGGGCTTCCGTCCCCTCGACAGCAGCGTCAAGGTCGACGTCAAGGGCGCCAACGACCCGTCGAACCCCTTCCCGACGCCGAGCAAGCTGCTGACCATCGACTCCGACTTCGGCGGGTGGTCCTCGGCCAACAAGAAGTACTTCGACGAGAAGACCGGCATCGTGACCAAGCTGATCGCCGCCTCCGGGAAGTCATGAGCCTCGACACCTCCCCGGTGAAGCCTCCGGCCCCGGCCCCGGCCCCGACGCGTGCGCGTCGGGCCCGGGGCCTGCGGGCGCTGGGTCCCGGGTCCGCGCTCAGCCTCGGCGTCTCCACGATCTGGCTCAGCCTGCTGGTCCTGATCCCGCTCGCCGCCGTCCTCGTCTCTGCCGCCGAGCTCGGGCCCGGCGGCTTCTGGGACGTCGTCACCGAGGGACAGACCCTGGCCGCGCTGCGCCTGACCGTGCTCGAGTCGATCGGCGTGACCGTCCTCAACGTCGTCATGGGCACCCTCCTGGCCTGGGTGCTCGTCCGCGACCGGTTCTGGGGCCGGCGGCTGCTCGACATCGTCATCGACGTCCCGTTCGCCCTGCCGACCATCGTGGCCGGCCTCGTCCTGCTGGCCCTCTACGGCGCGAAGTCCCCGTTGGGCGTCAACGTGGCCAACACCCGGTGGGCGGTCTTCCTCGCCCTGGCCTTCGTCACCCTGCCGTTCGTCGTCCGCACCGTGCAGCCCGTGCTGGAGAGCCTCGAGCGCGACGTGGAGGAGGCGGCGGCGTCGCTGGGCGCCACCCGGCTGACCACCTTCCGCCGGGTGATCCTGCCGTCCCTGGTGCCGGCGATCGCCGCGGGCGCCGCGCTGGCCTTCGCCCGGGCGATCAGCGAGTACGGCTCGCTGGTGCTGCTCTCGGGCAACCTGCCCAGCCGCACCGAGGTGGCCTCCAACCGGGTCTACTCGTTCCTCGAGAACGGCAACCGCCCCGCGGCGTCGGCCATCGCGGCCATCCTGCTCGTGGTGGCGCTGGTCGTGATCGTCGTCCTCGACGTCCTCCAGAGGAGGCTCGCCAGCCGTGACCGCTGACACCCTGACCGAGCCGGCCCCGGCCCCGCCGGCGTCGGCCCCCACCACCCCGCCGGCCCGGGCGGTGCGCGAGCCCGCCGGCGTGCGCTGGACCCTGCGCGTCGTCGCCGTGGCGTACGTCGTGATGCTGGTCGCCTGGCCGACGTACCTGGTCTTCCAGCGCGCGCTCGCCCCCGGCCTCGGCGCCATGCTCGACGCGCTCAGCGACCCCGAGGTCGGTCACGCGATCTACCTGACGCTCTACGTCACGTTCTTCGCGGTGCTGATCAACCTGGTCTTCGGGTTGACCGTCTCGATCCTGCTGACGCGCTACGACTTCCCCGGCAAGCGGATCCTCTCGACGCTGCTCGACGTGCCGCTGTCGATCTCCCCGGTCGTGGTCGGGCTGGCCCTGGTGCTGGTCTACAACGGCCGCGACGGCTGGTTCGGGCCCGCGCTCGAGGGCGCCGGGTTCCAGATCATCTTCGGCTCCAAGGGCATGATCATGGCCACCGTCTTCGTGGCCCTGCCGCTGGTGATCCGCGAGGTGGTGCCGGTGCTGGAGGAGATCGGCGACGACCAGGAGCAGGCCGCGCGCAGCCTCGGCGCCAGCTGGGGCCAGACCTTCCGCCGGATCACCCTGCCCGCGATCAAGTGGGCCGTGGTCTACGGCGTCGTGCTGGCGCTGGCCCGCTCGATCGGTGAGTTCGGGGCGGTCAAGATCGTCTCGGGCAACATCGCCGGCCAGACCATGACGGCCTCCCAGGAGGTCGAGTCCGCCTACCAGAACTTCCAGCAGGAGACGGCGTACGCCCTGGCCGCCCTGCTGGCCCTCATCGCGATGGTGTGCCTCGTCATCGTGTCCCTCCTCCGCCCGAAGGACGACCACCAGTGAGCATCAACGTCTCCGGCGTCACCAAGAGGTTCGGTGACTTCGTCGCGCTCGACGACGTCTCCGTCGACCTGCCCACCGGCCAGCTGACCGCGCTGCTCGGCCCCAGCGGCGGCGGCAAGTCCACGCTGCTGCGGATCATCGCCGGGCTCGAGACCGCCGACGCCGGCACCGTCACCATCGAGGGCCGCGAGGCCACGCACCTGCCGCCGCAGAAGCGCAACGTGGGCTTCGTCTTCCAGCACTACGCGGCCTTCAAGCACATGAGCGTGGCCAAGAACGTCGCGTTCGGCCTGGAGATCCGCAAGCGGCCCAAGGACGAGACCGCCCGCCGCGTCGAGGAGCTGCTGGAGCTGGTGCACCTCTCGCAGTTCGCCCACCGGCTGCCCTCGCAGCTCTCCGGCGGCCAGCGCCAGCGGATGGCCCTGGCCCGGGCGCTCGCGGTCGAGCCGACCGTGCTGCTGCTCGACGAGCCCTTCGGAGCCTTGGACGCCAAGGTGCGCAAGGAGCTGCGCGAGTGGCTGCGTCGCCTGCACGACGAGGTCAACGTGACGACCGTGTTCGTGACCCACGACCAGGAGGAGGCCCTCGAGGTCGCCGACGAGATCGTGGTCATCAACGAGGGCCGGATCGAGCAGGTCGGCACCCCCGACCAGCTCTACGACGAGCCCGCCTCGGACTTCGTGATGAGCTTCCTGGGCCCGGTCACGACCCTGCACGGCCAGCTCGTCCGCCCGCACGACATCGAGGTGCTGACCACGCCGCAGGCCGCCCCCGACGCCACCCGCGGCGTGATCACCCGGGTGCTGCGGGTCGGCTTCGAGGTGCGCCTCTCCGTCGAGGTCGACGCCCAGGGCCACGACGAGGTCGAGGTCTTCGTCACCCGCGCCACCCAGCGCCACCTGGGCCTCGAGGAGGGCACCGACGTCTGGCTCGCTCCCACCCGGGGTGCCCGCACCGTCGCCGCCCCCCGCTCCGCCGTGGCGGCTCCCGTCTCGGTGTGAGGGCTGGGGGTGACGTTTCCCCGGTTGACCGGGGATCAGTCACCTCTTCGGCTGAACGTTCACCCCAGAACGTTGCCGATCGGCTGACAACCTCCCGGCGCACGCCGACCCGTCGGCACGCTCGAGCACAGCTGGCGGGTCGGGCTCAGCTCCAGGTGCGACGTACGACGCAGGTCGCCGAGAACGGGTCCTCGCCCCGGTGGGTCGCCAGCACGCCGGCGCCCTCGGGGGAGTGGACGTAGACGGCCTGGACCGGCTCCTGCGACCCGCCGACCCAGGGGTGCCAGGCGGCGGCGTACGCGTCGGCGTTGCGGCGGTGGTCGGCGACGACGGCCGGGACGGTGTGCCAGACCTCGCCGTCGGGGCGGTGGCGGCCGCGCGAGCGCAGGCCCCGCTTCCAGCCCTCCCAGCCAGCGGGGGCGGAGGTGCGCATCCGGGGCACGACGTAGCGCGGCGCCGCCATCGGGGAGACGACCTCCTCCAGCGCCGCGGCGTACGTCGCCGAGCCCTGCTCGCCCGCGCCGGTCAGCTCGAAGGACTCCTGCCCGTCGGGGGTGACCCCGATCCGGAGCGCGTCCGAGCCGACGGGGGTGCGGCCGGCGGCGTGGAGGCCGTCGGCGACGGCCGCGGCCACGTGGGCCAGCCCGACCTGGTGGCGGCTGGCGCCGGTGAGGGTCGCGCGCCCCCACTGCGCGAGCGCGGCGACGCCGCCGAGGGCCAGCAGCAGGACGGCCAGCACGATCCCGACCGGCAGCGGCAGGCCGACGAGCAGCACGGCGGCGGCCAGGACGACGGAGGCCACGAGGGGTACGCCGACCAGGCCGGCGCCCGGCCGCACGGTCGACTGGGTCCTCCACGACGTCAGCCCGGAGGTGCCGGCGTCGACGGCGGGCGGCGTCGGGGTCGCGCCCGCCCGGCGCACGCGCAGGACGTGACCGACCACGTCCTGGCCCGTGCCGCGCGAGCGCCACTGCTCGCGCACGGCGTCGCGGTCCTCGGCGCGCACGAGCATCCGGGCGTCGATGGCGTCGTGGTCCTCGCGCGGGGGCGGGGCGTACTCGCTGAAGGTCGAGTCGACCCCGGCCACGCCGTCGACGACCTCGCCGCGCTCGTCGACGGTGAAGTAGCCGTGGTGCTTGCGGGTGAAGCGGTCCCAGTCGTTGGCGCCGGCCACGTGGCCCTCGGCCACGCAGACGACCGTCCAGACCAGCGCGACCTTGGCGGGGTCCGCCGGGTCGGTGCGCAGGGCCCGCCCGCGGGTCTGGACGACCGCGGTGGGCGTGGTGACCGTGGTGAGGTCGACCAGCGAGGTGACGCACGGGGCGTCCCAGCCCTCGCCGAGCAGCCCGCGGGTGCCGACCAGGCAGCGGGTGCGGCCCTGGGCGAAGTAGCGGGTGACGTGGTCGACCCAGGCCGAGGGGGTCCAGCGGCCGGTCAGGGTCCAGACGCCGTCCTGGGGGCCGAGCTGGAGGCTGTCGGCGACCATCGGGTGGGTCGGGCGCAGCCACTCCACGAACGCCTCGAGGGTGGAGCGGGCGCCCGCCACGGTGCGCCCGGTGACCAGCATCGGGTGCAGCAGCGAGGACTCGCGGTCGGTGACCAGGGAGGCCAGCACGCCGAGGGCCGAGCCGGCGGGCTCGGGGGTGGCCAGGGAGGCCTCCTCACCCGGGCCGTCGCCGAGGCGGCGTCGGGTGGTCGCGGTGGCGCGCTCGTGGTCGCAGAGCACCAGCACGCGGGCCCGGTCGCCGAGCGAGGCGCCCTCCGCGGCGGCGATCCCGGCGACGGCCGTCTCCTTGGAGCGCGACCGGGCGGTGACCCGGTCGACGGTGCCGCGGCCAGACCGGATGCCGTGGCGGGTCCAGACGTAGCCGATCGAGGGCAGGGTCCGGCGCACGGACTCCAGCACTGCGCGGTCGCCCGTGGCCTGCGGGCCCTCCTGCTCGCTGCGGGTCTGGATGCACCCGCGCAGCCAGTCGTCGACGACCAGGCGCCAGTCCTCCGCCACCGGGTCGGTGCGGTGCCGCTCGCGCAGGACGGCCCCGGCGGGCAGGGCGACCAGGCCGGCGTGAGACAGCCGCAGGACGGCGTCGGTGAGCTCGGGCTCGCGGGCGGCCCGCTCCTCCCAGGCGGTCGCGCGCTCGTCGCCGGTCGCCGGCTCGCCCGCGAAGCGCTCGGTCAGCCACTGCGGCAGCGGGGTCGAGCCGAAGTCCGGGGCGAACAGGTCGGCGACCAGGGCGGTGAACCGCTCGGACTGCTCGGCCAGCCAGGCCGACTCCTCGGCGGTCGGCTCGACCAGCCAGGCGAGCTCGGCGTACGGCGCCAGGGTGCCGGCCGTGACCAGCGCCGGGATCCGCGCCTCGTAGATCACCGGGCCGAACAGCTCGCCCGCGAGGTCGGCCTGCGCCTGCGTCATCGAGGCCGGCGGGGTCGCGGTCAGCCCGAGCACCATCGCCTCGGGGAGCTGGTCGAGGACCTCGCGCAGCAGCTCACCCCAGACCTCCATCAGGTGGTGGCACTCGTCGAGGACCAGCAGCAGCGGCCCGGCCTCGCGCATCGTCTCCACCAGCTCGCGGCCGTGCTCGTGCAGCCGGTCGAGGTGGGGCGTGCGGGCCCGGGGAGCGACCTCGGACCCGTCGTCGGTGGCCTCCTCGGTCCTGGCCCGACCCTCGGCCCGCTCGTCGTCGAAGACCGCGAGTGCCTGGTAGGTCAACGAGGTGAAGCTGCGCCGCAGGTCACGACGGTTGCCCGCGGGCGCCCCGCCGTACGACTCCCAGGTGCGGGCCCACTGCGCGGTGATCGCGGTGTTGGGCGAGAGGACCAGCACCCGGCGCCCGAGCCGGCGCGCGACCTCGGTGCCGACGTACGTCTTGCCCGCCCCCGGCGGCATCGTCACCCACAGCCGGGTGCTGCCGCCCTCGATCGCGCGCTCGACGGCGTCGAGGGCCTCGGTCTGGTGGGGGCGCAGGGGGAAGGGGAGCGCCAGTCCGTCGTACGGCGCGACGGGTGGGAGCACAGGGAGGACGACCTCAGCGATAGTTGGTGAACTGAACCGCGAAATCGTAGTCCTGCGACTTCACGAGCTGCTGGACGGCCTGGAGGTCGTCGCGCTTCTTGCTGCTGACCCGCAGCTCGTCGCCCTGCACCTGGACCTTGACGCCCTTGGGGCCCTCGTCGCGGATCAGCTTGCCGACCTTCTTGGCGTCCTCCGAGGAGATGCCCTCCTTGAGCGCCACGGTGATCTTGGACTCGCGCCCGGACTGCCGCGGCTCCTCGGCGTCGAGGATCTTCAGCGACTGCTGGCGCTTGATCAGCTTCTCCTTGAACACGTCGAGCACCGCGGTGGCGCGGTCCTCGGCGCTCGCCGAGATCTCGATGGCCTGGTCGCCGGACCACTTGATCTCGGCCCCGGTGCCCTTGAAGTCGAACCGCTGGGAGATCTCGCGGGCTGCCTGGGAGAGGGCGTTGTCGACCTCCTGGTGGTCGAGCTTGCTGACGATGTCGAACGACGAGTCGGCCATCTGGGGGTGAGCTCCATCCGATTTAGTGTGTGGGTCGGTGCTGCGCTATTCTCGCTCCGCTGCCGCACCACAGTACGTGGTCGGGCTGCATGGCAGGTTGTCCGAGTGGCCAATGGAAACGGACTGTAAATCCGTCGGCTTATGCCTACGCAGGTTCGAATCCTGCACCTGCCACAGTGCTTCCACCCAAGACCCGCAGGTCTCTGACCTGCGGGTTCTTGCGTTCCCGAGAGTGGTGAGGCGCCCGGTGAGGTGTCCCACCACCTGCCACCCCGCCTCACCACAGCCGCCTTCACCCATGAAGGAGTCGGCCAGGTGTGCTTGCACGAGCTCGCTCGCGGTGGAGACCTGGTCGTGGAGCGCTGGGAGGTGCCCGTCGCGCTGGGGGTAGTAGTTGGTTGTGTCGAGCACGACCTTGCCCGCCAGCGCATCGGCGGGGAGGTCGGTGTGGGCGCTGAGTGGGATCGCCGCGATGACCAAGTCGGCCTCGCTCGCAACCTCCCGCGCGGTGGCGGCGCGG
Source organism: Nocardioides korecus (assembly GCF_054778395.1). NCBI lineage: Bacteria > Bacillati > Actinomycetota > Actinomycetes > Propionibacteriales > Nocardioidaceae > Nocardioides > Nocardioides korecus. Next base: position 327,037 of record NZ_BAAGZO010000004.1, on the reverse strand, counting down.
GCGTTCGGCCCGAGCTGGGCGACGAGGTCGGCAAGGGTCTCGGGGCCGCGGGAGTTGGCGATGAGGACGTCGAGGCCGGCGGCGATGGCGAGGCGCGCGAGAGTCGCGCCGATGGCTCCGGCTCCAATGATGCCGAGTGGGGTGGTCATGGGTCTCCGATCAGGAGGGGTCGATGATGTGGGAGTCGGGTCGACGCTCAGGCGTCGTGGGACAGGGAGGCGGAGAGCTCGCGGTGGGCGTCGATCTGCTCCTGCACTTCTGCCTGCTTCTGCTCGATGGCCTGGGCTGCGTCAGCGCCGGCGATGAACGTCCGGGCAGGGCACCGCTGTCGGACAGGGTGACCAAGGCCGCGCCGAGCTTGGCGGGGTCGCCGACCTGAGTGCCGTGCATCTGCCGCCAGGCCGCGATCGTCTGCTGGGTCTGCTCGGTGTAGTCGTCGATGTCGATCTCGGGCCACAGCGTCGAGGAGCCTTCGACCAGCAGCTCGGTGCGGAAGAAGCCGGGCTCGACCGACATTGTCTCGATGCCGAACGGCGCGACCTCTGGTGCCAGCGACTCCATCCATCCCTCCAGCGCGTGCTTGGAGGCGGCGTACGCCGAGGTGAACCCGCCGCCGACGAAACCGGCGGTCGAGGTGATCGTGATGACCTGGCCCGACCGCTGCCGGCGCATCTTGGGCAGCACTGCTCGGGTGACGTTGAGCGGTCCGAAGAAGTTCGTCTCCATCTGGGCGCGCACCTGGTCTGCGCTGAGCGTCTCGAAGAACCCTGCGTAGAAGTTGCCGGCGTTGTTGACCAGCACGTCGATCCGGCCGAAACGTTCGACAGCGGCCGCGGCCGCCGCAGCAGGTGCGGCGGGGTCGGTCACGTCCAGGGCAAGTGCCAGCAGGCTCTCGTGCGCCCCGACGGCATCGGTCACGCGCTGCGGGTCGCGGCCGGTCGCCACGACGAGGTGCCCTGCGGTGAGCGCCGCCTGGGCGATGTCGATGCCCATGCCTCGGCTTGCGCCGGTGATGAACCAGACCTTGGTGTCAGCCATGTGGATACGTCCTCCATCCTCTTCCGCCGGGCCCGGGTGGCCAGGCGGTGCCGTTGTCGACAGCGACCAGTCAACGGCGGCTTCACAGGTGGAGGGAGTCCCCGTCTACAGGGTCACTGGCGGTACCTCCCACCAGCAAGGGCTGTGACCTACCGTCGAGGCATGGACATCCGGGACGACATCCGAGAGTTCCTGACCACCAGACGGGCCAGGCTCACCCCGGCGGATGTCGGGCTACCCGACTTCGGCGGTCGGCGTCGCGTCGCCGGGCTGCGCCGCGAAGAGGTCGCCCTGGTCGCCGGCATGAGCGTGGAGTACTACGTCCGACTCGAGCGCGGAAACGCCACCGGCGTCTCCGAGGCGGTGCTCGACGGCATCGCCAGAGCTCTACAGCTGGACGATGCCGAGCTCAACCACCTGCACGACCTCATGCGGGCCGCGAACGACGGCGCAGCACCCAGCCGTCGTCACCCCCGCCACCGCACCCAGACGCTGCGGTCGGGGACCCAGCAGCTGCTCGACGCGATGCACGACGTCCCCGCCCTGGTTCAGAACGGCCGCATGGACGTCATCGGGATCAACGCACTCGGGCGGGCGCTGTTCTCCGAGATGTTCGAGGACGGCCGCACGCCCGCGAACTTCGCGCGCTACCTCTTCCTCGACCCCCGCGCGCCCCGCTTCTACCGCCACTGGGACGACTCGGCACAACAGATCGTGGCGCTGCTGCGCACCGAGGCAGGGCGCACGCCCCGAGACCGCGACCTGAGCAACCTCATCGGCGAACTCGCGACCGGCAGCGAGGTGTTCGGCATGCTCTGGGGCTCCCACGACGTGCGCGAGCACCGCACCGGCACGAAGGCCGTCACCCACCCCGTGGTCGGCGACCTCGACCTCTCCTTCGAGGCGCTCGACGTCAGCACCGAACGCGGACTCCAGCTGATCGCGTTCTCAGCCGAACCCGGATCCTCTACCGCCGACGCCCTCCGCCTGCTCGCCAGCTGGGCCACCGAACACACCCCTACAAACGCCCTTGCCGGCGGCGCCTAGGACCTCGCGGACGGGCGGCTACACCTCCGCGACGCCGCGGTCTTTCCCCCGCCGCGGCAACACTCTCCCAACCTCGACGCGCGCCCGGTATCCGATTGGCTGCGTCCGACTGGCGGTGGAGTGACCGACCGAGTGCGCTCCGGGCGGTCGTGCGTCACCGTCCGGGGATCGGCAGTGGTGAGGCAAGCTCCGGCGAGGTACGCCGAGATAGCGTCGCCGACATGACGTTGAACCATGTGCGCCGCGGGGCTGGCACCCCCTTGTTGCTGGTGCACGGTCTAGGTGCTGGCTGGCGATCTTGGTCCCCGATCATCGACCAACTGGCCGAGAGCCGTGAGGTGATCGCCATCGACCTGCCAGGTTTCGGCGAGACGCCGCCGTCGGCCGGCGAGGTCTCGATCGCCTCCCTGACAGACTCGGTCGCGGACTTCATCCGCGAGCAGGGCTTGGACGGGGTCTCGACCGTCGGCCAGTCGATGGGCGGTCGGATAGTGCTTGAGCTCGCGCGTCGGGGCGTCGGCGGTGACACCGTCGCGTTGGACCCGGGCGGCTTCTGGAGCGACCGCGAGCTCGCAGTGTTCGGTGCCACGCTGCGGCCCTCGATCGCCCTGGTGCGGGCGCTGCGCGACAGGCTGCCAGTACTGCTCGGGAGCCCTGTAGGAAGAACTGCGCTGCTGGCGCAGCTGTCGGCGAGGCCCTGGGCGCTCTCCCGCGACACGGTGCTGCCTGACGTACGCGGGCTTGCCGACTCTCCGGGGACCGGCGCTGCGCTGGACGCCCTGACCAAGGGGCCCAAGCAAGAGGGCGCCCCGGCCGGCACCGTGCCCGGCCGGGTCACGATCGGTTGGGGTCGTCGCGACCTGGTGACAGTCCCACGTCAGGCCGCACGTGCCACCGAGCTGTACCCGGACGCGGTGCTGCACTGGTTCGAGCGGTGCGGTCATTTCCCGCAGTGGGACGTCCCGCACGAAGCCATCCGCCTAATCCTCGATAGCACCGACTGAGACTCCCGTCGGAATGACGCAGCAGTTCACGAGGCGGGAGCGCATTTGCAGACATGTGTCAGTCCGCGGTGAGAGGCTGGTCCCAACTCTCGTAGGACGCGCGAGAGTGGGCCTCCACTACACCGCTGCCATGCGTCTGCGAAAGTGGTGCCAACGACGAGAGGATGAGCCATGGCGCGCGGTGACCTGCTCCTCGCGCTGGTGCAGTCCGGGGCTGGGGGAGACGACCTAGCGTTCCGCCGTGCCGCCGAGGCCCTCATCGCCGAGGAGAACGCGAAAAAGCACGGAGTGCTTGCGTCTCAGTTGGCTGATGCCCTCACTCGTCGGAGGAGCCCGGGCTCGTCGGTATCGCCGCTCTCGCGGCCGCAGGAGTCGTTGGGCCTATTTCATGAGACCGAGCCGTCCAGACGACTGACTGACCTTGTCCTTCCCTCCGCCGCGCGGCAAGCTACCGCGGATGTTATCGAGGAGCACCACCGTCGCGACCTTCTTCGCAGCCACGGCGTCGAGCCTCGCCACCGCATCCTGCTCGAAGGGCCGCCCGGCACAGGTAAGACGACGCTCGCGGAGGCGATCGCGACCGAGGTAGCGGTACCGCTTCTCACTGTCCGCTACGAGGCGCTCATCGGGTCGTTCCTCGGCGAGACCGCGAGCCGCCTGGACGCCCTCTTCTCCGCGGTCCGCATCCGGCCCTGCGTACTCTTCTTCGACGAGTTCGACGCGGTGGCCAAGGAGCGCGGGGACACCCACGAAACTGGTGAAATCAAGCGGGTGGTGAGTTCGCTGCTACTGCAGGTGGACCGCCTTCCGAGCCACGTTATCGTCGTGGCCGCTACTAACCACGCGGAATTGCTTGACCGTGCAGTTTGGCGACGGATGCAGGTTCGCCTGTCTCTGCCCAAGGCGACCCGCGAGGGCAAGGTCGAGTGGCTCCGCGCATGGGCTGCGAGGACCGGCGTGGAGTTCGGGAAGTCCGAGCGGACCATCGCTGACCGGCTGAAGGACGTGAGTTACGCCGAACTGGAGGACTTCGCCACCGACGTGCAGCGGCGGCAGATTCTCGACGGGTTCGACGCGGACGCGAGCTCGGTGACCGAGCGGCTCCTGAAGGTTTGGGTGAATCGAGCGAATCCCACCACAGATGACTGACGGGACCGCCATCGAGCGGCCCGTGCTGTGGGGCCAAGTGGGGCCGCCAATCATCTTCACGCCCAACACCGGCGGCAGCGCGACGGTCGATGTACCGACGCGCGCGACGCAAGGACAGCGTCTTGGCGCCCGCTTCACCGACCTCGACAACGCCTTCAACGAGCAGGCGACGTTGGCTCAATCGCTGGGCGCAAGCGAGCCGCAGTTGGTGGTGGTGTTCGAGGCCATTGACGAGCGCGAGGACCTCAGCGACGTAGCGGTGCGCGCCGGGTTGGAGATCCTCACCGAGACTGAGCGTGAGTATGAGCCTGACCCCAACTTTCCCCGTCGCACCAAGAACAAGGATCTGTCCGTGGGCGGCTGCCTGCACGCACTGTGCGTGAGCGAGCAGGCGAAGAGCAGCGTTCTCGGCCAGTGGCGGAAATGGCAGAGCACCGGCAAGGTTGATACGGGGTACGCCCCGCTGCGACGGATTTTCGAGCACATGAAGGACGTCCGCCCGTGGGGGCCAGTTGACCGTGTGCGGGCGGCTGACGTCGCGGCAGTCCTTGAAGGCATGCTGCCGGGCGACCACACCGTCGAGGTCGAACTCTGGTACCGGCAGGCCGAGGCTGCCCGGAACCGAGCAGAAGCCGACGTCGCCGCTCTCATCGGGCGTGCCGGTGGGCGCGTCATCTCTGTCGCACAGGTCGCGGAGGTGGGCTATCACGGGATGAAGTGCACCGTGCCGCTCGAAGTACTTCAGCGCCTCGCTTCGGGAGACTACGACGCTGTGGCGGCGGTGAAGTCGGCTCACGTCATGTACTTCCGGGTCAGCGGCCAGTCGTACGACATCTCGGACGAGGTTTCCATCGACGATTCCAGGGCTGCTCCCGTTCCTACCGGCGAGCCCGTGCTGTGTCTCCTCGATGGTGTTCCCGTCGCGAACCACCCGGTGCTTAGCGGTCGGGTCATCGTGACGGATCCGGACGACCTCGCGTCGGACACTGCCGTGGACACCGAACTTCGACGACACGGCACTGCCATGGCCTCGGTGTGCGTCTGGGGCGACCGTGCGCGGGGTGAAGCGCCTGCTGCACGTCCCGTGCTGGTTCGACCTATTCTCACTCCGGCGCGGGACACATCGGAGAACTGGGAAGAACTTCCCGACGCGGCGTTGGCACCGGACCTTATGAGGCGGGTCTTCCGCGAACTGTTCGAGGGTGACGGCGCGACTGAGGCTGCGGCTCCGTCGGTCGTGATCGTAAATCTTTCGGTCGGGGACCCTGCGGCGCCGTTCGACGGCGTGGTGTCTTCGTGGGCCAGGACGCTTGACTGGCTGAGCGTGAGATACGGCGTTGTTGTCATCGTTTCGTCGGGCAATCACGGCACTTTGGCGATGCCGGATGGCACGGACGCGTTGGTCGCTCTCTCTGGCGCGGATCGCGCTGAGGCCATCAACTCAGCCGTGGCAGAGACGAACCCACGTAGGAGCCTTCTTGCTCCAGCCGACGCGATCAACGCCGTTACGGTCGGCGCGCTGAACGACGATGGAGCCGGGGACGTACCTGTTACCGCCTACCAGTTCGACCCGGCTGATGGAGCGCTCATCGTCAACCCGACGAGCGGTCTGGGGTCCGGCCATCACCGATCCGTCAAGCCGGATGTCGTCGCGCCGGGAGGGCGCTCACGCTTCATGCTTCCGGTGGCGGGCAACGCCACCGTGATCCACCCGGCGAAGCAGTCGATACTCGGACCCGGCATCAAGGTAGCTGCGGCTAAGGGTGGCGAGGCCTTCACCGTCGGCACCAGCCCAGCTGCCGCGCTGGTGTCGCGTGCCGCTGCACGTGCGGTCGACACAGTTCTAGATCTCGCCGGGCGGGATTTGACTCGCTCGGAACTGGCCGTCGCCACCAAAGCGATGGTGGTGCACACCGCTCGGGTGCCTGAGGAACTTCTTGTGCACGACGGCCTCAGGCACGCCGCTCACGGCTACGGCATGTTGGCCCGCCACCTTGCTGAAGGGTGTGATCCGAACGAAGCATCGATTCTGTTCGTGGGCAACATAGGCGAGAACGAGTCGCGAACGCTGGCGCTTCCCCTGCCCAACGGGCTGCAGGTGCGCGGAGTCAAGCGCGTAACTGCGACCCTCGCGTGGCTGTCTCCTATCAACTGGAGGCACCGCCAGTATCGCCGTGCCGTCTTGGAGTTCTCGAAGCCGAAGGGGTTCAGCAACCTCGGAACGGCGCTCGGTGCGGTGGGCGACAGGCCGAAGCGAGGGACGCTTCAGCACGTCGAGTGGGAAGTCATGCCGGCGGTGGGCGTCGGTCAGGGTACGGACCTCGAGTTGACCGTAAATTGCAAGGGGCAAGCTGGGGGTCTGCAGGGCGAGCGCGTCGACTTCGGCGTTGTTCTTTCGCTGTGGGTTGCCCCCGAGTTGAGCGTCGACGTCTATGCCCAGGTGCAGCAGCAGGTCGCTGCTCGAGTCGCAGTGACCCCCTAGCGTCGAGCTGTGCGGACCTGCCCCATTCTGGGCGGTGTGCGCCACCGTCCAGTGGCCCCACAATGGGGGGCGGTATGTGAGCACCTGATCGAGCTGGCCTGCTGAGCGGGCACGGGCCAATGTGATGTCTTCCGAAGCCTTGGGGCGGAATTCCGACGGAAGTTGAGCCGGCAGCCGTCCTGTTCCAGGTGAACACATTGCATCCACCGCCCTGTAAATCCGTCGGCTTATGCCTACGCAGGTTCGAATCCTGCACCTGCCACTGTGCTTCCACCCAAGACCCGCAGGTCTCTGACCTGCGGGTTCTTGCGTTCCCGGGGAGGGTGTCCTCGTTGGTGGTCTTCAGTGCAGGGCCATCCCGTCCTAGGGTGACTGCCATGAGGCCGACCATCTTCGAGGCGATGGGTGGTCGAGCAGCGTGCTCGGCGCTGGCCGAGGCCTGGCACGAGCGCGTGATGGCCGACCCGGTCGTGTCCCACGCCTTCCACGCGGGGGTGCACGAGCACCACACCGAGCGGCTGGCGGCCTACTTCGCCGAGCAGCTCGGCGGACCGGCGACCTACACCTCCGACGTCGCCGACTACTCCTCGGTCGTGCGCACGCACACCGGCAACGGGCCGCACGAGCAGATGGACGGCCGCGCAGTCGCGGCCTTCGTGCGGGCGCTCGACGACGTGAGCATCCCCGACGATCCCGACCTGCGTTTTGCCCTGATCGCCTGGTTCACCTGGGGAACCGCGATGCTGAACCACCGGTGGGCGTCGCCCGACGACGTTCCCGAGGGCCTCGTGCTGCCGCAGTGGGGCTGGGACGGGACGGCCGAGGGGTACTAGGACACCGGCCTCGCTGCGCCACCCCGGGTTCGTCCCCCTCGGCCGCCGTCGGCCGGTCGGGACCGACGACGACCGACCGGCCGCCGCCCCGTGGGGCGGTCGGTCAGGGCTGGAGGTTCTCCAGGTCGGCGAGCAGCCGGGGGTGCGTCGGCTCCCAGCCCGACGTCGCACGGGTGTGCTCGCTGGTCGACGGTTGGTCGGTGGCGAAGATCGGGCCGATCGGGCCGAAGCTCTCCGCGGGCACCTCCTGGACGGGCAGTCCCAGGCGCCTCCCGATGACCTCGGCGATGTCGCGCACGGCGTCGCCCTCGTCGTCGACGGCGTGCCAGGCGCTGCCCGCCGGCGCCGACTCCAGCGCGATCCGGAAGAGCACGGCGACGTCGAGCGCGTGCACGGCCGGCCAGCGCTGGGTGCCGTCGCCGGGGTAGCCGGCCACGCCGGTGGTGCGGGCGTGCTGGGTCAGCAGCCCCGCGAACCCGCCGTCGCCGTCGCGGTGGACGGTGCGGGGGAGCCGGATCGCGGAGGACCGCACGCCGCGGTCGGCCAGCGCGAGGATCGCCTCGACCGTGCGGCCCCGTCCGCCGACCGGGCCGTCGAGCGGCAGCGGGTCGTCCTCGGTCGAGGCCCGACCCGGCACCCACGGCGTGCCCGAGACCGTGACCAGCGGCCGCTCGGTGCCGACCAGCGCCTCGCCCATCGTCGTCAGGGCGGCGGTCTCCTCGGCGATGGCCTGCTCGAGCGCCTCGGGGCTGCTGAAGTCGTTGGCGAACGCGAGGTGGACGACGCCGTCGGCCTGCTCGGTCGCGGCCCTGATGGTGTCGAGGTCGGCGAGGCTGCCGCGCAGGGGCGTGGCGCCGGCGGCCGTGACGGCCCGGGCCGAGGCGTCCGAGCGCGCGAGGGCCGTGACGGTGTGGTCGTGGGCGAGCAGCTCGGCCACGACGGCGGTGCCGATCAGGCCGGTGCCGCCGGTGATGAAGACGTGCATGGTGCGCTCCTGGGGTGATGGGACTCTTGTCCCGTCACCGTACACCGTGATGGGACAAGAGTCCCATGACCTAGGATGTCCCGCATGGCGAGGTGGGAACCAGGGGCGCGCGAGCGGATCGTGCTGGCGGGCCTGGACCTGTTCACCGACCAGGGGTACGACGAGACGACCGTCGCGCAGATCGCCGAGCGCGCGGGGATCACCAAGAGCACCTTCTTCCGTCATTTCCCCGACAAGCGCGAGCTGCTCGCCGCCGGCCAGGAGACCCTCAGTCGCCTGCTCGCCGAGGGCATCGCCGCCGCCCCGGCCGACGCCACGCCGCTCGCTGCCGTCGCCGCCGGCCTCGAGCGCGCCTCGGCCGAGATGGGCCCGGCGAACCGTGAGCTCGGCCCCCGCATCTCCGCCGCGATCGCCGCCAGCACCGAGCTGCAGGAGCGCGCGGTGCTCAAGAACGTCGGTCTCGCCTCGGCCATGACCGACGCCCTCATCGCCCGCGGCGTGCCTGACCCGCACGCCCACCTGGCCGCCGAGATGGGCGTCCTCGCCTTCAAGCGCGGCTTCGCCGAGTGGTCCGAGGGAGACCGCACGCCGGGCGACGACCTCGCCCCGTACGCCCTCGCGGCCCTCGAGGAGCTCCGCAGCGCCAGCGCCTCGATGGGGTGACGCTCGGCGGGAGGGTCAGCGCTCGACGAGACGCCCGAGCAGCGTCACGGCCGTGGCGAGGGCGCGACGCTCCTCGGCGTCGAGCTCGTGGTCGATGGCCGCGGCGAGCCACCCGGTGGTCTCGCGCCGCTGCTCCTCGATCGCGAGGCGGCCGGCGTCGCTGAGGGCGACCAGGGTCTGGCGACCGTCGGCGGGATCGGGGCGCCGGGTGACGAAGCCCGCCTCGGTCAGCTGCTGGAGGGTGTGGGCCATCGACTGCGGGCGGACGATCTCCGCCGTCGCCAGCTGGCTCGCGGTCTGCGGCCCGGTGCGCTCGATGGTGCTGAGCACGCTGAACTGGTGGGGCGCGACGGCGTAGCCCGCCCGCAGTCGGCGTACGAGGCGCGCGACCACCGTGCGAAGGTCCTCGGCGATCGCGGCCGAGCCCTCCTGGGGCTCCGGTGACGGGGTCATCGGCCCAGCATAGAGACAGTTCGGCAGATGATCTGTGCAGAACATCTGTAGAGTTTCGCGGGTGACCCGCTTTCGTGAACAGGCCTTCGTGCCCGTCCTGGTCTTCGTCTGCGCGGTCGTCTCGATCGTCAGCAGCCTCGGCGCCCCGCTGATCCCGCGCCTGGCCGAGCGTCTGCACACCAGCGTCGGCAACGCGCAGTGGGCGCTCACGGCCACCGTGCTCGTCGCCGCCGTGGCGTCACCGCTGGTCGGTCGGCTGGGGGACGGCCGGCACCGCAAGCGGGTCCTGCTGCTCAACCTCGCGGCCGTGCTGCTCGGCGGCGTCCTGGCCGCGGTCGCGACCAGCCTCCCGCTGCTGATCGCCGGGCGCGCCTTCCAGGGGTTCGGCCTCGCGCTGATGCCGCTGGCCATGGCGGCGGCGCGCGAGAACCTGCCGGTGGAGCGCTCCGGCCGGGTGATCGCGACCCTGTCCGTCGTCGCGGCCGCGGGCGTCGGCCTGGGCTACCCGATCACCGGGCTGATCGCCGACCATGGTGGCGTCGCCGCGGCGTACTGGGTGGGCACGGGGGTCAGCGCGCTGGCGCTCGTCCTGGCCTGGCTCGTGGTGCCGGCGCCCGCGGACACGGGCGCCGCGCACGCGTTCGACCTGCCCGGCGCGGGGATCATCGGGATCGGCCTGGTGCTCCTCCTGGTCGCGCTCGACAAGGCCGCCGACTGGGGCTGGGCCTCTCCCGGGGTGCTCGGGATGATCGCGGCCGGGCTGGTGCTCCTGGTGGCCTGGGCGCTCCTCGAGCTGAGGACCACCGACCCGCTCGTCGACCTCCGGCTCGTGCGCCGCCGACCGGTGCTCACCGCGAACGTGAGCGGACTGCTGCTCGGCGTGGTCATGTACGTCTCGATGGTGGTGATCACCGAGTTCGTCCAGCTGCCCGACTTCGGGCTGGGGGAGTCGGTCTTCGTCGCCGGGCTGACCCTGCTGCCGCTGTCGGTGCTGAGCGCCTCGGTGAGCCGGACGCTGCCGTGGATCAGCGCCCGGATCGGGCTGCGCCCCGTCATCCCGTTCGGCGCGCTGATGGTCTCGGCGTCGTCGCTGTTCTTCGCCTTCGGTCACGCCCACCTCTGGCAGGTCTTCGTCACCACCGGACTGCTGGGCATCGGGCTCGGCTACACCTTCGCCGCCATGCCCGGGCTCATCGTCGGCGCCGTGCCGGCCGAGGAGACCAGCAGCGCGATGGGCTTCTACCAGGTCTCGCGCTACATCGGGTTCGCCATCGGCAGCGGCCTGGCGATCACGCTGCTGCGCGCGTTCGGCGCCGGCGGCGTCCCCGACGAGGGGTCGTACCAGGCGACGGCGCTGGTGGCCGCCGGGCTCGGCGTCCTCACCGCGGTCGTGGCCTGGGTGCTCCCGGGGTCACCCGCGTCGACCGCCGGCTCCGCGGACCTCGACGCGTTCGAGGTCGAGGAGGGGATGCTCGCGGCCGCCGGTCTCGAGGACCTCGAGACGGTGCCGGGACGGGCGACCAGCGACGCGGGCGCGACCCGGTCCTAGGACCCAGGCGCCCGACCGTTCAGGCGCCGGGCCGCACGACGAAGACCACCTCGTCCGGCTCGGTGGCGTCGTTGCCGAGCACCTGCACCTCGACGTAGCCCGGCTCGACGCCCATCGCGTCGTGGTCGCGGTGGAAGACGTCGCGCACCGAGACCTGGCCCTCGGACTCGATCGTGAACTCGCCCAGCGTCACGAGGCCGGGCTTCGCGACCGGGGTGATCGTCACGCTCGTCGGGCCGTCGACCGGGCTGAGCGTGGCCACCGCGACGCAGTCGACCGTGCCGGTGCACGTGCCGCCCGCGAACGAGGTGGGCGGGGTGTAGTCCTCGCGGCCCACGAGCAGGACGATGGAGTGGGGCGGTCGGATCGAGGGCACGCGACGATCGTGCCTCACCGCGCCGACAGGTCGGAGGTCGATCACCTCGTCCTGGCCGCCCGGGGCCGCCCGGCGCCGGCCGGTCGGGGGCTCAGTCGTCCAGCACGTGCCGCAGGTAGCGCATCGGCGCCTCGAGGTAGGCCCGCCAGTGGGCGACCAGCTCGAGGTCCTCCCACCGGGTCTCCCGGATCCCCCAGGGGCCGACCTCGAGCAGGTGGGCGCCGGGCATGGCGGCGAGGATCGGCGAGTGCGTCGCGCACAGCACCTGGGCTCCGGAGCCGGCGAGGTCGTGGAGCGTGGCGACCAGGGCGACCTGGGCGCTGAAGGACAAGGCGGCCTCGGGCTCGTCGAGGCAGTAGAGCCCCGGTGAGTCGAAGCGGGTGCGCAGCACCTCCAGGAACGCCTCGCCGTGGCTCATCTCGTGGAACCGGGGGTCGCGCTCGGTCCGGAAGGACTCGTGGCGGGTGAAGTAGCCGTGCATCGTCTCCGCGCGCAGGAAGAACCCCCACTTGGACGCACCGAGGGGTCGCTCCAGCCGGATCCAGTGGTGCAGCGGCGACTCGGTCTCGCGCGTCCCCTCCTGGCTGTACGGCGTGCCGCCCTCGGGTGCCAGGCCGAACGCCATCGCGACCGCCTCGACCAAGGTCGACTTGCCGCTGCCGTTCTCGCCGACCAGCAAGGTCACCCCGGCCGGCAGGTCCAGCCCGTCGCGCAGGACCTGCTCGACCGCCGGGATCGTCGTGGGCCACTCGCCGTACGTCACCTCGGCGTGCTCGGAGACCTCCACCCGGCGCACCGTCCGGGTGTCTCTCGTCCAGGGACCGGGGCTCATGCGGGCGAGGCTACTGCTGGTCCCGGGGCTGGGGCCGGTCCTGCTCGGCCGGCCGTGCACGACGGGGTACGGCACGGCTCGGGGGTGCCTCAGGGGCGCGGCGAGACGTGCGCGGCCAGCTGGCGCAGCGTCGCCTCGAACGCCACGGCGTGGTCGGCGCTGTCGATGCCGTCCGGGACGTCGGTCGCGGTGATCGTGACCAGGGTGCCCGGCCCCTCCGGCTCGAGGGTCCAGGTCATCGTCATGGTGCCGGCGTACGCCGGGTCGTCGGAGACGAAGTCGGCCTCCTCGACGACCCGGGACGGTCGCTCGACGGCGGTGAACCGGACCTCGACGACGTCGGTGCCGTCGCCGGACTTGCCGGGGGTCGCGGGGTCGTCGTACGCCAGGGTCATCCGGTAGCCGCCGCCCGGTCGTGGGTCGAACCACGAGATCCGTCCGGTCATCCCGGTCGGCGGCAGCCAGGCCGCCCGCGCGTCGGCGTCGAGGAGGGCGGCGAAGACCGTCTCGCGGGGCGCGGCCACGTGCCGGCGCCCGACGTCGGTGTGGCTCATGGGTCGATCCTCCCCGCTGGAGTCCGGGTGGGTCAGCCCGCCATCCGCTCCCGGGCACGCTCGCCGCGCTGCCCGACGGGGACGACGCCCTCGAGGGCGGCCAGGCCGAAGCGGGCGGGGCCGGCATAGACCGACTCGTGCGAGCCGGCGGGGACGGCGTACGTCTCGTGCCAGATGGTGACTGCCTCGGGCGCCTTCGCGGCCCACCCGTAGAACGCCTTCCAGGCCGGGCGGTGGGTCAGGTCGGGCTCGGCGGCGAAGCGGTAGAGGTCCGCGGTGCTGCGCCAGTGCTGCAGGATCATCGGGCCGCGGCCGTCGAGGAGCGTGCGGCCCCCGAGGTAGCCGAGGTCGCCGTCGGCCGCGCGGTCCCGCTCCAGCTCGACCAGCATCTTCGGCATGGCGGTGAAGACCCGTCCGACGGTGCGCACGCGCCAGGGCTGGTGGATGCGCATGCCGATCAGGAACAGGACCAGGTCGCCGTCGTACGCGTGGGTGACGCGGGGGATGCGGGTCATCGGGGACTCCAGTGGATAGTGTGGCTATCTGACACTCCCTACTTTGGGTAGCGTCACTATCCGATGTCAAGGGGTGGATGTGCGGATCTCCGAGCTGGCCGAGGCGACCGGGGTCGCGCTGCCGACGCTGAAGTACTACCTGCGCGAGGGCCTGCTGATGCCCGGCGTCAGCACGAGCCGCACGCGGGCGGAGTACGACGAGGCGCACGTCGAGCGGGTCCGGCTGGTGCGAGCGCTGGTCGAGTCCGGTGGTCTGGGCATCGCGGGCGTCCGTGCGGTCGTCGGCGCGCTGGAGGACCCGCCCGGATCGCCGCACGAGCTCCTCGGGACCGCCCACGCGGCGCTCCCGCCCCCGGTCGAGCCCGGCGAGGTCACCGAGGAGGTCGGCGAGTGGCTGCACGACCTCGGCTGGCGCGTGGCCCTCGACAGCCCCCTGGTCGGGTCCCTGGCCCGGGCCCTGGCCGACGCCCGGGCGGCGGGGGTGGCGCTGCTCCCGGCCGAGCTGACGGCGTACGCCGAGGCGGCGCGCGGGGTCGCGGACGTCGACGTGCGCGTCGCCGCGCGGGCCCCGACCCCGGCCGCCGCGATGCACACCGTGGTCGTCGGCACCGCCATGACCGACCCGCTCCTGGCCACCCTGCGCCGGCTGGCCCAGGAGGTCGTCAGCGCGGAGGCACTCGGGTCCTGAGCCTCGAGCGCCACACCAGCGTCGTCCGGGCGGCCTTCCGACGACCCCGGTGTGGCACTCGCCGGGCTCAGCCCACGTGGGCCGTCTCGACCCGGCCGTCCTCGACGCGCCACCGCTGGTCGAGGCGGACGCTGTCGAGCAGCCGGCGGTCGTGGGTGACCAGCAGCAGGGCGCCGTCGTAGGACTCCAGGGCCTCCTCGAGCTGCTCGATCGCGGGCAGGTCGAGGTGGTTGGTGGGCTCGTCGAGGACGAGCAGGTTGACCCCGCGGGCCTGCAGGAGCGCCATCGCCGCCCGGGTGCGCTCGCCGGGGGAGAGGCGCCCGACCAGGCTGGTGACCTGGTCGGCCTTGAGGCCAAACTTCGCCAGCAGGGTGCGGACGTCGGCCGGGGTCATCGCGGGCAGGACGGCCTCGAACGCGTCGCCCAGCGGCAGGTCCTCGGCCAGGCCCGTGCGCGCCTGGTCGATCTCACCGACGGCCACCGACGCGCCGAGGCTGGCCCGCCCGGTCGTGGGCGCGAGCCGCCCGAGCAGCAGCCGCAGCAGGGTCGTCTTGCCGGCACCGTTGGGTCCGGTGACGCCGATCCGCTCGCGGGCGCTGACCTGCAACGAGGCCGGGCCGAAGGTGAAGTCGCCGAGCTCGGCCGTGGCGGCGTCGAGGGTCGCGACCACCGAGCTGGACCGCGGTGCGCTGCCGATCGTGAACTGCAGCGCCCACTCCTTGCGCGGCTCCTCGACCTCCTCCATCCGGGCGATCCGCGACTCCATCTGACGCACCTTCTGGGCCTGCTTCTCCGAGGACTCGGCGCTGGCCTTGCGGCGGATCTTGTCGTTGTCGGGCGACTTCTTCATCGCGTTGCGGACGCCCTGGGAGCTCCACTCGCGCTGCGTGCGGGCCCGCCCGACCAGGTCGGCCTTCTTGTCGGCGTACTCCTCGTAGGCCTCGCGCGCGTGCCGCTTGGCGACCGCGCGCTCCTCCAGGAACGCGTCGTAGCCGCCGTCGTAGACGCTCACCTGGTGCTGGGCCAGGTCGAGCTCGACGATCCGCGTCACCACCCGGGAGAGGAACTCGCGGTCGTGGGAGACCAGGACGACCCCCGCGCGCAGGCCGCGCACGAACGACTCCAGGCGCTCCAGACCGGCGAGGTCGAGGTCGTTGGTGGGCTCGTCGAGCAGGACGACGTCGAAGCGGCTCAGCAGGAGGGCGGCGAGCGCGGCGCGGGCGGCCTGGCCGCCGGACAGCGACGTCATCAGGGCGTCGGGCCCCACGTCGAGCCCCAGGTCCGCGAGCACCGGCGGCAGCCGCTCGTCGAGGTCCGGGGCGCCGCTGGCCAGCCAGTGGTCGAGGCTCCGGGCGTACTCGTCGCCGGCCGACCCCGTCGGGTCGTCCTCGCCGAGCGCGCCCGCGGCGGCCTCCATGGCCTCGGTCGCGTCGGCGGCACCCGTGCGTCGCGCCACGTAGCCGCCGACCGTCTCCCCGACCACCCGCTCGTGCTCCTGCGGCAGCCACCCGACGAACGCGTCGCCGGGAGCCGTCGCCACGGTGCCGTCGTGGGGCTCCAGGTCGCCGGCCAGGATGCGCAGCAGGGTGGTCTTGCCGGCCCCGTTGGCCCCGACGACCCCGACGACCTCGCCCGGGGCGACGGTCAGGTCGAGCCCCTCGAACAGCACCCGGTGGGCGTGCCCGCCGGCGAGGCCCTTGGTCACCAGGTGCGCGCTCACGCGGGTGATCCTAGGTGGAGGGCGGCGGGGTCGGTCGGGCCCGGTCGAACCGCTCGGGCAGCCGCTCGAAGCCGGCCGCGGCGTACGTCGCGACCGCGCCGACGTTGGCGCTCGGCGTGCACACCAGGGCCTGGGTGGCGCCCAGCCCGCGCAGTGCCGCGGCCGCCGCCAGGCAGGCCGCGCGACCGTGGCCGTGCCCGCGGTGGTCGGCGTGCACGCCCATCGGCTCGAGCAGGCCGGGCCGACCCGGCCCCGCCGACCAGACCGTCACCCCGGCCACGGGTCGGCCGCGGTCGTCGTGGACGAGCAGCGCCCGCGCGTCGGCGTACGCCGGGCCGGCGGCCATCGTCGCCCACATCTGCTCGGTCAGGCGCGAGCCGGTGAAGGCCGACCGGTGCACGCCGACGTACGCCGCCACCTCGGCCGGCCCGACCACCTCGACCCGCAGGCCGGGCTCGGGCACGGGGTCGGCCAGGTCGTGTCGCAGCGGTGTCCATGCCTCGCCGACCCGCCAGCCCGCCTCGAGCAGCAGGTCGACGACCAGGGAGCCGGTGGGCGACTCGACCGCCACCTCACCCTCCGGCGCGACCCCCCGGTCGGGCCGGACCAGGTCCGCGACGACCCGCTCGCCGAGCGACGCGTCGCGGGCCGCGCCGGGCGAGGTGGTGAGCCGCACGATCCCGGGACCGTCCAGGAACGCAAGGGCCTCGACCCGGCCCGCCCGGCTCCAGGTGCGCAGCGCGGCGGCCGTGTCCGCGGCACCGTGCCGCCAGGTCCAGCCCAGGTCGCCGGGGTGCAGCTGCAGCGGGGCGGCGTCGTGCTGCCAGCCGCCCAGGACGCGGAGGAGACCCGCCAGGTCCTCGACGCGCGGGGTCGCCAGCTCGAGGTCCACGCGCGCCATCACACACCCGCGGACCCGTCCGGTGCACCCGGTTTCCACCGGGGTGGGCGGCGCCTGGGACCCTGGGGAGGTGAACCGCCGCGCCTGGATCCTCCCGCTGCTCCTCGACCTCGTCTGCGTGCTCGTCTTCGCGGTCGCCGGCAAGGGGTCGCACGAGGCGGGCAGGTCGGAGTGGGTCGTGCTCCTGATCGTGTGGCCGTTCGCGGTCGGCGTCCTCGCCGCCCACGCCGTGCTGCTCGCCCGCGGCCGGTCGGTGCGCCCGGTGCGGCCCGCGGGTGTCGCGGTGCTGGCGACGACGTACGTCCTGGGGATGGTGCTGCGGGTGGTGTCGGGGCGCGGGATCGCCGTCGGCTTCCTGGTCGTGGCCGCGGTCTTCCTGGCCGTGACGATGTTGGGCTGGCGGGCGGTCGCGGACCTCGTGGACCGCCGGGGCGCGCGGTCGGGCTCCCGGTCTCAGGTCGGGACCGACAACCCCGCGAGGTAGGTGTCGAGCAGCCGCAGGCAGATCGCCTCCCAGCCCGGGTCGTCGCGGCCCGGCTGAGCGAGCGTCGCGCCGAGCCAGGCGACGTCCCAGACGTCGACCTCGCGTCGCACGGTGTCAACGCCGGCATCCGCGGCGGGTGGCTCCAGGGCCCCTTCCCGGTCTCGCTGCCCCACACGCCCGGCGCCGATGTCGCGGGCACGGTCGCGGCCCTCGGTGACGGGGTCACCTCGGTGGAGGTCGGCCAGCAGGTCGTCGGCTTCCTGTCGATGGCCCCGGACGGTGTGGCCGCCGAGCTCGTCCTCGCCCCGGCCGACGTGCTGGCGCCCGCCCCCTCGGGCGTCCCGCTGATCGACGCCGCGAGCCCCCGCCACGCCGACCGCGTCCGGCGACTCGGGGCCGACGAGGTCGTCGACCACACCAGCACCTCCCTCCCCGAGGCCGTGACCGGGCCCGTCGACGTGGTCCTCGACCTGGCGCCCACGGACAGCGCAACATTGACCGCGCTGGCCGGGCTCGTGCGCCCCGGCGGCGTCCTGGTCAACACGGTCGTGGCGGTCGAGCCGCCGTCGGTCGAGGGCGTGCGCGGCGCGAACGTGTTCGTCCGCAGCGACGCCGACCAGCTCACCCACCTGGTCGCCCTGGTCGACTCCGGGGACCTGCGGGTCGAGGTGGCCGACCGGGTCCCGCTGGCCGACCTCGCCGTGGTCCACGCCCGCGCCGACGCCGGCACCCTGGGTGGCAAGACCGTCGTGGCGGTCGGCTGAGGCGCGGTCCGGTCGGGCCGGCGTACGTCGGCGTACGGCCGGAGGTTGTCGGGCAGAAGGTGACCTTGTCGGCCGAACGTTCAGCCGAAGAGGTGACGTTTCCCCGGCTAGCCGGGGAAACGTCACGTGGCAGGATCACCAGGCATGGCCACGATCCGCGCACACGAGTTCATCTCTCTCGACGGCGTCTTCGAGTCGCCCAGCTGGACGATGGAGGTGGGGTTCGATCCGGCGATGGGCGAGACGATCGGGTCGCTGACCGGTGACGCCGACGCGATCCTGCTGGGCCGGACGACCTACGAGATGTTCGCGCCCGCCTGGCGCGAGCGCACCCCCGAGCAGGACCCCGGCGCGCCCTTCTTCAACGAGACCGAGAAGTTCGTCGTCGGGGCGGAGGAGCCGGGCGAGGACTGGGGGCCGACCACGCGCCTCGGGGCGTACGACGCCGTCGCCCTGCGCGAGTGGAAGGACTCCCGCGACGGGGCGGCGTACGTCTCCGGCAGCGGGCGCCTGGTCCGCGGTCTGATCGCCGACGGGCTGCTCGACGAGCTGCACCTGTTCGTCTACCCGCTCGTCCTGGGGTCCGGGGACCAGTTGTTCGGCGAGGAGCGGGCCCGGCTCGACGTGATCGCCACCGACGTCTACGACAACGGCGTCGTGCACCTGGCCCTGGCGCCCCGGGCGCCGGTCGGCGACGAGGGCTGACCACGCACGCCTCCGTCGGCCCGACCGTCGTCGGCGCCGTCCTGCTGGCCGCGGTCCTGCACGCGGTCTGGAACGCCCTGGCCCACGCGATCACCGACCGGCTGGTCGGCTTCGCACTGATCGGGGTGGCGGTCACGCTCGGGTCGGTGCCGCTGGTGCTGGCCTCGCCGCTGCCCGACCGCGCGGCCTGGCCGTTCCTGCTCGGGTCGGTCGCGCTGCACGTCGCCTACAACCTGTTCCTGATGCGGTCCTACCGGCTGGGGGAGTTCGGGCAGGTCTACCCCGTCGCACGAGGGACGTCGCCCTGGCTGGTCGCGCTCGCCGGGTTCGTCCTCCTGGGGGAGGACCTCGCGCCGGTCCGCGTCGCCGGCGTCCTGGTGATCTCGCTCGGGCTCGTCAGCCTGGTCCTGGTCGGGGGCGTCCCGACCCGAGCGGCTCGGCCGGCCCTGGTCGCGGCCGTGCTGACGGGGGTGACCATCGCGGCGTACACCACCCTCGACGGCGTCGGGGTGCGCGGCGCGGGGTCGGTCACGGCGTACACGGGCTGGCTGTTCCTGCTGCAGGGACCCGCGATGCCGGTCGTGGCCGTGCTCACGCGCGGACGGGCGGTCTGGGGCCAGGTCCGGCCCCACCTCGTGCTGGGGCTGCTGGGCGGGGTGCTGTCGCTGGCGGCGTACGGGCTGGTGCTCTGGGCCCAGACGCGCGGCGCGCTCGCCCCCGTCGCCGCGCTGCGCGAGACCAGCGTGATCGTCGGCGCGGTCATCGGGGCCGTCGTGTTCGGCGAGCGGTTCGGGCCGTGGCGGGTGGCCGCGACCGTGCTCGTCGCCGTGGGCGTCGTCCTGGTCACGCTCTGAGCCGACGACCGCGGAGGATCGGGGCCGCGTGGTGGAGGCGCGCGATCGCTACGGTGTCCCGATGAGCGAGCCGAGCGAGCCCCGCGGACTGACCGTCGCCGTCACCGGCCCGACCGGTACCTTCGGGCTGGCCCTGGCCCGGCTCCTGGAGGCCGACGACGCGGTCACCCGCGTGGTCGGGATCGCCCGGCGTCCCTTCGACCCGGCCGCGCGCGGCTGGACCAAGATGGAGTACCGCCAGGGCGACGTGCGCGATCCCGAGGCCCTGGCCGCGGCGTTCGAGGGCGTCGACGTCGTGGTCCACCTGGCCTTCCTGATCATCGGCGGGAGCAAGCAGGTCACCCGCGCGATCAACGTCGAGGGCACCCTCAACGTGTTCCGTGCGGCCGCCGAGGCGGGCGCGTCCCGGTTCGTCTACGCCTCCTCCGTGGCGGCGTACGGCTTCCACCGGGACAACCCGGTCGGGATGGAGGAGGACTGGCCGGTGCGGCCCGCGGACCGGCTGTTCTACGCCCAGGAGAAGGCCGAGCTCGAGCACCTGCTGGCCGCGGAGGGCGAGGAGCACCCGCAGCTGGCGACCTACCTGCTGCGGCCGCCGATCGTCCTGGGGCCCGACGCGGTCGGGGGCAAGGGCGGCGTGCCGGAGGTGCTGCAGCCCCTCGTGCGCGCCCTGGGCGTCGGGTTGCGTCGGCTGCCGGCCCTGCCGGTCCTCGCAGCAGACCTGCCCGTGCAGCTGATCCACCAGGACGACGTCGCGGAGGCGCTGCGGCTGTGCGTGGTCGGGGCCGGTCCGCCCGGCGCCTACAACATCGCCGCGGACGACGTCGTGACCGGTGTCGACGTGGTCCGCGAGCTCGGGCTCCGTCCGGTGCGCGTCCCGGCCGCGCCGGTGGCCGCGGCCGCCAGGTTCGCCGCCCGGCTGCCGTTCCTGCCCGCGCAGGCGCAGTGGGTGGAGGCCCTGAGCCAGCCCTCGATCATGGACACCTCCAAGGCGCGCACCGAGCTCGGGTGGTCGCCGCGCCACAGTGCTCTCGACTGCCTGCGGGCCACGCTGCCCGACCGCGAGGCCTGAGGGCGGGGAGGGCCGTCCGGGCGGGCAGCGGGCCGCGTGCGAGGCACTACCGTCACCGTCGTGTCCCGACCACGCGTGCTGCTCGTGCACGGCCTCCTGGCCGGGCCGGGCACCTGGTGGCGCGTCGGGCCCGAGCTCGAGGCCCGCGGCTGGCAGGTGGAGCGCGCGACGCTGCCGGGTCACGGCGGTCGACCCCTGGGGGCGGTCGGTGCGGTGGCCGACCTGGCCGACGACGTGGCCGAGCGGCACCCGGGCGGACCGGCCCTGGTCGTCGGGCACTCGATGGGGGCGGTGGTGGCCCTGGAGCTCGCCGCTCGCCACCCGGCGTACGCCGTGGGGGTGGTGCTGGAGGACCCGCCCGGGCCCGGCCGCACCCGCCGCTCCCGGCAGGACGCCGAGGAGCGGACCCGCGAGGACGTCGTGGCGCTGGAGGACCCGCACGCCGCGATCACCGAGCTGCTCCACGGCCACCCGACGTGGACCCGTCGCGACGCCCGCTCGGTGGTCGAGGGACGACTGGGGACGGCGTCGGGGGTGGCGGCGTTCGCCGCGCGCCACCTCGCGTGGGACCTGCCGGCGCGGGTCGCCGCCTGCCCGGTCCCCGTGGGGTTGGTGGCCGCCTCGGGGCGCTACTCGGCCCTCGGCGAGCCCGACCGGGCGCTCCTGCTCCGGACCCTCCCCGGTGCGGCCGTGACCGAGGTGGTGGCCGGCCACCACGTGCACCTCGACGCGCCGGCAGCCTGGGTCGACGCCGTCGACTCCTTCGGCCTCGGGCTGGGGTGGAGTGCGTCTACCGTGTGGCCGTGATCGAGGCGCGGGACGAGCCTCCGAGCCCCGTGCGGGTGCGGGTGCTCGCGCCCCGGGAACCCGAGCGACATGCAGCTCGCGACCCCCGGCGCCGCCCAGGCGGGCGTCGGCGCCGCCCTGGGTGAGCTGCATGTCGCTCGGGTCGCCGCCGGCGCTCAGCTGGCCTTCGGCGGGGGGCGGGTGGAACCGTCGGGCCGGCCGCCGCGTCCCAGGACCGTGCGTGCACGCCAGCTGCTCCTCGTCCCCCTGCTGGGCCCGGGCCTGCTCGGGTGCGGGGCCGTCGGGGAGACGTCCTCGGACGGCGACTGCGTGAGCAGCTACCAGGTGGTCGCGGACGCGCGCTCCTGGCCGGCCCTGCAGCGCGCGGTCCTGGCGTCGTCGGACTGGGGCGAGGTGGAGGCGGTGCGCACGCAGGACCAGGGTGTCGACGTCGGGGTGGGGGACCAGGAGGCCGTCCGCGTGATCGACCTGCTGGATCGTCAGGGCGGTCGTCTCGCCCAGGCCGAGGTGTGGCGGACCGCGTCGGGCGGGTGGCGCGCCGGCGTGTGGGGCCAGTGCACCGACTAGCCGCCGCCCGGGTTGCCCGAGCCGCTCGGGCCGGCCGTCAGCCGGAGGTCACCGGCTGCCCCTGGTAGGACGGGAACAGCTCGGCGAACCGGGCTCGCGGGTCGCAGCGGCCCTGCCCGGCGAGGTGGGCGGCGAGGTCCTCGAGGTGGATCTGGTCGCCCGCGGCGTACGCCGGGAGGTCGGTCACCGGCATGCCGCGGTCCTCGAGCACGACGGTGGTGTGGTCCCCGTCGGGCAGCAGGGTCACCTCGACGACACCCTCGGGCTGGTCCTCGGAGCTGGTGCGCAGCAGCAGCCGCCGTTGCGGCTCGCACGCGTCGAGCCGGCAGGTGCCCTCCCACCCGCTGGCCGCCCAGTGGCCGCGGAACTCCCCGCCCGCCCGGAGGTCGCCCTCGACGGTGCCCAGCCAGCCGGCCAGGTGCTCGCGGTCGCTCAGCGCGCGCCAGACGTCGTCGACGTCGGCGGCCACACGGTCCTCGAGACGGACGGCACCGGAGCCGCCGCGGTCGAGGAGCACCCCCAGGAGGCGTGGCGACTGGTCGGTCCCGTCTGTCCCGTCTGCGTGGTCGGTCATGGCGTCCTCTCCGGAGGTGTCGTGGTCCGGCGGCGAGTAGGGTCCCCGCCGTGAGCGAGGACTGGAGAACCGCGCGGGTCGAGCGGCTGCGCACCCTGATCATGTCCGCCGACGACGCCATGGTCGAGGAGCGGAAGTGGCGGAAACCCACCAACCCCGACGGCGTCCCCACGTTCTCCTGCGACGGGCTGGTCTGCACGCTCGAGACCTACAAGGACAAGGTCAAGCTCACCTTCGCCCAGGGCGCCTCGGTCGAGGACCCGACCGGCATCTTCAACGCGAGCATGGACGCCGGCACCCGGCGCGCGGTCGACCTCCGCGAGTCCGACGAGCTCGACGAGGACGCCTTCGTGGCGCTGGTGCGGGCAGCGGTGGGCCGCAACCGGACCTGATCCCGGCCGGTGCGTCACACCTCGGCCGCCCCGCACGTCGAGTGGGGTGAACGGGGAGAGGGGAGACGACGTGGACGAGACCGAGCAGCTCGACCAGGCCGGTCAGGTCGACGCGTTCGAGGCCGAGCGCCCGCGGCTGGTCGGCCTGGCCGCCCGGGTCCTGGGCGACCACGCGGAGGCCGAGGACGTCGTGCAGCAGGCGTGGCTGCGCCTGCACGGCACCGACGCGGTCGTGGAGAACCTCCCGGCCTGGCTGACGACCGTCACCACCCGGCTCTGCCTGGACCGCCTCCGAGCCCGTACGCCGGTGCCGGTCGCCCAGGTGGACCCCGGCGGGCACGGGCCGGACCCGGCCGACGACGTGGTCCTGGCCGACACGGTGGGCCTGGCGCTGCACGTCGTCCTGGACCGGCTGGGCCCGCGCGAACGGGTGGCGTTCGTGCTGCACGACAGCTTCGGCTTCGCCTTCCCCACGATCGCCGAGCTGCTCGACACCACCCCGGCGGCCGCGCGCAAGCTCGCCTCGCGGGCCCGCGCCAAGGTGGCCCAGCCGGCGTCGGAGGACCGGCTGGCCGACTGGGAGGTGGTCGACGCCTTCATGGCGGCCGCCCGCGACGGCGACCTGCGCCGGCTGCTGGAGCTGCTCGCGCCCGACGCCGTCGTCGGTGCCGACGCCGCGGCGCTCGCCGCCGGCACGCCCGGCAGCCTCGAGGGCCGCGACGCGGTCGCCGCCTTCTTCGACGGCAGCGCCAGGGCCGCCCTGCCCGTGCTGGTCGAGGGCCGACCGGGGTCGGCGTGGTTCCACCGCGGGGAGGCGCGCGTGGTCTTCGACTTCACCGTCACCGACGGGGTCGTCCACGCGATCACGTTCCGGGCCGACCCCACCCTCCTGCCCCACGTCGTACGCCGACGGGCCGGCGTCCCCGGCTGAGGCGTCACACCCGACCCGACCCGATCGTCACCAGGGGAGCACACCCACCAGGAGGAACCACGTGAAGACCATGACCTGCCAGGACCTCGGCGGCCCCTGCGACCTCGCCCACCACGGCGACAGCGCGGACGCCGTGATCAAGGCTCAGGACCGCCACCTCAAGGACGCCGAGAAGGCCGGCGACGCGACCCACCAGGAGGCGCGCGACGCCATGAAGGGCCGCTGGCGCCACCCGAGGCAGTCGATGGGTTGGTACAAGGGCGTGAAGGAGTCCTTCGCGGCCCTGCCCGAGGACTGAGCGGCCGCCGGAGCGACCTCAGCCCGCCGGCAGCCGGACCGTGAACGCGGCCCCGCCGCCGGGGGCCTCGTCGACCGCCACCGATCCGCCGAGGCCCTCGAGGAGCTGGCGCGCGATCGCCAGGCCGAGGCCGCTGCCGCCGGCGTCGCGGTCCCGGGCCTCGTCGAGCCGGGTGAAGCGCTCGAAGACGCGGTCGCGGTCGGCGGCGGGCACGCCGTGGCCGTCGTCGAGCACGCTCACCGAGACGCCCCCGGCTCCGGGTGCGGCCTCCAGGCGGACGGTGACCCGCGACGTCGCGTGGCGCACCGCGTTGGTGACCAGGTTGTCGACGGCCCGGACGAGGTGCTCGGGGCGTGCGAGCGGCACCGCGGCGACGGGGGCCGCGTCGAGCAGCACCGGCACCCGGGCGTGCTCGAAGCGGGAGACCACGCCGCCCAGCAGGTCCGCCAGGTCGACCGAGGTGGGCGCAGGACCGACGACGCCGGCGTGGTCGTCGAGCCGGGCCAGGACCAGCAGGTCCTCGACCAGGTGGCTCATCCGAGCCACCTCCTCGACCAGGTCCGGGACCACCTCGGGAGCCTCCCCGCGGCGCTCGGCCACCTCGAGCTGCGTGCGCATCGAGGCCAGCGGGCTGCGCAGCTCGTGGGCCGCGTCGGCGACGAAGCTGCGCTGCCGCTCGCGCGACCCCGTGAGCCGGTCGAGCATGGAGTTCAGCGTCGTCGCCAGCGCCCGGAGCTCGTCGCGCGAGGGCGGCACCGGGAGCCGCTCGCGCCCGCCGGCGCCGGAGATCTCGTCGGCGGCGGCGCGCAGCGACTCCACCGGTCGCAGGGCCGCCCCCACGACCCGCCACGCGATCAGCGCGAGCACCAGCAGCAGCAGCGGGTACGTCGCCAGCAGCGTCGCGCCGAGGACGTGCTGGGCGTGCGCCACGTCGTCGGCGGCCTGGGCGACCAGGACGGTCCGGCCGGGGGAGGCCCCGGTCACCCGCACGGCGCTGACCCGCAGCGTGCCGCTGGTGCCGATCCGCGACCCCGGCACCGTCACCGGCGAGGCCACCGCCTCCTCCACCTCGCGCGCCGAGAGCAGCGTGGTGAGCCGGTCGGCGTTGGTCGAGGCGCTGACCACCCGTCCGCGCGCGTCGAGCACCTGCACGACCTGGTTGCCGGTCACCGGGATCGGCTCGGGGAGCCGGCCGTCGCGGACCAGCTGGACCACGTCGTCGGCGGTCGCCGCGGCCGAGGAGTCGAGGGCACGCGCGCCGGCCACGCCCAGGACGGCGTACAGCGCCAGGGACCCCAGGGCCAGCGCGACCGCGACCCCGACGGTCCCGAGTGCGACCAGGCGCCCGCGCAGGGTCAGGCGCCGCCAGGGTCCGACCCCCTCGCCGCTCACGTCGCCAACCGGTAGCCGACCCCGCGGACGGTCTCGACCAGCTGACGACCCAGCTTGCGCCGCAGGTAGCCGACGTAGACCTCGACCACGTTGGGGCTGGTGCGGTCCGCGTCGTCCCACACCTGGTCCAGGATCTCGGTCTTGGTGATGACCACTCCGGGCCGGCGCAGCAGGAGCTCGAGCAGCTCGAACTCGCGCGGGGTCAGCGCGACCGCCTCGCCCGCGACGGTCACCTCGTGGGTGGCGGGGTCCAGGCGCACGTCGCCGGCCTCGAGGACGGCCGGCCGCGGGCTCGGCGTACGCCGCACCAGGGAGCGCAGGTGGGCCAGCAGGACGACGTAGGAGAACGGCTTGGTCAGGTAGTCGTCGGCGCCGAGGTCGAGGCCGTCGGCCTGGTCGTGCTCGCCGTCCTTGGCCGAGAGCATCAGCACGGGGACCCAGTTCTCCTCGGCCCGCAGCGTGCGGACGACGTCGTACCCCGACAGTCGCGGCAGCATCACGTCGAGCACCACCACGTCGAAGTCGCCGTGCCGGGCCGACTCCAGCCCGTCGAC
Source organism: Nocardioides korecus (assembly GCF_054778395.1). Classification (NCBI taxonomy): domain Bacteria; kingdom Bacillati; phylum Actinomycetota; class Actinomycetes; order Propionibacteriales; family Nocardioidaceae; genus Nocardioides; species Nocardioides korecus. The sequence continues at coordinate 300,854 of NZ_BAAGZO010000004.1, read as the reverse complement.
CCCGTCGGAGGCCACCACCACGCTGAACCCGTCGTCCCCGAGGCCGCGGGCCAGGGCGCGCGCCAGCCGGGGCTCGTCCTCGACCAGCAGCAGGCGCACGCCGCCCACCCTGGCACGGGTCCGCTGAGCGGCCGCACAGGTTCTCAGCATCCCCACAGGGGGCGCGAGGCACGATGGGGTCATGAGCACCGCGTCCACCCCTCCCGGCAGCACCCCGTCGTCCTCCTCGACCTCCGCGACCGCCACCTCGTCCGGGCGCCGCCGCCCGCTCGTGCGCTGGCTGGTGCCCGCGACCGTGGCCGTCGTCCTGGCCGGCGGTGGCTCGGCGATCGGGCTGATCCAGGCCAGTGCCGGTGAGCGCCTCGCGCCCCGCACGGCCGCCCAGCTGCTCGTCGACGTGCAGAAGGCCCAGATCGGTGGGCTCTCCGGCACGGTCGTCCAGGACGCCGAGCTGGGCCTGCCCAGCCTCCCCGGCCTCGGCGGCGGCAGCGGCAGCTCGGACCTCAGCTCGCTGGTCTCCGGCTCGCACACCCTGCGGGTGTGGTCCTCGGGGACGCAGAAGTCCCGCGTCTCCCTGATGGGCTCCCTCGGAGAGTCCGACGTCGTCCGCAACGGGCGGACCGTCTGGGTCTGGTCCAGCAAGGCCAAGACCGCCACCCGCTACACCCTCCCCGCGCACCGCACCTCGCAGCGCACGCCGGCCGACACCACGGTCACCCCGCAGCAGGCGGCCGAGTCGGCCCTGAAGGCCCTCACGCCCAGCACGAAGGTCGCCACCGACGGCACCGCCACCGTGGCCGGACGACGCGCCTACGAGCTGGTCCTGGAGCCCAAGCAGGCCGGCTCCCTGGTCGGGTCCGTGCGGATCGCCGTCGACGGCGCCACCCGCGTGCCGCTGCGGGTCCAGGTCTTCGCCCGCGGCGCGAACGACCCGGCGTTCCAGGTCGGCTTCACCTCCTTCGACCCCACCGCCCCGGCGGCCTCGGTCTTCGCCTTCAACCCGCCGCCCGGCACCAAGGTGACGACCAAGGCCCCCGGCACCACCGAGAAGAAGTCCGCGCCGCAGAAGCCCCGGGCCGGGGCGAAGGCCGACGAGCCGGTCGTCAGCGGCACCGGCTGGGCCACCGTGGTCGTCGGCAAGGTCCCGGCCCAGGCCGTGGCCGGGATGCTGTCCGGCGCCGCGCGCGGTGACGCCAAGGGCTCCGGTCAGGGCGAGTCGCAGAGGTCCGGCTCCGGGAGCGCGAGCAGCCTGGCCGGCGTCCTCGCCGCCCTGCCGAAGGTCAGCGGTGACTGGGGCTCGGGCCGGGTCCTGCGCGGCACGTTGTTCTCGGCGGTGCTCAGCGACGACGGCCGCGTCGCCGTCGGTGCCGTGTCCCCCGAGACGCTGTACGCCGCCCTGGCCCGCCGATGACGGCTGCTGCGTCGACCGTGGCCGACAGCCCGGGGGTGAGGGACGAGCCGCTCGGACCGGACGCGCCGGCGCCCGCCGTCCGGACCTCCGGGCTGACCAAGCGCTTCGGCACCCAGCTGGCCGTCGACGGGATCGACCTGCTGGTGCCGCGCGGCGCCGTCTACGGCTTCCTGGGGCCCAACGGCTCAGGCAAGACCACCACGATCCGGATGCTGCTGGGGCTGGTGAACCCGACCGCCGGTGACATCCACGTCCTGGGCGAGCCGGTCCCGGCCCGGTCCGGCGACGTGCTCTCCCGGGTCGGCGCGCTGGTCGAGGGGCCGGCGTTCCACCCCTACCTGTCGGGTCGCGACAACCTGGCCCGGCTCGACGCCGCCGACCTCACCACCTCGGGCCGCACCTCGCGGGCCCGGATCGAGGCGGCCCTGGAGCGGGTCGGACTGCTGCCGGCGGCGTCCAAGCGCTACCGCGCCTACTCCCTGGGCATGCGTCAGCGCCTGGCCATCGCCGGCGCGCTGATGCGCCCGCGCGACCTGCTCGTCCTCGACGAGCCCACCAACGGCCTCGACCCCCAGGGCACCCGCGAGATCCGCTCGCTGGTCGCGGCGGTCGCCGCGGAGCGCACCACCGTGCTGATCTCGAGCCACCTGCTCTCCGAGGTCGAGCAGATGTGCACCCACCTCGGCGTCATGCACGCCGGTCACCTGCTCCGCCAGGGCACGGTCGCGGAGGTCCGCGGCGACGCGGCCCCCTTCGCCGTCGTCGACTGCGACCGACCCGCGGTCGCGGCCGAGGCGATGCGCGCGCTCGGCCTGTCCGAGGTCGCCACCGCCGACGGCACGGCCACCGGACGGCTGGGCGACGTGGCCGCGTCCGAGGTGGTCGCCGCATGCGTGCACCGCGGCCTGGCCGTCACCGGGTTCCGGGTCGAGACGCCGTCGCTGGAGGACGTGTTCGTCTCCCTCACAGGAAGTGGTTTCGATGTCAGCGGCTGAGGCCCCCGCCCGTCCCACGCCCGCTCCGAGCGGGTCCGCCGACCGGCCCGCGCGGGTCTCGACCCGGTTCCTGCGCTCGGAGGTGCGGCTGGTCTTCCGCCGCCGCCGCAACCAGGGCGCCCTGGTGGTGCTCGCGCTGGTGCCGATCCTGATCGCCTTCGCGGTCAAGGTCTCGAGCCCCGGCCGCGGTGGCGACGGGCCCGAGTTCTTCGACTCCATCACCCAGAACGGCCTCTTCGTCGCGCTGGCCGCCCTCGGCATCGAGCTCGGGCTGTTCCTGCCGCTCGCGGTCTCGACCATCGCCGGCGACGCGGTGGCCGGCGAGGCCAACCTCGGCACGCTGCGCTACCTGCTGACCGTGCCCGTCCGGCGGGCCCGGCTGCTCGCGGTGAAGTACGCCGTGATCGTGGTGTTCGCCTTCGCGGGCGCCTTCACCGTCGCGATCACCGGCGTGCTGGTGGGGCTGGCGCTGTTCGGCGGCGGCGACCTGACCCTGCTCTCGGGCACCCAGATCTCCTTCGCCGAGGGCCTGCTGCGGATCGCGGCCAGCGCGGCGTACCTCGCGCTGTGCCTCTCGGCCCTGGGCGCGGTCGGGCTGTTCGTCTCGACCCTGACCGAGCAGCCGATCGCCGCGACCATCACCACCGTGCTGTTCAGCACGGCCAGCTTCATCCTCGACTCGATCCCGCAGGTCTCCTGGATCCACCCGTTCCTGCTCACCCACCACTGGATGGCCTTCGGCGACCTGCTGCGCGACCCGATCGCGTGGGGCGGGGTGGCGCAGGGTCTGTACTCGACCCTGGCCTACGTCGTCGTCTTCTGGCTCGCCGCGTGGGCGCGCTTCGGGGTCAAGGACGTCACCAGCTGACCGGTCCGGCTCGTCGTCACCCGGCCGTCAGGCGGGACGGGCAGGATGGGGTGATGCGCCCCACCCCGTCTGCGTCCACCCCGTGAGCGGGCTGATCGAGAGCTTCCTGTCGTCCGTGCCGGCGTGGGTGGTCTACGTCGCCGTGTTCGGCTTCCCGTTCGCCGAGGCGGCGGTGCTCCTGGGCTTCGTGCTGCCGGGCGAGGCCGCGGTGGTCTTCGGCGGGGTCCTGGCCGGTCGTGGCGGCGCCAGCCTCGTGGTCGTGCTGGTGCTCGCGATCGCCGGGGCGATCCTCGGCGACAGCGTCGGCTACCTCGTCGGACGTCGGTACGGCGAGCGCATCCAGGACACCCGGCTGGGCCGCAAGGTCGGTCAGGAGCGCTGGCAGAAGGCCGAGGACTTCCTGCGGCGCCGCGGGCCGGTCGCCGTCTTCGTCGGCCGCTTCACCGCGCTGCTGCGGGCGATGGTGCCCGGTGCCGCGGGCATGGCGAGGATGCACTACCGCCGGTTCCTGGTCTTCAACGTCCTGGGCGGCCTGGTCTGGGCCTCGGCCTGCGTGCTCGGGGGATGGGCCCTGGGCTCGGTGATCAGCACCTACATCTCCGACGTCAGCTACGTCGTGATCGGGCTGCTGGTCGTGCTCGTCGTGGTGCACGTGGTGAAGTCGCGCCGCGCCCACGCGCAGGACGGTGGCGGCGCCTCCTCGTGAGCGCGGGCGGGGGCGGCCCGACCTCCACGCTGGTCGCCACGGCCAACGTGCAGTGCGACCTCGGCCGGGGGGCGGCGGCCACGGCCCTGGCGGCCGTGCTCGCGGAGGAGCCCGACCTCGTGGGGCTCCAGGAGTGGTCGCCCGCGCGGACGACGGTGCTGCGACGCACCGGCCGGGTGGTGCCGGTGCCGTGGCGCGGGAGTCGGCTCGACCACGGGTGGGTCTGGTGCGCGCCGCTGGTCGGCGGTTGCGTCACGGGCGCCCGCGCCGATCGCTTCCTCCTGGTGGGCTGCCGGCAGTGGGTGCTCAGCCTCCCCGCCCGCTCCGACCGCGGCACCCAGCCACTGGAGCCCGGACGGGTCGCCACGGTGTCGCTGTGGCAGGACCGCGCCACGCCCCGGACCGTCGCGCTGGTGAGCCAGCACCTGGTCTCCGGCGTGCAGCGGGGCGGCCGCTACCGCGACGACCGACCCGGGCTGGTCGAGCGGCACCGGCGCGAGACCCGGCGGTTGCAGGTGCTCGTGGACCGGCTCGCGGCGCGCGGCCACACGGCGTACGTCGTGGGGGACAGCAACCTGCACGGCTTCGCGCTCCGGGGGCTGACCTCGGCCTGGGACGGGCGGAAGGACCACCCCGGCACGCTCGGGCCGCGCCGGGTCGACGACGTCCTGGGCCCGGGCCGCGCGAGCGACGTACGGCTGGTCACGACCGGCTCGGACCACCGGGCCGTGCTCGCCCGACGTCCCGATCAGCCCGGTCGCGCGCCGGCCTGACGGCCGGGAGCGAGAAGTTCCCGAGGTCGCCGGGCGACCGTCAGGCTGCTGTCAGCGGGCCGGGAGCAGAGTTCCATCTCGAGGACGTCCCCCCACGGTCGTCCTCCTGGCGGACCCGAGACCGCCGGGCGCGGCGTCTGACGCCGTGCCACCCCAGGGAGGCCTGAGCCCCCTTCCTGGACCTGTGCCCGCCACCCATCCCCCCGGGTGGCGGGCACTTCGGGTCTCCGGGCCCTCGGGCGTCGCAACGCCCCGGGGCGACCGCTCAGGCCGTCACCGGTGCAGGTGCTCGGTCCAGTCCTCCGGGAGCCGGTCGGCGGGGCCCGGGGAGTCCTGGTCCACGGGTCGGGACTCGGGCCCGACGAGCTCGGGACCGTCGAAGGGGCGACCGGTCTCGTAGTCGTAGAACCAGTCCTCGCCCGGCTCGAAGCTGCGGATCACCTGGTGGCCGGTGCTCGTCGCGTGCGCCGTCGCGTGCTGGTCCGGCGAGGTGTCGCAGCACCCGACGTGCCCACAGGTGGCGCAGCGGCGCAGGTGCACCCACCACCCCGGTGGCTGGGCGGCGTCGCAGTCGGCGCACCCGGTGCCGCTCGGCGGTGCCGTGACGTCGATCGTGGCGATGGTGTCGTCGGTGACCATGGTGTGCCCCGTCCCTGTTCCGTGCGTGCCCCGTCCCCCGGGGCTCACCTGCGGTTACCCCGGCGGAGGCCGGGTCAATCGCCCGGCGTCCCGCGGGCTGGGCAGGACGGGCAGGACGGGGTCCCGGCGCGGCCGACGGTGGCCGTCGCCGGTGGCCGCGTCACCAGCCGGAGGTGGTCCCGCAGGTCAGGCGCATCAGGCGCAGCTCGTCGCGCAGCGCGTAGGGCACCGGCCGGTTCTGGGCGACCAGGCAGTCGGCGTACGCCTGCAGCGCCTCGAGGCACTCGACCCGCGCCCGCGCGTCGTGCAGGGTGTTGGGCTTGCTGCAGCGGAGGTCGGCCAGGGCCACCCGGGCCTCCTCGAGCCGGGTCCACAGCACGCGGGCCTGGGCGAAGGCCGGGCCGCCGTTGACGCTCGTCGCGCCGCTCGACCGGGGGGCCGGCAGAGCACCCAGGCCGGTCGCCGGGCTCGTGGGTGCGGGTGATCCGTGCAGAACCGTCATGACGCAGCCTCTCGACCGGCCCGACGGGCAAGGCGCCTGTCTGCACCGGAGGGTGAGCCTAACCCTGCGAGGGCCTCAGCAGGGCGACATCGCTGACCATCACCACGTGGGCGTGCATCGCCTGCGAGGCGCCCGCGGGGTCGCGGGCCCGGATCTGCTCGGCGATCACCCGGTGCCCCGCCAGGGAGGACCGGGGACGCTCGGGCTGGGAGAGCGACTCGAGCCGGGTCTCGCGCACCAGCTCGGAGATCTCGGCCATCAACCTCGCCAGCAGGGGCGAGTGCGCGGCGGCGGTGACGGCGGCGTGGAAGCGCTCGTCCCCCTCGACCCCGCGCCCCCCGGCCTCGACGTCGGCGGCCATCGCCTCGAGCGCCTCGTCGATGCGCGCCAGGTCCTCGGTCGTGCGGCGAGCGGCGGCCAGCGCCGCCAGCTTGGTCTCCAGGGCGTCGCGGGTGTCGATGATCTCCGGGAGCCGGTCGGCGTGGGCCCGGATGGACTCCACGATGCGTCCCGTGGTGGTGGCCGTCGAGGTCACGATCGTGCCGTCGCCGTGGCGGACCGCGACGACGCCGACCACCTCGAGGGCCACCAGGGCCTGGCTCAGCGTCGCGCGACTCACGCCCAGCCGGGCGGCGAGCTCGCGCTCCGGGGGGATCCGGTCGCCGGGACCCAGTCCGTTGTCGGTGATCCAGGCGGTGATCTGCTCCGCGACCTGCTCGTAGAGGCGCGTGCGGGTGAGCCGGGCCGGCAGCTCACGACCCGAGGACGGGGAAGTCATGAGGGCCACTCTATTGACACCTGGCCTGTTGGGCTATTGGCTAGGCCACTGATCCACAAGGTGAGCCGAGTCACAGGGCCGGGCCTCCTCGGGAAGGGACGTGGGACATGGGAGCCGAATGGGTGGCGATCCTCGCGCTGGTGGCGTTGTTCGTCATCGGCACGCTGCTGCCGATCAACATGGGGGCGCTGGCGTACGTCGCGGCCTGGCTGGTCGGGATGTACGCGCTCGACCTCGACGAGAAGACGATCCTGGGGGGCGTCAGCGGTGACCTGATCCTGACGCTGATCGGGGTGACCTACCTGTTCGCGATCGCGCGCAACAACGGCACCGTCGACCTGATCGTCCGCAGCGCGGTCCGCGCCGTGGGCGGGCGGGTGGCCCTGATCCCGTGGGTGATGTTCTTCGTGACCGCCCTGCTGACCGCCATCGGCGCGGCCAGCCCGGCGGCCTGCGCGATCATCGGCCCGATCGCGCTGGGGTTCGCCGGTCGCTACCGGATCAGCCCGCTGATGATGGGCATGATGGTCGTCCACGGCGCCCAGGCCGGTGGCTTCTCCCCGATCAGCATCTACGGCACCATCACCAACTCGGTGATGGAGGGGGCGGGCCTGCCCTCCAGCGAGATCGCGGTCTTCCTGACCAGCCTGGTCGTCAACTTCGTCCTGGCGCTGGTGCTCTTCCTGGTCCTCGGGGGCCGGTCGCTGATGAGCCGCCGGCTCGAGCACGAGGACCCCTCGACGCTGTCGGGCGAGATGTCGGAGGAGCTGCACCGCGGCGGGGCCACCATCCCGCAGCGCGGCTACGGCACGTCGACCGCGACGGGGACGAGGACCGCGGACCCCGGCGTGCGCCACGACCAGGTGCTCACGCTGGTCGCCTTCGTCGCGGTGGCCGTGATCTCGCTGGCCTTCGACAAGAACATCGGCTTCGTGGCGATCACCGCCGCCGTCGTCTTGAACATGCTGGCCCCGAACCAGCACAAGGAGGCCGTCAAGCAGATCGCCTGGCCGACCGTCCTCCTGGTCGCCGGCGTGAGCACCTACGCGACCGTGCTGACCACGGCCAAGGCGCCGGAGTTCGTCGGCACCTGGGCCGCCGGTCTGGGCGCGGCCGCGATCGGCGCGCTGATCCTCTGCTACGTCGGCGGCGTGGTCTCGGCCTTCGCCTCCTCCACCGCGCTGCTGCCCGTGATCATCCCGATCGCGGTGCCGCTGATCTCCGACGGCGGCATCAACGCGGCCCTGTTCGTCGCGGCGTTGGCGGTGTCGTCCACCATCGTCGACGTGAGTCCCTTCTCGACCAACGGTGCGCTGATGCTGGCCAACCGGCCCGACACGGTCGAGGAGTCCGTCTACTACAAGCAGATCCTGACCTACGGCGTGCTCGTCACCCTGGTCGGACCGCTCCTCGTGTGGGCAGCCCTCGTGCTGCCGGGATGGTGAACCCCGTGAACGAACCGACGACCGACCTCCCCTCGACCGGACCTCTCGCCGACGTCCTCGTCGTCGACCTCTCCCGGGCCCTGGCCGGTCCGCAGGCCACGATGATGCTGGGCGACCTCGGCGCCCGCGTGGTCAAGGTCGAGGCGCCCGGCCACGGCGACGACACCCGCGGGTGGGGGCCGCCCTTCGTGGGGCCCGAGGACGACCGCCAGTCGACGTACTTCCTCTCGGCCAACCGCAACAAGGAGTCGATCACCCTCGACCTCAAGGCCGAGGACGACCGCGACGTGCTGCTCGGCCTGGTGGCCCGCGCCGACGTGCTGGTGGAGAACTTCCGCACCGGCGTCCTGGAGCGGCTCGGCCTCGGGATCGCCTCGCTGCAGGAGCTCAACCCGCGCCTGGTCGTGCTCTCGATCACCGGCTTCGGCCACGACGGGCCGGAGGGCGGTCGCGCGGGCTACGACCAGATCGCCCAGGGCGAGGCCGGCCTGATGTCGCTGACCGGCGCCGGGCCGGAGGACCCCCAGCGGGTCGGCGTCCCGATCTCGGACCTCCTCGCCGGGATGTACGGCGCGTACGGCGTCCTCGCCGCCCTGCACGAGCGCGAGCGCACCGGCCGCGGCACGGTGGTCCGGACCTCCCTGCTCGCCGCGACGGTCGGGGTGCACGCCTTCCAGGGCACCCGGTGGACCGTCGCCGGCGAGGTCGGCCGGGCGGCCGGCAACCACCACCCCTCGATCTGCCCCTACGGCCTGTTCCACTGCCGCGACGGGGCCGTGCAGATCTCGGTGGGCAGCGAGGGCCTGTGGCGCCGCCTGTGCGACGGCTTCGGTCTCGACGCCACCACCCCCGGCCTGGCCAGCAACCCCGAGCGGGTGGCGCACCGGGAGGAGACCATCGCGTTCGTCGAGGCGGCCTTCGCCGGCTGGGACGCCGAGCCGCTGCTCGCGCGCCTGGCCGAGGTCGGCGTGCCCGCGGGCAAGGTGCGCAGCCTCGACGAGGTCTACGCCTGGGACCAGGTCGCCAGCCAGGGCCTGCTCGTCGACGTCGAGCACGACGTGCTCGGCCCGCTGACCCTGCCCGGCCCGCCGCTGCGCTTCTTCGGCGCCGACGGCACCGAGGTCACCCGCCGCGACCACCGGGCCCCGCCCACCCTGGACCAGCACGGCAGGGGCGTGCGGTCGTGGCTGGCCGGTGAGGCGCCCGGCGAGGACCCGCGGCCGTGACCCGTCGCTGGGGGGCCCAGGAGCTGGTCGACCTCGTGCTCGACGACGGGTCGTTCACCTCCTGGGACGCGGCGGTCGACACCAGCGGGCACGACCCCGCCTACCGCGCCGAGCTCGAGGCGGCCGCGGCCAAGGCCGGGACCGACGAGTCGGTGCTGACCGGTCGTGGGCTCGTGCGCGGTCGCCCCGTCGCCGTGGTGGTCAACGAGTTCCGCTTCCTGGGCGGGTCGATCGGCATGGCCGCCGCCCGCCGCATCGTGCACGCCGTACGCCGTGCCACCGCCGAGGGGCTGCCCCTGCTCGCCACCACCGCGTCGGGCGGCACCCGGATGCAGGAGGGCACGCCCGCCTTCTGGCAGATGGCCGAGATCTCCCGGGCGGTGATGGACCACCGGGCGGCCGGTCTGCCCTACCTGGTGCACCTGCGCCACCCCACGACCGGCGGGGTGTTCGCCTCGTGGGGGTCCCTGGGCCACGTGACCGTCGCCGAGCCGGGTGCCCTGGTCGGGTTCCTGGGCCCCAAGGTCTTCGAGGCGCTCGAGGGCCGGCCGTTCCCCGAGGGGGTCCAGCGGGCCGAGAACCTGGTGGCCCACGGCGTGATCGACGCCGTGGTGGCGACCGAGGACCTGCCCGAGCTGGTCGACCGCACCCTGGCGGTGCTGGTCGACCCGCCCACGGCGCCGGAGCTGCCGCTGCGGACCGGCACCGCGCAGACCCCGTCCGCCTGGGAGTCGATCGGGCTGACCCGGTCCGACCAGCGCCTCGGCGTGCGCGACCTGCTGCGGCTGGCCGAGGCCACCCTCCCGCTGGGCGGGACCGAGGAGGGCGAGCGCGACGCCTCGGTGATCATCGCCCTCACCCGCCTCGACGGGCAGCCGTGCGTGCTGGTGGGCCAGGACCGGCTGCGCCAGACCGCGACCACCCCGCTGGGCCCGGCCGCGCTGCGCCAGGCGCGACGCGGCATGCGGCTGGCGCAGGAGCTGCGGCTGCCGCTGGTCACCGTCGTGGACACCCCCGGCGCCGAGCTGTCGCCGGCGGCCGAGGAGGGCGCGGTGGCCGGCGAGATCGCCCGCTGCATCGCGGCCCTGGTGACGCTGAGCGTCCCGACCGTCTCGGTGATCCTCGGCCAGGGCTGCGGGGGAGGGGCGCTCGCGCTGCTGCCGGCCCGGCGGGTGCTGGCGGCCGCCAACGCGTGGCTCTCCCCGCTGCCGCCCGAGGGCGCCAGCGTGATCCGGCACGGCGACGTCGACCACGCCGCCGAGATGGCGGCGGCCCAGGGCGTCGACGCGGCCTCGCTGCTGCGGGCCGGCATCGTGCACGAGGTCGTCCCGGAGCGGGTGGAGGACGACCGGGCCGACGTGGCCCGGGCGGTCACGGCTGCGGTCTCCCACGCGCTGGTCGAGCTCGGTCGGGCCTGAGTCGGGACTGGGCGGAGTCGCAGGTCACAGGCGGTTCGTGGCCGTTGATGCGAGGGATCGGGCCCCGGTGCCCTAGTCTGGTGGCACAAGGATCGTCCAGTTCTGCCCGGTCCTGATGCGTGTCGCAGCACAGCTCGTGCTCCACGCCGCCCGTACTTCTTCGACGAACCCGTCGACTACGGCTATGTGCGGAACACTTTTCCCACAGTGAGCGAATCTCCCTTGTCTGACTTCACCGACCTCGGTGTGCCCTCGTCCCTCGCGACCATCATCGCGGGCGACGGCATCACCACTCCCTCCCCGATCCAGGCCGCCACGCTGCCCGACTCCCTCAAGGGTCGCGACGTGCTCGGCCGGGGCCGCACCGGCTCCGGCAAGACCCTGGCCTTCCTGCTGCCCCTCGTGGCCCGCCTGGAGAAGTCCGGTGCCCGGCGTACGCCGAAGAAGCCGCGCGCCCTCATCCTGGCTCCCACCCGTGAGCTCGTCGCCCAGATCGACGCCGCGCTGGCGCCGCTGGCGAAGTCCGCCGGCCTGACCACCCGCACCGTCTTCGGCGGCGTGGGCCAGGGCCCGCAGGTCGCCGCGCTCAAGAACGGCGTCGACGTCCTGATCGCCTGCCCCGGTCGCCTCGAGGACCTGATCCAGCAGCGTGCCGCCGACCTGTCGGCCGTCGAGATCACGATCCTGGACGAGGCCGACCACATGGCCGACCTCGGCTTCCTCCCGGCCGTGCGTCGCCTGCTCGACCAGACCCCTCGCGGCGGCCAGCGGATGCTGTTCTCCGCCACGCTGGACGGCGCCGTCAACGTCCTGGTCAAGCGGTTCCTGGTGGACCCGGCCGTCCACGAGGCCGACTCGGCGCAGTCGCCGGTGTCGACCATGGACCACCACGTGCTGCACGTGCAGCACGACCAGCGCGTGCCGGTGCTCGTCGACCTCACCAGCGCCCCCGGCCGCACGGTGATCTTCACCCGCACCAAGCACGGCGCGAAGAACCTGGCCCGCCAGCTCAACCAGCGCGGCGTACCCGCCATCGAGCTGCACGGCAACCTGGCCCAGAACGCGCGCACCCGCAACATGGAGGCCTTCCACTCCGGCCGCGCCACGACGCTGGTCGCCACCGACATCGCCGCACGTGGCATCCACGTCGACGACGTCGCGCTGGTCATCCACGCCGACCCGCCGGCCGAGCACAAGGCCTACCTGCACCGCTCGGGCCGCACCGCCCGCGCCGGTGCCGCCGGCACGGTCATCACGCTGATGACCGACTCGCAGGTCAAGGACGTCCGCGACCTGACCCGCGCCGCCAAGATCAACCCCACCACGACCCGGATCTCCGGTCCCGGCCACGCGATGCTCCAGCAGCTCGCGCCCGGCGAGCGCGTCCTGGTCGAGGGTGGCCTCAAGGACGACCGTCCCGCGGTCCAGAACGGCGGCCGCCCCGGCGGCTCGTCGAACGGTGGCGGTGGCGGTGGCCGTCGTCGCAGCGGTGGTGGCGGCCGTGGTGGCTCGTCGGCCGGCGGCTCGTCCAACGGCGGTAGCAAGCCCGCCGGTGCCGGTCGCTCGCGCGGCCGTCGCTCCGGCGCCCCCGCCGCGAGCTCGGGCGGCAGCCACAGCGCCGCCTCCTTCAGCGGCGGCGGCCGCCGCTCCCGCTGACCCCAGCGCCCCACGCACCACCTCGACGACCCCCGGTCGGCCCCAGGCCGCCGGGGGTCCTCGCATCCCCGGGCCCCCGCCGAGGGTCTCGTGTGTACGCCGAGGGGGCTCGTGTGTACGCCGAGGGGGCTCGTGTGTACGCCGAGGGGGCGCGTGTGTACGCCGAGGAGGCTCGTCTAGTCCCCGAGGAGGCTCGTCCGGCGTGCGTACGCCGGTGGCTCAGCGCCTCAGCCGGCGTCCTTCGCCGCGGAGGGCGTACGCCGACGCCCGGGCAGCCGGTTGGCCAGGTCGCCCAGCGGGCCGACGGACTCGCCCAGGGTCTCGATCGAGGCGCGCAGCTCGGGGATCACCCCGACGAGGTCGAGGAGCCGCGGGTGGACCTCCTCGAGGATCGGTCCGAGCGCGACGAGCTGGTCGAGCGTGCCGCCGTCGGCGACCAGCTTGTCCACGAACCCGTCCTCGCTCAGCAGCCGGTCCAGCAGGCCGCCCTCGGCGAGCACGATGTCGAGCACACCGCCCTCGCGGGTCACGCGGTCGAGCGCGCCGCCCTCGTCGACCAGTCGTTCGAGCGGGCCGTCCTCGACCAGCAGCCGGTCGAGCACGCCGCCCGGGGCGAGCAGCCGGTCGAGCGGACCACCGGGCTCGAGCAGCCGGTCGGCCGCGCCGCCCTCGCTGAGCAGGCGGGCCAGCGGCCCCTCCTCGGCGAGCGTGCGGTCCAGGATCCCGCCGCGGGCGATGGCCCGTCCGAGCGGTCGGGCCGGGCCGGCGGCGTCGGCGAGCTCGGCCAGCCGTCCCAGCGGGCTCTGGGGGTCGCGGGTCATCGCGTCCAGCTTGCCGATCATCCCGCCCTCGCCGAGCAGGGCGGCCAGCTGGTCGGCGTACCCCCCTCGGCGGCGGAGGACGCCCTCCGGGGCCAGGAACGTGCCCGCGGCCAGGGTGATCGTGACCCCGGCCCTCGCCAGGCGCAGCGGCAGCACCAGGAGGCTCGGACGCCGGTCGACCGGCTCCAGCTCCGCCGTGGTGGGGCGGGTGCGGGCGGGCGAGGCGGGTCGGTCGGCAGCGCGTGGGGCCATGGCCGCAGCCTAGGGCGCGGGACCGCCGACCACAGGTGGTCTGGGGGACCACCGGACCCCCGGACGAGCCCCCTCGGGCGCCAGACCAGCCCCCTCGGGCGCCGGACGAGCCTCCTCGGGCGCCAGACCAGCCTCCTCGGGCGCCGGACGAGCCTCCTCGGGCGCCAGACCAGCCTCCTCGGGCGCCAGACGAGCCTCCTCGGCGCGCCGGCCTCAGCCCAGGTCGACCTCGGGGAGGTCGCCGGCAGGGGTGAAGCCCCAGACCTGGCCCAGGAAGGACAGCTCGACCTCGGCGGCGCGGACGATGTTCTCCGGAGCCCGGAAGCCGTGGCCCTCGCCGGCGAAGACCTCGAGCGCGACCGGGCGGCCCAGGGCGCGCAGGCCCTGCTCCATCACCTCGGCCTGCGAGGGCGGCACCACGCGGTCGGCGTCGCCCTGGAGCAGCAGCAGCGGGGCGGTGATGTCCTCGACGTGGTGCAGCGGCGAGCGGGCCGCGTAGATCTCGCGGGCCGCCGGCCACGGGCCCACCAGCCCGTCGAGGTAGCGCGACTCCATCTTGTGGGTCTCCTGCGCCAGCAGCGACAGGTCCGAGACGCCGAAGTAGCTCACGCCCGCGCTGAACGCGTCGTGGAAGGCCAGCGCGGCGAAGACCACGAAGCCACCCGCCGACCCACCCCGTACGCCGAGCCGCGCCCCGTCCACGACCCCGGTCTCGGCCAGGTGCCGTGCGCCGGCCACCACGTCCTCGATGTCGGCGACCCCCCACGTGCCGGTCAGCCGCTCGCGGTAGGCCCGGCCGTAGCCCGTCGAGCCGGCGTAGTTGACGTCGAGCACCGCGATCCCGCGCGAGGTGAACCACGCCGTCGAGGTGCGCGGGACCGCGTTCGTGGCCGACGTGGGACCGCCGTGGGCGATCACCACCAGCGGGGGCAGCTCGCCCTCGGGCCCGGTGACGTCGGGGTGGGTCGGCCGGTGCAGGAAGCCGTACGCCGTGTCCCCGGCGTGACCGGTCCAGCTGACGGCCTCCGCCGCGGCGACGTACGCCGGGTCGGGGACGGTCCCGCGCGCCGCGAGCACCTCGAGCGTGGCCGAGGAGCCCTCGAGGGCGACCGTGGAGGCGGCCGCCCCGACGTCGGGGAGCCCGGCGTCGAGGACCAGGCCGCCGTCGTGCGGGGCGAGCCCGCTCGCGGCCAGCAGCGGGAGGTCGAGGTCGGTGACCGCGCCGGGCAGCGACGGCGTGACGGTGCTCAGGCGCTGGAGACCGTCGACGGTGCGCACGCCGACGAGCCGACCGTCGGGGGCGAGCGCCATCGCGCGGGTCCGGAACATCCAGCCCGGCAGGCCCCACTCGGAGTCCGTGGGGGCGAGGGCGAGGGGGTCGGAGGACCCGGTGACGTCGACGACGTGCGGGACGGCCCACCCCTCGGGGTCGGCCAGGAACGCCAGCCGGGTGGCGTCCACCCAGACCGGCTCGGTCGCGGTCTGTCCCGGCCCGCCCCCGACCCGTCGCACGGACACGGCGTCGCCGGCCTCGTCGAGGTCGGCGACGACCACGCTCGCGGCGTCCCAGGGCATCGCGGGGTGCGACCACTGCACCCACGCCAGCCGGGCGCCGTCGGGGGAGAGCACGGGGTCGCTGACGAAGTCGGGCAGCGCGGGGTCACCCGCGTCGTCGGCGTCGGGGCGGGGCAGCGCCCGCCGACGCCCGGCCACGACCACCTCGCCGAACCCGGGGGGGCCGTCGAGGGGCACGCGCACGATCTCGTTGACCGGCTCGACGTCGGTGCCGCGGTGGTCCTCCCGGACCACGAAGCAGACCCCGCGCGCGACGTCGACCTCGGGCGCCGCCCAGCGCACCGCGGCGTCCTCCCCCTCCGCGGGTGTCGGCGACAGCGGCCGCGGCTCGCCGTCGAGGCGCCACAGCTGCTGGGTCACGAGATCAACCGCCACCACGACGCCGTCGCGGACCGTCCACGCGCCGCCGCCGTACTCGTGCACGCGAGACCGCACCGACATCCACTCCGGGGAGAGGTCGCGCACCGAGCCGTCAGCCTCGCGCAGCGACAAGATGACGCGGGCGCCGGTCTCCGGCGCCGTCCGCAGCCAGTGCACGAGCCCGCCGTCGGAGCGGGGGTCGGCCGAGGTGCCCCCGGAGGCCACCAGGTCGGCCGCCGAGACCGGCGAGGGCCAGGAGCCGTGGGGGAGGGGCGTGGGGGCGTTCGCGGACGTCATGGGCCCATCCTGGACCACGGGTCCCACGGCCCCGGTGGGTGCGGGAGTGGCAGGCTGGACCGATGGACGTCCTCGCACCCCGCGACGTGCCCCTCGGTGGCCTCCGCGCCATGACCGTGCGCCGCACCCTGCCCCAGCGCGGCCGCACCCTGATCGGGGCGTGGTGCTTCGTGGACCACTACGGCCCCGACGACGTGGCGGGGCCCGGCGGGGCCGGGGGAGCGGCCGAGGGGATGGTCGTCCCGCCCCACCCCCACACCGGCCTGCAGACGGTGAGCTGGCTGTTCTCGGGCGAGATCGAGCACCGCGACTCCGCCGGTCACCACGCCACCGTCCGGCCCGGCGAGGTCAACCTGATGACGGCGGGCCGGGGGATCAGCCACAGCGAGTACTCCACCCCCGCCACCGTCACGCTCCACGGCGCCCAGCTCTGGCTCGCGCTCCCCGACGGCGACCGCGAGACCGCCCCGGCCTTCGAGCACCACGCGCCCGAGCCGGTCACCGGGCCGGGGTGGGCGGCGCGGGTGTTCCTGGGGTCGCTGCTGGGCTCGACCTCGCCGGTGCACACGTTCTCGCCGCTGCTGGGTGCCGAGCTCGTGCTGGACGCGGGCACCCGGCTGGAGGTGCCCGTCGACCCGGGCTTCGAGCTCGGCGTGCTGGTCGACACCGGCGCGGTGCGGGTCGACGGCGAGCCCCTGGGGCGCGCCGACCTGGGCTTCCTGGAGCCGGGCCGGGACCGGCTCGTGCTCGAGTGCGACGAGCCCGCGCGGCTGCTGCTCCTCGGTGGGCCGCCCTTCGGCGAGCGCATCGTGATGTGGTGGAACTTCATCGGCCGCACCCACGACGAGGTCGTCGAGCACCGTCGGGCCTGGGAGGCCCGGCTGGACTCCGGCGAGGCCGACCGGTTCGAGCTGCCGGCCGACGACCCCCGCGACCCGTTGCACGCACCGGTGCTGCCCGGCGTACGTCTGGTGAGTCGGGGGCCGTGAGCGCGACGGCCGTCGGCGCCACGGCCTAGGCTCGGCACGTGAGCACTCCGACGCACCCCGCCCTGACCGAGCTCGTGTCCCGCGCCGAGGGCGGCAGCGTGCTGCTCGACGGCGGCATGGGCACGCTGCTCCAGGACCTGGGCCTCGACGACGGCGGCTCCGGCGAGCTGTGGAACGTCGAGCGCCCCGAGGCCATCACCTCCGCCCACGAGTCGTACGCCGCCGCCGGCGCCCGCGTGCTGACCACCAACACCTTCGGCGGCACCCGGCCGCGCCTGGAGATGCACGGGCTCGGCAACCGCGTCCACGAGCTCAACGAGGCCGGGGCCCGGCTGGCCCGCGGGGTCGCCGACGCCCACGGCGCGCTCGTCGCCGGTGGCCTGGGCCCGACCGGCGAGCTGCTGGAGCCGCTCGGCACCATGACCGAGGCCGACGCCCAGGCGATCTTCGCCGAGCAGCTCCGCGGCCTGCGCGACGGCGGCATCGACCTCGTCCTCGTCGAGACGCTCAGCGACCTGGGCGAGGCCCGGGCCGCGCTGGCCGCGGCCCGCGAGGTCGTGCCCGACCTCCCGGTCGTGGTCACGATGAGCTTCGACACCAACCTGCGCACGATGATGGGCGTCGCCCCCGCGACGGCCGTCGCCGAGCTGGCCGAGGCCGGGGCGTCGGCGGTGGGGGCCAACTGCGGTCGCGGCCCGGCCGAGATGCTGGTCATCGCCGGCCAGATGGCCCAGGCGCGGCCCGAGGGCCTGCTGCTGGTCGCCCAGTCCAACGCGGGCCTCCCCCAGGTCGTCGGCGACCACTTCGAGTACGACGCCACCCCCGAGGACCTCGCCCGTCACGCCACCGAGCTTCGCGACCTCGGCGTGGACCTGGTCGGCGCCTGCTGCGGCTCCACCCCGGCCCACCTCGAGGCGATGGCGACCGCCCTGCGATGAGCCGGCCGTCGTGAGCGACCCCGACGGTCCCGACGGCCCCGACGGGAGCGTGCTCGGCGAGGACGGGGTGCGCCGCTGCCCGTGGGCCGCGACCCCGGGCCGCATGCGCGACTACCACGACACCGAGTGGGGCGTGCGGGTCCACGGGGAGCAGGCCGTGTTCGAGCGGCTCAGCCTCGAGGGTTTCCAGGCCGGCCTGTCGTGGGCCACGATCCTGAACAAGCGGCCGCGGTTCCGCGAGGTCTTCCACGGCTTCGACGTGGACCGGGTGGCCGCGATGGACGACCGTGACGTCGAGCGCCTGATGGCCGACGCCGGCATCGTGCGCAACCGGGCCAAGATCTTGGCCACGCGCACCAACGCGCTGGCCACGATCGCGCTGCGCGAGCGTGGGGGCCTCGAGGCCTTCGTGCTCGGTCACGCCCCCGAGGTGGGGCCGCGGCCGCGCACCGTCGCCGAGGTGCCCACGGTCTCGCCCGAGTCGACCGCGCTGTCCAGGGCGCTGCGGCGCGAGGGCTTCGCCTTCGTCGGCCCCACGACCATGCACGCCCTGATGGAGGCGACCGGCCTGGTCGACACCCACCTGCTCGGCTGCCACCGCCGGGGTGCGGGCCACCACCGCTGAGAGGTCAGCGGCGGCGCCCGGCCCCCCGGGTCGTCACTCCTCGGGCTGCGCCGGACCCGCGTGCCGGCCGCCGGCCGTGTGCCGCCCGACGCCGTTCTCCGGCGCCTCGTCGGTGCTGACCACCGTGTCGACGGGGGCGCGGTGCGCCCCGCCCGCGGCTCCGGCCGGCACGGCCCCGGGGGACCCGGCGCCGGCGTCGGCCGTCGCGGAGAGCCCGGTGCCGGTGCCGGATTCGGCCCCGGCCTCGGTCTCCGACCTGACCTCGGCGCGCGCCGCCGCGCTGGCCGAGGTCGCCCGCAGCTCGACCGCGGGCAGCATCAGCAGGATCAGGAAGGCCAGCAGCATCACGATGCCGCCGTAGAGCAGCACCATGCTCATCGAGTCGGCGAAGCCGACCTTGAACGGGTGCGCCAGCACGTCGGGGAAGGTGCCGATCACCGAGGAGTCGTCCTGGACCTTGGCCAGCACCCCGCCGCCGTTGCTCAGGCTGGACTTCAGGGCCGCGTTGGACGGGTCGTTCAGGGCCTGGACGAACGCCGGCTGCTGGGCCGCCGCGGTGAAGGCGTTCTTGATGTTGTCACCCAGGGTGCTGAACAGCAGGGAGAGGAACACCGCCACACCGAGCGTGCCGCCGAGCTGGCGGAAGAAGGTCGCCGAGGAGGTGGCGACGCCGATCTCGCGCGGCGGGACGGCGTTCTGGACGATGATCGTCAGCGGCTGCATGCACTGGCCCAGGCCCAGGCCGAGGAACAGCATCCCGACCATCACCCAGAGCAGGCTGGTGTCGGCGCCGACGAAGGACAGTGCGATCATCGAGGCGCCGGCCATGGCCGAGCCGATGATCGGGAACTGCCGGATCTTGCCGGTCCGCGAGGTGATCTGACCGGTCGCGATGCCGGCGCTCATCATGCCCAGGACCATCGGCAGCATCATCAGGCCGGCCTCGGTGGGCGAGGCGCCGTGGACGATCTGCATGTACTGCGGGATCACCGTGATCGCGCCGAACATGGCGGCACCGACGATCACGCTGCCGCCGATCACGACGGCGGCGGCCCGCAGCTTGAAGATCCGCAGCGGGATCAGGGCGGCGTCGCCCATCTTCTTCTCGGCCAGCAGGAACGCGGCGACGCCGGCGGCGCCGACGACGTAGCAGAGGATCGCGCGGCCCGAGGTCCAGCCCCAGCTGCGGCCCTGCTCGGCGATGGTCAGCAGGGGCACCAGCGCGACGACCAGCGCCGAGGCGCCCCACCAGTCGATCTTGGCCTCGCGGCGCACGTGGTGCAGGTGCAGGTTCTTGGTGACCACGAAGAGGGCCAGGATGCCGATCGGGACGTTGACCAGGAAGACCCAGCGCCAGCCGGTGACGCCCAGGATCGAGGACTGGCCGGCGAACAGGCCGCCCGCGACCGGGCCGAGCACGCTGGAGGTGGCGAAGACCGACATGAAGTAGCCGGTGTACTTCGCGCGCTCCCGCGGGGAGACGATGTCGCCGATGATCGCGAGCACCAGCGTGAACAGGCCGCCCGCGCCGAGACCCTGGACGGCGCGCAGCGAGGCCAGCATCGGCATCGAGGTGGCGAACGAGCACGCGGCCGACCCCAGGACGAAGAGCGTGATCGCGAAGAGGAACAGCTTCTTGCGGCCGTAGAGGTCGCCGAGCTTGCCGTAGATCGGCGTGGTGATCGTCGAGGTGATCAGGTACGCCGTCGTGACCCACGCCTGCGCCGAGAGCCCGTTGAGGTCGTCGGCGATGGTGCGGATCGAGGTGCCGACGATCGACTGGTCGAGCGCGGCCAGGAACATCCCGAGCAGCAGGCCCGAGAGGATCGTCAGGATCTGCTTGTGGGTGTACTCCCCGGACTCGAGGTCGGGGGTCGACGAACCCGCGGGCGAGACGTCGGGGGAGGGTGCTGTCGCGGTGGCCACGAGGGCTCCTTGGGTCGCGTGCGGCGTGAGAGAGGTGAGGCGTCACCGGCCTCGGGAGGCCAGCCTGACCAGATTAGTTGCACGGCTCAAGCACTGGCACCCGAAATCGGGAGGCGCACCTCACACCAGACCCCTGTCAGGACCTAGGTTGTCCGGCATGAGCACCCCTGGCGCCCGTGTGCACGCCTTCTCCGACGACGCCCTGGGCGAGGACGACGCGGTCGGCCTCGTCGCGCGGATCCGGTCGGGCCAGGTGTCCCGGCGCGAGGTCGTCGACGCGGCGGTGGCCCGCACCGAGCGCGTGGACGCCGAGCTCGGGGCGGTCGCGGCGCAGCGCTTCGACCGTGCGCGCCAGGAGTCGCTCGTCGACCACGACGGCTGGTTCGCGGGCGTCCCCACCTTCGTCAAGGACAACAGCGACCTGTCCGGGCTGCCCACCCAGCACGGCACCCGGGCGTTCGCCGCCCGTCCGGCCCGGGCCGACGGCGACGTCGCCCGCGTGCTGGGCCTGATCGGCACCACGCCGCTGGGCAAGACCCGGCTCTCGGAGTACGGCTTCAGCGCCACCGCGGAGTTCATGGACGACGAGCCCGTGCGCAACCCCTGGCTGACCACCCACTCCTCGGGAGCCTCCTCGGCCGGCGCCGCGGTGCTCGTGGCCGCCGGGGCCGTGCCGCTCGCCCACGCCAACGACGGGGGTGGCTCGATCCGGATCCCGGCGGCGGTCAACGGGCTGGTCGGCCTCAAGCCGACCCGCGGTCGCACCCCCAGCGACGCGATGAACCGTCAGATGCCCGTGCGGATCGTGCACGACGGCGTGGTGACCCGGTCGGTGCGCGACTCCGCGGCCTTCCTGCGCGAGTCCGAGCGGGCCTACCGCGACCTGGAGCTGCCGCCGATCGGCGACGTCACCGGCCCGGCCCGCCACCGGCTGCGCGTCGGGCTCGCCACCCGGCCGGTGAACGGCCAGGAGGTCGACGCCGAGACCCTCGCCGCCACCCTGGCGACCGCGGCGCTGCTGGAGGACCTCGGCCACCACGTCGAGCCGGTCGAGCCCGTGGCGCCGGCCCACCTGGCCGACGACTTCCTCCTGTACTGGGCGTTCCTGGCGCTGGCGATCACCCGCGGGGGCCGGCGCACGTTCGGCCCCGACTACGACCGCAGCCGCAACGACCACCTGACCCAGGGCCTCGCGCGGTACGCCGCCCGGCACGCGTGGCGGATCCCCGCGGCGATCACCCGCCTGCGCCTGGCCCGCCGCCTCACCCGCACGACGTACGCCGACCACGACGTCGTCCTCAGCCCGGTCCTGGCCCTGACCACCCCCGAGCTGGGCTGGCTCAGCCCCACGCAGGACTACGACACGATCGTCGAGCGGCTGCTCTCCTGGGTGGCCTTCACCCCGGTGCAGAACGTCACCGGCGAGCCGGCCGTCTCGCTGCCCGCCGGGCTCGACGCGCGCGGCCTGCCGGTCGGGGTCCAGCTCAGCGCGGGCCCGGGCCACGAGCGCCGGCTGCTCGAGGTGGCCTACGAGGTCGAGGCGGCCCGGCCCTTCCGACGCATCCAGGACTGAGGGTGCCGGCCCGGCCGTCCCGTCGCGGCGTGCTGCTCGGTGCCGCCGGCGTGGTGGGGGTCGTGGGCGCCGCCGGGGTCGGCGTCGAGGAGGGCGTGCTGCCCGGGCGCGGGGCCGTGCGGCGCCGGTTCGGCCACGTCCTGGGTCTCGACGGCGAGGCCGGGCGCGTGCCCGACGTGCGTCCCGGGCGCCTGGTCTCGGGGTCGTTCGTGTCCGCGGCTCGGGGCGGGGTGCGCACGGGCTGGACGGTCGCGCACCCGCCGGCCGTCCCCGGTCGGGACGGCTCGGCGCCGCTCCCGGTGCTGGTGTCGCTGCACGGGCTGGGGGGAGACCACACGACGTCCTTCGGGCACCACCTCGGCCTCGACCGCTTCCTGGCCGACGGCGTGCGCCGGGGCCTGCCGCCCTTTGCGATCGCCTCGGTCGACGGGGGCCGCGGCTACTGGCACCGGCGCCCGGACGGGGAGGACGCGGGCGCGATGGTGCTCGACGAGCTCCTGCCGCTCCTGCGTCGCCAGGGCCTGCGCACCGACCGCGTCGGCCTGCTGGGCTGGTCCATGGGCGGGTACGCCGCCCTCCGGCTCGGCGCCGTCCTGTCCGAGCAGCGCTGCGCGGTCGTCGCCGCCGCGAGCCCCGCCCTGTGGGTGCGGGGCGAGGACGCGTCGGCGTCGGGGTTCCGCGACCCCGCGGAGTACGCCGAGTTCAGCGTCATGGGTCACCAGCGCGACCTCGCCGGGATCCCGGTGCGGATCGACTGCGGCGACGACGACCCGTTCCGCGCCGCGACCGGCACCTACGTCGCGGGCTTCCCCGCCGGGAGCCGCCCGGTGTTCCGCCCCGCCCCGGGGGCGCACGACATGGACTTCTGGCGCCGCGTCGCCCCGGCCCAGCTGCGCTTCGTCGCCCGGCACCTCACAGCCTGAGCGCCCGACCCGGCTGAGCCCGGGAGCGTCGCCACGACCTCAGCCGCGGGCGCGGGTGACCAGCAGCGCCTGGGCCGAGCGGGCCACCAGGCCCTCCTCGTCGTGCACCGCGGCCTCGGTCAGTCCGACCGCGCCCTCGGTGAGGTGCGCCTGCGCGGAGAGGCAGACCCACTCGCCGACCAGGGGACGCACCAGGTGCACCGTCAGCTCGGTGTTGAGGAAGGTCCAGCGCGTCGGGTCCACGGCCGAGGCGGCGCCGTTGGCGGAGTCCACGCAGGTCAGCAGCCGCTGGAGCGGGGTCATGGTCTCGCCGGGGACGAGCGGGACCAGCGGCCGCATCCACACCACCGCCGGACCCGGGGTCGTGACGGCACCCTCGACCCAGCGCCACTCCAGGGAGTCCAGGTAGCCCCGCGTCCACGCGGACGGCGGCTCCTCGAGCCGTCCGTCGGCGTGGGTGTGCCCCAGGGGTCCCGCGTCGCCGACCCGACCCGGGCCCTCGCCGACCGGGAACGCCCAGGCCTGGGCCCGGGCCAGCACCCGTCCGCGGTCGTCGCTCAGCTCGGCCTGGCGCAGGGACACGGTGCGGCCGGGCCGCAGGACGGTGGCGGTGACCGTGAGGTCCGCCACGGGGACCGGGCCCAGGAGGTCCATCGTGAAGCGACCGATCACCCGCGGGGTGCCCTCGTCGACGGACTCCAGGGCGCGGCCCAGGAGGGCCGCGGGCGGGCCGCCGTGCTGGGCGTGCTCGCTCCAGGGGCCCGACGTGGCGTGGGTGGCGCGGAAGCGGGTCTCGTCGAGGGGCTCGTAGTAGGAGCCGGGCAGGGCACCAGCAGGGGCGTCGGTCGGCACGGTCACCTGCTCGATGATGGCTCCTCGGGCCGAGCCGGGGGCCGATTTCGGCATCCGCAGGCCCGTGTGTATTCTTCTCGACGGCTCAGGCGCCCGTCCGGCAGGTCGGTCGGTGCCCTCGGTCAGGCCCCTTTAGCTCAGTCGGCAGAGCGTCTCCATGGTAAGGAGAAGGTCTACGGTTCGATTCCGTAAAGGGGCTCAGGGAATGACTCGCTCGAACGGGTCGTTGCTCGAGGCGGGGTAGCTCAGCTGGTTAGAGCGCACGACTCATAATCGTGAGGTCGCGGGATCGAGCCCCGCCCCCGCTACTCATTCACCGCACGGCACCCGGCACCAAACCGGCAGCACAGCCGCAGTCAAGGAAGTAGGCACGAACGTGGCCAGCAAGAGCTCTGACGTCCGCCCCAAGATCACCTTGGCGTGCGTGGACTGCAAGGAACGCAACTACATCACCAAGAAGAACCGCCGCAACGACCCCGACCGCATGGAGCTGAAGAAGTTCTGCCCGCGTTGCCGCACCCACACCGCTCACCGCGAGACCCGCTGAGCGCACCGAGCACCGACACGGAGCGGCCCCGGCACTGCCGGGGCCGCTTCTGCGTTGCCGGACTAGCGTCGTGACCGTGCCCGATCCCCTGACCGCTCCCGGTGCCACCGGCTCCCCACGCCTGGCCGACCTGACCACGCTGCGCCTGGGGGGTCCCGCCCGCGAGCTGGTGGAGGCCCACGACGAGGCCTCCCTGGTCGAGGCGGTCCGCAGCGCCGACGCGGTCGGCACGCCGGTCCTGGTGGTCGGAGGCGGCAGCAACCTCGTGGTTTCCGACGAGGGCTTCGACGGTCGCGTGGTCGTCGTGCGCTCCCGGGGCGTGTCCGAGCAGACCGACACCTGTGGCGGCGCCTTCGTCGAGGTCGCGGCGGGAGAGCCCTGGGACGCCCTGGTGGCCACCGCCGTCGAGCGCGGCTGGGTCGGCCTGGAGGCGCTCTCGGGCATCCCGGGCACGACGGGGGCGACGCCGGTCCAGAACGTCGGCGCCTACGGCCAGGAGGTCTCCCAGACGATCGCGCGCGTGCGCACCTGGGACCGCCGCGAGGCCGCGGTGCGTTCGTACGCCGCCGCCGACTGCGGCTTCGCCTACCGCACCAGCCGCTTCAAGGCCGACCCCGAGCGCCACGTCGTGCTCTCGGTGACCTTCCAGCTCGGGCTGGGCGACCTCGGCGCGCCCGTGCAGTACGCCGAGCTGGCGCGCGCCCTGGGCGTCGAGGTCGGCGACCGCGCCCCGGCCGCCGCCGTCCGCGAGGCCGTCCTGGGACTCAGGCGGGGCAAGGCGATGGTGCTCGACGCCGCGGACCACGACACGTGGAGCACCGGGTCGTTCTTCACCAACCCGGTCGTCCCGCTCGAGCAGGTGCCCGACGGCGCCCCGGCGTGGCCCCAGGGCGACGGCCTGGCCAAGACCAGCGCCGCCTGGCTGATCGACCACGCCGGCTTCGCCAAGGGCCACGGCGACGAGCGCGTGCGGCTCTCCTCGCGGCACACCCTGGCCCTGACCAACCGCGGGGGCGCCACGACGGCCGACCTGCTGCGGCTGGCCCGCGAGGTGCGCGACGGCGTGCGCCGCGAGTTCGGCATCGAGCTGGTCAACGAGCCGGTCCTGGTGGGCTGCTCGCTCTGAGCTGAGAGCTGAGCCGACCCGACCGCTCAGGCGTTGCTGTAGTCGCCGCCCGAGGTGGAGCCGCTCGACGCGATCGCCACGACGACCAGGATGACCACCGCGATCACGCCCAGGACCAGCAGGACGGTCCCGACGATGCCCATCACCTGGCCGGCGCGGGCCTGCCCCTCGCCGCCGTAGCGTCCCTGGGACTCCCGGATCTCGCGGACCGTGCGCCCGCCGATGAACCACGCGAACGGGGCGACGAGGATCGGGACGAGGCACATGACGGCCCCGGCCAGCGACACGATGCCCAGGACGAGCGAGAGCGTCGCCCGGGGGTGGTCCTGGTGCGGCGCCCCCCAGGTCGCCGGTGCGCCCGCGCCGTACGCCGGCTGGCCGTAGGGCGACGAGCCGTAGGCCGGCTGGCCGTAGGGCGACGAGCCGTAGGCCGGCTGGCCGTAGGAGGCCTGGCCGTAGGAGGGCTGGCCGTAGGACGGCTGCTCGTAGGAGGGCTGGCCGTACGGCGTCTGGCCGTAGGAGCCCTGGTCGTACGGGCTCTGGCCGTACGACTGCCCCTGCTGCCCCTGCTGCCCCTGCTGCTCCTCCAGGGCCTTGCGCTCCCAGTAGCCGAGGGGCTGGGTGTGCTCGGCGCCGTCAGCGCCGTGCGGGGCGTCGGCGCCCGGCTGGCCGGCCTGGCCGGTCTGGCCGGGTTGCTCGGGCTGGTCCGGTCGCTGGGAGTCGTCCCCCGGGAAGCTGCTCATGGCCCTCAGTCTGCCAACCAGGCGTCGATCTCGCTGCCCCACCGGACCTTGTCGGCCTCGGGGGCCCGCGAGGCCCGCACCGAGGAGCGGGCCAGGTCGGCCAGCTGGGCGTCGTCGAGGTGGTGCGCGGCGCGCATGGTGGCGTACTGGCCGGCCAGCCGCGACCCGAACAGCAGCGGGTCGTCGGCGCCCAGGGCGATGGTGGCGCCGGCCGCCATCAGCTCGGGCAGCGGCACCGACGTGGGGTCGGAGTAGACCCCGAGCGCCACGTTGGACACCGGGCAGACCTCGAGGGCGATGCCGCGCTCCACGACCGCGTCGAGCAGGGCGGGGTCCTCGGCCACCCGGACCCCGTGGCCGAGCCGCCCGGCGTGCAGGTCCTCGACGCAGGAGCGCACCGCGGCGGGGCCGAGGAGCTCACCGCCGTGGGGGGCCAGCAGCAGCCCGGCGCGCTCGGCGATCCGGAAGGCGGGGGCGAAGTCGGAGGTGGTGCCACGCCGCTCGTCGTTGGACAGCCCGAAGCCGACGACCCCGCGGTCGGCGTACTGCGCGGCGAGGCGGGCCAGCGTGCGGGCGTCCAGGGGGTGCCGCGTGCGGTTGGCCGCGATCACCACCGCCATCCCGATGCCCACCTGCGCCGAGGCGTCGCGGACGGCGTCGAGCACCAGGTCGGTGAACTCGGTGATGCCGCCGAAGCGGGCGGCGTAGCCGCTGGGGTCGACCTGGATCTCCAGCCAGCGACCGCCCTCGCGGTGGTCGTCCTCGGCCGCCTCCCGCACCAGTCGGCGCACGTCGTCCTCTGTGCGCAGCACCGACCGCGCGACGTCGTAGAGACGCTGGAACCGGAACCAGCCCTTCTCGTCGGCCGCCGACAGCCGCGGCGGCCACTCGTGCACCAGTGCGTCCGGCAGCCGGAGGCCGTCGCGCTCGGCCAGCTCGAGCAGGGTCGCGTGGCGCATGGAGCCCGTGAAATGCAGGTGCAGGTGCGCTTTCGGCAACTCCTCGAGCTCCCGGAACCGCACCGGGGACTCTCGGGCTGCGCCCTCGTCGTGGTCGGGGTTCGCAGGGCCGGTCACCGCGGTGCTCCGCTCGGGCGTCAGCCGTGGACCTTCTCGGCGGCGGCGAGCAGGACGCAGGTGGTGACGGCCTCCATGGCCGAGGTCACCTCGGCCAGGGCCGGGAAGGTGGGGGCGAGCCGGATGTTGCGGTCGCGGGGGTCGTTGCTGCCGGGGAAGGCCGAGCCGGCCGGGGTGAGCGCGATGCCGGCGTCCTTGGCCAGGGCGATCACGCGCGAGGCGGTGCCGTCCAGCACGTCGAGGCTGACGAAGTAGCCCCCGGTCGGACGCGTCCAGGTGGCCACGCCGAGACCGCCCAGACGCTCGTCGAGCACGCGCTGCACCTCGTCGAACTTCGGCGCGATGATCTCGCGGTGCTTGACCATGTGGTCGCGCACGCCCTGGGCACCGCCGAAGAACTGCACGTGGCGCAGGTGGTTGACCTTGTCGGGGCCGATCGCGCCGGCGCCGAGGTGCTTGAGGAACCACTGCACCGTCTCCACCGATCCGCCCAGGAACGCCACGCCGCTGCCGGCCAGCGTGATCTTGGAGGTCGAGGCGAACACGATCGGGCGGTGGGGGTGACCGGCGACGGCGGCCAGGGAGACCACGTCGG
Organism: Nocardioides korecus; assembly: GCF_054778395.1. Taxonomy (NCBI): domain Bacteria; kingdom Bacillati; phylum Actinomycetota; class Actinomycetes; order Propionibacteriales; family Nocardioidaceae; genus Nocardioides; species Nocardioides korecus. The sequence continues at coordinate 273,219 of NZ_BAAGZO010000004.1, read as the reverse complement.
CGCTCTTGGCCTCCTCGGCGGTCAGGTGGTGGAACGCGTAGGCGTTGTCCCAGAAGATCTTGAAGTCGGGGGCGGCGGTCGGCATCGAGGCCAGCCGCTCGGCCACCTCCTGGCTGCACACCGACCCCGTCGGGTTGGCGTAGGTCGGCACCAGCCACATGCCCTTGATGCTGGGGTCCGACGCGGCGAGCTCCGCGACCGCCTCCACGTCGGGACCGTCGTCGTGCATCGGGACGGTGACCGTGTCGATGCCCAGCCACGCCAGCAGCGTGAAGTGGCGGTCGTAGCCGGGCACGGGGCAGATGAAGGTGACCTTCTCCTCCTGCGCCCAGGGCCGCTCGCTGTCGACGCCGCCCTTGAGCAGCAGGTCGACGAGGACCTCGCGCATCATCACCAGGCTCGAGTTGCCACCGGCGACGAGCTGCTCGGGCTCGAGGTGGAGCAGCTCGGCGAACATCTCGCGCAGCTCGCGCAGGCCCTCGAGCCCGCCGTAGTTGCGGGTGTCGACGCCGTGGGCGTCGGTGTGGCCGTGGGGGAGCGCGAGCAGCCCCTCCGCCAGGTCGAGCTGGGCCGAGGAGGGCTTGCCACGGGTCAGGTCGAGCGTGAGACCGCGCGAGACGAGGTCGTCGTACGCCGCTCGCTGCTCGCCGAGGAACGCCTCCACCTCCTCCGGCGTGCGGTCGGCCAGGGGCAGGGCGGGGGGCTGGACGCGGGAGCTGTGCTGGGTCACGGGGTCCATCGTCGCAGAGTCCTCCCACGCGCGCGTCCGCGCTCCTCCCGGGCGCCGGTTCGACTTGCGCAGGCCCGACCCGTAGACTCATTCCTCGGTGTCTTCGGCCATGGTCTCGTCCTGCCCGGAGTACGCCGTAGGGCACTAGCTCAACTGGCAGAGCATCGGTCTCCAAAACCGAAGGTTGGGGGTTCAAGTCCCTCGTGCCCTGCGAGATCGTCCAGCAGGAAGCTCGCTCGAAGTCCAGCAACGCGAAGGTGGGAGACACGTGTCGGAGAAGGCCGTTCGTTCGGACAGGTCCGAGCGCACCAGCCCGGTCACGTTCTACCGCCAGGTGATCGCCGAGCTGCGCAAGGTCGTGTGGCCCACGCAGCAGCAGCTGGTCTCCTACCTAATCGTGGTGCTGGCCTTCGTGCTGGTGATGATCGCCTACGTCTCCGTGCTCGACCTCGCCTTCGGCAAGGCCGTGTTCGCACTCTTCGGAGGCTAGGCACCACCACGCGACGGACCTCCCGAGACAGGTGGGACGGTCCCGCACCAGAGCTTCCTCCCCGCGCAACGAGATGACGGAGTAATCGTGTCTGAGCAGTACCCCCCGCAGCCCGCCGACCCGACCGCGAACCTGGGTGACCCCACGTTCGCGACCGAGGGGGAGCAGGCGGTCGACGAGGACCAGGTCCTCACCGACCCCGAGACCGGTCAGACGATGACCTCCCCGGTGCCCGCCGGCGAGTCCGACCTGCCCGTCGACGAGGACGCCGAGGAGTTCGACGAGGACGCCCCCGTCGACGCCGCTCCCGCCGACCCGATGGAGGAGTTCCGCTCCGCGCTGCGGATGAAGGTCGGCGACTGGTTCGTGGTGCACACCTACTCCGGCATGGAGAACCGGGTGAAGGCCAACCTGGAGAACCGGATCACCTCGCTCAACATGGAGGAGCTGATCCACGAGGTCATCGTGCCGACCGAGGAGGTCGCCGAGATCAAGAACGGGCAGCGCAAGCTGGTCAAGCGCACCGTGCTCCCCGGCTACGTCCTGGTCCGCATGGACCTCACCGACGAGTCCTGGTCGGCCGTGCGGCACACGCCCTCGGTGACTGGCTTCGTCGGCCACAGCCACCAGCCGGTGCCGCTGAGCCTGGACGAGGTCGAGAACATGCTCGCCCCCGCCGTCCAGGCCGAGGCCGACGCCGCCGCCGCGGCCGCCGCGCAGAGCTCCGGCACCGCCGTGCCCGCCGCCACCGCGGCCCGCACCCAGGTCGCCGTCTCCGACTTCGACGTGTCGGACTCGGTCATGGTCGTGGACGGCCCGTTCGCCACGCTGCACGCGACGATCACCGAGATCAACGCCGAGGCGCAGAGGGTCAAGGCCCTCGTCGAGATCTTCGGCCGGGAGACCCCGGTCGAGCTGAGCTTCACCCAGATCCAGAAGGTCTGAGCGAAGCAGCAACATCAGGTGGCAGAGACCGGTCGGTGACCCGACCGCCTCGTGAAGACCACGACGAAACAACCCGAGAAGGACGCGCTCCATGCCTCCCAAGAAGAAGATCGCTGCCCTGGTCAAGGTGCAGCTCAACGCCGGTGCCGCGACGCCGGCACCCCCCGTCGGTACGGCCCTCGGCCCGCACGGCGTGAACATCATGGAGTTCTGCAAGGCCTACAACGCCCAGACAGAGCCCATGCGCGGCAACGTGATCCCCGTCGAGATCACCATCTACGAGGACCGCTCGTTCACCTTCATCACCAAGACGCCCCCGGCCGCCGAGCTGATCAAGAAGGCTGCCGGCGTCGCCAAGGGCTCCGGTGTGCCGCAGAAGGACAAGGTCGGCAAGCTCAACAAGGACCAGGTCCGTGAGATCGCCACGACCAAGCTCCCCGACCTCAACGCCCGTGACCTCGACGCCGCGATGAAGATCATCGAGGGCACGGCCCGATCGATGGGCATCACGACCGAGGCCTGACCGCCCCGGCACGACCCGTCGTACCCCACCCGTGGCAGAGCCGCGCTGGCTCGTGGACCACAACTTTCGCAAGGAACAGAGGAAAGACATGCAGCGCAGCAAGACCTACCGCGCCACCGCGGAGACCTTCGACCAGGACGAGCTCCACGCCCCGCTCGCGGCGATCAAGATCGCCAAGGGTGGTGCGAAGAAGAAGTTCGACGAGACCCTCGACGTGGCCATGCGCCTGGGCGTCGACCCCCGCAAGGCCGACCAGATGGTGCGTGGCACCGTCAACCTGCCCCACGGCACCGGCAAGACCGCCAAGGTCCTGGTGTTCGCCAACGGCGACAAGGCCGACGCCGCCCGTGAGGCCGGCGCCGACGTCGTCGGTGGCGACGAGCTGATCGAGAAGGTCAACGGCGGCTGGCTCGACTTCGACGCCGTCGTCGCGACGCCGGACATGATGGGCAAGGTCGGTCGCCTCGGCCGCGTCCTGGGCCCCCGTGGTCTCATGCCCAACCCGAAGACCGGCACGGTCACCCCCGACGTGGCCAAGGCCGTGACGGACATCAAGGGGGGCAAGATCGAGTTCCGCGTCGACCGCCACGCCAACCTGCACTTCATCATCGGCAAGGCGTCCTTCGACGAGACCCAGCTCGCGGAGAACTACGCGGCTGCCCTCGAGGAGGTGCTGCGGCTCAAGCCGGCCAGCTCCAAGGGCCGCTACATCCGCAAGGTCACCGTCTCCTCGACCATGGGCCCCGGCGTCCAGGTCGACCCCAACCGCACGCGCAACATCGCGGGCGAGGACGACGCCTGATCGGCACCCGCACCACAGTTCCACCGATGCACCGGTCACCGGGGCGGTCAGTCGTTAGGCTGACCGCCCCGGTCCCGTTCTCGGAGGTACCCCCGTGCGTCGCTCACGCCTGACCGTCCTGCTCACCGCTCCCGTGCTCTCGCTCGGCCTCGTGGCCGGGTGCGGCAGTGGCGCAGGAGGCTCCTCCTCCGGTGCGTCCTCGTCGGGCAGCTCCTCGAGCCCCTCGGCGTCGGAGTCCGCCAGCGCGTCGTCGTCGGCGTCGTCCTCGGCCCAGGGGGCACTCTCGACCGGTGACTTCGGGACGCGTGTCTACGACGCCCTGAAGAAGGCGGGCACGGCCCGCTTCGCCGTCACCGTCGCGTTCGGCGCCCAGCGCTCGACCGGCCAGGGCGAGGTCGACCTGTCCACCTCGCCGCCCGCGTCCCACGTGACGCAGGAGGTGGCCGGCGCCGGCAGGACCGAGGCGATCCTGGTCGGCGGGAAGCTCTACCTCAAGTCCCCGCAGTTCGGCGCCAAGTACCTCGAGATCGACCCGACCGACAAGACCGGCCCCGGTGCGCTGCTGGGGTCCATGGGGGCGACCGCGGACCCCGGGCGCGTCCTGAAGGCGATGGACGCCGCCGCCAAGGTGACGGCGAAGGGCACCGAGCAGGTCGGCGGCGTGAGCACCACCCACTACCGCGTCGTGGTCCCGCGCGACGCGCTGGTCAAGGCGCTGGGCACCGACCCGCGGGTCGCGAAGGTGCTGCCGCCCCAGGTCGCCTACGACATGTGGGTCGACGACCAGGACCTGGTCCGCAAGCAGACCGGGGTCGTCACCGTGGCGTCCAACACCGTCACCACCACGACGACCTTCCGCGACTTCGGCAAGCCGGTCACGATCAAGGCCCCGCCCGCCTCGCAGACGACCACGCGGGTGCCCGGCGCGACGGCGACCACCGGCTCCTGAGGCCCCCGGCCCCGGCCGATTTGGCCGGACGCCGACCCACCCCGTACTCTTCCTGGTTGTAGCCGAAGACCGCCGGCCGGCCGTCACGTCTCGTTCACCCGAGGCATCGACGTCCCGAAGGTCCGCAGAGCGATGCGGACGACCAGCGCAGGTGACACCGAGACAGACGAGATCCTCCTCCGACGCCCTGGGTGCACCTGCACCAGGGCGTCTTGCACGTCCGGTCCCAGGCTCGGGAGCCGCGCAACCTGCGCGACGACCAGCACACGACTGTGCACCAGCTGGAAGGAGACCCATGGCGCGGCCAGACAAGGCAGCAGCCGTCGCGGAGATCGTCGACTCGTTCAACGACTCCTCGGGCGCTGTGCTGACCGAGTACCGCGGTCTCACCGTGAAGCAGCTGCAGGAACTGCGGCGGGTTCTCGGCGAGAACGCCCACTATGCCGTGGTCAAGAACACGCTGACCAAGATCGCTGCCAAGCAGGCGGGTGTCGACGGCGTCGACGACCTCCTCAACGGCCCGACCGCCATCGCGTTCATCAGCGGTGACGTGGTCGAGGCGGCCAAGGGTCTGCGTGACTTTGCCAAGGCCAACCCCGCCCTCGTGATCAAGGGCGGTTTCGTCGACGGTGCCCCGATGGCGGCTGCCGAGATCGCCAAGCTGGCCGATCTCGAGTCCCGCGAGGTCCTCCTGGGCAAGATGGCGGGCGCGATGCTCGCCTCCCTCAGCCAGGCCGTCTACCTGTTCAACGCCCCCCTCGCCCAGGTCGCCCGGCTCGCCGGCGCCCTGGAGGAGAAGGCGCAGCAGGACCCCACGATCCTCAAGGGCGGTGCCGGTACGCCGGCTGCCGCGGCCGAGGACACCGCAGCGGAGGAGGCCCCCGAGGCCGAGGCTGCTGCATCCGACGACGCGCCCGCGTCCGAGGAGACCACCGAGGCCACCGAGAGCACCCAGGCCTGACATCCCGGTTGCGGCGAGAGCCGCACCACCACTGAAAGGAACGCCACCATGGCGAAGCTCAGCACCGACGAGCTGCTCGACGCTTTCAAGGAGATGACCCTCCTGGAGCTCAGCGAGTTCGTGAAGCAGTTCGAGGAGACCTTCGGCGTCACCGCCGCCGCCCCCGTCGCCGTGGCCGCCGCCGCTGGCGCCGGTGCCGGCGCTGCCGAGGCCGAGGAGGAGCAGGACGAGTTCGACGTCGTCCTGGAGTCCGCCGGCGAGAAGAAGATCAACGTCATCAAGGAGGTGCGCGCCCTCACGAGCCTCGGCCTGAAGGAGGCCAAGGACCTCGTGGAGTCCGCCCCCAAGGCTGTCCTGGAGAAGGTCAACAAGGAGGCCGCCGAGAAGGCCAAGGAGTCCCTCGAGGGCGCCGGCGCCAAGGTGTCGCTGAAGTGATCCCCAGGTGCGTGCCCGCCCTCGGGTGAGCGCGCACCGGCCGACGGCCGCCCCGGACATCTCGTCCGGGGCGGCCGTTGTCGTCTGCCCACCTGGTGTGGTCCCCTACACGCGCGGCCGGGACCCACAGGTGCACGTGTGTTTCCTGAGACGACTTGATCAACACCGACACGAACCGTGTCATCTGTGCGTAACTTAGCCGTTGGCTACTCGTTGGTACGCGTGGTCCGGGAGAGCCGCGCGTGCCGCCCCACCGGACTGGTGCGCGGCAGCGGGTGACAGGGAGCAGAGGGAGAGGGCCACATGGGCGTTGAGATCGACATCAAGGACCTGACCAAGAGCTTCGGCAAGCAGCTCATCTGGGGCGACGTGACGTTGACCGTCCCCGCGGGCGAGATCTGCGTGATGCTCGGTCCCTCGGGCACCGGCAAGTCGGTGCTCCTGAAGACGATCATCGGTCTGCTCAAGCCCGACCGGGGCAGCGTCGTGATCGAGGGTGTCGACATCGCCTCGTGCCCCGAGAAGGAGCTCTACGAGATCCGCAAGCTGTTCGGGGTGCTGTTCCAGGACGGCGCCATGTTCGGCTCGATGAACCTCTACGACAACATCGCCTTCCCGCTGCGCGAGCACACCAAGAAGTCCGAGTCCGACATCAAGAAGATCGTGATGGAGAAGCTCGACCTCACCGGTCTGATCGGCACCGAGACCAAGCTGCCCGGCGAGATCTCCGGCGGCATGCGCAAGCGCGCCGGCCTGGCCCGCGCCCTCGTCCTCGACCCCGAGATCGTGCTCTTCGACGAGCCCGACTCCGGCCTCGACCCGGTCCGCACCTCGTTCCTGAACCAGCTGATCGTCGACCTCAACGCCCAGATCGACGCCACGTTCCTGATCGTCACCCACGACATCAACACCGCGCGCACGGTGCCCGACAACATCGGCCTGCTCTACCACAAGCACCTGGCCATGTTCGGGCCCCGCGAGATGCTGCTGTCCTCGGAGGAGCCGGTCGTCCGTCAGTTCCTCAACGCCCAGGTCGTGGGTCCGATCGGCATGTCGGAGGAGAAGGACGCCGACGAGCTCGAGGCCGAGAAGGACATGGACCTGCCGCCGCTGCCGCCGATCCCGATGCAGCTCGAGCCCTCCAACGGACAGCCCCGCCGCAGCCAGCGCGCCCCCGGCGCCTGGTGCAAGGAGAACGGCATCGAGCCGCCCCCGGGGTCGTTCGAGCAGAACATGTCCATGACGACCGGGGCGTGAGCGGCTGATGGCCTCAGTCACCGCGCAGAGGGTCCTGCAGCCGATCGGCACCGCCGGCAAGCTGTTCGCCTTCTTCCTCGACACTGTCCGCCAGCTGTTCCGCAGGCCGTTCCAGACCCGCGAGTTCATCCAGCAGGCGTGGTTCATCGCCTCGGTCACGATCGTGCCCACGGCGCTCGTCTCGATCCCGTTCGGCGCGGTCATCGCGCTCCAGGTCGGGAGCCTGATCCGCCAGTTCGGTGCGCAGTCCTTCACCGGATCGGCCTCGGTCCTCGCGGTCGTCCAGCAGGCGGCGCCGATCGCCACCGCACTGCTGATCGCCGGTGCCGGCGGCTCGGCCATCGCGGCCGACCTCGGCGCCCGCAAGATCCGCGAGGAGCTCGACGCCATGATGGTGCTCGGGATCGACCCGATCCAGCGCCTGGTCGTTCCCCGCGTGCTGGCCGCCATGCTGGTCTCGGTGTTCCTCAACGGCCTGGTCACCGTGGTCGGCGTGGCTGGCGGCTACGTGTTCAACGTGGTGCTCCAGGACGGCACGCCCGGCGCCTACCTGGCCAGCTTCACCGCGCTCGCCCAGCTGCCGGACCTGTGGGTCGGCCTGATCAAGGCGCTGATCTTCGGGCTCATCGCGGCCGTCGTCGCGGCGTACAAGGGTGTCAACGCCGGCGGCGGTCCCAAGGGCGTGGGTGACGCGGTGAACGAGTCCGTGGTCATCACCTTCCTGCTCCTGTTCGTGGTCAACCTCGTGGTGAGTGCGATCTACCTCCAGCTCATACCGCCGAAGACGGGGTGACGACGATGCCGAACCTCAAGCAGGTCTACGCGAAGCCTCTGGGCAGCCTGGACCGGATGGGCGAGGAGCTCGCCTTCTACCTGCGCGCGATCCGGGTGACGCCCCGGTCGGTGACCCGCTACCCCAAGGAGATCATGCGTCTCCTGGCCGAGGTCACCCTCGGCTCGGGTGCGCTCGCGGTCATCGGGGGCACGGTCGGCGTCATCACGGCGCTGACCTTCTTCACCGGTGCGCAGGTGGGCCTGTCCGGCTACGCCGCGCTCAACCAGATCGGCACCGCGGCGTTCTCCGGCTTTGTGTCGGCGTACTTCAACACCCGCGAGATCGCCCCCCTGGTCGCGGGCATCGCCCTGGCCGCCACCGTCGGCTGCGGCTTCACCGCCCAGCTGGGCGCCATGCGCATCTCGGAGGAGGTCGACGCCCTCGAGGTGATGGCGATCCCCTCGATGCCCTACCTGGTCACCACCCGCATCGTCGCCGGGCTGATCGCGATCGTCCCGCTGTACGTCGTGGGGCTGCTCGCGTCGTACTTCGCGACCCGGCTGACGGTGATCAACTACTACGGGCAGAGTCCCGGCACCTACGACCACTACTTCAACCAGTTCCTGCCTCCGGGTGACGTGCTCTGGTCCTTCGGCAAGGTGCTGGTCTTCTCGGTGGTCGTGATCCTGATCCACTGCTACCACGGCTACACCGCCAGCGGCGGCCCCGCCGGCGTGGGCGTCGCGGTCGGTCGCGCGGTCCGCACCTCGATCGTGGCGGTCAACGTCATCGACCTGCTGCTGTCCATGTCCATCTGGGGGTCCACGACGAGCGTGAGGTTGGCGGGATGAGCAAGTACCTCATGAACCACCGCTTCCTCGGCGCGGTCTTCCTGGGCCTGCTGGCCCTGGCCGTCTGGGCGACCGCGGGCGCCTTCGGGCAGAAGTTCACCAGCTTCGACACCGTCTCGGCCAAGAGCGACAACGTCGGTCTCCAGCTGCCGGCGCGGGCCGACGTCAAGGTGCGCGGCATGATCGTCGGTCAGGTCACCAAGGTCACCTCGACCGGCAGCGGCGCGACCCTGAAGCTGGGGCTCCAGCCCGACAAGATCAACGAGATCCCGAAGAACGTGACGGCCTCGATCCTGCCCAAGACCCTCTTCGGTGAGAAGTACGTCGAGCTCACCATCCCGTCGCAGCCGTCGTCGACGGCGCTGAAGTCCGGCGACTCGATCGGTCAGACCAAGCTCCCCACCGAGGTCGAGGCGGTCCTCAACGACCTCTACCCGCTGCTGCGCACGGTGCAGCCGGCCGAGCTGAACTACACCCTCACCGCGCTGGCCGACGCCCTCGAGGGCCGGGGAGCGAAGATCGGTCAGACGATCGTCACCCTCGACAGCTACCTGAAGCGGATGAACCCCCAGGTGCCCGCGCTGATCCAGGACATCAAGCTCCTCGCCTCGGTCACCGGGACGTACGCCGACGTGACGCCCCAGCTGGCGGCGACGCTGCGCAACCTGACCAAGACCGGCAACACGTTGCGCGAGAAGGAGCAGAAGCTCAACTCCTTCCTCAAGGACCTGACCGCGTTCTCCGACACGACGACCGGGTTCCTCAACGACAACGGCAACAACATCATCCGGCTCGGTCAGCTCAGCGAGCCGATCGTGGCCCTGCTCCGGCGCTACGCCCCGGAGTACCCCTGCCTGCTGGAGGGCATCGTGAAGCAGGCCCCCCGCCTGGGCAACACGTTCCGCGACTTCATCTTCCACATCAACCTCCAGCTGCTCCCGCAGCAGCCGCGCTCCTACACCTCGGCCGACCGGCCGGTCTACGGCGCGGACAACGGGCCGAACTGCGCCAAGCTGCCCAGCCCGCCGATCCCGTACTACCCGCGGGGCGGCAACTTCCCGAACATCAACGACGGCGCCAACGGCCTCGGCAAGGGTGACAACCAGCGGACGGCGACCGGCTTCGGCGTCCGTGGCGCCTCCACCGGCCGCCAGTCCGGCCTGACCGTCGGCAGCTCGGGCACCGCGTCGCAGAAGGCGATGATCAACTCGCTGCTGGCCCCCTCGATGGGGATCCCGGTCGACCAGGTCTCCGACGTCGCCTCGCTGCTCTACGCCCCGGCCCTGGCCGGCACGGAGGTGAGCGTCGGATGAGCATCCTGGACAAGAAGACCCGCGGCGACTTCGTCAAGCTGGTGATCTTCCTCGTGGTGACCTCGATGGCCACCGGCGTGCTCGTGGTCCTGATCGGGAACCTGTCGTTCGAGTCGACCCGGGACTACAAGGCCGTCTTCTCCGACGCCACCGGCGTCACCAAGGGCGACGACATCCGGATCGCCGGCGTCAAGGTGGGGAGCGTCAAGAAGGTCGAGATCGTCAACCGGACCGACGCCGAGCTGACCTTCTCGGTCGCCGACAAGGCGACCGTGACGCGCAGCTCGACCGCCACGATCCGCTACCGCAACCTGGTGGGGCAGCGCTACGTGTCCCTGACGCAGGGCGTCGGCGACCTGACGGCCCTGCCCGCGAACGCCACGATCCCGCTCAGCCGCACCCAGCCGGCGCTGGACCTGACCGTGCTGTTCAACGGCTTCAAGCCGCTGTTCGCCGCGCTGTCCCCGGCCGACATCAACAAGCTCTCGGCCGAGGTCGTCCAGGTCTTCCAGGGCGAGGGTGGCAACTTCACCCAGCTGCTGACCAGCACGGCGTCGCTGACCAACACCCTGGCCGACCGCGACCAGGTCATCGGTCAGGTCATCGACAACCTCAACGCCGTGCTCGGCACCCTCGCGGGCCGCGACAAGCAGCTCAACTCCCTGATCACCCAGTTCCAGCGCTTCATGGCGGGCCTGGTCCAGGACAAGGACGCGATCCTCGGCTCGCTGGACTCGGTGTCCGCACTGGCCAACCAGACCTCCGACCTCGCCGTCGGCATCCGTCCCTCCCTGGTGCGCGACGTCAAGGGCCTGCGCTCGGTGGCGGGCAACCTGAACAAGAACCGCGGTGAGCTCGACCGGGCGATGCAGGTGCTGCCCATCAAGCTCGCCAAGATCGGGCGGACGGCCATCAACGGCTCGTTCTTCAACTTCTACCTCTGCCAGTTCCAGGGCAACGTGAAGGTCGCGGGCCAGTCGTTCGGGCTGATCGAGTACGACACCAGCAAGCTAGGCAAGGATGCGAGGTGCAACCTCGGATGAGCGTCCCCTTCCGCGAGCGCAACCCTGTCCCGATCGGTGCCATCAGCATCGCCGTGATCCTGTTGCTGCTCATCGCAGCCTTCAAGGCCTCCGACCTGCCCCTGATCGGGGGTGGCACCACCTACCAGGCCGCCTTCTCCGAGGCGAGCGGCCTCAAGGCCAACGACGAGGTCCGCATCGCCGGCGTCCGCGTCGGCAAGGTGTCCGGGATCGAGCTCAAGGGCAACAGCGTCGTGGTGTCCTTCAAGGTGGACACGCCCTCGAAGTTCGGTGACCAGACCGGCGCGCAGATCAAGGTCAAGACCCTGCTCGGTGCCAACTACGTCGCGCTGATCCCCAAGGGGCCGGGCCAGCTCAAGGAGGGCGCGATGATCCCCAAGTCGCGCACCCGGTCGGCGTACGACGTGGTGCAGGCCTTCTCGGGCCTGGCCGACCGCGCCCAGAAGATCGACACCACCCGGCTGGCGAAGTCCTTCGACACGCTGGCCGCCCTGACCAAGGACACCCCGGTGGCCTTCCAGGGCACGCTGCGCGGACTCTCCCGGATCTCCCAGACCGTGGCCAGCCGCGACCAGCAGATCGGTGAGCTGCTCCAGAACCTCAACACGGTCTCCGGCACGCTGGCGAACCGCGACAAGGACCTGGTCGACCTGATGAAGAACAGCGACATCCTGCTCCGGGCGCTGGTCGCCCGCCGCCAGGCGGTGCACACGCTGCTGGTCTCCACCAACCGGCTCTCCCTGGAGCTGACCACCCTGATCCGGCAGACCCGCGGCGACCTCAAGCCGGCCCTGCGCAACCTGCAGGGCGTCGTCGACGTGCTGCTGAAGAACCAGAACAACCTCGACGAGAGCCTGCGCCTGATGGCCCCCTTCTACCGGGTCTTCGCCAACCTCCTCGGCACCGGTCCCTGGTTCGACACCTACATCGCGAACCTGCCGCCCACCCCGGCGCTGACGCAGCTGCCCTCGCTGCCCGGCACCTCACCGACCGCCGTGGGAGGGAACTGATGAAGAGCCTGGGCAAGGTCAACCCGATCATCGGGGTCCTGGTCGTCATCGCCCTGGTGGGTGCGCTCCTGGCTGTCTTCTGGCCCGGGTCGGGCCAGACCCAGGTCACGGCCGACTTCCCGCGCTCGGTCTCCCTCTACGAGGGCTCCGACGTCAAGATCCTCGGCGTGCCCGTGGGCAAGGTCGACACCGTGACCCCGGCGGGCACCTCGGTGAGGGTCAAGCTGCACTTCGACTCCCAGTACAAGGTCCCGGCCGACGCGAAGGCCGTGATCATCTCGCCCTCGATCGTGGGCGACCGGTTCGTGCAGCTGACCCCGGCCTACACCGGGGGCCAGGTGATGCGGTCGGGCACGACCCTCGGCATGGACCGCACGGCCACGCCGCTGGAGCTCGACCAGATCTTCGGCAGCCTCAACACGCTCACCAAGGCGCTGGGTCCCGACGGGGCCAACAAGGTCGACGCCGGTGGGGTCGGTCCGCTCACGCGGCTGCTCGACTCGACCGCCCGCAACCTGGGTGGCCAGGGCGTGCAGATCAACAAGACGCTGAAGAACTTCGGCGCCCTGACGAAGACGCTGGCCGACAACAAGGACGCGCTGTTCAGCTCCCTGAGCAAGGTGGAGAACTTCACCAACACGCTGGCCACCAACGACAAGACGGTCCGTGACTTCAACGACTCCCTGGCCAGCGGGGCCAACCTGCTCGCGGGGGAGCGCCAGGAGCTCGCGGCGGTGCTGAAGAACCTGGCCACCGCGATGGTCGAGATCCGCCGGTTCGTCAAGGACAACCGGTCCTCGCTGACGCGCAACATCTCGGGCCTGAACAAGATCTCCGGGACGCTGGTCAAGCGCCGCACCCAGCTCGACGAGATCCTGCGCGTGGCCCCCGGCGCCCTGAACAACCTGTTCCTCGCCGGCAACGTCCACAACGGCACGCTCGACGTCCGCGACAACACCGGCGAGCTGTTCAACCAGCTGCGCCAGAACCCGGCCGCCGTGCTCTGCACCCTGACCGGTCAGGGCCCGAACACCGCTGCCTGCAAGGCACTGACCAGCGTCCTGGGCAACAAGACGCTGACCGACGTCCTGGGCAGCAAGTCGCTGCCGACCGGCAACGGCCGCGCTGCCGCCCTGTCCGGCTCGACCTCGTCCGGTCCCCGCACCGTCGAACCCGTCGACCGATCCCTCGGTGGACTCCTGGAGGTGCAGCGATGAGCGCCCGTCCCGTGCGTCGACGTTCGACGCGTGCCCTGATCGGCCTGGTCGGTCTGCTGGTGTCGGTGCTGACGCTGTCGGGCTGCTCGATCTACGACGTGCCGCTCCCCGGCGGTCCGAAGGTCGGCAGCAACCCGATCACGGTCAAGGTGATGTTCCGCGACGTGCTGGACCTGGTCCCGCAGTCGACGGTCAAGGTCAACGACGTCTCGGTCGGCAAGGTCACCAAGGTCGACCTCAAGGGCTACGTCGCCGTCGTGACGCTCGCGCTCCCGCACGGGATCGACCTGCCCGACAACGCGCGGGCCCAGATCCGCCAGACCTCGCTGCTGGGCGAGAAGTTCGTCTCGCTGGAGAAGCCGTCGGACCCCAGCTCGACCAAGCTCGGCAACGGCGACACGATCGGCCTGGAGAACAGCGGTCGGAACCCGGAGGTCGAGGAGGTGCTGGGTGCGCTCTCCCTGCTCCTCAACGGTGGCGGCGTCGGCCAGCTCAAGACGATCGTCTCCGAGCTCAACAACGCCTTCAGCGGCAACGAGACCCAGGCCCGCTCGCTGATCACCCAGCTGAGCAGCTTCATCGGGCAGCTGGACAAGAACAAGGCCTCCATCGTGCTGGCCCTGGACAACACCAATCGCCTCGCGGCGAACCTGCGCAAGCAGGACACCACGATCAAGAACACCCTCGACGACGTCCCGGCGGCCCTGGCCTCGGTCAACCGCCAGCGCGCCGACCTGGTCAAGCTGCTGAAGTCGCTGACCCGCCTCAGCGGTGTCGGGGTGCGGGTCATCAAGGCCTCGAAGCAGTCGACGATCAACACCCTGCGGGACCTCGACCCGGTGCTGCAGAGCTTCTCCCGGGCCGGCGACAACCTGGCGAAGTCCTTCCAGGTCTTCCTGACCTACCCGTTCGTCGACGAGGCCGTCGGCCGCAGCCCGCGGGTCGCCCGCAACCTCCACATGGGCGACTACACCAACCTGTCGGTCAACCTGAACCTCGACCTGCTCAACCTGCCGACGCTGCCCACCGGCCCGGTCTGCGACACGCTCGACACCATCCGGCAGACCACCAAGGACAACCTGACCAAGGCGGCGCAGAACGCTGCCGACGCGTTGCCCAACAACCCGTTGATCACCGGCCCCGAGCTCACCAAGCTCAAGAAGGCCATCTACGACGACCTGGTCGACCAGCTCCTCAAGGCCGCCGTCCAGAACTGCCGCGCACCCAGCGTGCAGGACATTGCCGGCCTGATCACCAAGGACTACGTCACCAAGCTGCTCGACACGCTGAACATCCTCAGCGCCAAGCAGATCCAGCAGCTGCTCAACGGGACGCTGGGCAAGGTCGGGGGCGCCCTGACCGGCGGCTCTGGCTCTGGGTCCTCCGGTAGCGGCGGTCTCGCCGGCACCGGTGTCACCCTTCCCCGCACCGCCCCCGGCGGCACGCTCAAGGCCGAGCCGATCGACCCGTTCGGGCTCAGCAAGTACGGTCTCGACCCGGGCATCGGGACGATGCTCCTCCAGGGGGTGGCAACGGTCCGATGATCACCGCACGCACCAAGAAGCAGCTGATCGCCTTCGTCATCCTGACCCTGGTCGGGGTGTCCTTCGTGGGCGCTCGCTACGCCAAGCTGGACCGCCTGGTCATGAACACCTCCTACGCGGTCAACACCGAGCTCGCCCAGTCGGGTGGCATCTTCACCGGCGCCGAGGTCACCTACCGCGGCGTCGGCATCGGCCGGGTCAGCGACATGAAGCTGACCAAGAACGGCGTCGACGCCGTCCTGGACATCGACAACAAGTACGACAAGATCCCCAGCGACACCCTCGCCGTGGTCGGCAACAAGTCGGCCGTCGGCGAGCAGTACGTCGAGCTCCAGCCCCAGAAGAACGGCGGGCCCTTCCTCAAGGACGGGTCCAAGATCGCCCAGCCGGAGACCCGCACGCCGGTGCCGCCGCAGGAGCTGCTGACCAACCTCGACGCCTTCGTCCGGTCGGTCCCGCAGTCGGACCTGCGCACGGTCGTCGCCGAGTCCGGGGCCGCGTTCAAGGACGCGGGTCCGAGCCTGGGTCAGATCATCGACACCTCGAACTCCTTCATCCGCACGGCCAACGACAACTTCGCGACCACCTCCGCGCTGATCCGGGACTCGCGCGTGGTGCTGCAGACGCAGGTCGACAAGGGCTCGGACATCCGCAGCTTCTCCCGCGACCTCGCCCTCTTCACCGGCACGCTCGCCGGCAGCGACGCCGACCTGCGCAAGCTGATCGACAACGGCTCGGCGACCGCCAACCAGCTGCGCAGCTTCCTGCAGCAGAACCGGGTCAACCTCGGCCAGCTGATCAACAACCTGGTGACCACCAACCAGATCGTGGTCAAGCACCTCAACGGCATCCGGCAGCTGCTGATCGTCTACCCGTACGTCGTGGCCGGAGGCTTCACCGTCGCCCAGAAGACCGGGAACAGCTACAACGCCAGGTTCGGGCTGATCCTCCAGCAGAGCGGTGCCATCTGCAAGGCCGGCTACGTCGCACCGCGCAGCCCCAAGGACCTCTCGGAGCGGCCGATGCCGACCAACGTGGGCTGCAAGGACGGCAGCAAGAACCCCCGTGGGGCTGAGAAGACGCCGGCCAACCGGGTCGGTGCCGACTACCGCGCTCCGGTCGCGACGTACGATTCCCAGACCGGCAAGGTGTCCTGGGCCGACCAGGACAACAGCGCCAAGATCGCCTACGACGGCGGTGCGGAGCAGCTCTACGGTGCCGACTCCTGGAAGAGCCTGCTGCTCTCGCCGTCGGTGGACACCGACCAGGAGTAGAAGTGCCTCAGGACCTCACCGCCGGAGCCGACGGCCCCGGTGATGCTCGACGCCCCGGGACGAGCAGGACCTCGAGCCCCTGGTGGTGGGCCCTGGTGGCGCTGCTGGCGCTCGTGCTGGTGGCCGGCGCCGGACTCGCCGCCTGGTGGGGCCGTCAGGCCCACGACCAGGACGTCTCGGACCAGGACCGGTCGCGTGCGGCCGCCACGGCGGGGCAGTTCGCGCTGCGGATGGACAAGGTCGACGGGTCCAACTTCGACGGCTACATCAAGTCCGTGAACCAGCTGCTGACCACCAAGGCCAAGGCCAAGAACGACCAGACCTTCAAGGTGCTGCAGCAGACCTACTCCGCGGCCAAGGTCAAGGGCACCGGCAAGCTGGTGCTGACCGGCGTGGCCAACGCCGACGCCGACTCCGCCACCGTCCTGGTGGTGCACGACGCGAGCGTGACCACCAACCAGGGCGACGTGGAGCACCACTACCGCTGGACGGTGGACGTGGTGAAGGTCCAGGGACGCTGGCTCGTCGACGACTTCAACCCGGTCAACTAGGCACGGGAGACCATCATGACCACCAACCTCACCTGGTACGACGTCCTCGGTGTGAGCCGCGAGGCCTCGCCCGAGGAGATCAAGTCCGCCTGGCGTCACGCCACCGACACCTTCGAGCCCGGTGCCCGCTCCGGGCAGTTCCGGATGTTCAACGAGGCCGCCGACGTCCTCCTGGACCCCGATCGTCGCCGCGAGTACGACGCCGAGCTCGACGCGTCGGGGGAGCCCGCGACGTCGGGCCCCGCCGCGCCTGCGGCCACGACCGCAGTCCCCGTGACCGCGGGTGCCGCCTCGACGGCCGTCGCCCCGCAGGCCGACCAACGGTCGGAGGCGGGGGAGTCCACGTCGACTTCCACGACCCCCTCCCCGGAGGAGGACGCGCCTCGGAAGAAGGAGCGGGTCCGCGCTGCTCGGCCGGCCCGGTCGCGTCGACCGAGCGTGCTGCAGGCCGCCCTGGCCGTCGTGCTGGCGCTGCTGGCCGTGGTCGCGGTCGTGCTGGCGGTCCACTTCGGGAACCAGGTGCGCGACCAGGCGCGCGAGGCCGACGCCCGCGACGAGGCGCCGACCGCCGCCGAGCGCGCCGCGAAGGCGATGCTCTCCTACAACTACAAGACGCTCCCTGCCGACCGCGACCGGGCGTCGGCGTACCTGACCCCGTCGTTCAAGAAGAAGTACCTCGCGAACTTCGCCCTGCTGGAGAAGCAGAAGGACGGCAGCCCGGGCGCAGCCGTGCAGTCCAAGACCGTGGTCGCCTCGACCGTGCTCGGCTCGGGCCTCGTCGACGTCCAGCCGGGCGTCGCGCGGGTGCTGGTCTTCGTCAACCAGCTCTCCACCAAGCCCGGTCAGGACCCCCAGATCTTCCAGAACCGCGTCTCGATGACGATGAAGCAGCAGGGAAATCGCTGGCTCGTCGACGACCTGAAGAGCTACTGAGAACGCGGGTCACGGGGTACTGTTCCGGAAACGTCCACCGCGAGGTCGACGGGCCGCACCCGGGGTTGTCCGGGTGATGCGTCATGCTGTAGCCTGACTCTTTGCGCCCTCCCTCAAATGCTTCCTGCCTGCCCGGTGGCTGGTTTGTGGTCGGACGGCGCCGCCACACCGCGTGTCCCGGAAGGACCCCTCTTGGCCGCCTCGCGCAGCAAGAACAGCTCCATCAAGATGCCCCGCCGCACCTCCTTCGCCAAGATCGCCGAGCCCCTCGAGGTCCCGCAGCTCCTCGCGCTGCAGACCGACAGTTTCGACTGGCTGATCGGGAACGAGAAGTGGGAAGCGCGCGTCGCCGAGCGGCAGGCCGCCGGCGAGGACGTCTCCCAGAAGTCGGGTCTCCACGAGATCTTCGAGGAGATCTCCCCGATCGAGGACTTCTCCGAGACGATGTCGCTCTCGTTCGAGAACCCCGTCTTCCTCGACCCGAAGTACACCGAGGAGGAGTGCAAGGAGAAGGACTTCACCTACTCCCGACCGCTCTACGTCTCCGCCGAGTTCACCAACGGCGAGACCGGTGAGATCAAGGGTCAGACCGTCTTCATGGGCGACTTCCCGATGATGACCCGCAAGGGCACCTTCATCATCAACGGCACCGAGCGTGTCGTGGTCTCCCAGCTGGTGCGCTCGCCCGGTGTCTACTTCGAGCGCTCCGCGGACAAGACCTCCGACAAGGACATCTTCACCGCCAAGGTGATCCCGTCGCGCGGTGCCTGGCTGGAGTTCGAGATCGACAAGCGCGACATGGTCGGCGTACGCCTGGACCGCAAGCGCAAGCAGAACGTCACCGTGCTGCTCAAGGCCCTGGGCTGGACCAACGAGCAGATCCGCGAGGAGTTCACCGACCCCGCGACCGGCGAGACCTACGAGTCGATCGCCCTGACCCTGGAGAAGGACCACACCGAGGGCCAGGACGACGCGCTGCTGGACATCTACCGCAAGCTGCGCCCCGGCGAGCCGCCGACGCGTGAGGCCGCCCAGACGCTGCTGCAGAACTACTACTTCAACCCCAAGCGCTACGACCTGGCCAAGGTCGGTCGCTACAAGATCAACAAGAAGCTGGGCACGCACGAGGCGTTCGACAGCCAGCAGCTCACCATCGACGACGTCGTGGCCACGATCCGCTACATCGTCGAGCTGCACGCCGAGAAGGACCGCCTGGTCGACAAGGCCGGCACCGAGCTCCTCGACCTGCACGACGAGACCGTCGAGGTCCGGGCCGACGACATCGACCACTTCGGCAACCGCCGCATGCGGACCGTGGGCGAGCTCATCCAGAACCAGCTCCGCACCGGCCTGGCCCGGATGGAGCGCGTGGTGCGCGAGCGGATGACGACCCAGGACGTCGAGGCCATCACGCCGCAGTCCCTGATCAACATCCGTCCCGTGGTCGCGGCGCTGAAGGAGTTCTTCGGCACCTCGCAGCTCTCGCAGTTCATGGACCAGACCAACCCGATCGCCGGTCTGACCCACAAGCGTCGCCTCTCCGCGCTCGGCCCGGGCGGCATCTCCCGCGACCGCGCGCAGATGGACGTCCGCGACGTGCACCCCTCGCACTACGGCCGCATGTGCCCGATCGAGACCCCGGAGGGCCCGAACATCGGCCTGATCGGGTCGCTGGCCTCCTACGGCCGGATCAACCCGTTCGGGTTCATCGAGACCCCCTACCGGGTGGTCAAGAACGGCTCGGTCACCAACGAGATCCACCACCTGACCGCCGACGAGGAGGAGTCGCGCGTCATCGCGCAGGCCAACGCCCGCCTCGACGACGACGACAACCTGATCGACGAGCGGGTGCTGGTCCGCACCCGTGGTGGTGAGGCCGTCGACATCCCGCGCGACGAGGTCGAGTACATGGACGTCTCGCCGCGGCAGATGGTGTCGGTCGCGACCGCGCTGATCCCGTTCCTCGAGCACGACGACGCCAACCGTGCGCTCATGGGCGCCAACATGCAGCGTCAGGCGGTGCCGCTGATCAAGAGCGACGCCCCGCTCGTCGGCACCGGCATGGAGTTCCGTGCCGCCGTCGACGCCGGTGACGTCGTGACCACGGACGTGGCCGGCGTGGTCAAGTCGGTCTCGGCCGACGAGGTCGTCATCTTCACCGACGAGGGCGGCGACAAGCACTTCCGCCTGCTGAAGTTCACCCGCTCCAACCAGGGCACCTGCATCAACCAGCGTCCCCTGGTCTCCGAGGGTGAGCGCGTCGAGGTCGGCTCGCCGATCGCCGACGGCCCCTGCACCGACGAGGGCGAGATGGCGCTGGGCACCAACCTGCTCGTCGCCTTCATGCCCTGGCAGGGTCACAACTACGAGGACGCGATCATCCTGTCGCAGCGCCTCGTGCAGGAGGACGTCCTGACCTCGATCCACATCGAGGAGCACGAGGTCGACGCCCGCGACACCAAGCTCGGCCCCGAGGAGATCACCCGGGACATCCCGAACGTCTCCGACGACGTGCTGGCCGACCTCGACGAGCGCGGGATCATCCGCGTCGGCGCCGAGGTCACCACGGGCGACATCCTGGTCGGCAAGGTCACGCCCAAGGGCGAGACCGAGCTCACCCCCGAGGAGCGCCTGCTCCGCGCGATCTTCGGTGAGAAGGCGCGCGAGGTGCGCGACACCTCGATGAAGGTGCCCCACGGTGAGTCCGGCACGGTCATCGGCGTCCGCGAGTTCAACCGCGAGGACGGCGACGAGCTGCCCCCGGGCGTGAACCAGCTGGTCCGCGTCTACGTGGCGCAGAAGCGCAAGATCTCGGTGGGCGACAAGCTCGCCGGTCGCCACGGCAACAAGGGCGTCATCGCCAAGATCCTGCCGATCGAGGACATGCCGTTCGCCGAGGACGGCACCCCCGTCGACGTGATCCTGAACCCGCTGGGCGTCCCGCGCCGGATGAACATCGGCCAGATCCTCGAGCTGCACCTGGGCTGGCTGGCCAAGCAGGGCTGGGACCTGAACCTCCACGAGAACAAGGACGACGCGGAGTGGAAGCAGCGGCTCATCAAGATCCACGCTGACACCAACGACGCCGACACCAACGTGGCGACGCCGGTCTTCGACGGTGCCCGTGAGGACGAGATCGTCGGTCTGCTGGGCTCGAGCATCCCCAACCGCGACGGTGTCCGCATCGTCGGGGAGAACGGCAAGGCGCAGCTGTTCGACGGCCGCTCCGGTGAGCCGTTCCCCGAGCCGGTGGCGATGGGTTACATGTACATCCTCAAGCTCCACCACCTGGTCGACGACAAGATCCACGCGCGCTCGACCGGCCCGTACTCGATGATCACGCAGCAGCCCCTGGGTGGTAAGGCCCAGTTCGGTGGCCAGCGGTTCGGCGAGATGGAGGTCTGGGCGATGGAGGCGTACGGCGCCGCCTACGCGCTGCAGGAGCTGCTGACCATCAAGTCCGACGACGTGCCTGGTCGCGTCAAGGTCTACGAGGCGATCGTGAAGGGCGAGAACATCCCCGACTCGGGCATCCCCGAGTCGTTCAAGGTGCTCGTCAAGGAGATGCAGTCGCTCTGCCTCAACGTCGAGGTGCTGTCGCAGGACGGCTCCGCGATCGAGATGCGTGACGCGGAGGAGGACGTCTTCCGCGCCGCCGAGGAGCTCGGCATCGACCTGTCCCGTCGCGAGCCCAGCTCGGTCGAAGAGGTCTGAGGCGTCGGAGGCGGCGCGCCCGACCGGTGCGCCGCCTCCCGCCCCTGACCCCCCACACGATCCAACCCACTCTTCTCACGAGGGAAAGCAGCCATAGTGCTCGACGTAAATTTCTTCGACCAGCTCAAGATCGGCCTGGCCACCGCGGACGAGATCCGCGGCTGGAGCCACGGCGAGGTCAAGAAGCCGGAAACCATCAACTACCGCACGCTCAAGCCCGAGCGTGACGGTCTCTTCTGCGAGAAGATCTTCGGTCCCACCCGGGACTGGGAGTGCTACTGCGGCAAGTACAAGCGCGTGCGCTTCAAGGGCATCATCTGCGAGCGCTGCGGCGTCGAGGTGACCCGGTCCAAGGTGCGCCGCGAGCGCATGGGCCACATCGAGCTGGCCGCCCCGGTCACGCACATCTGGTACTTCAAGGGTGTGCCGAGCCGGCTGGGCTACCTGCTCGACCTGGCGCCCAAGGACCTCGAGAAGGTCATCTACTTCGCGGCGTACATGATCACCAAGGTGGACGAGGACGCGCGTCACCGCGACCTGTCCGACCTCGAGGGCAAGATCGGCCTCCAGCGCAAGAGCCTGGAGAACCGCCGTGACGTCGCCATCGAGGAGCGGGCCCGCAAGCTCGAGACCGACCTCGCCTCGCTGGAGGAGGAGGGCGCCAAGGCCGATGCCAAGCGCAAGGTCAAGGACGGTGCCGAGCGGGAGATGGCCGCGGTGCGCAAGCGCTCCGACGCCGAGCTCGCGCGTCTCGAGGAGGTGTGGAACACCTTCAAGAACCTCAAGGTCCAGGACCTCATGGGCGACGAGATGCTCTACCGCGAGATGAAGAACTGGTTCGGCAAGTACTTCGAGGGCTTCATGGGCGCCACGGCGATCCAGAAGCGCCTGGAGACCTTCGACATCCCGCAGGAGGTCGAGAACCTCCGCGAGACGATCGCCACCGGCAAGGGTCAGAAGAAGGTCCGCGCGCTGAAGCGGCTCAAGGTCGTCGACGCGTTCCGCAAGACCGGCAACTCGCCCATGGGCATGGTCCTCGACGCCGTCCCGGTGATCCCCCCGGACCTGCGCCCGATGGTGCAGCTGGACGGTGGCCGCTTCGCGACCTCGGACCTGAACGACCTGTACCGCCGCGTGATCAACCGGAACAACCGCCTCAAGCGGCTGCTCGACCTCGGCGCGCCCGAGATCATCGTCAACAACGAGAAGCGGATGCTCCAGGAGGCCGTCGACTCGCTGTTCGACAACGGCCGCCGTGGTCGTCCCGTGACGGGCCCGGGCAACCGGCCCCTGAAGTCGCTGTCCGACATGCTCAAGGGCAAGCAGGGTCGTTTCCGTCAGAACCTGCTCGGCAAGCGCGTCGACTACTCCGGCCGCTCGGTCATCGTCTCCGGCCCGCAGCTCAAGCTGCACCAGTGCGGTCTGCCGAAGTACATGGCGATCGAGCTGTTCAAGCCCTTCGTGATGAAGCGCCTCGTCGACCTCTCCCACGCGCAGAACATCAAGTCCGCCAAGCGAATGGTCGAGCGCGCGGTGCGTCCCGAGGTCTGGGACGTGCTCGAGGAGGTCATCGCCGAGCACCCGGTGCTGCTGAACCGTGCACCCACGCTGCACCGCCTCGGCATCCAGGCCTTCGAGCCGCAGCTGATCGAGGGCAAGGCCATCCAGATCCACCCGCTCGTGTGCTCGGCCTTCAACGCCGACTTCGACGGTGACCAGATGGCCGTGCACCTGCCGCTGTCCGCGGAGGCGCAGGCCGAGGCCCGCATCCTGATGCTGTCGACGAACAACATCCTGAAGCCGTCGGACGGTCGCCCCGTGACCATGCCGACCCAGGACATGATCATCGGCATCTTCTTCCTCACCCGTGCGGACGAGGGTGCGGTCGGCGAGGGTCGGGCGTTCAGCTCGATCGGCGAGGCGACGATGGCGCTGGACAAGGGCGAGATCAAGCTCCAGTCCAAGGTCAAGATCCGCCTCACCGGCGTCGTGCCCCCGGCCGGCACCGTGCTCCCCGACGACTGGGAGCCCGGTCAGCCGATCACGCTCGACACGACCCTGGGTCGCGCGCTGTTCAACGAGACGCTCCCGTGGAACTACGAGTACGTCGAGTACGGCGTGGGCAAGCGCGAGCTCGGCCGCATCGTGAACAACCTGGCCGAGCGCTACACCAAGGTCGAGGTGGCCAACAGCCTCGACGCCCTCAAGGACGCCGGCTTCGTGTGGGCGACCCGCTCGGGCGTGACGGTGTCGATCGAGGACGTGGTGACCCCGGCCAACAAGCCGGAGATCCTCGCCAAGTACGACGCCAAGGCCGCCAAGGTCCAGTCGCAGGCCGAGCTCGGCCTGATCACCGACGACGAGCGTCGCCAGGAGCTCATCGAGATCTGGACGCAGGCCTCCAACGAGGTCGCGAAGGCCATGGAGGCCAACTTCGACAAGAAGAACCCGATCTACATGATGGTCGACTCGGGTGCGTCCGGAAACATGATGCAGATGCGTCAGGTCGCGGCCATGCGCGGTCTGGTGGCCAACCCCAAGGGCGAGATCATCCCGCGCCCGATCAAGGCGAACTTCCGTGAGGGCCTGACGGTCCTGGAGTACTTCATCTCCACCCACGGTGCTCGCAAGGGTCTGGCCGACACCGCGCTGCGCACCGCCGACTCGGGCTACCTCACGCGTCGTCTGGTCGACGTGTCGCAGGACGTGATCATCCGCGAGGACGACTGCGGCACCGAGCGCGGCATGCCCAAGGTGATCGGCGTCAAGCTCGACGACGGCACCGTGGTCAAGGACGACAACGCCGAGACCTCGGCGTACGCCCGGGCCGCGGCGGTCGACATCGTCCACCCCGAGACCGGGGAGGTGCTCGCCGGTGCCGGTGAGGACCTGGGCGACGTCAAGATCGAGGAGCTCGTCGCCGCCGGCGTCGTGAACGTCAAGGTCCGTTCGGTCCTGACCTGCGACGCCCGCACCGGCACCTGCGCCAAGTGCTACGGCCGCTCGCTGGCCACCGGCAAGCTGGTCGACATCGGTGAGGCGGTCGGCATCATCGCCGCGCAGTCCATCGGTGAGCCCGGCACGCAGCTGACGATGCGCACCTTCCACACCGGTGGTGTGGCCTCCGCGGACGACATCACGCAGGGTCTGCCCCGCGTGGTCGAGCTCTTCGAGGCCCGCCAGCCCAAGGGCAAGGCTCCGATCTCGGAGTCGGCCGGTCGCGTCGAGATCGAGGACACCGACAAGTCGCGCAAGGTGCTGATCACCCCCGACGACGGTTCCGAGGTCGTCGAGTACCCCGTCAGCAAGCGCTCGCGCCTGCTGGTGGCCGACGGTGACCACATCGAGGTCGGTGAGCAGATCACGCAGGGCACGCCGGACCCGCAGGAGGTCCTGCGCATCCTGGGTGTCCGCAAGGCCCAGGAGCACCTGGTGGCCGAGGTCCAGCGGGTCTACCGCAGCCAGGGCGTGGCCATCCACGACAAGCACATCGAGATCATCGTGCGGCAGATGCTGCGTCGCGTGACGGTGATCGAGTCCGGTGACACCAAGCTGCTCCCGTCCGACCTCGTCGACCGGGTGCGCTACGAGGAGGAGAACCGCCGCGCGGTCTCCGAGGGCATCCAGCCCGCCTCGGGTCGTCCGGTGCTGATGGGCATCACCAAGGCGTCGCTCGCGACCGAGTCGTGGCTCTCGGCGGCCTCCTTCCAGGAGACCACCCGGGTGCTCACCGACGCTGCCATCAACGGCAAGTCGGACTCGCTGCTGGGTCTGAAGGAGAACGTGATCATCGGCAAGCTGATCCCGGCGGGCACCGGCCTCGAGCGGTACCGCAACATCCGGGTGGAGCCGACCGAGGAGGCGCGCGCTGCGGCGTACGCCGTCACGGGCTACGACAACTACGGAGACGACTACTTCGGCTCCGGTGCGACGCAGACCGTGGCTCTGGACGACTTCGACTTCGGGTCCTACCAGAACTGATCCACCGCTCCACCTCGACGGCCCCCGGCACCTCGTACCGGGGGCCGTCGTGCGTCCGGGGGCGCCGATCGGCGACCGGTGCCTGCCTAGGGTGAGGGGCGTGCCGACCCCCGAGGAGATCACCCGCCACCACGCCGACACGCCCCCGCCGGGCCTCAGCCCGTACGTCGACGGGGCGGGGCCGCGCGCCGACGTCGAGGTGGTCCCCGCCGACCCCGCCTGGCCCGACCACTTCCTGAGGCTGCGCCGTCGGATCGTGCGGGCCCTGGGCGAGCGGGCGCTGCGCGTCGAGCACGTGGGGTCCACCTCCGTGCCCGGCCTCGCGGCCAAGCCGGTGATCGACCTCGACCTGATCGTCGCCGACCCCGCGGACGAGGAGGCGTGGCTGCCCGACCTGGAGCGAGCCGGCTTCGTGCTGACCGTGCGCGAGCCCTGGTGGCAGGAGCACCGCTGCCTGCGGTCCGAGGACCCGGCCTGCCACGTGCACGTGTTCGGGCCCGAGGCGGTCGAGCCGGTGCGGCACCGGATCTTCCGCGACCGTCTGCGCGAGGTGCCCGAGGAGCGGGCGCTCTACGAGGCGGCCAAGCGCGCGGCCTCGACCGACACCACGGCGGTCGGGGGCCACTCGATGGACTACAACGCCCGCAAGGAGGCCGTCGTCCACGAGATCTACGACCGGGCGTTCCGCCACCTGGGATTCCTCTGACCGGACGGTCACGGCGCGCAGCCCCGGCTAGGTTGCGGGGGTGAGTGTCGATCCGGCCCGGGAACCGTGGGGGACCCGGTGGCCGCTGCGGTACCCGCGTGCCTACCTCGCGCTGGCGGTCGTGGGGTTCCTGTGGCTGGGCGTCCTGGCCGTGTCGGGGGCGGTCTACCTGGCCCGGGGCCACCACGGCGGCGCGGTGGTGCTCGCCGAGGCCTTCCGACTCGGCCTCCTGGCCATGGCGGTGGTCGGGCTGCGAGCCGCCATCAGGACCGTCCGTGACCCCCGGGCCGAGCGGGAGCGCAGGCGGCGGGTCCGTGAGCGCGCGTTGGCCCAGCCGCCCGCGGTGCTGCGTCGCAAGGCGGCGGGCGTGCTCGCGCTGATCGTGCTGGTCGTGGTGGGCTCGGGTGCCGCCGTGCTCGTCGTCGGCCGAGCAGCGGATCGGCCGATCGGGTGGTTCCTGGTGGCTCTCGGCGTGGGCACCGCGGCGTACGGCGCCTGGAGGCTGCGCCGGCTCGCACGCTGATCGAGTCCCCGTCCGCGGGTCCCGACCAGGGGCTTGCCAGACTGTGCCCGTGACCACGACACCTGTCCCGGAGCGCACCGACGTCCTGGTGGTGGGTGCGGGGCCCGCCGGGTCGGCGGCCGCGGCCTGGGCCGCCCGGGCCGGCCTCGACGTCGTGCTCGTCGACATGGCCACGTTCCCGCGCGACAAGACCTGCGGCGACGGCCTGACCCCGCGCGCGATCGGCGAGCTGGAGCGGCTCGGCCTGGGGGAGTGGGTGCGCTCGCACACCGTCAACCTCGGGCTGCGCGCCCACGGGTTCGGCCAGACGCTGCTGCTGCCCTGGCCGGAGGGCACGCTGCCGGCGTACGGCTCGGCCGTGGCGCGCACCGAGCTCGACGACCACCTGCGCACCACCGCGATCAAGGCCGGCGCCCACGGGATCGACGGTCTCAAGGCGGTCGACGTGCGCCGCGAGGGCGGTCGCGTGACGGCCGTGGTGTTCCGCCGCGGCGCGGAGACCCTGGAGATCGCCTGCGACCGCCTGGTCGTCGCCGACGGCGTCCGCTCGCCACTGGGCAAGGTGCTGGGGCGCGAGTGGCACCGCGACACCGTCTACGGCGTGGCGGCGCGCTCGTACGTCGACTCCGGGCGCAGCGACGACCCGTGGATCTCCAGCCACCTCGAGCTGCGTGGTGAGGAGGGCGAGATCCTGTCGGGCTACGGCTGGATCTTCCCGCTGGGCGACGGTCAGGTGAACGTCGGCGTCGGCACGCTGGCCACCGAGAAGCGGCCCGCGAACATCGCGCTGCGACCGCTGATGCAGTTCTACGCCGACCAGCGTCGCGAGGAGTTCGACCTCGACGGCGACCTGCGGGCGCCCACGTCGGCGCTGCTGCCCATGGGCGGAGCGGTGTCGCACGTGGCCGGCCCCAACTGGGCGCTGGTCGGGGACGCCGCGGGGTGCGTCAACCCGCTCAACGGCGAGGGCATCGACTACGGCCTCGAGGGGGGTCGGCTGGTGGTCGACCTGCTGCTCGAGGGCGCCGACCTCGAGACCGCCTGGCCGGCGCTGCTGCGCGCGCACTACGGCGAGCCGTTCTCGATCGCGCGCCGGCTGGCCGGGCTGGTGACCGTGCCGCGGCTGCTGCCGGCGCTGGGCCCGGCCGGGATGCGGTCGGACTGGCTGATGACGCTGGCGCTGCGCTGGATGGGCAACCTGGTCACCGAGGAGGACAGCGACCGGGCCGCGCGGGTCTGGCGCTGGGCGGGGCGCCGCTCGGTCGCCCTGGACGCCCGACCGCCGTTCAGCTGAGCCGGTGGGGCGCCGGACGCGCCCCCTCGGCGACCAGACGGGCCTCCTCGGCCGCCAGACGCGCCTCCTCGGCCGCCAGATGGGCCTCCTCGGCGACCAGATGGGCCTCCGCGGCCGCCAGATGGGCCCCCTCAGCGACCAGACGGGCCTCCTCGGCGACCGGACGGGCCTCCTCGGCACTAGGTTGACGCCCGTGGACCGGACCTACCGCCTCGCCAACGGGGTGGGGCGCACCCTGCTGCGGGCCCTGCGGGTCGACGTGCGGTGGACCGGGGTCGACCGGGTGCCGCTGTCGGGGCCGGCGATCCTGGCCGCCAACCACGCGTCCTTCCCCGACTTCGTGTTCGTGGAGAAGGCGGCGGTCGAGCGGGGCCGGCTGGTGCGGTTCCTGGTGCGCGGCGACATCTGGGACGTGCCCGTGCTGCCCCGGCTGATGGACGCGATGCAGCACGTGCCGGTGGACCGTGACGTGCCGGTGCACGCCTACCTCCGCGCGCGGCGGCTGCTGGCGGAGGGGGAGGTGGTCTGCGGCTTCCCCGAGGCGGGGATCTCCCACTCCTACACCGTGCGTCCCCTCATGCCCGGGCTGGTGGCCCTGGCCCGGGAGACCGGGCTGCCGGTCGTGCCGGTCGCGATCTGGGGCACGCAGCGGTTCCTCTCGGTCGGCGACCCCAAGCCGCCCGCGGACTGGACGCGCGGGCGTCGCGCCGACCTCGCGTTCGGCACCCCGATCGCCGTCGGCCCGCACGACGACGTCGTGGAGCGCACTCGCGACCTGGGCCACGCGATGACGGCGCTGCTGGAGCAGCTGCAGCGCCTGCCCCACCACCGGCCGCGCCCCGGCGAGGTCGCCACCTGGCACCCGGCGCACCTCGGCGGGCACGCCCCCGGACGGCACCGGGCGGTGCACCTCGACGAGATCCCGTTCAACGCCGTGCTGCCCACGTGGGGGCCCGACCAGGACGCCTACGACCCGGCGCGTCCGCAGCCGGGGGACCCTGGGGACCTCAGGCCCGGGCAGCCCGGTGGCGACGTACCGAACCGACCGGGTCCACCACCCAGGTGAGCCGGCTCGAGACCGGCTGCCAGGCCAGCAGCAGGGCCACGGGGACGGCGCACGCGGTGACCAGGAGCAGCGCCCAGGGCATGTGGTCCTCGGCCCACCCGGGGTAGCCGGCGAACTCGGCGCCGAGGACGAAGAAGCCGTGGAAGAGGTAGACCACGAGGGTGGCCGAGCCCAGCGCGGCGTACCAGGACCGCCCGCGCGGCACGATCGTGAAGAACGCGAACGCGCCGACCAGCCCGCTGAGCAGCAGCGACATCCGGATCACCAGGGCCCGCAGGTTGTCGGGGTCCAGCGCGTCGTAGCGCGTGCGGTAGTAGAACCACTCGGTCTCGAACCACGAGCCGGAGAACCTGGCCAGGACGAGCAGGACCAGCAGCGCGCCCGCGCCCCACCACCGCGCCCGGCGCGACCGCAGCAGCGTCCAGTGGCCCTCGTGCATCTTCAGGCCGAGGACGAAGAACGGTAGCAGCCCGAAGATGCGGGCGTTGTCGAACAGGTCGGTGGCGTAGAGGCCGGCCACCAGGCTGATCGCCACGGCCGCGACCACCTTGGCCGGGACGCGGTTCAGCACCGGGACCATCAGGCGCCAGAAGAACAGGGCCGAGAGGTACCACATCGGCCAGTGCGGGTTGGCCCACAGCCGGGCGAACTCCACCCCGCCCACCTCGTGGCGGAACAGCGCGTAGAGGCCCTCGAACAGGACGTAGGGCAGGGCGACGGTCGTCAGCAGCGACACCAACCGCGGCCGCGTCCACGTGAAGGACTTCGAGAGGTAGCCGGTGACGATCACGAACGCCGGGATGTGCCAGGAGTACAGGAAGTCGTAGAGCCAGCTCTGCAACCCGTCGCTGGAGGGCACGAGCGTCCAGGAGTGGCCGACGACGACCAGCACCACCAGGGTCATCTTGGCGTTGTCGAACCAGGGGTCGCGGGTCCGGGTCGCGGCCGGTGCCGCGGGCTGCGGTGCCCGCGGGCTCGTGGGGGCGCTGGACGAGGAGGCGGTGGCGTCTCGCACGGTGGACAACCTACCGGCGACGGCTCCGTCCCTAGACTTGAACTCATGTCCGGGACCCCTCACCAGTCGACCGACGCCACCCCCGACGCGACCCCCGACGTGCCCGCCGAGCTGCCCCGGCGCCAGCGCGTCGCGGCGTACGCCGTGGTGGTGCGCGGCGACCACATCCTGCTGTCGCGGCTCGCGCCGTACCTCTCCCAGGTGGAGGCCTGGACCCTGCCCGGGGGTGGCATCGACTTCGGCGAGCACCCGGCCGACGCGGTCGTGCGCGAGGTCCACGAGGAGACCGGGCTCGACGTCACCGTCGGGCGGCCGTTGCTGATCGACTCCGCCCGCAAGCACGCCACCATCTCCGACACCGACATGCACTCCGTGCGCCTGGTGTACGACGGGTGGGTGCCCGCCGACGCCCCGGAGCCGCGGGTCGTCGAGGTGGACGGCTCGACGGTGGACGCGCGCTGGCTGCCGGTGGCCGACGTGCTCTCCGGCGCGGTCCGGACCGTCCCGATGGTGGGGCTGGCGCTGGCCCACCACGAGACGGCGCAGCGGCAGCGGGTCGCGGCGTACGCCCTGGTGCGGCGGGTGGTCGAGGGCCGCGAGGAGCTCCTGCTGACCCGCCACTCCGCCCGGGGTCCCCGCCCCGGGACCTGGACGCTGCCCGGCGGTGGGGTCGAGCACGGCGAGCCACCCGCCGCCGCGGCGACGCGCGAGGTGGCCGAGGAGACCGGCCTGGTGGCCCGCGTCGGGGAGCTCCTCGGGGTCCACGACGAGCACTTCACCGGCACCGCCCCGAACGGCCGCGAGGAGGACTTCCACGGGATCGCCCTGGTGTTCTCCGCGACCGTCGAGGGCGGGGAGCCGCGGGTGGTCGACGCCTCGGGCACGACCGACGAGGCCGCCTGGGTGCCGGCGGCCGACGCGGGGTCCGGGGCCGTGCCGGTCTCGGCCGTGGTGCGAGCCGCACTCGCCATGGATGGTGTCGGCGGCGCCCGTTAGGTTGGTCACATGAGCGAACAGGTCTTCACTTACGGTGCCCCCGGTCTGAAGTTCGGCGAGGGGGCCAGCGACGAGATCGGCTACGACCTCAGCCAGTACGACGTGAAGCGGGTCCTGGTCGTCACCGACGCCGGCGTCGCCGCGACCGGTCACCCGCAGCGGGTCGCCGACCAGATGGCGGAGTTCGGCATCGAGGCCCATGTCTTCGACGGCGTCCACGTCGAGCCGACCGACGCGAGCCTGGAGCAGGCCATCGCCCACGCCCGCGACACCGGCCCGTGGGACGCCTTCGTCGCCGTCGGGGGCGGGTCCTCGATCGACACCGCCAAGGCCGTCAACCTGCTCACCAGCAACGAGGGCGAGCTGATGGACTACATCAACGCCCCCGTCGGCCGGGCCCGCGCGCCCAAGAACGCCCTCAAGCCGCTCGTCGCGGTCCCCACCACGACCGGCACCGGCGCCGAGTCGACCACGATCTGCGTGCTCGACGTCCTGGCCCAGCACGTCAAGACCGGCATCAGCCACCCGCGCCTGCGCCCGACGCTGGCCGTGGTCGACCCGGCCCTGACCCGCACCCAGCCCGCCGGAGTCACCTCGGCCGCCGGCATGGACATCCTGTGCCACGCCCTGGAGAGCTACACCGCCCGCGACTACCGGTCCTTCGACCGCAAGAAGGCCTCGGAGCGGGTGCCCTACTGCGGCTCCAACCCGATGTCGGACATGTGGTCGGAGAAGGCCATGTCGCTGCTGTCGGACTCCTTCCGCCAGGCCGTCCTGCACGGCGAGGACGACGACGCGCGCCACCAGATGGCGATGGCCGCGACCTTCGCAGGGATCGGCTTCGGCAACGCCGGCGTCCACATCCCGCACGCCAACGCCTACCCGATCGCGGGCCGGGTCAAGGACTTCCGGCCCGAGGGCTACCCGCAGGACGAGGCGATGGTGCCCCACGGCATGGCCGTCTCGCTCACCGCGCCCGAGGCGTTCCGGTGGACCTTCGAGGCCTCGCCCGAGCGCCACCTCAAGGCCGCCGAGCTGCTCGCGCCCGGTCACGGCTACGAGAAGGGGCCCGACGCGCTGCCCTCGGTGCTGGCCGATCTGATGCGCGACATCACCATCCCCAACGGCCTCGGCGCGGTGGGCTACGACGAGGGCGACGTCTCCGACCTCGTCGAGGGCACCCTGAAGCAGCAGCGCCTGCTCGCCACGGCCCCCCGCGAGGCCTCCGAGGACGACCTCGCCCGGATCCTGAGCAGCTCGCTCGAGCTCTGGTGAGGCCAGGCGGAGTGGTGGGTCGGCGCTGACGGCCCACGCGGTTCCGGTGGGCCTGGGAGCGGGTGGGACGATGGCGGAGGCCTGACCGCCGCCCGCTCGTGCTCGACCAGCGTCCCTCCGGAGGAGACATGACCACCGACGTCGTACGCCCGCTCGTCGAGGCGCTGCGTGGCCAGGGGATCGCCGACGTCGACGACTCCCAGCTGGCGCGGACGCTCTACGCCAGCGACGCCGGGATCTACCGCGTCGCCCCGCAGGTCGTCGTACGGCCCCGGCACACCGACGAGATCGCCGCCGTCCTGGCGGTCGCCCGGGAGACCGGGGTGCCGCTGACCATGCGCGGCGCCGGCACCTCGATCGCGGGCAACGCGATCGGGCCGGGCATCGTCGTGGACACCACCCGCCACCTCAACCGGGTGCTCGACGTCGACGTCGAGGCCCGCACGGCGCGGGTCGAGCCCGGAGCGGTGCACGCGAGCGTGCAGAAGCTCGCGGTGCCGCACGGCCTGCGGTTCGGTCCGGACCCCTCGACCCACACCCGCTGCACCATCGGCGGGATGATCGGCAACAACGCCTGCGGGTCGCGCGCGCTGGGCTACGGCCGCACGGTCGACAACGTCGAGGCGCTGACGATCCTGCTGGCCGACGGGACCCTGGTCGAGGACGGTCGCCACGCGGGGCTCGACGCGCTGGTGGACGAGCACCTCGGGACCGTCCGCACGGAGTTCGGGCGCTTCGGGCGCCAGGTGTCGGGCTACTCCTTCGAGCAGCTGCTGCCCGAGCGCGGACGTCGCTTCGACCGGTTCCTGGTCGGCACCGAGGGCACCCTCGGACTCGTGCTCGGCGCCACGATCCGGCTGGTCGAGGACGCCCCGGCCCGAGCGCTGGCGGTGCTCGGTTACGACTCGATGGCCCACGCGGCGGACGCCGTACCCGCCCTGCTGACGCACCCCCTGGTCGCCCTGGAGGGCCTCGACCAGCGGATCGCCGGCCTGGTGCGCTCCCACCCCGAGCTGCCCGTCGGTGCCGGGTGGCTCTTCGCCGAGGTCACCGGCGACACCCGGGCCGAGGTGACGGCCGCGGCGCAGGCGGTCGCCGACGACGCCGGCGTCCCGCACCGCGTGGTGGCCGACCCGGCCGAGCAGCTGGCGCTGTGGAAGATCCGCGAGGACGGCGCCGGGCTCGCCGCCCGGTCGCTCAGCCGGCCCGCCCAGGCGGGCTGGGAGGACACCGCGGTGCCGCCGGAGAAGCTCGGCGCCTACCTGCGCGACTTCGACGACCTGCTCAAGAGCCACCGGCTCGACGGGGTGCCCTACGGCCACTTCGGCGACGGCTGCGTCCACGTGCGGATCGACTTCGAGCTCGCCAGCGCCCCCGGCCGCGCCACCTACCGCAGCTTCGTGGAGGAGGCCGCCGACCTGGTCGCGTCGTACGGCGGGTCGATGTCGGGGGAGCACGGCGACGGTCGCGCCCGCTCGGAGCTGCTGGACCGGATGTACTCCCCGGCCGCGATCGCACTGATGCAGCAGGCCAAGCGGATCCTGGACCCCGCCGACCTGCTCAACCCCGGCGTGCTGGTCGACCCCGCGCCGTTCGACTCCGACCTCCGTCTGGCCGCGGCGCAGCGTCCGATCCGCACGACGCTGAAGCTGGTCCACGACGCCGGCTCGTTCTCCGGGGCGGTGCACCGCTGCACCGGGGTCGGCAAGTGCGTCGCCGACAACACCGCCGGCGGGGGCGTGATGTGCCCGTCGTACCTGGCCACGCGGGAGGAGAAGGACTCCACCCGGGGCCGCGCCCACGTGCTCCAGGACGTCTCCAACGGCGTGCTCGGCTTCGGCGACCCGGCCGTGGCCGACGCCCTCGACCTGTGCCTGTCGTGCAAGGGCTGCGCGAGCGACTGCCCGACCGGCATCGACATGGCGACCTACAAGTCCGAGGCCCTGTCGCAGAAGTACGCCGGGGCGCGCGGCTTCCTGCGTCGTCCCCGCTCCCACCTCGCCCTGGGCCAGCTGCCGCGCTGGGCGCGGATGACCCCGCCCCGCCTGGCCAACACCGTGCTGCGCAGCCGCACGGCGGCCCGCCTTGCGAAGGCGGCGGCCGGCGTCGACCAGCGTCGGAGCCTGCCCGCGTTCTCCGAGCAGCCCCTGCGCCAGCGCGGCGCCGAGGTCCCGACCGACGTGGACGTCTGGATCTGGGCGGACTCCTTCACCGACCGCTTCTCGGCCCCGACCGGACGGGCGGCGATCGAGCTGTTCGAGACCATGGGTCTGCGCGCCGCCGTGATCCCCGACCCCGCGTGCTGCGGACTGACCTGGATCACCACCGGTCAGCTCACCGCCGCCCGCAGGATCGTGGGCAAGGCGGTGGAGACCCTGCACGGCTACGTCGCCAGCGGCACGCCCGTGATCGCGCTCGAGCCCAGCTGCCTGGCCTCGATCCGCGAGGACGCCGTCCAGCTCGTCGACGACCCGCGCGCGGCCGAGGTGGCCGCAGGCGTGCGGTCGCTGGCCGAGCTGCTCGCCGAGCGGGCCGCCGCTGGCCTGTGGTCGCCACCGGACCTCAGCGGCGTCGAGGTCGTGGCCCAGCCGCACTGCCACCACCACGCCGTCATCGGGTGGGAGACCGACGCCGCGTTGCTGGCCTCGACCGGGGCCAGCGTGAAGCGCGTCGGCGGCTGCTGCGGCCTGGCCGGCAACTTCGGGGTCGAGCAGGGGCACTACGAGGTGTCGGTCGCCGTGGCCGAGCACGACCTGCTGCCGGCCGTCCGTGCGGCCGGACCCGACGCCGTCGTGCTCGCCGACGGGTTCTCCTGCCGGACCCAGCTCGACGACCTCGCCGGCACACCCGCGCTCCACCTCGCCGAGCTGCTCCTGCGCGGGGCCCGGTCCGCGCGGTGACCGACCGGTTCCAGGTGGTGCCCGCGGCGTACGTCGTGCTGGTGCGCGACGACCAGGTGCTGCTCCAGCGACGCAGCGGCACCGGCTACATGGACGACCGGTGGGCCTGCGCCGCCGCGGGCCACGTCGAGGCGGGGGAGTCTGTGCTGGCCGCCGCCGTCCGCGAGGCCCGCGAGGAGCTCGGCGTGGCGATCGCGGAGTCCGACCTGCAGCCGCTCACCTCGCTGCACCGCACCGGCGCCAACGGTCGGGACATCGACGAGCGCGTCGACTGGTTCTTCGCCTGCCGCACCTGGGTCGGCGAGCCGGTCCTGCAGGA
This sequence comes from Nocardioides korecus, assembly GCF_054778395.1. Classification (NCBI taxonomy): domain Bacteria; kingdom Bacillati; phylum Actinomycetota; class Actinomycetes; order Propionibacteriales; family Nocardioidaceae; genus Nocardioides; species Nocardioides korecus. The sequence continues at coordinate 237,827 of NZ_BAAGZO010000004.1, read as the reverse complement.
GCCCGACAAGGCCGCGGCCCTGCGCTGGTGGCCCCTGAGCGACCTCCCGGCCGACACGGTCCCGCACGAGCAGCACGTGATCTCCCGCTGGCACGCGGGCTCCCTCGCCGTGGTCGAGACCTTCGGGTTCACCCCCGAGCAGGCCGAGGCCCAGGCCGCCGCTGCGGGCTGACGCCCCCTCGGGCGGCCCCGAGCGGCGGGTGGGGAGTCACCCGCGGCAGTGCAGTGGCCGCACATTTGTGTAGCAACTGCAGCATCCGGAGGCGCTTCCTGCTGCATCCGCTACACAAATGTGTGGGTCCGGCGAGGTGTGGGTCCGGCGAGGTGTGGGTCCGGCGAGGTGCGGGTCCGGTGGCCCGGGTCTCCGGGGCCCAGGTCAGGGCCTGCTGCCCCGGGCCCGCTCCACGGCGGACATGACGTGGAAGACCACGATGGCGGCGACGGTGCCCAGGGCGATGCCGTTGAAGGTCAGGCTGCCGGCAGAGATCGTGTAGTCCGCGATGCCGACGACCAGCGCCGTCGCGGCGGTGAACTGGTTGACCGGGCGGGAGAAGTCCACGCGGTTGTCGATCCAGATCTTGACGCCGATGACGCCGATCAGGCCGTAGAGCGCGGTCGTGACCCCGCCCAGGACGCCCGGGGGGATGGTGTTGACCAGGGCGCCGACCTTGGGCAGGAAGCCGAGGACGATCGCGAAGGTGCCGGCGACCCAGTAGGCGGCGGTCGAGTAGACCTTGGTCGCGGCCATCACCCCGATGTTCTCGCCGTACGTCGTGGTGCCCGACCCGCCGCCGAGCCCCGCGACGGTCGTGGCCAGGCCGTCGGCGAGCAGCGCCCGGCCGGTCGACCGGTTCAGACCGGGGTCGGTCAGCTGGGCGACGCTGCGCACGTGGCCGACGTTCTCGGCCACCAGGACCAGCACCACCGGGATGAACGCGGGCAGCACCGACCAGGACACGGTGGGAGAGGAGAAGTCCGGGAGGCCGATCCAGGCGGCCATGCCGACGCCGGAGAAGTCGACCTGGCCGGCGACGACGGCGGCGACGTACCCGACGGCCACGCCGAAGAAGATCGAGAGCCGGGCGAGCAGGCCGTGGAAGGCCACCGTCCACAGCAGCACCGCGGCGAGGGTGATCAACGCGACCCAGGGGGCCTTGGTGAAGTTCGCCTTGGCGGCCGGGGCGAGGTTGAGGCCGATCAGCGCGACGATCGCGCCGGCCACGACCGGCGGCATCAGCACGTCGATCCACCCCGTGCCGGTCACGAGGACCAGGGCGCCGACCAGGGCGAGCAGGACGCCCACGACCACGATGCCGAACAGCGCGCCGCCGGGGCCCGCCGACGCCTTGGCCGCGGCGATCGGGGCCAGGAACGCGAAGGACGACCCGAGGTAGCTGGGCAGGCGGTTCTGGGTGACGACCAGGAACAGCAGCGTCCCGACACCGGAGAAGAACAGCGTGGTGGTGGGCGGGAAACCGGTGATCAGCGGCACCAGGAAGGTGGCGCCGAACATCGCGACGACGTGCTGGAGGCCGAGGCCGATGGTGGCGGGCCAGGCCAGGCGCTCGTCGGGGCGCACGATCTCGCCCTCGGCGACGGTCCTCCCGTCGCCGTGGAGCTTCCAGGTCAGGGCAGGCAGGACGGGCATGGGGCGAATGCTCGCACCTCCCGAGCGGCCGCGTGCAAGCGGGCGCGCGGGGTGGTGGTGGCTCGTTTTGACCCCTGCCGGAGCAGCCGGTAATCTCGTTCCTTGTGTCTGGGTGATCCAGGCCTGTCTGCGCGCCCGTCGGGCAGCGCACACCACGCACCACGCTCGAACGCACGTCACCGTGCCCGGCAGAGCGCCGCGCACTGAGAGTCGACAAGAAAGGGAACCAACCAGGTGCCCACGATCAACCAGCTGGTCCGCAAGGGCCGACAGGACAAGGTGTCGAAGAACAAGACGCCTGCCCTGAAGGGTTCGCCCCAGCGCCGCGGTGTCTGCACCCGCGTCTACACCACCACCCCGAAGAAGCCGAACTCTGCCCTCCGCAAGGTCGCCCGCGTGCGCCTGTCGAGCGGCATCGAGGTCACCGCCTACATCCCGGGTGTCGGTCACAACCTCCAGGAGCACTCCATCGTGCTCGTCCGCGGCGGCCGGGTGAAGGACCTCCCCGGTGTCCGCTACAAGATCATCCGCGGCTCGCTCGACACCCAGGGTGTCAAGAACCGCAAGCAGGCCCGCAGCCGCTACGGCGCGAAGAAGGAGAAGAGCTAATGCCCCGCAAGGGTCCCGCCCCGAAGCGGCCGATCGACATGGACCCCGTCTACGGGTCCCAGCTGGTCTCGCAGCTCGTCTCCAAGGTGCTCATGGACGGCAAGAAGCAGGTCGCCCAGCGCATCGTCTACGGCGCCCTCGAGGGCACCCGCGAGAAGACCGGCACCGACCCGGTGATCACGCTCAAGCGTGCGCTGGACAACGTGAAGCCGGCCATCGAGGTCAAGTCCCGCCGCGTCGGCGGTGCGACCTACCAGGTCCCGATCGAGGTCAAGCCCAACCGGAGCACGACGCTGGCCCTGCGCTGGCTCGTCGGCTACTCCGCGGCCCGCCGCGAGAAGACCATGTCCGAGCGACTGATGAACGAGATCCTCGACGCGAGCAACGGCCTGGGCGCCGCTGTGAAGAAGCGCGAGGACACCCACAAGATGGCCGAGTCCAACAAGGCCTTCGCGCACTACCGCTGGTGACTCCGTACGGCGCTCCGCCGCGTGCGGGGCGCCGTACCACCCACCACCACCACTAACCCGAGGGGATCGAAGACCTACCGTGGCCGTCGACATCACCACTGACCTCAACAAGGTCCGCAACATCGGCATCATGGCGCACATCGACGCCGGCAAGACCACCACCACCGAGCGGATCCTGTTCTACACGGGCATCACGTACAAGATCGGTGAGGTCCACGAGGGCGCTGCCACCATGGACTGGATGGAGCAGGAGCAGGAGCGCGGCATCACCATCACGTCCGCCGCGACGACCTGCTGGTGGAAGCAGCACCAGATCAACATCATCGACACCCCCGGGCACGTGGACTTCACCGCCGAGGTCGAGCGCTCGCTGCGCGTCCTCGACGGCGCCGTCGCGGTGTTCGACGGTGTCGCCGGCGTGGAGCCGCAGACCATGACGGTGTGGCGCCAGGCCAACAAGTACTCGGTGCCCCGCATGTGCTTCGTCAACAAGCTGGACCGCACCGGTGCCGACTTCTGGCGCTGCGTCGACATGATGGTCGAGCGCCTGAACTCCACCCCGCTCGTCCTCCAGCTGCCGATCGGCGCCGAGGGCGACTTCATCGGTGTCGTCGACCTGGTCGGCATGCGTGCCCTCACCTGGCGCGGCGAGACCACGATGGGCGAGGACTACGAGGTCGAGGAGATCCCGGCCGAGCTGGCCGACCAGGCCGCGGAGTACCGCGAGAAGCTGCTCGAGACCCTCTCCGACGCGGACGACGCGATCATGGAGAAGTTCCTCGAGGAGGGTGAGTTCACCGTCGAGGAGATCGAGGCCGCGATCCGTCGCGCCACGCTCGCCGACAAGATCAACCCGGTCCTGTGCGGCACCGCGTTCAAGAACAAGGGCGTCCAGCCCCTGCTCGACGCGGTCGTCAAGTTCCTGCCCTCGCCGCTCGACATCGACGGCATCCAGGGTCACTCGGTCAAGGACGAGGAGGAGGTCATCGTCCGGCAGCCGTCCGACGACGAGCCGTTCTCCGGCCTGGCCTACAAGATCGCCACCGACCCGCACCTGGGCAAGCTGATCTACGTCCGCGTCTACTCCGGCAAGCTCACCGCCGGCACCACGGTGTTGAACTCCGTGAACGGGCGCAAGGAGCGGATCGGCAAGGTCTACCAGATGCACGCCAACAAGCGTGAGGAGATCGCCTCGGTCGGCGCCGGCCAGATCGTGGCCGTCATGGGCCTGAAGGACACCAAGACCGGTCACACCCTGTGCGACCCGCAGAACCCGGTGATCCTCGAGTCGATGACCTTCCCCGCCCCCGTGATCGAGGTGGCCATCGAGCCCAAAACCAAGGGCGACCAGGAGAAGCTCGGCACCGCGATCCAGCGCCTGTCCGACGAGGACCCCACGTTCACCGTCAAGGCGGACGAGGAGACCGGCCAGACCATCATCGCCGGCATGGGCGAGCTCCACCTGGAGATCTTGGTCGACCGGATGAAGCGCGAGTTCCGCGTCGAGGCCACCGTCGGCAAGCCGCAGGTCGCCTACCGCGAGACCATCCGCAAGAAGGTCGAGAAGCACGGCTACACCCACAAGAAGCAGACCGGTGGGTCGGGCCAGTTCGCGAAGGTGCAGATCAGCCTCGAGCCGAACATCGACCCCGAGACCGGTCACGGCGCGGGCTACGAGTTCGTCAACAACGTCAGCGGCGGTCGCGTCCCCAAGGAGTACATCCCCTCGGTGGACCAGGGCGGTCAGGACGCCATGGAGTTCGGCGTGCTCGCCGGCTACCCCATGGTCGACGTGAAGTTCACGCTCGAGGACGGCGCCTACCACGACGTCGACTCCTCCGAGCTGGCCTTCAAGATCGCGGGCAACCAGGCCTTCAAGGAGGCCGCCCGGATGGCCAAGCCCGTCCTCCTCGAGCCGATGTTCGCCGTCGAGGTCGTCACCCCCGAGTCCTTCATGGGTGACGTCATCGGTGACATCAACTCCCGTCGCGGCCAGGTGCGCGCGATGTCGGAGCGCTCGGGCGACCGCGTGGTCGACGCCCTCGTGCCGCTGTCCGAGATGTTCGGGTACGTTGGTGACCTGCGGTCGAAGACCTCTGGTCAGGCGTCCTACTCCATGGAGTTCGACTCGTACGCCGAGGTTCCCCAGAACGTCGCCGACGAGATCGTCAAGAAGGTCCGCGGCGAGTAGCGTCCGCACGACCCTCGGCACCACACACCAGTTCACACACGAGTCAAGTACCAACAACAGGAGGAGCCCCCGTGGCTAAGGCGAAGTTCGAGCGGACCAAGCCGCACGTCAACATCGGAACCATCGGTCACATCGACCACGGCAAGACGACGTTGACCGCAGCGATCACCAAGGTGCTGCACGACAAGTACCCCGACCTGAACGCTGCCTCGGCCTTCGACGAGATCGACAAGGCCCCCGAGGAGCGTCAGCGCGGTATCACCATCTCGATCGCGCACGTCGAGTACCAGACCGAGAACCGTCACTACGCGCACGTCGACTGCCCCGGTCACGCGGACTACATCAAGAACATGATCACGGGTGCGGCGCAGATGGACGGCGCGATCCTGGTCGTGGCCGCCACCGACGGTCCGATGCCCCAGACCCGCGAGCACGTGCTGCTCGCCCGCCAGGTCGGCGTCCCCGCCCTGGTGGTCGCGCTGAACAAGTGCGACATGGTCGACGACGAGGAGCTCATCGAGCTCGTCGAGATGGAGGTGCGCGAGCTCCTCTCCGAGTACGAGTACGACGGCGACGACATCCCCGTCGTCCAGGTCGCGGCCTTCCCGGCGCTCCAGGGCGACGAGAAGTGGGGCGAGTCGATCCTCAAGCTCATGGACGCGGTGGACGAGTACATCCCGCAGCCCGTCCGCGAGACCGAGAAGCCCTTCCTCATGCCCGTCGAGGACGTCTTCACGATCACCGGTCGTGGCACCGTCATCACCGGTCGCATCGAGCGCGGCATCGTCAAGGTCAACGAGACCGTCGACATCATCGGCATCCGTGAGGGCAAGCAGTCCTCCACGGTCACCGGCATCGAGATGTTCCGCAAGCTGCTCGACACCGGCGAGGCCGGCGAGAACGTCGGGCTGCTGCTCCGCGGCACCAAGCGCGAGGACGTCGAGCGCGGCATGGTCGTCATCAAGCCCGGCACCACGACCCCGCACACGAACTTCGAGGCGTCGGTCTACATCCTGTCGAAGGAGGAGGGCGGCCGTCACACGCCGTTCTTCAACAACTACCGCCCGCAGTTCTACTTCCGTACCACGGACGTGACCGGCGTCGTGACCCTTCCCGAGGGTCGCGAGATGGTCATGCCGGGCGACAACACCGACATGATCGTCGAGCTGATCCAGCCGATCGCCATGGAGGAGGGTCTCCGCTTCGCGATCCGCGAGGGTGGCCGCACCGTCGGCGCCGGCCGGGTCACCAAGATCACCAAGTGATCGACCTGATCTAGCGTTCCACCAGAACGGCCCCGGACCTCACGGTCCGGGGCCGTTCTGCGTCCCCGCGGCAGGACCGCAGGTCCGGGGCTCAGGCGCGAGGACGTGACGACTAGACCGGCAGGTGCGCGGCGCAGCCGTGGTCCCGGATCGGGCCTACTGTGACCTGGCTCACACGAGGCGGGGAGAAGCGCATGCGGATCCGAGTGCTCAGCTCAGCGGTGGTGGTGCTGCTCGCGTGCCTGGGCGGTCTGGTCCCGGCCGGCACGGCGCAGGCGGAGACGCTCTACCGGGTCGTGGTCCGCGCACCGAACGTCGGCCAGGGGCCGATCGGCAGCTACACGATCGGCGCGAGGAACACCGACACCGGCAAGGCGACCGGGTTCCAGTCGAACAACTACGCGGTCGACGGAACGGTCATGAACCTGCCGGCCGGGCCCTACGAGTTCTCGTTCCGCTTCAGCGGCGCGGTCACCTACAGCACCCAGTCCGGCGCCAAGGGCGGAGTCTCCTACGCCAACACGGTGGTGCGGCAGATCACCGGACCGACGACCGTCTCAGCTGCGACCCGCCCGTCGTCGACCACCACGCTCCACTTCGTCGACAGCGGCGGTCAGCCTGCGACCATGCAGTCGCTGACGATCGACTGCCAGGGTCCGCAGAAGGACCTCACCGCGACCACCCGGTGGACCACGTGGCGTTACGACTACGTCCCGCCGGCCGCGCCGGCCTCCGACTTCACCCTGGCCGCCTACCCCGCAGCCGCCGGGTGCACGCTGACGGGCACGACCGCCGCCGCGAGCGGCAGCACCTCCCTCAGGCGCGTGCTCGACTTCCCCGCCTTCGAGGGCGACCAGACGGTGACGGTGCCCGACCGGGTCACCATCTCCGGCGAGCTCCCGCTCCCCGACGAGTCCGGGCCCGGCCTGTTCCTGTCGATGACGACCTCGGACGGGTGGGCCGGGAGCACGAACGGGACGTCGGGGGCGTTCTCGGCCACCGTCCCGAGCGGCACCGGTGACCTCTCGCTCTTCGGCGTCACCGACCTCTCCCGGGTCCGGTACCTCGTCCACGACTTCCACGCCGTCGACGGTGCGACGGTGACCCCGCGGATCGACTACGCCCCGGCACGTCTGCACGCGCAGATGCCCGACGGGTCGGAGACGACGGCGGACAGCATGGTGTGCACGCGGGTCGAGGCCGGATCCAGCACGACGGTGACCACGGGCATCGGGGTCCAGGGCGGACACCTCCCCTTCGGAGCGGGGTGGTCGTGCCAGGTCGTCCAGACCGTCGGGTACACCGACGGCGGCCAGCCGGTGAACGTGACGAGCCGTTCGTTCTCCCCGTCGGCCGGGGGCGACGAGTACACCTACGTCGTGGGCACCGGGACGTTGCTGGACGGCCCACCAGGCACGAGTGCGGACGCCGACGGTGTCCCCGACGCGGTGGAGGACCTCGGACCGAACCACGGCGACGGCAACCTCGACGGGACACCCGACTCGACCCAGCCGGAGGTCGCGACGCTGCCCGCTCTCGGCCAGCCGCCCGGCTCCGGCAGCACGTTCCTGACCGTGGCAGGGCCCGCGGGGTCCGCCCTGGTCGGGGTGGCGACCCTGACGCCGTACGAGCTCTCCACGCCGCTCCCAGACGGGGTGTCCCTGCCGGCCGGGCTGGTCTCCTACACCGTGACGGGGGTGCCGAGCGGCTCGACGCAGACCGTCTCGATCTACCCGGCCTCCATGGCGGGGGTGAACGGCTACGCCAAGTACGACCTGAGCAGCCAGGCCTGGTCGGTCCTGCCGGCCGGCCGCGTGACGATCGCCGCCGACCACCTCGACGTCAGGCTGACCGACGGAGGCACCGGCGACGCGGACGGCGTCGCCAACGGCGTCATCGTGGACCCGGGGGGTCCGGCCGCCGTCCCCGCGCCGGTCGACACCACACCGCCCACCGTGACCGGGACGGCGACGACCGACCCCAACGCGAACGGCTGGTACCGGGGCGACGTCACCATCCACTGGACCGTCCGCGACGACGGTCCGGGGACCGTCGGCGCGCCACCGGACACCGTCGTCACCGGCGAGGGTGACGACCTGACCGCGACCTCCTCCCCGGTCTGCGACGCCGCGGGGAACTGCGCGACGGGCACGGTGACGGGGATCGAGATCGACCGGACGGCACCGGTGGTGACCGGCTCGACCACGACCCAGCCGAACGCCGCGGGCTGGCACACCGGCCCGGTCACCGTGCACTGGGTCGCCGACGACGGCGCCGCCGCGAGCAGCGGTGTGACCGCCCCACCGGCCGACACGACGTCGAGCAGCGACGGCCACGACGTCGCCGTCACCTCCGACAGCGTGTGCGACCGCGCGGGCAACTGCGCGACCGGCCGCGTGGAGGGCCTCGAGATCGACTCCACCAAGCCGGCGATCGCGGTGTCCGGGGTCTCGCAGGCCACGTACACCCTCGGTGCGGGGCCGGCGCCCGCGTGCGCGGCCAGCGACGCCACGTCGGGCCTCGCGGCCGCGTGCACGGTGAGCACCACCGGCACCGGGCCGGGCAACGGCGTGGGGACCTTCACCGTCCGCGCCGCCGTCACGGACCGCGCGGGCAACACCGCGGTGACGAGCACGAGCTACCGGGTCGTCTACAGGTTCGACGGGTTCGCCCAGCCGATCAACGACCCGACGACCGCCCCCGGCTCGCCCACGAGCACCTTCAAGACGGGCGACACGATCCCGGTGCGGTTCACGCTGCGGAACGCGGCCGGTCAGCCGGTGTACCCGAGGTCGGTCCCCCCGTGGACGACGCCGGTGCGGGGGGCCGCCACGAAGGCGGCCGTGAACGAGTCGGTCAACAACGGTGGTGGGTCCACCGGGTCGTCCTACCGTCTGGTCGCCCCGGGGGCGTGGGGCTACGACTGGTCCACCAAGGGGGTGGCGGCCGGCTACCTCCAGACGGTCTCGGTGGCCCTCGACGACGGCACCACCCACGTGGTGGTGCTCGGCCTCAGGTGAGCGCCGCCTAGGCTCCTGCGGGTGACCGAGCGACTTCCCCCCGCCCGCCCGCACCAGACGTTCAACGAAGACGGTCAGCGGATGCGGGAGGTGCTGACCTACTCGCGCCGCAGCGCCCGGTTCACCCCGTCGCAGCAGGAGAGCTGGGACGCCCACCACGAGGCCTGGGTGGTGCCCGAGGAGGCGGTGGACCGGCCCGGTTTCAGCTGGCCCGCGCTCTTCGGCCGCGAGGCGCCGATCATCGTCGAGATCGGCTCGGGCGTGGGGGAGGCCACCGCCGCGCTGGCCGCGGCCCGCCCGGCGTACGACGTGGCGGCGCTGGAGGTCTGGCGCCCCGGCATCGCGCACACGCTGGGCCTGGTCGCCGAGGCCGGCGCCGACAACGTGCGCCTGCTCGCCGTCGACGCCGTGTGGTGCCTGGAGCACCTCTTCGACCCCGGCGGCGTCGAGGAGCTGTGGACCTTCTTCCCCGACCCGTGGCCCAAGAAGCGGCACCACAAGCGGCGGCTCGTGACCGCCGAGTTCGCCGCCCTCGTGGCGACCCGGCTGCGGCCGGGCGGGGTGTGGCGGCTGGCCACCGACTGGGAGGAGTACGCCGGTCGCATGCAGGCCGTCCTCGACGCGGAGCCGGGGCTTGCGGGTGGGGTCGTGGAGCGCTGGTCGGACCGGCCGATGACGAAGTTCGAGCGCAAGGGGCGGGCGGCCGACCGGCCGATCACCGACCTGGCCTACCGCCGGGTCTGAGCGCGGAGCCGGGCCGCACCGCTAGGGACCGCCGGTCTCCCAGCTCAGGCCGGCCTGCTCCAGGGCGTGCTCGAGCCGGAGCCGCTCGGCCTCGCGGTCGATGCCCAGCGCGGGCAGCTCGGGCAGCCGCGTCGGCACCGCCAGCGCCCGCGCCGTGTCGGCCAGGACCAGGTCGTAGGCAGCGACCGTGCCGCGGTGGCGCGCCATCGGCACCCCGGGGCGGGGGCTGCACGCGAGCGGTCGCAGCCGGCGCAGGTCGGCCGCCAGCCGCTCCAGCGGGGGGCCGTGGGTGGCCGGCGCCTGCGGGGCGAGGAGGTGCAGCCGCCGCGCGAGCGCCCGGCCCCGGTCCACCACGACGTGGCCGTGGATCACGGCGCCGAACAGCGCCACGGGCACCAGGGAGATGCCGATGACCTTCGCGAAGCCGATGAGGACCGTCCCGTCCATCCCACGACGCTAGGTCGGGTCGGGCCCCCGGACAAGGGGGGTCCCACGCCGGGGCCCGCCACCGTGGCCCGGTCCGGGGGTCGTCCGGCAGGCGTCCGGGCGGCCCGGGACCGCCGGTGGTCCCTAGGATCAGCGGGTGACCGCGACCGTCGAGCCCGAGGTGCGCACGCGCTCCCGCGCCTGGTGGGTGGCGGGGGCGACGATGGCCGCGCTCGTCGCCGCCGCCGGGTTCCGCTCCTCGACCGGTGCGCTCCTGGAGCCGCTGGAGTCGGAGTTCGGCTGGTCGCGCGCGACGACGTCGGGAGCGGTGACCCTGAACCTGGTGGTCTACGGCCTGACCGCCCCGTTCGCCGCCGCGCTGATGGAGCGCCTCGGCGTGCGCCGGGTGGTGGCGGCCGCCCTCACGATGGTCGCGATCGGCTCCGGGCTGACCCTGGTGATGACGTCGTCGTGGCAGCTGTGGCTGCTGTGGGGCCTGCCGGTCGGGGTCGGCACGGGCGCCATGGCCCTGGTCTTCGGGGCGATCGTGGCCAACCGCTGGTTCGTCCGGCACCGCGGCATCGTCACCGGCCTGTTCTCGGCCGCCAGCTCCACCGGCCAGCTGATCTTCCTGCCCGCGATCGCCCAGCTGGCCCAGGGCCCCGGGTGGCGCTGGGCCGCCGGGCTGGTCTCGGCGTTCGCCCTCCTGCTCGTCCCGGTGGTGCTGCTCGTGCTGCGCGACCGCCCCAGCGACGTGGGGGAGCGGCCCTACGGCGCCCCCGCGGCGTACGTCGAGCCGGTGGTCGCGCACGACGGCCCCGGGCCGGCGCGGGTCGCGCTCACCACGCTGCGGCAGGTCAGCCGGCGCTGGACGTTCGGGGCGCTGTTCCTCACCTTCTGGATCTGCGGCTGGTCGACCAACGGGCTGATCGGCACGCACTTCATCCCCGCTGCCCACGACCACGGCATGCCGGCGACGACCTCGGCCTCCCTGCTCGCGCTGATCGGGGTCTTCGACATCGTCGGCACGATCGCGTCGGGCTGGCTGACCGACCGGGTCGACTCGCGCCACCTGCTGTTCGCCTACTACCTGCTGCGCGGGCTCTCGCTGCTGGTGGTGCCCAACCTGCTGGGCCCCGACGTGCAGCCGAGCCTGTTCCTGTTCATCGTGTTCTACGGCCTCGACTGGGTGGCGACCGTGCCGCCGACCGTCGCGCTGTGCCGGATCCACTTCGGGCTGGAGCGCTCCGGGGTGGTCTTCGGCTGGGTGTTCGCCTCGCACATGGTCGGCGCCGGCATCGCTGCGTCGTACGCCGGGTGGGTGCGGCAGGGCCTCGGCGACTACTTCGTGGCCTGGATGACCGCCGGCGGACTGTGCCTGCTGGCGTCGGTGATGTGCCTGTCGATCCCGCGCAAGGTCGACCCCGAGCGCGAGCACGCGCTGACCGGCGTCGGCGAGGAGTCGGCGCAGATCTGAGCCGGTTCCACGGGTGGCTCAGCCCAGCCGCTGGGTCAGCCGCCACCGCTGGTCGGCCTCGCGCCACAGCCGCCGCTCGTCGCGGGCGCGGCGCTCGGCGGCCACGGCGGCGAGGAAGTCCTCGGGTGGGGTGCCGGCGGGCGGGGGTGGTGCCACGTGGCGCGACACCTCGCCCACGATCCGGTCCAGCAGCACGTGGTGCGCCTGCGGAGACAGGGTGCCGGAGCGGGCCAGCACCTGCCGCACCGCCAGGGCCAGGGGGTCGGGCAGGGGCGCGAGGTCGGCGTGCGCGGCCCACGCGGCCAGGTGGGGTGGCATCTGCACCGGCCAGGGCAGCTCGAGCCGGAACCGGTCGCGCACGACGTACGTGCCGGCGACCAGGTCGCCGAGCCGCTTCCCGCGGCTGTTGACCACGGCCGTGACCAGGGCGGGCACGCCGCTGAGCACCCAGATCTCCACCACCCCGACCAGGTGCCGCACGAAGGCGTGGTGGAAGGAGATCGGACCGGCGTCGTCGCGCACGGTGCGCAGCCCGGTGGCGAGCTTGCCCAGGGTGCGGCCGCGGGTCAGCGTCTCGAGCACGGCCGGGCCGAGGACCAGGGCCCCGGCCGCGGTCACGACGGCCGCGACGGCGGCCAGCGCGTCGTCGGGGGCGACCAGCGAGCCCACCACGATGCCGGCGAGCAGCACGCCGAACGAGACCGCCAGGTCGATCAGCCCCGAGACCAGGCGAAGGCCCAGGGAGGCCGCCGGCAGCTCGAGCGCGACCGCCTCGCCGGTGACGAGCTGGTCGTGCTCGTCCCACAGCGGCGCCGCGGCGTGCGGGTCACCCGGTGGCGTGGACATCGCGAGCAGCCTAGGTCGTTCCCGGTCGCCCGCACCGGGGTTCGCCCTACGCTGCTGGGCATGGACCTCGACGCCTACGTGCACGCGCACCGGGCGACTTGGGACCGGCTCGACCGGCTGAGCCGGCGCCCGCCCGCCTCCGGGCGGGAGGCCGACGAGCTGGTCGACCTCTACCAGGAGGTCGCGACCCACCTCAGCGTGATCCGGTCCGGGGCCTCCGACCCCTCGGTCGTGGCCTACCTCAGCGCGCTCCTGGCGCGGGCGCGCACGCGCGCCTCGGGCACCCGCACGCCCGCCTGGAGCGGGGTGGCCGACTTCTTCGTGCGCCGCTTCCCGGCCGCCCTGCACCGGACCCGGCGCTGGTGGCTGAGCGCGATGCTGGGCAGCTACGCCCTGACGGCCGTGGCGCTGTGGTGGCTGGTGGAGCACCCGCAGGTCGAGCAGTCGCTGCTGGACCCGCGCCAGGTCTCCGCGCTGGTCTCCCACGACTTCGCGGACTACTACTCCGCGTCGGCGGCCTCGCACTTCGCCGCCCAGGTCTGGACCAACAACGCCTGGGTGGCCGCGCTCTGCATCGCGCTCGGGGCGTTGGGCCTGCCGGTGATCTACGTGCTGGCCCAGAACATGGTCAACCTCGCCCTGGTCGGCTCGATCATGGTCCGGCACGGCCGCGGGGAGCTGTTCTTCGGGCTGATCCTGCCCCACGGCCTGCTCGAGCTGACCGCCGTGTTCGTGGCCGCCGGGGTCGGGCTGCGGCTGTTCTGGTCGTGGGTGGCCCCCGGTCCCCGTTCGCGGGCGCAGTCGCTGGCGGCCGAGGGCCGCTCGGCCGGAGGGGTGGCGATGGGGCTGGCGGTCGTGCTGCTGGTCTCGGGACTGATCGAGGCGTTCGTGACGCCCTCGGGCTTGCCGACCTGGGCCCGGATCGGCGTCGGGATCCTGGTCGAGCTGGTCTTCCTGGCCTACGTCTTCGTCCTGGGTGGTCGTGCCGTGCGCGCCGGCTGGACCGGTGACGTCGACGCCTCGCTGCTGGAGGACCGGGTCGCGACCGCCGCCTGAGCGGCCCGGGAGGCACGCGGGCTCAGAGCAGGCCGCGCGCCTTCAGCGACAAGTAGTGGTCGGCCAGCCGCACGGGCAGGTCCTCGGCGTCGGCGTCGAGCACGCCGACCCCGAGCGCGCCGAGGAGGCGGGCGGTCGCGTCGCGCTGCCCGGCAGCCTGCTCCGCCGCTGCGGCGTCGTACGTCGCCCGGGCGTCGTCGCGGCTCCGGGCCAGGCGGTCGATCTCGGGGTCGCGCACCGAGGCCAGGACGACCCGGTGGCGCGAGGTGAGCGGGGGGACCAGGGGCAGCAGGCCGGCCTGGACGGCCGAGGGCTCGAGCGCGGTCAGCAGCACGACCAGCGCCCGCTGACGCCCGAGCGAGTCCACCGCTCCCACGAGCCGGCGCCAGCTGGTCTCGGCCAGGACCGGCTGGAGGCCCGCCATGGCCTCCTGGACGGCCCCGACCACGTCGCGCCGGTGACTGCCCTGCAGCCGCGTGCGGACCGTGAGGTCGCCGGCCACGAACGAGACCCGGTCGCCGGCGCGAGCCGCCAGGGTGGCGAGCAGGAGGGCGGCGTCCATCGCGGAGTCCAGCCGCGGCACGTCGTCCACCCGGCCGGCCGAGGTGCGGCCGGTGTCGAGCACGATCACCACCCGCCGGTCGCGCTCGGGCTGCCAGGTGCGCACCACGACCGACCGGCTGCGGGCGCTCGCGCGCCAGTCCACGCTGCGCACGTCGTCGCCGCCGACGTACTCCCGCAACGAGTCGAACTCCGTGCCCTGGCCCCGCACCCGCACCGCCGCGCGGCCGTCGAGCTCCCGCAGCCGGGCCAGGCGGCTCGGCAGGTGGCGCACCGACGGGAACGCCGGCAGCACGCGCACCGTCCCCGGCACCCGGAGCGCTCCCTGGCGTCCCGCGAGACCGAGCGGGCCCAGGAGCAGCACGGTGACCCGGTCGGTCCGCAGGTCGCCACGACGAGTCGGGCGCAGGTGGGTGACCAGCTCCTGCCGGCTCCCGGCGTCGAGGTGCAGCCGGTGCCGCTCCCCGGTCGCGCCCGCCGAGGGCTGCCAGGCGTCGCGCAGGCTGCCGCGCACCCGCCGGGTCGCCCCCACCTCCAGGACGGTCGACCCCGGGTCACCCTGACGGACCCGGCCGACCGGACGGCGCACGACGTCGAGGGTCGAGCGACGCGGGGCGAGCAGGACGTCGAGACCGACGAGCACCAGCACCAGGAGGACCCAGAGCAGGACGGTCGTCCCCGAGGGCAGCAGCACCACCGGGAGCAGGCCGACCAGGACGAGCAGCGGGACCCGCCAGGTGATCGCCACGGCGTCAGCGCGGGACCGGCACGGAGCCGATCGCCGCGCTGAGCACCTGGCTGACGACGACGCCCTCGAGCTCGGCCT
Organism: Nocardioides korecus; assembly: GCF_054778395.1. Classification (NCBI taxonomy): domain Bacteria; kingdom Bacillati; phylum Actinomycetota; class Actinomycetes; order Propionibacteriales; family Nocardioidaceae; genus Nocardioides; species Nocardioides korecus. The sequence continues at coordinate 222,688 of NZ_BAAGZO010000004.1, read as the reverse complement.
CGGGGCGCAGGGCGAGCCGGTGGGCCAGGGTGGCGTGGGCGACCGCCTTCACGTCGTCGGGGGTGACGAAGTCGCGCCCGCCCAGCCAGGCCCAGGCGCGGCTGGAGCGCAGCAGCGCCGTGGCGCCGCGGGGGCTGACGCCCAGGCTCAGCGAGGGGGCCTGCCGGGTGGCCCGCGCGATGTCCACGATGTACGCCGCCACGTCGTCGGCCACGCGCACCGAGCGCACCGCCCGGATCCCCGCCTCCACGTGGACGGCGCCGGCGACCGGCCGCACCCCGGCGCCGACGACGTCCTGGGGGTCGAACCCCGCGGCGTGGCGGGCCAGGATGGCCAGCTCGTCGTCGCGGCCGGGCACCGGCAGGTGGACCTTGAGCAGGAAGCGGTCGAGCTGGGCCTCGGGCAGCGGGTAGGTGCCCTCGTGCTCCACCGGGTTCTGGGTCGCGGCCACCAGGAACGGCGAGGGCAGCCGTCGACTGCGGCCGTCGGTGGAGACCTGCCCCTCCTCCATCGCCTCCAGCAGCGCCGACTGGGTCTTCGGTGGCGTCCGGTTGATCTCGTCGGCGAGCAGCAGGTTGGTGAAGACCGGGCCCTCGCGGAAGGTCAGCTCGTGGCCGCCGCCTTCGATCACCAGGGAGCCGGTGATGTCGCCGGGCATCAGGTCGGGGGTGAACTGCACCCGGCGGGTGTCGACGTCCAGCGCCGCCGCGAGGCTGCGCACCAGCAGGGTCTTGGCGACCCCGGGCACGCCCTCCATCAGGACGTGGCCGCGGGTGAGCAGGGCGACCAGCAGCCCCGAGACCGCGGCGTCCTGGCCGACGACCGCCTTGGCGACCTCCCGGCGTACGGCCTCGAGGGCGTCGTGGGCGGCCGCCGCGTCGGGGCCGTCCGGGGCCGATGCCCCGGGGCTGCCACTGGTGTCGGCGGTGCCGGTGGGGGAGTGCTCTGTCATGGGCTGCGTACCTCGTCCTCGAGCTCGAGCAGACGCGGGCCGAGACCGACCAGCGGGGCGTCCTTCCGGGAGCCGGCGGCCCCGGAGGTGGAGCCTGTGAGCAGGTCGTGCACCTCGCGCGGGTCGCGGCCCGTGCGGGCCGCCACCGCGGCGACGAGGGCCTCGGTGCGGGTGCTGCGCGGCAGTCCCAGCACCTCCAGCAGCCGGCGTCGGGTGGCGCCGGCGAGCACGTCGGCCACGTGCTGCCGGTCGGCGGTGCGGCGGTAGAGCCGGCCCCGGCTGCGCGTCGACTCGACGGCGCGCACGACGACCGGGAGCGGCTCGGTGACCAGGGGGCCGAGTCGACGGCCGCGCCAGAGCACCAGCGCGACCAGCGCGGCGCTCAGCAGCAGCAGCGAGGGCACCAGCCAGGGGGGCAGCAGCCCGGCGAGGTCGACCCCGTCGTCGGCCGGGGTGTCGGCGCTGTCCGCGACATACCACAGCACCGAGTCGCCCTGCCCGAGCAGCCGCAGCCCGACGGCGGCGTTGTCGGCCTCGCGCAGGTGGGTGTTGGCCAGCGAGCCGGGGGAGCTCAGGGTCCAGGTGCCGCCGACCCGGCCCAGGGTCGCGCCGAAGCACCCGGTTCCGTCGAGCCCGTCGAGCCCGTCGGCGTCGCGGGCGCGCAGGGACAGGCCCCGGACCAGGGGGGTGTCGCAGCCGGCCGTCCGTGTGCCCGTGACTGCGCCCGAGGTGTCGACGTCGAGCAGCGCGGCGAGCGTGGCCGCCGGGCCCACCAGCACCAGCGCCGCGGCCCCATCGGCGTGGCGGCGCAGCGTGCGCAGGGTGCTGGGGCCGAGCTCGCCGGGGTCGGTGACCACCACGGTCGTGCCGGCGTCGACCGGGGTGGCGAGCAGCTGGTCCTGGCCGCGGGCGACGGTCACGGGTGCGCCGTGGGCGTCCAGCACGCGGGCCAGCGCCTGGGCCCCGTCGCGGCCCGGGTTGCGCGGGTCGAGCGCGCCGTCGAAGCGCGCCGAGTCGCGGGTGAGCACCGAGACCACGACCAGCACCAGGAGCATGCCCGCCCCCACCACCCACGGCGTACGCCGACGGGTGCGGGCCGCGCGCCCCGCGGTCCCCCCGGTCCCGGGTCTCGCCGACAGGGTCGTCGTGGCGCTCATCGGGGCGCCGCCGCCACCGGGCCGGTGACGCGGGCGCCGCCGGGGGTGGCGCGGGCCAGGTCGCGCTCCAGCTCCACGGCCGCGCGCGCCTGGTCCTCGCCGGTCGGGCGGTCGCCGTACCTCGTCTCGTCGAAGGTGCGCCCCACCTGCTCGAGCCGCCCCTGCTCGGCCGGGAACAGCCGCGCGGCGTCGGCGGTGATCTCGTGCACGGTCACGCCGGCCCGCTCCGGCGCGAGGCCGCGCTCGACCAGGGTCGAGGTCAGGGCGCGGACGGCCTCGAGGACGGACTCGTCCCAGCGACCGGCAGCCAGGGCCGCCTCGGCCCGGGAGCGGTGGGCCACGGCCGGGTCACGACCGACGGCGAACACCTCCGCGGACCCGGCGGGCAGCGCGGGGTTGGCGCCGAGGCGGGAGAGCAGGAACGCCCCGAGGGCGACGACCAGCACCAGCAGGAGCAGACCCACCAGCGGCGAGAGGCCGCTGAGGGCGTCGGGCGTCGCCGAGACGCGGTCGAGCAGCTCCCCGAACCATCGCTGGGCCCGCTGCAGCAGCGACTCCTGGTACTCGGGCCGGGCCAGCTCGCGACTCACCCAGTCGCGGGCCGTCCCCGGGCCGGGGTCCACCACCACCGGGATCAGCACGAGGTTCACGGGGTCACCGCGGCCGCTCCGGGGACCCCGGCCCCAGCGTGCGGTCGATCAGCTCGATGTCGAGCCCCTCCTTGCGGAACCGCTGGTCGAGGTAGAGCAGCACCAGGACGCCGGAGGTGAAGGGGCCGATCAGGGCCCCGGTGAGGATGGTGGAGACGTGGCTGGTCAGCAGCGTCCCGGCCAGGGCCCAGCTCGGCGGCAGCACGAAGAGCCCGACGGCACCCAGGATCGCGAACGGCACCCCGATCACCTGGCCGACGACCGTGGCTGCGAGGTTGGCGAGCAGGTAGATCCCCAGGATCCGCCAGAACTGGCCCCGCGACAGGGCCGCGGCCCGGCGGAAGGAGGCCAGGACCCCGGTGCCCTCGAGCACGAGCGCGGGGGCCGCGAGCAGGACGTAGCGGACGTACAGGACGAACATCACCACCACCCCGGCCAGGACGCCCAGGACCACGAGCAGCACCGTCAGCACGTCGTTGCCGGTCGCCAGGCCGAGGAGCAGGGCGATCCCGGTGGGCAGGCCGACGACCACCAGCGCGCCCAGCGTGACCAGCGCCGTCAGCCCGAGCAGCGGCAGCAGCCGGCCCCGGGTGCCCTGCCAGGCCTGGGCGGTGGTGATCCGGCGCCCGAGCACGGCCTGCTCGACGACCCGCACGATCAGCCCGGTGATGACGATGCCGGATAGGCCGGAGAAGACCGCCGTCACCAGCGAGGACAGCACGAAGCCGAGGTCGGTGGGACCCAGGCCGGTCGAGCCGCCCTCGTCGAGCGGGTCGACCGACGGCAGCGTCCCGGTCGCCCCGAGCACGAGGGTCCCCACGATCGGCACCAGCATGAAGGCGAAGGTGACCAGCAGCGCCATCCCGACCGTGGCGCGCGGGTTGCGCCGCACCGTCTGCAGGGCCCCACCCAGGATGTCGCCGAGCAGGAGCGGGCGCAGGGGGACGATCCCGGGCTTGTGCACGAGTGGCCCGTACGCCGCCGGGCCCCACGGAGCTCCCGGACCCTGCGGTCCCGGTGGGGGCGGCCCACCGAGACCGGCGGGGCCGCCGGGCCCGGCAGCGGGACGGCCGGAATAGTCGTCCGGGGCCCCCGGCGGTGGGTAGTAGGACATCTGGCTCCCGGATCGTTCGGCGGCCCGCACCCGTGACGGGCCGCTCTGGCGACCGGCCTACGGTCACGCGGGGCCCATCCTGCCAGCCGGGACGCGGCGGGGGAGCCCGAACCGATTTGGCGTACGGCGTGGACCTCTGTCAAGATGGTGCGGTTGCCTCAGCGGGTTCGCCGGGGCGCGGACATTGACTGATGAACAGGTTCTCCTGATGCCACCTCGCGGTGGCGGTCGTCGTCGCGTGTCCGCGCCGCACCAGGAGAGCTCGTTCAGCCCGGATCCCGGGTGCCGCACCAGCAACGATCAGCACGGTGGGCTGCGTCGCGCCACGAGCACAATGCGCGACACGCCCGACCGCGGGGGTCGGAGGAGCGGGAAGCAGGGCGGGTCACCTCGACGAGGGGGCCCGAGACAGATTTCGTTGGGACTACGAAGTAAGGACGTTGTTTGATGGCGGGACAGAAGATCCGCATCAGGCTCAAGGCCTATGACCACGAGGTGATCGACACCTCGGCGCGGAAGATCGTGGACACCGTGACTCGCACGGGCGCGAAGGTGGCCGGCCCGGTGCCGCTGCCGACGGAGAAGAACGTCTACTGCGTCATCCGCTCGCCCCACAAGTACAAGGACTCCCGCGAGCACTTCGAGATGCGCACCCACAAGCGCCTCATCGACATCATTGACCCCACGCCGAAGACGGTCGACTCGCTCATGCGTCTCGACCTGCCTGCCGGCGTCGACATCGAGATCAAGCTCTGAGGTCGTCATGGCTCACACTTTCGAACGCAACCTGAAGGGGCTGCTGGGCACCAAGCTCGGCATGACCCAGACCTGGGACGAGAACAACCGCATCGTCCCCGTCACCGTGATCGCGGCCGGCACCAACGTGGTGACCCAGGTCCGCACCCCCGAGAAGGACGGCTACAACGCCATCCAGATCGGCTTCGGCGAGATCGACGGCGCCAAGGTCACCAAGCCCTCCGCCGGTCACTTCGGCAAGGCCGGGGTCACCCCCCGCCGCCACGTGACCGAGATCCGGACGAACGACGCCGCGTCGTACGCCGTGGGTCAGGAGCTCGGCCCGGACCTGTTCGCCGCCGGCCAGGACGTCGACGTCACCGGCACCAGCAAGGGCAAGGGCTACGCCGGTGTCATGAAGCGTCACGGCTTCCACGGCGTCGGCGCCTCCCACGGTGCCCACCGCAACCACCGCAAGCCCGGCTCCATCGGCGCCTGCGCCACCCCCGGTCGTGTCTTCAAGGGCACCCGGATGGCCGGCCGCATGGGTAGCGACACGATCACCACCCAGAACGTCACCGTGCACGCCGTGGACGTCGAGAAGGGCCTGATCCTGCTCAAGGGTGCCGTCCCCGGCCCCAAGGGTGGCCTCATCGTCATCCGCTCGGCTGCGAAGAAGACCGAGGAGGCCGGCGCATGAGCGCGAAGACCGTGAACGTCGATCTCCCCGCGGAGATCTTCGGCGTCGAGACCAACATCCCGCTGATCCACCAGGTCGTCGTGGCCCAGCAGGCCGCGGCCCGCCAGGGCACGCACGCGACCAAGACCCGCGGCGAGGTCCGCGGCGGTGGTCGCAAGCCCTACAAGCAGAAGGGCACCGGCCGCGCCCGCCAGGGCTCGACCCGCGCGCCGCAGTTCGTCGGCGGTGGCGTCGTGCACGGCCCGCAGCCGCGCGACTACGACCAGCGCACGCCCAAGAAGATGAAGGCCGCCGCCCTGCGCGGTGCCCTCTCCGACCGGGCCCGCTCGGGTCGCATCCACGTCGTGGAGTCGCTGGTCACCGGCACCGTCCCCTCGACCAAGGCCGCCGTCGCGGCGCTGGTCGACCTCTCGGGCCACCGGCGTCAGCTGGTCGTCCTGGAGCGCGACGACACCGTCACCTGGCTCTCGCTGCGCAACGTCGCCTCGGTGCACCTGCTGGCCGTCGACCAGCTGAACACCTACGACGTGCTGCTCTCCGACGACGTCATCTTCACCCAGGGCGCCTACGACTCCTTCGTCAACGGCACCGCCGCGTCGTCGCACCGTTCCGCCACCGTCGTCGAGGCCCCCGGCAACGACGCCGAGAACGCCGAGGAGGCGAAGTGAGCACCCTGCACAAGGACCACCGCGACGTCCTGATCGCGCCGGTCGTGAGCGAGAAGAGCTACAGCCTCCTCGACGCGAACAAGTACACCTTCCTGGTGCACCCCGACGCCAACAAGACCGAGATCAAGATCGCGGTCGAGAAGATCTTCGACGTCAAGGTCACCTCGGTGAACACCATCAACCGCGTGGGCAAGACCCGTCGCACGCGCACCGGTCTGGGCAAGCGCAAGGACACCAAGCGCGCCATCGTGAGCCTGGCCGAGGGTCACCGCATCGACATCTTCACCGGCCCGGTCGGCTGACCGGGTCGAAGAGGAGCTGAGGAACTCACATGGCTATCCGCAAGTACAAGCCGACCACGCCGGGCCGTCGTGGCTCGTCGGTCGCCGACTTCGTCGAGATCACCCGCACCACGCCGGAGAAGTCCCTGGTCAAGCCGCTGCCCAAGAAGGGTGGCCGCAACAACCAGGGCCGGATCACGACGCGGCACCAGGGCGGCGGGCACAAGCGTGCCTACCGGATCATCGACTTCCGTCGCTACGACAAGGACGGGGTGCCGGCCAAGGTCGCGCACATCGAGTACGACCCCAACCGCACCGCGCGCATCGCGCTGCTGCACTACGCCGACGGCGAGAAGCGCTACATCATCGCGCCGCTCAACGTCGTGCAGGGCACGGCCCTCGAGGCGGGTCCCACGGCTGACATCAAGCCCGGGAACAACCTGCCCCTGCGCAACATCCCGGTCGGCACCACGATCCACTGCATCGAGCTGCGTCCCGGCGGCGGCGCCAAGATCGCCCGCTCCGCCGGCAACAGCGCCCAGCTGGTCGCCAAGGAGGGCTCGCGGGCCCAGCTGCGGATGCCGTCGGGCGAGATGCGGTACGTCGACGTGCGCTGCCGCGCCACCGTCGGTGCCGTGGGCAACGCCGAGCAGTCCAACATCAACTGGGGCAAGGCCGGCCGCATGCGCTGGAAGGGCAAGCGCCCCACCGTCCGTGGTGTCGTCATGAACCCGGTCGACCACCCGCACGGTGGTGGTGAGGGCAAGACCTCCGGTGGTCGCCACCCGGTCTCCCCCTGGGGCAAGCCCGAGGGCCGCACGCGCAAGCGCAAGGCCAGCGATGCCCTGATCGTCCGTCGCCGCCGCTCCGGCAAGAACAAGCGCTGAGTAGGGAAGAAACCAGATGCCTCGCAGCCTGAAGAAGGGCCCGTTCGTCGACGACCACCTGATGAAGAAGGTGGACACGCAGAACGACGCCGGGACCCACAACGTGATCAAGACGTGGTCGCGTCGCTCGATGATCGTGCCGGCCATGATCGGCCACACGCTCGCCGTGCACGACGGACGCAAGCACGTCCCCGTCTTCGTGACCGACTCCATGGTCGGCCACAAGCTCGGCGAGTTCGCACCGACCCGCACCTACCGCGGGCACGTCAGGGACGACCGGAAGAGCCGCCGCCGCTGACGCGGGGGCTACAGGAGAGATAGAGACTATGACCGTAGGAGAACGTGGGCGCACCAGTGCCCGTCGTGACTCGTTGCTCGGTGACCAGCCGGGTGCGTTCGCCAGTGCTCGCTTCGTCCGGATCACCCCGATGAAGGCGCGCCGGGTCGTGGACATGGTCCGCGGCCTGCCCGTGGACGACGCCCTGGCCCTGCTGCAGTTCGCGCCGCAGGCCGCCAGCGAGACCGTCTACAAGGTGCTCGAGAGCGCCGTCGCCAACGCGACCACCACGGAGGACCTCGACCGAGGTGCCCTGGTCGTCAGCAAGGCGATGGTCGACGAGGGCCCGACGATGAAGCGGTGGCGTCCGCGTGCGCAGGGCCGGGCCACCCGGATCAACAAGCGCACCAGCCACATCACGCTGGTGGTGCAGACGGCCGACCAGGTCGCCCTCACCGCCGGCCCGAAGACGAAGGGACGGAAGGCCTGATGGGTCAGAAGATCAACCCGAACGGGTTCCGCCTCGGCATCTCGACCGACCACAAGAGCCGGTGGTACGCCGACAAGCTGTACAAGAGCTACGTCGGCGAGGACGTCGCCATCCGTCGCCTGCTGTCCAAGGGCATGGAGCGCGCCGGCATCGCCAAGGTCGAGATCGAGCGCACCCGTGACCGGGTCCGCGTCGACATCCACACCGCCCGCCCCGGCATCGTCATCGGTCGCCGCGGCGCCGAGGCCGACCGCCTGCGCGGCGAGCTGGAGAAGCTCACCGGCAAGCAGGTGCAGCTGAACATCCTCGAGGTGAAGCAGCCCGAGATCGACGCGCAGCTGGTCGCCCAGGGCGTCGCCGAGCAGCTCGCCGGTCGCGTGCAGTTCCGTCGTGCGATGAAGAAGGCCATGCAGACCTCGATGCGCTCCGGTGCCAAGGGCATCCGGATCCAGTGCTCGGGTCGTCTCAACGGCGCCGAGATGTCGCGCTCGGAGTTCTACCGCGAGGGCCGCGTGCCCCTGCACACCCTGCGCGCCGACATCGACTACGGCTTCTACGAGGCCAAGACCACCTTCGGCCGCATCGGCGTGAAGGTCTGGATCTACAAGGGCGAGGTCGCGGGCACCCGCGCCGAGCGCGAGGCCCAGGCTGCTGCCCGGGCCGGTGCGCCCGGTCGTGGCCGTGGCGGCCCCGGCGGTGCTCGTGGCGACCGTGGCGGCGACCGGCCGACCCGCGGCACCCGCGGCGACCGTCCGGCTCGCACCGACGCTCCCGCGGCGGACTCCGCTGCGCCGACCGCTTCCGCAGCGCCGGCCGAGGCCGCCGCTTCCACCAACGGGGAGGGCTGAGCGACATGTTGATGCCCCGCAGGGTCAAGCACCGCAAGCAGCACCACCCCAAGCGCACGGGCGCGGCCAAGGGCGGCACGAAGCTCTCCTTCGGTGACTTCGGCATCCAGGCCACCGAGCCCGCCTACGTGACCAACCGTCAGATCGAGTCCGCTCGTATCGCGATGACGCGTCACATCAAGCGTGGCGGCAAGGTGTGGATCAACATCTACCCCGACCGCCCGCTGACCAAGAAGCCGGCCGAGACCCGCATGGGTTCCGGCAAGGGCTCCCCCGAGTGGTGGGTCGCCAACGTCAAGCCCGGACGCATCATGTTCGAGCTGTCCGGCGTCCCCGAGGACGTGGCCCGCGAGGCCATGCGCCGCGCGATCCACAAGCTCCCGATGAAGTGCAAGTTCGTCACTCGTGAAGCAGGTGATTTCTGATGGCAACCGCACACGACATGGACGACCTGACCAACGTCGACCTCGAGGGCAAGCTGCGCGAGGCCAAGGAGGAGCTCTTCAACCTCCGGTTCCAGGCGGCCACCGGCCAGCTCGAGAGCCACGGCCGCCTGCGCGCGGTCAAGAAGGACATCGCCCGGATCTACACCGTGGTGCGTGAGCGCGAGCTCGGCATCCGGACGGCCCCGGGCTCCACCACCGAGTCCGAGGAGGTCGGCGCATGAGCGAGAACGCTACGGAGAACCGCGCCGCACGCAAGGTCCGCGAGGGCCTGGTCGTCAGCGACAAGATGGACAAGACCGTGGTCGTGTCCGTAGAGGACCGCGTCAAGCACGCGCTGTACGGCAAGGTGCTGCGCCGCACCAGCAAGCTCAAGGCCCACGACGAGCAGAACGACTGCGGCGTCGGAGATCGTGTCCTGATCATGGAGACCCGCCCCCTCAGCGCGACCAAGCGCTGGCGCGTGGTGGAGATCCTCGAGAAGGCGAAGTAGGAGACAGACCATGATCCAGCAGGAGTCGCGACTCAAGGTCGCCGACAACACGGGTGCGAAGCAGATCCTCTGCATCCGCGTGCTCGGCGGCTCTGGTCGGCGCTACGCCGGCATCGGCGACGTCATCGTCGCCACCGTCAAGGACGCGATCCCGGGCGGCAACGTCAAGAAGGGCGACGTCGTCAAGGCCGTGATCGTGCGCACCACCAAGGAGCGCCGCCGTCCCGACGGTTCTTACATCCGCTTCGACGAGAACGCCGCAGTGATCCTCAAGGGCGACGGTGAGCCCCGTGGCACGCGCATCTTCGGCCCCGTGGGCCGCGAGCTGCGTGACAAGCGCTTCATGAGGATCATCTCGCTGGCGCCGGAGGTGCTCTGAGATGAGCGTCAAGATCAAGAAGGGCGACACCGTCAAGGTGATCGCCGGCAAGGACAAGGGCGTCTCGGGCAAGGTCATCCAGGTGCTCCGCGAGGAGCAGCGGGTGGTCGTCGAGGGCGTCAACCTGATGAAGCGCCACACCAAGGCGGCCAACCAGGGCGGCGCGGCCGGGAGCACCGGCGGCATCGTGACCTCCGAGGCCCCGATCCACGCCTCCAACGTGATGGTCGTCGAGGGTGAGGGCACGACCCGCCTCGGCTCCAAGCGCGTGGAGGTCGAGAAGCGCCGTTCCGACGGGTCGACGTACAAGGCCACCCGTGGCGTGCGCGTCTCCCGTAAGACCGGAGAAGAGATCTGATGACTGAGGCAATGACCGAGATCAACAACGACCAGTCGGCCGAGCAGACCGCAGGGCCCCGCATGAAGGCCCGGTACCGCGAGGAGATCCTCCCCGCGATGCGCGAGCAGTTCGGCTACGCCAACGTCATGCAGGTCCCCGGCCTGACCAAGATCGTGGTCAACATGGGTGTGGGCGAGGCTGCCCGCGACTCCAAGCTGATCGAGGGCGCCGTGCGCGACCTCACCGCGATCACCGGCCAGAAGCCGCAGGTCACCAAGGCCCGCAAGTCCATCGCCCAGTTCAAGCTGCGCGAGGGCATGCCGATCGGCGCCCACGTGACGCTGCGCGGCGACCGCATGTGGGAGTTCCTCGACCGCCTGCTGGCCCTGGCGCTGCCCCGCATCCGTGACTTCCGCGGTCTCTCGGACCGTCAGTTCGACGGCCGTGGCAACTACACCTTCGGCCTGACCGAGCAGGTGATGTTCCACGAGATCGACCAGGACCGCATCGACCGCTCGCGCGGCATGGACATCACCGTGGTCACCACGGCGACGAACGACGACGAGGGTCGCGCGCTGCTGAAGAAGCTCGGCTTCCCGTTCAAGGAGAACAACTGACATGGCGAAGACTGGACTGAAGGTCAAGGCGGCCCGCAAGCCGAAGTTCGCGGTGCGCGGCTACACCCGCTGCCAGCGCTGCGGCCGGCCCAAGGCGGTCTACCGCAAGTTCGGCCTGTGCCGGATCTGCCTGCGGGAGATGGCCCACCGCGGCGAGCTCCCCGGCGTCACCAAGAGCTCCTGGTAACCACCTCGACGCAGGCCTCTCGGCCTGCCTCGTCCCCGCACACATCAACGATCGCTCCAGGTCGACCCGAGACTCGGGTCGAAACCAGGGTGGAGAAAGGGCCGATACGGCCATGACCATGACTGACCCGATCGCAGACATGCTGACGCGTCTGCGCAACGCCAACCAGGCGTTCCACGACTCCGTGAGCATGCCCCACAGCAAGCTCAAGGAGGGCGTCGCCCAGATCCTCAAGCAGGAGGGCTACATCACCTCCTTCGAGGTCGCCGACCACGAGGACGTCGTGGGCAAGACCCTCGAGATCCAGCTGAAGTACGGCCGCAACCGCGAGCGCTCCATCGCCGGCGTGCGCCGGATCAGCAAGCCCGGCCTGCGCGTCTACGCCAAGAGCACGGGCCTGCCCAAGGTGCTCGGTGGCCTCGGCGTCGCGATCATCTCGACCAGCCAGGGTCTGCTCACCGACCGTCAGGCCAACAGCAAGGGCGTGGGTGGGGAAGTCCTCGCCTACGTCTGGTGACCAGGAAGCTGAGGTAGAAGCACATGTCACGCATCGGCAAGCTGCCCGTCCCGGTCCCGTCCGGGGTCGACGTGCAGGTCCAGCAGCAGCTCGTCACGGTCAAGGGCCCCAAGGGCACCCTGTCCCACGTCGTCGCTGAGCCCATCACCGTCGAGAACGCCGAGGGCACCCTCGAGGTCAAGCGTCCCGACGACCACCGCAACAGCCGTGCCCTCCACGGTCTGACCCGGACCCTGATCAACAACATGGTCCTCGGCGTCACCCAGGGGTACGAGAAGAAGCTCGAGATCGTGGGCGTGGGTTACCGCGTCCTGTCCAAGGGCCCGACCCAGCTGGAGTTCCAGCTCGGGTACTCGCACTCGATCACGTTCAACGCCCCCGACGGGATCACCTTCACCGTCGAGAGCCCCACCAAGCTCGGTGTCCAGGGCATCGACAAGCAGCTCGTCGGCGAGGTCGCCGCCAACATCCGCAAGCTGCGGAAGCCGGAGCCCTACAAGGGCAAGGGCGTCCGCTACGCGGGCGAGCAGATTCGCCGCAAGGTCGGAAAGGCTGGTAAGTGATGGCCATCTCACTCAAGCGAGGCAAGCACACCGCTGCCCGCGCCGCGTCCCGCACGCGTCGTCAGATCCGTGGTCGCAAGAAGGTCAACGGCACCTCCGAGCGTCCGCGCCTGGTGGTCACCCGTTCCTCGAAGCACATCACCGTGCAGGTCGTCGACGACCTGGTCGGCAAGACCCTGGCGTACGCCTCGACGATGGAGGCCGACGTGCGCTCCACCGACGGGGACAAGACCGCCAAGGCCCGCAAGGTCGGTGCACTCGTCGCCGAGCGCGCCAAGTCCGCCGGTGTCGACGGTGTGGTCTTCGACCGCGCCGGCAACAAGTACCACGGTCGCGTCGCGGCCCTCGCGGACGGCGCCCGCGAGGGCGGCCTGACCTTCTGATCACGTCAGCTTCAAGAAACTGGAAGAGGTAGAACCATGAGCGGACCCCAGCGCGGACAGCGCTCCGGCGGTGAGCGCCGCGGCGGCCGTGACGGTGGTCGTGGCGGCCAGCAGGAGAAGAGCCAGTACATCGAGCGCGTCGTCGCGATCAACCGTGTCGCCAAGGTCGTCAAGGGTGGTCGTCGCTTCAGCTTCACCGCCCTGGTGATCGTCGGCGACGGCGACGGCATGGTCGGTGTCGGCTACGGCAAGGCCAAGGAGGTGCCCGCGGCGATCGCCAAGGGCGTCGAGGAGGCGAAGAAGAGCTTCTTCCGCGTCCCCCGCATCCAGGGCACCATCCCTCACCCCGTCCAGGGTGAGAAGGCGGCCGGCGTCGTGTTCCTGCGCCCCGCCTCCCCGGGTACCGGCGTCATCGCCGGTGGTCCGGTGCGTGCGGTGCTCGAGTGCGCCGGCATCCACGACGTGCTGAGCAAGTCGCTCGGCTCCTCCAACCAGATCAACATCGTGCACGCCACGGTGGCCGCGCTGAAGGGTCTCGAAGAGCCCGAGGCCGTGGCCGCTCGTCGTGGTCTGCGCGTCGAGGACGTCGCCCCGGCCGCACTGCTGCGCGCCAAGGCCGAGGTCCCGGAGGGCGTCAGCCAGGAGGTGCCGGTCTGATGGCACGCTTGAAGGTCGAGCAGAAGAAGTCCGGCATCGGCCGCAACCAGAACCAGCGCGACACCTTGCGCTCGCTGGGTCTGAAGCGGATCGGTGACGTGGTCGTCAAGGAGGACCGTCCCGAGTTCCGGGGCATGGTCCACACCGTCCGTCACCTGGTGACGGTCGAGGAGGTTGACTGATGTCGTCGTTGAAGCTGCACCACCTGCGCCCGGCTCCGGGTGCCAAGACCGCCAAGACCCGTGTGGGTCGCGGTGAGGGTTCCAAGGGCAAGACGTCGGGACGTGGCACCAAGGGCACCAAGGCCCGCTACCAGGTCCCGGTGGCGTTCGAGGGTGGCCAGATGCCCATCCACATGCGCCTGCCCAAGCTGAAGGGGTTCAAGAACCCGTTCAAGGTCGAGTTCCAGGTCGTGAACCTGGACCGGATCTCCGCGCTGTTCCCCGAGGGCGGCACGGTCGGGGTCTCCGAGCTCGTCGCCCGCGGTGCGGTGCGCAAGGGCCAGCCCGTCAAGGTGCTGGGCCAGGGTGAGATCACCGTCGCGGTCCAGCTGACCGCGGACAAGTTCTCCGCCTCCGCCAAGGAGAAGATCGCGGCTGCCGGTGGCACCGCGACCGAGCGCTGAGGCTGCACCACACATCTCGCCGACAGGGCAGGAAGATCCTCACGGACCAGTCCGTGGGCGGTCCTCCTGCCCTGTTAGGCTTCCACGGATCTGGTCCGGGTGGACTTCTGCGCCGGGGTCGACGCGTCACCATCGAAAGAGGAGCTCGTGCTAGGGGCATTCGTCAACGCTTTCCGCACGCCGGACCTGCGCAAGAAGCTGCTGTTCGTGCTTCTGATCGTGGCCATCTTCCGGCTCGGGTCCCAGATCCCGATCCCGGGTGTCGACGTGCCCAACGTGCAGAGCTGCCTGGCTGACAAGAACAACAGCAGCCTCTACGGCCTGATCAACGTCTTCTCCGGCGGTGCGCTGCTGAAGCTGACGATCTTCGCGCTCGGGATCATGCCGTACATCACGGCCAGCATCATCCTGCAGCTGCTCGTCGTGGTCATCCCACGGCTCGAGGCGCTGAAGAAGGAGGGTCAGTCCGGGCAGACCAAGATCACCCAGTACACCCGCTACCTGACGCTGGCGCTCGCGATCCTCCAGGGCACCGGCATCGTGGCCCTGGCGCGGACCAACAACCTGCTGCAGAACTGCAACAAGGACCTCCTCTACGAGGACACCACCTTCCAGGCGATCTTGATGGTCGTCACGATGACCGCCGGCACCGCCGTGATCATGTGGCTCGGCGAGCTGGTCACCGACCGCGGCATCGGCAACGGCATGTCGATCCTGATCTTCACCCAGGTCGTCGCCACCTTCCCGGCCGCCCTGTGGGGCGTGCAGAAGGCCAAGGGCCCCTACGTCTTCGGCGCGGTGATCCTGGTCGGGCTCGTCGTGATGGCGGCCGTGGTCTTCATCGAGCAGGCCCAGCGCCGCATCCCCGTGCAGTACGCGCGCCGGATGGTCGGGCGCAAGATGTTCGGCGGCTCCTCGACGTACATCCCCCTGAAGGTCAACCAGGCCGGCATCATCCCGGTCATCTTCGCCTCGAGCCTGCTCTACCTGCCGGCCATGGCGGTCCAGTTCAACGCCGGGTCCACCAACCCGGTGCTCGAGTGGGTCCAGCGGTACTTCGTGCGGGGCGATCACCCGCTGTACATGCTGGCCTACTTCCTGCTGATCATCTTCTTCACGTACTTCTACGTCGCCATCACCTTCAACCCCCAAGAGGTGGCCGACAACATGAAGCAGTACGGCGGTTTCATCCCCGGGATCCGGGCGGGCAAGCCGACCGAGGAGTACCTCAACTACGTCCTCACCCGCATCACGCTGCCAGGTGCTCTCTACCTCGGTCTGCTGTCCCTGATCCCGCTGATCGCCCTGGTGGTCGTCCAGGCCAACCAGAACTTCCCGTTCGGCGGCACCTCGCTGCTGATCATGGTCGGTGTCGCCCTCGACACGGTGAAGCAGATCGAGAGCCAGCTCCAGCAGCGCAACTACGAAGGATTCCTGCGTTAATGCGACTCATCCTGATGGGGCCCCCCGGGGCCGGCAAGGGCACCCAGGCCAGCCGTGTGGCCGAGCAGTTCGCCATCCCGGCGATCTCGACCGGCGACATCTTCCGCGAGAACGTGTCCAAGGGCACCGAGCTCGGCGTCAAGGCGGGTGAGTACATGGACGCGGGGGAGTACGTCCCCGACGACCTCACCAACCGGATGGTCCGCAACCGCATCGACGAGGACGACGCCAAGCCCGGCTTCCTGCTCGACGGCTACCCACGCACCCTGGCCCAGGTCGAGGAGCTCGACGGGATGATCAAGTTCACCGGGCACCAGCTCGACGCGGTCGTCGTGCTCACGGTCGACCCGGAGGAGCTCGTGCAGCGCCTGCTCCAGCGCGCCGAGACCGACGGCCGCTCCGACGACACCGAGGACGTCGTGCGCCGCCGCCAGGAGGTGTACGCCGAGCAGACCGAGCCCCTGATCGAGGTCTACCGCGAGCGTGGCCTGCTCCACGAGGTCGACGGCATGGGCGAGGTCGACCAGGTCACCAAGCGCGTCTTCGCGGCCCTGTCCGACGTCAGCCCGAGCTGAGCCGAGGGACACGTCCCATGGGGTGGCGCGACCGCGGCATCGAGATCAAGACACCGGAGCAGATCGCCCTGATGCGGGTGGCGGGCCGGCTCGTGGGGGAGACCCTCGAGCTGCTGCGCGACCACGTGCGCGCGGGCGTCAGCACCGGTGAGCTCGACGCGCTCGCCGAGGAGCACATCCGCGGCGCCGGTGGCGTTCCGTCCTTCAAGGGCTACAGCCACCCGCCATTCCCGGCCACGATCTGCGCCTCGGTCAACGACCAGGTCGTGCACGGGATCCCGGGGGAGCGCGTCCTGGTCGACGGGGACGTCATCTCCATCGACTGCGGCGCGATCGTCGACGGCTGGCACGGCGACGCCGCGATCACCGTCGGCGTCGGCGAGGTCCGCGACGACGTCCGCGAGCTGATGCGGGTCACCGAGGCCTCCATGTGGGCCGGGATCGCGGCCGCCCGGCTGGGCGGCCGGGTCTCCGACATCTCCCACGCCGTCGAGACCTCGGTGCGCTCCCAGCCTCACCCCACCGGCGGGAGCTTCGGCATCCTGGAGGACTTCACCGGTCACGGCATCGGGACCGCGATGCACCAGCCGCCCAACGTGCCGAACTTCGGCCGCCCCGGGCGGGGTCCCAAGCTCGAGCTGGGCCTGGCCCTCGCGGTCGAGCCGATGGTGACGCTGGGCAGCAAGGACACCCTGGTCGACGACGACGACTGGACCATCGTCAGCGACGACGGGAGCTGGGCCGCGCACTTCGAGCACACCTTCACCCTCACCCCCGACGGCGCGTGGGTCCTGACCGCGCTCGACGGCGGCCGGGAGATGCTGGGCCGGCTCGGCGTGCCCTACGGCGGGGACTGACCTGCTCCCGTTCCTGCTGCTCTCCATCCGCGCCGAGCCCGAGGCCGCCGAGGACGAGTACGCCTCCTTCCTGCGGTTCACGGGCCTGGATCCCCACGAGCTGCCCCGGCGGGTGCTCTGCGAGGAGCGCCTGGGGCGGGTGGACCTCGACTCGTTCAGCGGGGTCCTCCTCGGCGGCGGGCCGTGGAACGCCAGCGACCCCGAGGACTCCAAGTCCCGCGCCCAGGTCGAGGCCGAGGCCGACCTCGCGGTGCTGCTCGACGAGGTGGTCGAGCGCGACCTGCCGTTCCTCGGGGCGTGCTACGGCATCGGGGTGCTCGGGACGCACCAGCGCGGGGTGGTCGACCGGTCCTTCCCCGAGCCGGTGGGCCCATTGTCGGTGGCGCTGACCCCGGAGGGGCGGGCCGACCCGGTGTTCTCCGGCGTACCCCGTGAGTTCGCGGCGTACGGCGGGCACAAGGAGTCGTTGCTCGAGCTGCCGTCCGGTGCCGTGCGGCTGGCGACCTCGCCGGCGTGCCCGACCCAGGCGTTCCGGGTGGGCCGCCACGTCTACGCGACGCAGTTCCACCCCGAGCTCGACCTGGCGGGGGTGTGCACCCGGATCGAGGTCTACCAGCACGCGGGCTACTTCGACCCCGCCGAGGCCGAGACCCTCAAGGAGCGCTCGCGCGCGGTTCCCGTCGAGCATCCGATGACGGTGCTGTCGCGGTTCGTGGAGCTGCACGCACGCTGAGGGGGCCGCGATTGGCGGTGGGGAGGCGTTTCCGCGTACACTCGACTCTTGGCCCAACGTGGGCTTCGTTTCGTGGTGCCTAGCGGCTGCCCGACGAGCGTGATCTCGATGCTGAGGCGTCGCGGTCGTGCGCTCAGGGGTTCGTGCACCAGCGATCGTCCCACGAGGTCCACCACCCTGGTCGCAGCGTGCTGTCCCGGGGTGGGCGGTTCCCGGGCCACACGGTAGGCACGACATCGACAACAGATTGCGGAGGACATGCCGAAGAAGGAAGGCGTGATCGAGATGGAGGGCTCCGTCGTGGAGGCCCTCCCCAATGCCATGTTCCGGGTGGAGCTCTCCAACGGACACAAGGTGCTCGCCCACATCAGCGGCAAGATGCGCCAGCACTACATCCGGATCCTCCCCGAGGACCGCGTCGTGGTGGAGCTCTCCCCCTACGACCTCACCCGAGGTCGCATCGTCTACCGCTACAAGTAAGTAGCCGACTCGAAGAGAAAGGGCTGACATGAAGGTCAACCCGAGCGTCAAGAAGATCTGTGACAAGTGCAAGGTGATCCGTCGCCACGGCCGCGTCATGGTGATCTGCGAGAACCCGCGTCACAAGCAGCGCCAGGGCTGAACCAGCCCGCTGCGTCACAACTGAACACCACCATCACCATGTGATCGCTACGGGACCACGACGAGCTCGCTCGTCCTGGTCCCCACCACCTCCGGAGCGGATGGCCGGAGCCTGGCTCGAGGAACCCCTCGGGACCGCCAGGACGCGACACGACCAGACCACCGTGCACACACAAGAAGGGCCACCACATGGCACGCCTCGTCGGTGTCGACCTCCCGCGCGAAAAGCGCATCGAGATCGCACTCACCTACATCTACGGCATCGGCCGTACCCGCTCCCAGCAGCTTCTGGCCGTCACCGGCATCGACCCGAACGCTCGGGTCCACACGCTGAACGACGACGACCTGGTCAAGCTCCGCGACGCCATCGAAGCGGACTACAAGATCGAGGGTGACCTCCGTCGCGAGGTCCAGGCGGACATCCGCCGCAAGATCGAGATCGGCAGCTACCAGGGCCGTCGTCACCGCATGGGCCTGCCCGTGCGTGGACAGCGCACCAAGACGAACGCTCGCACCCGCAAGGGCCCCAAGCGCACCGTCGCCGGCAAGAAGAAGGCGAAGTGACCTCAGGCTCCGCCTGACGATCACCGCCTCGAACTGACCCCAGAAGACTCAGGAGTACTGCATGCCCCCCAAGAGCCGCACCGCGGCCGGCGCCAAGAAGGTGCGCCGCAAGGAGAAGAAGAACATCGCTCAGGGCGAAGCCCACATCAAGAGCACGTTCAACAACACCATCGTCACCATCACCGACCCCACCGGTGCGGTGATCTCGTGGGCCTCGGCCGGCACCGTCGGCTTCAAGGGCTCGCGCAAGTCCACCCCGTTCGCCGCGCAGATGGCCGCCGAGGCCGCTGGTCGTCGTGCGATGGACCACGGGATGAAGAAGATCGACGTCTTCGTCAAGGGCCCGGGCTCGGGCCGCGAGACCGCGATCCGCTCGCTGGGTGCGATCGGCCTCGAGGTCGGCACCATCCAGGACGTCACCCCCACCCCCCACAACGGTTGCCGCCCGCCCAAGCGCCGGCGCGTCTGACCCGAGACTGAACAGGAGACTTTGACCCATGGCTCGTTACATCGGCCCCATGACCAAGAAGTCGCGCCGTCTCGGTGTCGACCTCGTCGGTGAGGACAAGGCGTTCGAGAAGCGCCCCTACGCCCCCGGGCAGCACGGCCGGACCCGCATCAAGGAGTCCGAGTACCGCAACCAGCTGCAGGAGAAGCAGAAGGCCCGCTTCACCTACGGCGTGATGGAGAAGCAGTTCCACAACTACTACGAGGAGGCGGCCCGCCGCAGCGGCAAGACGGGTGACAACCTGCTGCAGCTGCTCGAGTGCCGTCTGGACAACGTGGTCTACCGCGCCGGGTTCGCCCGCACGCGTCGCCACGCCCGTCAGCTCGTCGTGCACGGCCACTTCCGCGTCAACGGCCACAAGGTCGACATCCCGTCGTACCAGGTGGACGCCCACGACATCATCGACGTGCGCGAGAAGAGCCTGGAGATGACCCCGTTCATCGTGGCTCGCGAGACCCACGGCGACCGGATCGTCCCGGCGTGGCTCGAGGCCATGCCGTCGCGGATGCGCATCCTCGTGCACTCGCGCCCGCTGCGTGCGCAGATCGAGCTGCCCGTCCAGGAGCAGCTCATCGTCGAGTACTACTCGAAGAAGTAACTCCCTCCTCCATCCGCTCAACCACCTGTGAGTTCGAGTCCGTCATATAGCGGAGGGGCTCGGAAAGGACACCACCAGTGCTCATCGCTCAGCGCCCGACACTCTCTGAAGAGGTCGTCAACGAGTTCCGCTCGCGGTTCGTCATCGAGCCGTTGGAGCCCGGCTTCGGCTACACCCTCGGCAACTCCCTGCGTCGCACCCTGCTCTCCTCCATCCCGGGCGCGGCCGTCACCAGCATCAAGGTCGACACGGCTCTCCACGAGTTCTCGACCATCGAGGGTGTCAAGGAGGACGTCACCGAGATCATCCTCAACCTCAAGGGCCTCGTCGTCTCCAGCGAGCACGACGAGCCGATCGCCATGGTCCTGCGCAAGTCCGGGGCCGGCGTGATCACCGCCGCCGACATCGAGGTGTCGTCCGGCGTCGAGGTGCACAACCCCGACCTGAAGATCGCCACGCTCAACTCCAACGGCAAGATCGAGATGGAGCTGATCGTGGAGCGTGGCCGCGGCTACGTCTCCTCGGTGCAGAACAAGGGTGCCGACAACGAGATCGGCCGCCTGCCGGTCGACTCGATCTACAGCCCCGTGCTGAAGGTGACCTACAAGGTCGAGGCCACCCGCGTCGAGCAGCGCACCGACTTCGACAAGCTCGTCATCGACGTCGAGACCAAGGCCTCGATCAGCCCCCGCGACGCGATCGCGTCGGCGGGCAAGACCCTGGTCGAGCTGTTCGGTCTGGCCCGTGAGCTCAACGTCGAGGCGGAGGGCATCGACATCGGCCCGTCGCCCGTCGACGAGCAGCTGGCCCAGGACCTCGCCCTCCCGGTCGAGGACCTGAACCTGACCGTCCGGTCCTACAACTGCCTCAAGCGCGAGGGCATCCACACCGTGGGTGAGCTCATCAGCCGCTCGGAGCAGGACCTGCTCGACATCCGCAACTTCGGTGCGAAGTCGATCGACGAGGTCAAGGCCAAGCTGGTCGAGATGGGTCTGTCCCTCAAGGACAGCGCCCCCGGCTTCGACCCGGCGACCGCCCTGGCGGCGTACGACGACGACGACGACTCGTTCGTCGAGGACGAGCAGTACTGAGCCGAAGGCTCAGCCCCTCGCACAACCAACCTGCCTCTACTCCGGTACCTGACACGGCCGGGGAGAATCGAGAAGAACCATGCCTACCCCCAAGAAGGGTGCCCGCCTCGGCGGTAGCCCGGCCCACCAGCGCCTGATCCTGTCGAACCTGGCGACGGCGCTGTTCGAGCACGGCCGGATCACCACCACCGAGGCCAAGGCGCGCACGCTGCGCCCGGTCGCGGAGAAGCTGATCACCAAGGCCAAGAAGGCCGACCTCGGCACCGTCGAGAGCCTGCACCACCGTCGCGAGGTCCTCAAGACCATCCGCGACAAGTCGGTCGTGCACCAGCTCTTCACCGAGATCGCGCCGACCTTCGCCGAGCGTCCCGGTGGCTACACCCGCATCACCAAGCTGGGCCCCCGCAAGGGCGACAACGCCCCCATGGCGGTCATCGAGCTGGTGACCGAGGCGTTCACCCCGGGCACCGCGTCCTCGTCGCGCTCGACCAGCACCTCGGCCCCGGCCGCGGTGTCCCAGCCGGCCGCTGACGCGCCGGCCGAGGTCGTCGCCACCGACGAGTCCGGCACCGAGCAGGTCGTGGAGACCGAGCCCACCGAGGTGAGCGCGGCGCAGGACCAGGCCGAGACCGACGGGGAGTCGGCCTACCCCGGCTCGCACGCCCCGCTGGCCGACCCCGAGGAGGTCCCCGAGGGCTTCCCGGTCAAGGGCAACGAGGACTCCAAGAAGTTCCACGAGCCCGACGGCCAGTGGTACGCCCAGACGGTGGCCGAGGTGTGGTTCGACTCCGCCGAGTCCGCCGAGGCCGCCGGCTTCACCAAGGCCGGCGCCTGAGCACCCAGCCCTGACGCAGCACCCCGCAGGGCCCCTCACCACGGCGTGGTGAGGGGCCCTGCGGCGTTCCCGGTCGTACGCCGCTCAGCCGGTGCCGTGGTCGAGCGCGGCCAGGTGGGCGTGCACGAGCGGGACCACGCTGGCGCCCTCGCCCGAGGCCGCGGCCACCCTCTTCATCGAGCCGGCCCGGATGTCGCCCGCGGCGAACAGGCCCGGGACCGTCGTGGCCAGGTTGGCGGGAGGCAGCCCGTCGGTCCACCGGTCCGTGGGGACGTCGCGGCCGGTGAGCACGAAGCCGCGCTCGTCGCGGGCCACGTCGGGCGGCAACCAGTCGCAGCGGGGCTCGGCGCCGAGCAGCAGGAACAGGCCGCCGGCCTCACGGCGGGTCACCTCGCCGGTCTCGAGGTCGCGCAGGTCCACCCAGGCGAGCCGTCCCTCGCCACCGGCCCCGACGACGGCGGTGCAGGGCTGCACGGTCACCGAGGGCAGGTAGTGCATCTCGCGGACCAGGTAGTCCGACATCGTCTCGCGCACGTCGCGGCGGCGCACGAGGAGGGTGACGGAGCGGGCGAACCGGGCCAGGTGCAGGGCCGCCTGGCCCGCGGAGTTGCCGCCGCCCACCACGAAGACGTCGCGGCCCTCCATCTCGGGGGCCGCGCTGACCGTGGCGCCGTAGTGCACGCCCAGACCGACCAGCTCCTCGGCCGAGTCGACGCCCAGGCGGCGGTAGTCGACCCCGGTGGCCACGAGCACCGAGCGGGCCCGCACCTGGCCGCCGTCGGTGAGGACGGTGTGCGGCTCCCCGACGGCACCGGGGACCACGTCGACCGCCGGCCACCCGGTGAAGAAGCGGGTCCCGAAGCGCAGGGCCTGGCTCCGGGCGCGCTGGGACAGCCGCATGCCCGAGATCCCGCGGGGGAAGCCCAGGTAGTTGCGGATCATCGAGCTGGTGCCGGCCTGCCCGCCCACGGCGCCGGCCTCCAGGACGACCGTGGACAGGCCCTCGGAGGACCCGTAGACGGCCGCGGCCAGTCCGGCGGGGCCGGCGCCCACGACGACCAGGTCGACCACCTCGTCGACGTCGACCTGGTCGGGAGCGCCGTAGATGGTGGCCGCCAGCTCCTGCACCGACCGGGGCTGGCTGGTGCGACCGCCCAGGGCGGAGACCAGGGGGAGCTCGGCGTCGTGCTCGTGGCCCCCGGCGGCGTGGCGGGCGACGATCTCCAGGCCGAGGTCGGAGTCGGGCGCGACGACCTCGGCCGGCATCCCCATCTGGTAGGCGAAGTCGCGCAGGGCCACGGTGACGGCGTCGAGGCGGGCGGAGACGATGTGGACCGTGGGGACGACCGGCGCGGTCGAGCCCCAGTCGGACAGCATCTCGGTGACGGCGGTGTGGAACTCCTCGTCGCGCACGCCGCGCGGCATCAGCAGGTAGGCGTCGTACTTGCCGGTGGCCAGGCCCGGACGGAGCTCGTCGGCGCGCAGCCGGAAGTGCTCGTGGTGCGCGGCGACGAGCCGGCGGGCGCGCGGGGCCTGCGCCCGCCAGGCCGACAGGGCGCGCAGGACGTGGGCGTCGGGCAGCTCGGTCTCGGTGACCACCAACGCGACCGGTCCGAGGGTGTCAGCCGTCAGCAGAGCGGTCGTGGAGGCGGCGTCCGTCGTGGTGCGCACGTCGTAGTCGTGGGTGTAGCGGGCGAACTGCGCCTCGAGGACGTCGGCGTGGTGCGGCGCGCACAGGACGACGACCGGGCGTGGCTGGTCGGTGGAGGCCGGGGGCTCGGGGGTCGCGGAGCTCATGGCCCCATCCTCCCCGACCTGTCGAGCAGGGCGCGCCTCCTCGGCCCTGCTCAGCCCCCCCACCCGCGCCGAGGAGGTCGGGTCAGCGCTGGTGGACGTCGAGGCGGAGCAGCCGGCTGGCCAGGTCGACGCCGGGGCCGAGCAGGACGATCACCGCGACGGTGCCGGCACCGAGGGTGGCCCCCAGCGCCCAGCCGACCAGGGCCCCGCCGCCCTGGACCGCGCTGTAGCTCCAGCGGAACGGCACCGGCGGGTCCCAGGCCAGGGCCGCCCCCTCCGCGGGGCCCGCTCCCAGCTGGGTGCCGAGGTAGGCCGCGATCCCGACCGCGAGCACCGGGAAGGCCGCCGCCAGGAGCAGGACCTGCCCGAGCAGCGACGACGGGGTGCTGATCACGGGCAGCAGCAGCGACACGCTCACCCCGACCACCACGACCTGCACCACGGTGCCCAGACCCGGCGGGACGCGACGCAGGGCGGCCAGGACGAGGAAGAGCACGCTCACGCCGAGGTTGGCCACCACGAAGGGGACGCCGGAGGACAGGGCCACACCGTTGACCAGGGTGGAGTAGCCGTCGGAGCCCAGGTCGGCCCGCAGGAGCAGGGTCACCCCGAGCCCGAGGACCAGGCAGCCCGCGACCAGCTGCAGGAGGCGGGGCAGGGGGGCGCGCACGAGGGAGAGCCTCTCACCGGGGCGTCGCCCCGGCCCGCGCCGGGCCCGGTCGGTGGGGGAGGATGCGGGGCGTGCGACTGCGACTCGACCTCGCCTACGACGGGACCTCCTTCCACGGCTGGGCCGCCCAGACGGGCCTGCGCACCGTGCAGGGCGAGCTGGAGCAGGCCCTGCGGATGGTGCTGCGCACCGACCAGGCCCGGCTGACGGTCGCCGGACGCACCGACACCGGGGTCCACGCCCGCGGCCAGGTCGCCCACCTCGACCTCGAGCCGGACCTCCTCGAGGCGGCGCGGGGACGCAGCCGGGAGGACGCGACGGCGACCCTGACCCGGCGGCTGAACGGGACCCTGGACCCCGACCTGCGGATCCACCGGGTCAGCGCCGCGCCCGAGGGCTTCGACGCCCGGTTCAGCGCGGTGTGGCGCCGCTACGCCTACCGCGTCGCCGACGGCCCCGAGCTGGTCGACCCGCTGACCCGCTCCCACGTGCTGGTCCACGACCGGCGGCTGGACCTCGAGGCCATGAACGCGGCGGCGTCGGGGCTGCTGGGCCAGCAGGACTTCGCCTCGTTCTGCCGCAAGCGGGTCGGGGCCACCACGATCCGGACCCTGCTCGACCTGCGGTGGGAGCGCGACCCCGCGGGGCTGGCGGTGGCCACGGTGCGCGCGGACGCGTTCTGCCACCACATGGTGCGGTCCCTGGTGGGCTGCCTGGTCGCGGTGGGTGAGCACCGCCAGCCCGCGGACTGGGTCCACGAGGTGCTGGCGGGCCGGCGGCGGGACCCGTCGGTCAAGGTCGCCCGGGCCCACGGGCTGACCCTGGAGGAGGTCGCCTACCCCGACGACGCCCAGCTGGCCGCCCGGGCCCGGGAGTCCCGGGCCGTGCGCACGCTGGAGGCCTGAGGGCCGGCCCCGGCGCGGGTCGCCGCGGGGCTCACCCGGGATCTCGGACCGCACGCCGGGCCTCGACCTCGTAGCGGCTGGCCCGGCCGGCGCCGGCCGCGAAGAAGCGTCGTCGCAACGAGCCCTCGACGCGGACCGCGTCGCCCGCGGAGAGCTTCAGGGCCGACCGCCGCACCCGGGCACCCCAGCACGCCACGTCGATCACGTCGACGGCCCGCTTGGTGCTGCCCCGCTCGGGTGGGCGGTCGACGATCACCCGGAAGGTGACCAGGCGGTCGCCGCTGGGCAGCTCGCGCTCCTCGGGCGTCGCGCTGACCCGGCCGGTCAGGACGACCTCGTTGAGGTGGGGCGAGGCGGTCGCCGGGGCGACCGGTGGTGCGGGCGGGTCGGGGGCGCCGACGGCGTCGGGCACGTCGGCGGGGGGCGTGATCTCGAGGTCCTCGGTCGTGGCGGGTGCGCTCATGACGGGCAGCCCACCTGCTCGCTCCGGGCGGCACCAGCGGCGTACGACGGGCTGTGGAAAAGTGGGTCCTCGCAGCACCCTGTGGACCGTCGCGACGCGAGGAGGAGAGGCGTGGAGGAGCACTACTTCACCGCCGACCCCAGCACCCCCTTCAAGCGGGCGCCGGTGCGCGCGCACGTGTGGGGCCACTGGCTGGAGCTGACGTCGGGGTCCGGGGTGTTCGCCCAGGGGCGGGTCGACGTCGGGACCGGCGTGCTGCTGCGCGAGGAGGGTCCGCCCGAGGGCGCCCGCGAGGTGCTCGACCTCGGGTGCGGCTACGGCGTGATCGGGCTCGCCATCGCGGTCGCGGTGCCCGAGGCCCGGGTCACGGCCGTCGACGTCAACGAGCGCGCCCTGCTGCTCGCGCAGGAGAACGCCGAGCGCCTCGGGGTGGCGGACCGCTTCCGGGCGCTGACCCCCGACCAGGTCGACCCGGGGGCGGCGTACGACGAGATCTGGTCGAACCCCCCGATCCGCGTGGGCAAGGACGCCCTGCACGAGCTGCTGCTGCAGTGGCTGCCGCGCCTGACCCGTGAGGGGCGGGCGGTGATGGTGGTGGGCAAGAACCTCGGCGCCGACTCGTTGACCCGCTGGCTCGAGGAGCAGGGGTTCCCGACCGAGAAGCTGAGCAGCGCCAAGGGCTTCCGGGTGCTGGAGTCGCACCGGGCCTGAGGCCGCCACCCGGTCGCGGGCGCGACCCGGGTCCGGGCGAGGATGGCGCTCGTGCGCACCCTGCTCCTCCTGGCCGTCGCCGTGGTCGCGGTGTCCCTGTCGGGACCCCTGATGGCCTACGCGGTGGTGCCGCCCCTGGCGATCGCCTTCTGGCGCAACGCCTTCGCCACCGTCGCCCTGGCCCCGACCGCCCTGACCACCCACCGCGACGGGCTCGCCACGCTGCGCGGCCGGCGGCTCGGGCTGGTGCTGGCCTCCGGGCTGGCCCTGGCCGTGCACTTCGCGACCTGGGTGACCTCGTTGACCCTGACCTCGGTCGCCTCGGCCACCGCCATCGTGTGCCTGCAACTGGTGTGGATCGTGGCGTGGCAGCTCCTGCGCGGTCAGAGGTACGCCGGCACGGTGGTCCTCGGGCTGGTCCTCGCCCTGACCGGTGTGCTGGTCGTCTCCGGGGTGGACTTCTCGCTCTCACCCCGGGCGCTGGCCGGCGACGGGCTGGCCCTGGTCGGGGGGATCGCCGCGGCGGCGTACACCGTCCTGGGCTCGCGGGCGCGGCAGAGCACGAGCACCACGACCTACACCTTCGTCTGCTACGGCTCCTGCGCCCTGGTCCTGGTGGTGACGTGCCTGGTCGCGGGACAGGACCTGGGCGGCTACCCCCTGGGGCAGTGGGGGCTGCTCCTGCTGGTGACGGCGACGGCGCAGCTGCTGGGGCACTCGGTCTTCAACCACCTGCTCGCGACGACGGGTCCGCTGGTGGTCTCGCTCGCCCTGCTGCTCGAGGTGCCCGGCGCCGCGACGATCGCGGCCTTCCTGCTGGGACAGACCCCGCCGCCGGCCGCGCTCGCCGGGCTCGCGGTGATGCTCCTCGGGCTGGCGCTGGTGGTGCTGGGGAACCGCGACCGAGCCGAGGCCCGGGTCGGCGTACCCCCGCTCGAGGCGCCGGTGGACTGAGCGCGGCGGGCAGCCCGGGGTCAGCCCGGCTGGTCGACCAGCCGCAGCGCCTGGAGCGGGCAGGCCTTGACCGCGCGGCGGGCGTGGTCGAGGAGGTCGGGCGGGACGGTGGGGTCCCTCTCGCCGGTGCGGGTCAGGGGGAAGCCCCACTCGTCGGGGGCCAGCAGCTCGGGCAGCAGCTCGGCGCAGGCGCCGTGGCCGTCGCACCGGGTCCAGTCAACGTGCACGCGCACGGCACTCACCCTCCAGGTGCTGCGAGACGTGGTCGGAGAAGGTGCGCATCGTGCTCGCGACGAAGCGCACCGTGCCGTCGGGGTGGGCGCAGGCGCCACGACCGTTCACCAGGGCGGTCATCCGGTCGACCTCGGCCAGCAGGCCCGGGTGGTGGCCGGGGCGGGCCAGGCGGCGCAGCGACTGGGCCATCCGGGGCAGGCCGTTGACGCAGGGGCCGCACTGGCGGGCGCTCTCCCCGGCGAGGTACGCCGCGATCTCGGCCGCGTGGACGAGCGGGCAGGCGTCGCGGTCCAGGACGTGCAGGACGCCCGCGCCCGGGGAGGCGCCGTACGCCGCGAGGTCGGCGCGGGTCAGCCGCGTCTCCAGGGCGTACGCCGGGACCCAGGCGCCGTGGTAGCCGCCGACGAGCACGGCGCCCACCCGGTCCAGGTCGGTGCCGGCGGCCTCGAGCACCGAGCGGAGCGTGGTCCCGCGGGCCACCTCGAGCACGCCGGGGTGGGTCATCAGGTCCGCCGACGAGGCGGTGATGGTAGTCAGGAAGGTGCCGGCGTCCTCGGCCGTGCCCTGCTCGCGGAACCAGCCAGCGCCGTGGCGCGCGGCCAGGGCGAGCTGGGCGAGGGTCTCGGCGTTGAGCACCAGGGTGGGTCGGCCGCCGACGCCCTTGCGGTAGACCGGCACCAGCGGGTCGGTGGGCACCGGCGGGCCGCCGTCGACCTGGCGCACGAGCGCCGACTCCTGCCCGGCGACGAAGCCGCCCTCGAGGTCGAGGACCTCGACCTCCGTGCCGGCGGCAGCGGCGCGGACGGCGGTGGAGTCGACCTCCGGGCCGGTGGCCAGGACCGCGCGCCTCGCCTCGAGCGTGCGCGCCAGCAGGGCCAGACCGTCGACGACCAGGCCGGGGGAGTGCTGGAGCAGGACGGCGTCCTTGGAGCTCAGCGGCTCGCCCTCCATCGCGTTGCCGACGACCACGGGGTGGCGGCCCGCGACGCCGGCGATCTTGCGGGCGGTGGGGAAGCCCGCGCCTCCCCGGCCGGTCAGGCCGGAGGCCTCGGTCAGGGCGACCAGCTCCTCGGGGGCCAGGCGCGGCAGGGGCGTCTCGGGCGCCGCACCCAGGAGGCGACGGGCGCCGGTGGGGCGACGGGTGTCGAGCTCGGTCATCGGATCACGTTCCTGGAGGTGCGGGCGTTGCCGCGCTCGGCGTACGACGGGAGGAGGCGCCAGCCCACCGAGGCCGCGACGACCGCGGTGCAGACGACGGCGATGGCGTCCATCCACAGCGACCCGGCGTCGGTGCCGGTGCCGAGCGAGTGGAGGAGCGCGACCGGCCACAGGGCGTACGTCGCCCAGTGGACGGCCTTAAAGACGCGTGGGCCGACCTTGTCGCGCAGCAGGCTGACGACGGTGACCACGATCAGGAGGTCGACGGCCAGCGTGCCGAGCCCGAGCCAGAAGGTGCGGTAGGTGCCCACCCAGGGCAGGACCAGGTCGACCACCTCGAGCTGGGCGTAGGGGTCGAGGAGCAGCGTCCCGACGTGCACCGCGATCAGGCCGACGCCGGTGAGTGCGGCCGTGCGGTGGACCTCGTTGAGCCCGAACCGCCCCAGGCCGACGGCGTCGCGTCCCGACCGGGTCAGCACGCCCAGGGCGAGGGTCAGGGTGAACATCACCAGGGCGACCAGACCGGTGCCGCGGCCGAGGGCCCACAGGGCCTCGCTCATGCCGCCACCTCCTGCGGCCAGCCGCCGAGGGTGACGACCGGGCCGTGGTGGGGGACGAGCCGGACGGGCCAGCCGGTCGCGCGGAGCCAGCCGACGGCGTCGGCGCCCTTGACCAGGGCCGCGGTGGTCACGGTGTTGGCCTGGAGGCACGTCGGTGCCACGACGGTCGCGCTGCGCCACGGGCCGCGGGTGGGCTCGCCGGTGCGCGGGTCGAGCAGGTGGTGACGGGGGACGCCGTGCTGGTCCCAGGTGCGCTTCGCGCTGCTGGAGGTGGCCACGGCGGCCCCGGGCGTGAGCGTGATCTGCTGCGGCACGTCGTCGGGGAGGTCCTGCACGGTGACCTGCCAGCCACCGTCGGGTCCGGGCCCCGCGGTGGCGATGTCGCCGCCCAGCGAGACCAGCACCCCGGTGCCGAGGCGGTCGTGCACCAGCCGGGCGCACCGGTCGGCCGCCGAGGCCTTCGCGGTGGCGCCGAGGTCGAGCTGGGTGCCGGGGGCCATCTGCAGGTGCGTCCCGTCCAGGCTCAGGGACCTCCAGCCGGGGGCGCGGCGCACGACGACGGGGACCGGACGCGGTGCGCCCTCGGTCCGCAGCACCGAGATGTCGCGGTCGTAGCCGATGCTGACCAGCGCCGATCCCAGCGTCGGGTCCAGGGCGCCGTCGGTCTCGCGGGCGGCCTCCAGGGCCTCGCCGACCAGCTCGGCCAGCAGCGGGCTCACCTCGGCGCCGCCGTCGGCGTCGCGCACCAGCGTCATCAGCTCGCTGTCGTGCCGGAAGCGGCTGCAGGCCAGCTCGACCGCGAGCAGCTCGTCGTCGACCAGGGCGCGGGCGTCGTCGAGCGTCGCCGGGTCGGTGACGACCAGGCGGGCCCGGGTGCTCCACAGGTCCCAGTCGCTGGCGGCCGTCCCACCGCCGGTGATCGCGTCGTCCACCGTGGTCACGACCCGCTGGTGGAGGCGTTGCTGGTGCTCCCGCTGCCGCTGGAGACCAGGCCCGAGGTGGTCGAGCTCGCCTTGCTGCTGGTGCTGCTGGTGCTGCTGGTGCTGCTCGTCGCGCTGGAGCTGTTCGTGCTCGAGGAGGCGGTGGAGGTGCTGGAGGAGGTGTCGGCGGTCGCGTTCGCGACCACGAGGGCCCCGGCGCCGGCCACGGAGGCCAGGACGGCGCCGCCGGCGACGAGGGCGCGGGCCCGGCCGACGCGGCGGGTGCTGCGGGCGCGGGCGGCCTGCTGCGGGGTGGTGGGCAGGGGGAGCGGGCGGTGCTGGGGCTGCTGCGGCGTCTCGTTCATCGTGGTCTCTTCTCCGTGCGAGGGGTGGTGGTGTGCGTCGTGGGGGTCGCGGGGGTCCTGGCTCACGA
This sequence comes from Nocardioides korecus, assembly GCF_054778395.1. Classification (NCBI taxonomy): domain Bacteria; kingdom Bacillati; phylum Actinomycetota; class Actinomycetes; order Propionibacteriales; family Nocardioidaceae; genus Nocardioides; species Nocardioides korecus. Next base: position 192,095 of record NZ_BAAGZO010000004.1, on the reverse strand, counting down.
GCCCCCCGAGTGGCCCTGGGGCGGCGCGCCGCCGCCCGGCGTGGCGAGCCGGCCCGAGGAGGAGGAGCCCGAGGTGCCCTGCTGGGTGCTCGGCGTGGCGGACCGCGTCTGCGGGGCCTTCTGGGCCTGGGCCCGGCGGTGGTGCCGGGGGCGCGTGGTGGTGGTCGCGGTGGCGCTCGGGCTGGCGGTGGGCGTGGTGCTGCTCGGCTCGGTCGTGCCCGTGCCCGTGCCGCCGGTGGTGGTGGTGCCGGTCGAGCCGCTCGCGGTGGTCGCGGCACCGATGGCGACCGCGGCCCCGAGGGCACTGACGGTGCCGGCGGCCACGACCCCGCGCCGCACGGTGCTGGTGCGGCGGGCCTGGCGGTCCCGGTCCTCGGGCAGCTGCTGATCGCTCATGTGTCCCACCATGGCCCCGGAGGCTGTGTGCTTCCTGTGAGCGACCTGCACGACCTGTGTGCCGCGCGGGGGTGCCGTCAGTCCACGTTCAGGTGCTGCGGCGGGGACGCTCCGCGGGCAGGCGTACGCCGACCCCGGGCGCCGCGGGCTGGGTGCGGCGGCCGGGGCCGGGGAGCGTCGGGTCAGTCGGTGAAGCGGGTCCGCAGCTCGCGCTTGAGGACCTTGTGGCTGGGTCCGGTGGGGAGCTCGTCGAGCAGGTGCACGACGCGGGGGTACTTGTGCTTGGCCAGGTGCTCGCGCGACCAGGCGATCAGCTCGGCTGGCTCGAGCGTCGCCCCGTCGGCCGGCACGACCACGGCGCAGATCTCCTCGCCGCTGCTGGCGTCGGGCAGCCCGATCACCGCGACCTGCGCGATCCCGGGGTGGCGCATCAGCACCTCCTCGACCTCGCGCGGGTAGACGTTGAAGCCGCCGCGGATGATCAGGTCCTTGGTGCGGTCCACGATCCAGATGAAGCCGTCCTCGTCGAGGCGGCCGATGTCCCCGGTGCGGAACCAGCCGTCGACGATGGACTGCGCGGTCGCCCCGGGGTTGTCGAGGTAGCCCTGGAAGACGTTGTGGCCGCGGATCACGATCTCCCCGAGCTCGCCGCGCGGGAGCAGCCTGATCTCCTCGAGCAGGTGCTCGTCGGCGATCTCGACGTCGACGCCCCAGATCGGGTGGCCCACGGTGCCGGCGCGGGTGCCGAACCAGGGCTGGTTGACCGAGGCGGTCGGCGAGGTCTCGGACAGCCCGTAGCCCTCGTAGACGGTGGTGGCGAAGGTCTTCTCGAAGTCCTCCAGCACGGCCACCGGCAGCGACGCCCCACCCGAGACGCACTCGCGCAGGTCCGGCAGCTCGGTGGCGGCGCGGGCGGCGGTGAGGAGGTGGATGTACATGGTGGGCACGCCGAAGAAGAGCGTGGTGGCCTCGGTCCGCATGATCTCCAGCGCCTGGACCGGGTCGAACCGCGGCTGGAGCACCAGGGTCGCGCCCACGCGGAAGGTGGAGTTCATCGACACCGTCTGGCCGAAGGTGTGGAACAGCGGCAGGCAGCCCATCACCACGTCGTCGCGGCGGATCGGGTTGGCGTCGAACGCGTTCACGGTCGCGTTCATGACCAGGTTGAGGTGGCTGAGCACGGCGCCCTTGGGGCGACCGGTCGTCCCGCTGGTGTAGAAGATCACGGCCATGTCGTCGGCGTCGCGACTCACGTGCGCCGCGATGGGCTCGAGGCCCGCGGCGAAGCCGGTCACGTCGTGGGCGGGCACGCCGGCGGCCTGCGCGGCCCCGCCGGCGACGTCGGCGAAGGTCGCGTGGTGCAGCACCGCCTGGGCGCCGGAGTGCTGGACGAGGTACGCCGCCTCCTCGGCGTTGAGCAGCGTCGGCACGGGCACGACCGTGGCGCCGGCCGCGAGGATCCCGTAGTAGGCCCGCACGAAGTCGGTGACGTTGGGGCAGACCAGGGCCACCCTCGACCCGGCCCCCAGACCCTGCTCGACCAGCCCGGCGGCGTACCGCCTCGCGTCGCGCCACAGCTCCGCGTAGGTGACCCGCTGGTTGCCCTCCACGACCGCGACCTTGTCGGGGACGCGGCGGGCGGACTCGGCGAGGATGCTGGCGAGGGACAGGACGGTCATGCGTCTCCTAGGTGAGGGGGATGGGCGGTCGCGACAGGCGGGACGCGCTCGACCGACGAGGGGTCCCGCTGGTCGAGCCGTTCGAGCCGTTGGGGGTCAGAGGAAGGCGCTGACGCCGGTCTCGGCGCGGCCGATGAGCAGCTTCTGGATCTGGCTGGTGCCTTCGTAGAGCGTCATCACGCGGGCGTCGCGGAGGTACTTCTCGGCCGGGTACTCGTCGACGTAGCCCGCGCCGCCGTAGACCTGGATGGCGTTGTTGGCCGCGCGCACGGCGGCCTCGGAGGCGTAGAGCTTGGCCTTGGACGCGGCCGTGCCGAAGGGTTCGCCACGGTCGATCAGGTCGGCGGCGCGCCAGACCAGGAGCCGCGCCGCGTCGGCGTCCAGGGAGATGTCGGCGATCATGTCCTGCACCAGCTGGAAGGACGCGATCGTGCGGCCGAACTGGGTCCGGGTGACCGAGTGCTCGACGGCGATCTCCAGGCAGCCCTGCACGATCCCGACGCAGCCGGCGGCCACTGCGACGCGGCCCTTGTCGAGCGAGGACATCGCGATCTTGAAGCCGGTGCCCTCCTCGCCGAGCATCGCCGAGGCCGGGACCCGCACGTCGGTGAGGAACAGCTCGGCGGTGGCCTGGCCGCGCAGGCCGAGCTTGCCCTTGATCTCGCGGGCCTCGAACCCCTCGGTGTCGGTCGGCACCAGGAAGGCCGAGATGCCGCGGGGACCGTCGCCGCCGGTGCGGGCGAAGACCAGGGCGACGTCGGCCCAGGTGCCGTTGGTGATGAACAGCTTCTGCCCGTTGAGGACCCAGTCGTCGCCGTCGCGGCGCGCCTTGGAGGTGAGGTTGCCGGCGTCGGAGCCGATGTCGGGCTCGGTCAGGCCGAAGCAGCCGAGCACCTCGGCGGTCGCCAGGCGGGGGAGCCACTCCTGCTTCTGCTCCTCGGTGCCGTGGAACAGGATCGACTTGCCGACCAGGCCCGACGAGACCGAGACGATGCCGCGCAGGGCGGAGTCGGCCCGGCCGAGCTCCTCCATGGCGATGGCGTAGGTGACGTAGTCACCGCCGACCCCGCCGTACTCCTCGGGGATGGTGAGGCCGAAGAACCCGAGCTCGGCCATCTTGGGCACGATGTCGAGGTCGACGGCCTCGCGGCGGTCCCACTCGGTGCGGTGCGGCACGGCCTCCTTGTCGAGGAAGGCGCGGGCAGCGGCGCGGAAGCTCTCCTGCTCGTCGGTGAGGCTGAGGTCCATGCCGGCCACCCTACGACCGGGACCGGCCGGCCGGTCGGGGTGTGCTCAGACGCCGCCGGTGAGGGTGACGCCGCCGTCGAGCACGACCGTCTGGCCGGTGGTCCAGGCCGACTCCTCCGACAGCAGGAAGGCCACGGTCGCGGCGACGTCCTCGGGGGTCCCCAGCCGCTTCAGCGGGTACGCCGCGGCGACCTGCTCCTCGCGCCCCTCGTAGAGCGCAGTGGCGAACCGGGTCTTCACCACGGCCGGCGCCACGGCGTTGACCCGGATCGCCGGGCCGAGCTCGACGGCCAGCGACTCGGTCAGGCGGATCAGCATCGCCTTGCTCGCGCCGTACAGGTCGATGCCGGGGGCGGGCCGCAGCCCGGCGACCGAGGCCACGTTGACGACCGCGCCGCCGTGCTCGCCGAGCCAGGCGCGGTGGGCGGCCTGCACCCACCCCAGCGCGGCGATGGTGTTGACCTCGGTGATCTTGCGCGCGGCGTCGAGGTCGAGGTCCATCAGCGGTCCGTAGACCGGGTTGATGCCGGTGTTGTTGACCAGCAGGTCCAGGCTGCCGAAGGTCGCGACGGCCGCGGCGACGGTCTCCTCGCGGTGCTCGGCGTCGTCGGCGCCGCCCGCGACCCCGAGTGCGTGCTCGGGCCCGCCGAGCTGCTCCACGGCCGCGTCCAGCGCCTCGCGCTTGCGGGCGGTGACGACCACCCGCGCGCCCTCCTCGACCAGCCGCTGGGCGATGCCCAGGCCGATGCCCCGGCTCGCCCCCGTCACGACGGCGGTCTTGCCCGCCAGACCTCGCAGTCCTCGCAGTCCCGGCACGTGCTCCTCCAGATCCGCCGGCTCGCTCACCGGCTCGGTAGCCTTCAGGGCACTGTGCCACGCCTTCTCGCACGACCCTCGAGCCCCCGACCCGACCGACGCGTGCCCGGGCTGCTGGCCGGCCTGCTGGGGGTGCTCGCGCTGGTCGTCTCCGCGTGTGGCGCCCCGCCGGTCGAGGTCGACGCCAACGACCCGCAGACCGCGATGCGGCTCGCCGACCAGTGGGTCCAGGGGCTGCCGGCGTACGCCGCCACGACGCGTGCGCCGGACGCGTTCGTCCCCGCGCTCACCGAGGCCACCGGGGACGAGAAGGCGGTCGCGGTCGTGCGCCGGGCGGGCAGCGTCGGCGACGGCGTGAGCCGGATGCAGCGGGGCCTCCGGGCCTGGGTCGAGCAGTCGCTGCGGTCGACGGCGGGCGAGACCGGACCGGGCGGGGTGCGTGTGGTCGGGCTGTCGGCCGCGCGGGCGCAGGGCCACCTCCAGCGGGCCGCCGCCGCCCTGGGCAAGCCGAGCACCCCGATCGACGACGCGACGATCCGGTCGCTGGGCCGTCAGGCCGGGATCACCCGGGCCGCCCGTCTGCAGGCGCTGGCCGCGGCGTACGCCTGGGGGCTCGCGCCGTACGCCACCCCCGACGCTCCCGCCCACCCCGCCGCCGAGCTCCGCCGCACCCTCCGCTCCGGCCCGCCGGCCCAGCGCTAGCCCACCGGGGCATCCGCGCACGCAGTCCTGCGCCGAGAGGGGCATCCCCGCACGCAGTCCTGCGCCGAGAGGGGGTTCCGGACACGCCCGGGGACGCCGACCGGGGGATCGCGGCACGCCCGCGACGCCCGGACGAGAGCCGCAGCGTGCGCGGATCCCCCTCTCGGCACCTGCTGGTGTGCGCGGGCCCCCCTCTCGGCGGCTCCTGGTGTGCGCGGATCCCCCTCTCGGCGGCTGGTGGTGTGCGGGGATTCCCCTCTCGGCGGGGGAAACCGATGTGACAGGGCGGAGCGGGGGCGGGGATGATCGGGGCGTGGGTCATGTCGAGGTCGCCGGGGTGCGCTACGAGCTGCCGGACGGGCGGGTGCTGCTCGACGACGTCTCGTTCCGGGTCGCCGACGGGGCCAAGGTCGCGCTGGTCGGGGCCAACGGGGCCGGCAAGACCACCCTGCTGCGCATCGTCACCGGCGAGCTGGTCCCGCACGCCGGGGCGGTGACCCGGTCCGGCGGGCTGGGCATCATGCGCCAGGCCGTCGGGCGCGAGGCCACGAGCGTCGCCGAGCTGCTGCTGTCGGTCGCCCCCGACCGCGTGCAGCAGGCCGCCGCCGAGGTCGACCGGCTCGAGCTCGCGCTGATGGAGGCCGACGACGAGCCCACCCAGATGGCGTACGCCGGCGCGCTGGCCGAGTTCGCCGACGCCGGCGGCTACGAGATCGAGGTCGTGTGGGACACCTGCTGCACCGCGGCGCTCGGGGTCGGGTTCGACCAGGTGAAGTACCGCGACCTGGCCACCCTCTCCGGCGGTGAGCAGAAGCGGCTGGTGCTGGAGTACCTCCTGGCCGGTCCCGACCAGGTGCTCCTGCTCGACGAGCCCGACAACTTCCTCGACGTGCCGGGCAAGACCTGGCTCGAGCGTCGGATCCGCGAGTCGCCCAAGACGATCCTGTTCATCAGCCACGACCGCGAGCTGCTGGCCAACACCGCGACCCGGGTGGTGACCGTCGAGCTCGGCGCGGCGGGCAACACCGTGTGGACGCACCCCGGCGGCTACGCGGCGTACCACCAGGCTCGCCGGGACCGCTTCGAGCGCTTCGAGGAGCTCCAGCGGCGCTGGGACGAGGAGCACGCCAAGCTCAAGGCGCTGGTGCTGCGCTACCGGGTCAAGTCGGAGTTCAACGACGGGCTGGCCTCGCAGTACCGCGCCGCCCAGACCCGGCTGCGCAAGTTCGAGGAGGCCGGCCCGCCCGCGGGCCAGCCGCGCGAGCAGCAGGTCACGATGCGCCTGACCGGCCGCCGCACGGGCAAGCGGGCGGTGGTCTGCGAGCAGCTCGAGCTCGAGGGCCTGATGAAGCCCTTCGACCTCGAGGTCTGGTACGGCGAGCGGGTCGCGGTCCTGGGCTCCAACGGCTCGGGGAAGTCGCACTTCCTGCGGCTGCTCGCCGCCGGGGGAAGCGACCCCGACGTCGAGCACCGCCCGGTCGGCGACGTGCCGATCGCGCCGGTGCGCCACCGCGGGCGGGCCAAGCTCGGGGCACGGGTGCGACCGGGCTGGTTCGTGCAGACCCACGCCCACCCCGAGCTGCAGTCGCGCACCCTGCTCGACGTGCTCCACCGCGGCGACGACCACCGCAACGGCCTGCCGCGCGAGCCCGCGTCGCGCGCGCTGGACCGCTACGAGCTGGCCCACGCCGCCGACCAGACCTTCGGCTCGCTCTCGGGCGGGCAGCAGGCGCGCTTCCAGATCCTGCTGCTCGAGCTGTCCGGGGCGACCCTGCTGCTGCTCGACGAGCCCACCGACAACCTCGACGTCGAGTCGGCCGAGGCGTTGGAGGAGGGCCTGGCCCGCTTCGAGGGGACCGTCCTCGCGGTGACCCACGACCGGTGGTTCGCCCGCGACTTCGACCGCTACCTGGTCTACGGCTCCGACGGCGAGGTCTACGAGTCCGACGGTCCGGTCTGGGACGAGGAGCGGGTGGTCCGCGCCCGCTGAGGTCGCCCGTCGAGGGGGACGCCGCGGCCCCTAGGGTGGGGCGGTGGTCGAGGGGGCGTGGCGAGGGAGTGCTGCCGCCGTCCCGGCACCCCTGCTGGTCCTGGCCGGGGTGCTCTCGGTGCAGTTCGGCGGGGCGCTGGCCGCGACGCTGGTCCCGACCATCGGCGCGGGCGGCTCGGTGCTGCTCCGGATCGGCTTCGCCGCGATCATCCTGGCCGCCGTCGCCCGGCCGAGGCTGCGGGGCCACTCCCGGCGGTCCTGGGCCACGGTGGTGGCCTTCGGAGTCGCGCTGGCCGGCATGAACTGGGCCTTCTACGGCGCCCTGGTCCACCTCCCGCTGGGCGTCGCGGTGACGGTGGAGTTCCTCGGCCCGCTGGTCCTGGCCACCGTGCTCTCGCGCCGGCTGCTGGACCTGCTGGCCGTCGCGGCCGCGGCGGCCGGCGTGCTGCTGGTCTCGGAGGCCCTGACCGCGCCGCTGGGTGACCTGAGCCTGGTCGGCATCGGGCTCGCCCTGGTCGCGGGGGTGTGCTGGGCGGCGTACATCCTGCTGAGCGGGCACACCGGGGCCGCCTTCCCCGGTCTGGACGGTCTGGCGATCGCGATGGTGGTCGCCACCCTCGTGGTGCTGCCGGCGGGGCTGTCGGCGGACCACCTGTGGACCACCGAGCACCTCGCCAAGGGCGTGGGGCTGGCACTGCTGTCCTCGCTGCTGCCCTACTCCCTGGAGATGCTGGCGCTGCGCCGGCTGGCCGCCTCGGTCTTCGGGATCCTGCTCTCGATGGAGCCGGCCGTGGCCGCGCTCGCGGGCCTGCTGATCCTCGGCCAGCGGCTGCACGCCGCGCAGGTCGCCGGCCTGGTGCTGGTGGTCGTGGCGAGCGCGATCGTGACCGGCAGCAACCGGGGTGGTTCGGACGCACCGGAGCCCGGCCGGATCGAGGCGACCTGACGACTCAGGGGTAGGCGAGGTCGCGGCCCACGAGCCGCAGCCGGACCCCGCCCGGGGTGGCGCTCAGCGAGGTCGGGCGTACGCCGAAGGGCAGGCCGGTCAGCGGGATCCGCGTGCCCAGGGCCTCCTCGAGCACCGCGGCGACCCCGCTCGGCAGCGACCCGCCGGCCAGTGAGCTGCCCAGGGAGACCGCGCCGTCGAGCAGCGTCGGCGTGATCGTGACGCTTGGGGTGAGGGTCTGGCCGGCCACCTCGATCCGCTTGCCCGCGCGCACGCGACCCTGGCCGCCGTAGGAGATCCGCAGCCCGGTCAGGCGGCTCAGCTCGGCATACGGCACGGTCGCCGTCGCGCGGGCCCGGGCGGCCGAGAACCGGGAGAAGTCCTGGTTGGTGCGCACGTCGGTCAGCACCACGCGGACGCCGCGCAGCCGCAGCCGCCGGCCCTGGGCGCCCGCCTGCACGTCCGCGTCGCTCACCACCACCTCGCCGTAGTGCCGCCGCGCGAACTGCGTCAGGAACGGGAAGCCGGCGACGTGGACGTCGGGCTTCGTGCTGAGCCGTTGGGAGTCCTGGAGCGAGGAGGCCGCCACGCCCTCCGCGACGTACGCCGCCAGCCGGTCGGCGCCCACGGCCACGACGACGAGCACGACGAGGACCCAGAAGAGCTTGCGCACCGCCCCATCCTGGCGGGTCGGTCCACGTCGGACCGGGAACCGCGCGCCGTTGCCGGCCGTTGTGGCCTGTGTCACGCTCAGCCCTCTCGGAGCACCGCCGCCCGCTCACCCCAGGAGACCTCGATGACCGCCGCGACCGCCGAGCTCGCCCCGCCGACCTTCCTCGACGACCGCCTCGCCCACTGGGCGCGCGAGACCCCCGACGCCGAGGCGTTCACCTACCTGGGCCGCACGTGGACCTGGGCCCAGACCGAGGAGCGCGTACGCCGACTGGCCGGCGCCCTGCGCGAGCTCGGGGTCGGGCGTGGCGACGTGGTGTCGTTCCTGGACAAGAACCACCCCGCCTGCGTCGAGCTGACGATGGCCGCGGCCTCGCTGGGGGCCGCCAACGCGATCGTGAACTTCCGTCTGGCCGGTGCCGAGATCGACTACGCGGTCAACGACTCCGGCGCGACGGTGCTGCTGGTCGGCTCCGAGCTGGTGCCCACCGTGGACCGGATCCGCGACCGCCTGACCCACGTGCGGCACGTCGTCGAGGTGACCCCGGACGGCGCGGAGGGCGACGCCTACGAGGCGCTGCTGGCCGGTGCGACGCCGCTCGGGCGGGACCCCGAGGTCACCCCCGACGACGTCTGCCTGGTGATGTACTCCTCCGGCACGACCGGCCACCCCAAGGGCGTGATGCTGACCCAGGCCAACATGCTGGCCCACACCCTCAACGCCCACGACGGCTGGGCCTTCGACCCCGGTAACAAGAACATGGTCTCGATGCCGCTGTTCCACGTCGGCGGGTCGTCGTACGTCCTGTTCGGGATCCACGACGGCGTCCCCTCGGTGATGACCCGCGACCCCGACGGCGCCTCCCTGGCCGGGGCGATCCTGCAGGGCGCCAACCGCACCTTCCTGGTGCCGGCCGTGCTCGCCCAGGTGCTGCAGTCCGGCGACGACGCGATCGCGCTCTTCGGCCGGCTCAAGACCTACTGCTACGGCGCCGCCCCGATGCCGCTGCCGCTGCTGCGGGCGGCGATCCAGGCCTGGCCCGACACCGACTTCATCCAGGTCTACGGCCTCACCGAGGTGTGCGGCGTGATCACCCACCTGATGCCGGCCGAGCACCGCGACGCCGAGCACCCCGAGCGGCTGGTCAGCGCGGGGCAGCCGCTCCCGGGTGCGGAGGTGCGGGTCGTCGACCCCGGCTCCCTCGAGGACGTGCCGGAGGGCGAGCACGGCGAGCTGTGGTTCCGCAGCGCGCAGGTGATGAAGGGCTACCTCGGCAAGCCCGAGGCCACCGCCGAGGTGATCACCGCCGACGGCTGGTTCCGCACCGGCGACATGGGCAAGGTCGACGCCGACGGCTACGTCTACGTCGAGGACCGGCTCAAGGACATGATCATCTCGGGCGGGGAGAACATCTACAGCCCCGAGGTCGAGCGGGTCCTGGCCGAGCACCCGGCCGTCGCGGAGGTCGCCGTCATCGGGGTCCCCGACGAGCGCTGGGGCGAGACCGTCAAGGCCGTCGTCTCCCTGCACCCCGGTCAGGAGGCGACCGAGGAGGAGCTGGTGGCCTGGTGCCGCGAGCGCCTGGCCCACTTCAAGTGCCCCAAGACCGTCGACGTCACCGGTCTGCTGCCCCGCAACCCCACCGGCAAGATCCTCAAGCGCGACCTGCGGGCGCCGTACTGGAAGGACCGCCGGCAGGTCTGAGGCCGCGTCGAGAAAAAGATCCGGACCCGATGTCGAGAACGCCCACCCCCGTTCGACGTACGTCCGAGAAGCAGGCCCCACCACCACACCAGGAGTGATCGAAGATGCCGCGTTTCATGGGTTTCGTCAGGATGGAAGAGAACATCGGGATGCCCCCGAAGGCGCTGTTCGAGGCGATGGACGCCTACATCGGGGAGCGCGCCGCGAAGGGGACCTTCCTCGACGGCGGCGGTCTGTTCGGCACCGAGGACGCCGTGAACTTCGTCGTGCGCCAGGGCGAGGTCAGCCGCGTCGACGGGCCGTACGCCGAGGGCAAGGAGGTCGTCGGCGGCTGGGCGATCACCGAGTACGCCACCCGCGAGGAGGCGATCGAGGACCAGCGCCTGTTCGCCCAGCTGCACGCCGACCACTGGCCCGAGGTCACGGTCGTCTCCACGATGCGCCAGATCTCCGACGGGCCGGACGCGCCGACCGAGTGAGCCGTCCCCGGGGCCGCGCCTAGGCTGGCGCGGTGCCGGGACCCTCGACGCTGGACGAGGACGACGGGCCCACGAGGGCCGTCGTCGCCACGTGGCGGGCCGAGTCGGCCCGCCTGGTCGGCGCCCTCACGCGGATGACCCGTGACGTGGCGCTGGCCGAGGACCTCGCGCAGGACGCGCTGGTCGCCGCGTTGGAGCAGTGGCCGGTCTCCGGCGTGCCCGACAACGCCGGCGCCTGGCTGATGACCACCGCCAAGCGGCGGCTGGTCGACCACGTGCGCCGCGCCGAGACGCTGCGACGCAAGGTCACCGAGCTCGGGCACGCCCGCGAGGGGGAGGAGCAGCAGGTGCCCGACCTCGACGACCAGGTCGACCACATCGAGGACGACGTCCTCCGGTTGGTCTTCCTGTCCTGCCACCCCTCGCTGAGCCCCGAGTCGAGGGCCGCGCTGACCCTGCGGCTGGTGGGCGGACTGACCACCGCCGAGATCGCCCGCGGCTTCCTGACCTCCGAGACCACGATGGGTCAGCGGATCTCCCGGGCCAAGCGCACGCTGGCGCAGGCGCGGGCGGAGTTCGAGCTGCCGACCGGGGCCGAGAGGGCCGCGCGCCTGGGCGACGTGATGGCGGTCGTCTACCTCGTCTTCAACGAGGGCTACAGCGCGACCGCGGGCGAGGACTGGACCCGTCCCGACCTCGCCCACGAGGGCGTCCGCCTGGCGCGGCTGCTCTCCGACCTCGTCCCGGACGACGTCGAGGTGCTCGGTCTCCAGGCGCTGCTCGAGCTCCAGGGCTCGCGGCTGGGGGCGCGCACCGACGCCGACGGCCGGCCCGTGCTGCTGGAGGACCAGGACCGCTCCCGCTGGGACGCGGTGCAGGTGCGACGGGGGCTCTCGGTGCTCGCGTCCGCGGAGCGGCTCGCCGCGCGGGGGGATCCGGTCGGGTCCTACTTCCTCCAGGCCTCGATCGCCGCCGAGCACGCCCGCGCCGCACGTCCGGGGGACACCCGGTGGGGCCGGATCGCCGCGCTGTACGACGTCCTGGCCACCGCCGCGCCCGGCCCGGTCGTCGAGGTCAACCGCGCCGTCGCCCACGGCCGCGCCCACGCCCCGGCCGCCGGCCTGGCCGTCCTCGACGCGGTGCCGCCGGACGCCCTCGGCGGCTCACCGCTGGTCCCGAGCGTCCGGGGCGACCTCCTCGAGCGGGCCGGCCGCCACGCCGAGGCCGCCGCCGCCTTCACCGAGGCGGCCGGGCGGACGCGGAACGAGGGCGAGCGCACCCTGCTGCTGCGCCGGGCTGCGGAGAACGCCGACCGGCCCGGTTGAGCCCGGTCGCGGCGTCTCGTCGGTCGAGCAGGGCCGCCTGGCCCGTGGTCGAGACCAGGCCCGTCAGCGCGCCGCCCGGCGCACCTCCGCCTCGACGGCGCCGAGCTCGCCCTGCCACGGCGTGCCGTGCCCGGGCAGCACCCAGGAGGCGTCCAGCCCGGCGAGCCGGCCCAGCGAGTCGAGCGCGAGCGCCGGGTCGTCGGTGAAGGGCGCCGGCTGGAGCCCGCGCCGGCCGGTCAGCACGTGCTTGGTGGTCAGCGCGTCGCCGACCATGACGGCGTCGGCCAGCGGCACGTGGACGGCGACGCTGCCGGGGGAGTGGCCCGGGGTGCTGACGATCCGCGGCTCGCCGGGCAGGTCGAGCGTCTGGCCGTCGCGCACCTCGACGACCTCGGTCAGGGCCTCGCTCCGCCACGCCCGCTTCGCGACGGCGTACGCCGTGAACCCGAGCAGGGCTCCCGGCCGCACCGGCCCGAGCCCGGTCCTCGGCTTGGGTCCACCCTTTGCGCGGTCGGCGTCGTCGACGTGCACGAAGACCCGGACGCCGTGCTCGCGGCGCAGCCGCTCGGCGAAGCCGGTGTGGTCGGAGTCGCCGTGGGTGAGGACCAGTCCGCGCACCTCGTCCAGGCGTCGGCCGAGGACCTCGAGCTCGCGGACCAGGTCGGCCCAGTGCCCCGGCAGCCCGGCGTCGACGACGGTGACGCCCTCGTCGGTGGTGACCAGGTAGGCGGCGACGGTGTCGTTGCCGATGCGGTGCAGGTGGGGGCCGATCTCCATGGCGTGCTCCTCGGGTGTGGTAGACAAAGGCTACGGTAATTAGCCATCATGGCTAACGTCAATAGCCTTCGAGAGGAGTCGTCGTGCCGGCACCGGAGCGGACGTCGCTGGCCGAGGTCGTGGCCGCGGGCTGCGCCCTGCTGGAGGAGGCCGGTCCCGCGGGCCTGACCATGCAGGCGGTGGCCGCGCGGGTCGGCGTACGCGCTCCGTCGCTGTACAAGAAGGTCCGCGACCGCGACGAGCTCCTCGGCCTGGTCGCCGCCCACGCCGCCGAGGACGTCGGCGCCCGGCTGGCCTCGACCGACGGCACGCTGGCCGGCCTCGTGCGCGCCTACCGGTCCTTCGGCCACGACCGGCCCGAGGCGTTCCGGCTGCTGCTGACGACCCGCCCCGACCCGGGCACGCCGCAGCGGATGTCCGAGCCCGTGCTCCGCGCCGCCGAGGCCCTGGTCGGCCCCGACCGGGCGCTCGAGGCGGCGCGGTTCGCCACCGCCTGGGTCACCGGGTTCGTGAGCATGGAGCTGGCGGGGTCGTTCCACCTCGGTGGCGACCTCGAGGACGCCTTCGACTACGGGCTCGAGCGACTCGCGGCGGCGCTCGTCCCGACGACCTGAGCGCCGCGACGGGTGCGGATGGTTCGATGTGGTCCCCGCTACCGGAGGAGCCGCACGTGGACGAGCCGATCGACGTCGTCGAGCACAACCGGGTCGCCTGGGACAGCCTCGTCGCCGCGCAGGATCAATGGACCCGGCCGGTCACCTCCGAGGAGGTCGAGCGCGCCCGGGCGGGGGAGTGGTCGATCGTGCTGATCGGCCACGAGCCGGTCGACCGCTCGTGGTTCCCGGCCGACCTGGCCGGCGTCGACGTCCTGTGCCTGGCCGGCGCGGGCGGTCAGCAGGGCCCGATCCTGGCGGCGGCCGGGGCGAACGTGACCGTCTTCGACAACTCCCCGGCCCAGCTCGGCCAGGACGAGCTGGTCGCGGCGCGGGACGGCCTGGACCTCACGACGGTCCTGGGCGACATGCGCGACCTGGGCGCCTTCGCCGACGGGTCGTTCGACCTGGTCGTGAACCCGGTCTCCAACGTCTTCTGCCCCGACCTGCACCCGGTCTGGCGCGAGTGCCGGCGCGTCCTGCGGCCCGGCGGCGAGCTCCTGGTCGGCTTCATGAACCCCGACATCTTCATTTTCGACTACGAGCCGATGGAGGAGCGGGGAGAGCTCGTCGTGCGCCACCCGCTCCCGTTCTCCGACGCGGCCGACCTGTCTCCCGGGGAGCGCGACCGCGTGTTCGGACCCCAGGCCGCCCTGGAGCACAGCCACACCATGACCGACCAGGTGGGCGGTCAGCTCGCGGCCGGGTTCGTGATCACCGACTTCGCCGAGGCGCCCCACCACGACTCACCGACGAGCCGGTTCATGCCGGGGTACTTCGCGACCCGGGCGCGGACGCGCGGCTGAGGTCGCGACGACGGTCGCCGGGCCACCTGCTCGACCGTCGTGGGAGGGGTGGGTCGTAACGTCCTGGGGTGAACAGGACGACGACGAGCAGCGCGGCCGGTGAGGACCGCGGGGGCATCCTCTCGCCGGCCCACCTGGCGACCACCGTGGGGATGTTCGGGCTGATCGCGTTCGTGGCGTTCGAGGCGATGGCCGTGACGACCGTGATGCCGACCGTCGCGCGCGACCTCGACGGCCTCGGGCTCTACGCGCTCTCCTTCGCCGCGCCCCTGGCCAGCGGCGTCGTGGGGATGGTCGGTGCCGGCATGTGGAGCGACCGTGCCGGGCCGCGCGCCCCGCTGCTGATCGCGATGGCGCTGTTCTCCCTCGGGCTCCTGGTCTGCGGCACGGCGCCGAGCATGGAGGTGCTGATCGCGGGCCGGGTCCTCCAGGGCCTGGGCGGGGGCGCCCTCGTCGTGGGGGTGTACGTCGTCGTCGGGCTGCTCTACCCGAGCGTCCTGCAGCCGGCGATCTTCGCCTCGTTCGCGGCCGCGTGGGTGCTGCCGGCCCTGTTAGGACCCGGACTCGCGGCCCTGGTCGCGGGTGCCCTGGGGTGGCGGTGGGTCTTCACCGGCACGATCGCGCTGGTGGTCCTGGCGCTCGTGCTGATCGCCCCGGCGCTGCGACGGATGGAGGCCCACCCCGAGGGAACCGCCACGCCGGTGTCGCGCCTGGGGTGGGCCTGCGTCGCCGCGGTCGCCGTGCTCGCCCTGGAGCTGCTCGGCTCGGCGACCGGCCTGGCCCGGGGCGGCGCGGTCGTCGCTCTCCTCGTCGTCCTCGTCGCCGTCGCGCGGCTGCTCCCCGCCGGCACGTTGACCGGGCGGCGCGGGCTGCCGGCCGTCGTGGCGACCCGGGGGCTGCTGAGCGCGGCGTTCTTCTGCGCGGAGGCCTACGTCGTCTACGTCCTGCAGGACCGGTGGGGTCTCTCGGTGGGTCACGCCGGCATCGCCCTCACCCTCGTCGGCGTGGTGTGGGCCCTGGCCAGCCAGGTGCAGTCCCGGCTCGGGGCCCGGATCACCCACGAGCAGGCCATGCGGGCCGGCACCTCGGTGGTCCTGGTCGGCATCGTCGCCCTCGGGGTCACCGTCGCCCTCCGGGTCGCGGGGAGCGGGCTGTCGGCGGTGCTACCGGTCGCGGCGTACGTCCTCGCGGGGGCCGGCATGGGCTTCGCCTACCCCCGCACCTCGGTGGCGATGCTGGACGCGTCGACCGACCGCGACCGCGGGCTCAACTCCTCGGCGCTCTCGGTGGCCGACTCGATGGGCGCCGCCCTGGCGCTGTCGGTGGCTGGCGTGGGCTTCGCGGCCGCGGAGCGCGGCGGCGTCGACCCGTTCCTCGTGGTCTACGTCCTGGCCGGGGCCATCGGGCTCCTCGGGGTGCTGGCTGCGGCGAGGACACGCTCCTGAGAGGCCCTGCCTCGCTACGGTGAGGCTCGTGAACTGGCGGCCGAGACGGCACTACGACTGGAACCTGCGCTCCTGCGGCAGGCACGGGCACGTCACCTACCGCCCCGACGAGGAGGCGCTCGCGGCGCGGCTCGGCACCCGGACCGAGGTCGGGGAGGCGTGGCGCTGCCTGCGCTGCGGCGACTTCGTGCTCGGGGAGCCGCACGGGAGCGGGCCGGCCGACGAGGCCCCGCTGGTGCTGCGCGGCGACGCGCTCAAGGACGCCTTCATCCTGCGCCTGCTGGCGCTCGAGCGGGCGATCCGCGGGCTGCTCCTGGTCGCCCTGGCGTACGGCGTCTACCGGTTCCAGGGCAGCCAGGACGCGCTGAACCAGGTGTTCAAGCGGGACCTCCCGCTGCTGCGCCCGGTCGCCGACAAGCTCGGCGTCGACCTGCAGTCGGCCGGGCCGGTCAAGCTGATCCACGAGGCGCTGGCGGCCAACCCCTCGACGCTGCGCCTGGTCGCGCTCGGGGTCCTGGCGTACGGCGCCCTGGAGCTGCTCGAGGCGGTCGGCCTGTGGCTGATGAAGCGCTGGGGTGAGTACGTCGCCGTGGTCGGCACCGGGATCTTCATCCCCCTCGAGATCTACGAGCTCGTCGAGAAGCAGACCTGGTTGCGCATCGTCGCGTTCGTCCTGAACGTCTTCGCCGTCGTCTACCTGGTCTGGGGCAAGCGGCTCTTCGGCGTGCGCGGCGGCAAGGAGGCGTTCGAGGCCGAGCGGCACGGCGCCTCGCTGCTGGAGATCGAGGCGGCCGGCCTCACAGGAAGTCGAGCGGGTCGAACTCCTCGATCGGGATGATCCGCACGCGGGGCAGGGTCTCGCGGAAGGCCCGGACGTCGTACTCCAGGTCGAAGGTCTCCAGGCCGCGCGCGATCAGCGGCGTGAAGTGGTGGTTGCGGAACTCGTCGAACCCGACGATCCCCACGCGGCGTCGGCCGTCGAGCAGCTGGGTGACCTGCGGGACGAAGTCTCCGTCGTTGCTGACCAGCACCACGTCGGCGTCGCGACGGGCCAGCTCGGCCATCGTGCGCTGGATGGCGATGTCGACGACCTTCTCGCCGGCGTCGCCCGACAACGGGACGGGCCGGTAGCCGATCGCGGTGAGCGCCTGCACGAACGACATCGGCAGCTCGGCGTTGACGGCGAGGAAGAACAGGCCGGAGGGAGTCGTGCCCCACTCCTCGTCCACGAACTGGAGCAGGCGCTCCCAGCGCGGACGCTCGGCCGAGTGCGGCCGTCGACCCAGGATGGAGCCGCCCAACGTGGCGTCGATGTTCTCGCCGTCGACGAGGACGTACGTCGGACGTGCTCCACCCTGATCGGTCATGACCGGCGGATCACTTCCAGCGCTCGGAGGCCGGGACGAAGTCCAGGGTCCGGTCGCCGGTGTAGATCTGCTTGGGACGGGCGATCTTCTGCTCCTTGTCCTGCACGAGCTCCAGCCACTGCGCGAGCCAGCCGGGGGTGCGGCCGATCGCGAACAGGACGGTGAACATCTCGGGCGGGAACTGGAAGGCCTCGTAGATCAGGCCGGAGTAGAAGTCGACGTTGGGGTAGAGCTTGCGCTTGACGAAGTACTCGTCCTCCAGCGCGATCTTCTCCAGCTCCTGGGCGATCTCCAGGAGCGGGTTGACCCCGGTGACCTCGAAGACGTCGTCGCAGGCCTTCTTGATGATCTTGGCGCGGGGGTCGTAGTTCTTGTAGACCCGGTGCCCGAAGCCCATCAGCTTCTCGTTGCCGTTCTTCACGCCCTCGATGAAGGCGGGGATGTTCTCCTTCGAGCCGATCCGCCGCAGCATCCGCAGCACCGCCTCGTTGGCGCCACCGTGCAGCGGGCCGTAGAGGGCGCCCACGCCCGCGGCGACCGCGGAGTAGGGGTCGACCTGCGAGGAGCCGACCGAGCGGACCGCGTTGGTCGAGCAGTTCTGCTCGTGGTCGGCGTGCAGGATGAACAGCACGTCGAGGGCCTTGACCAGGCGGGGGTCGGCCTCGAACTTCTGCTCGCTCATCTTGAACAGCATCGCCAGGAAGTTGGCGGTGTAGGAGAGGTCGTTGTCGGGGTAGACGTAGGGCTTGCCCTGCGCGTGGCGGAAGGCCCAGGCGCCCAGGGTCGGCATCTTGGCGATCATCCGCACGATCTGCATGTGGCGGTTGTCGGCGTCGGCGATGTTGTTCGACTCGGGGTAGAAGGTCGACAGCGCCCCGACCGAGGCCATCAGCATGCCCATGGGGTGGGCGTCGTACCGGAACCCCTGCATGAAGGTCTTCACGTTCTCGTGGAGGAACGTGTGGTGGGTGATCTCGTGCTCCCACGCGGCGTACTCCTCCTGCGAGGGCAGCGCGCCGTGGATGAGCAGGTAGGCGACCTCGAGGAAGTTGGACTTCTCCGCGAGCTGCTCGATGGGGTAGCCGCGGTACTCGAGGATCCCCTTCTCACCGTCGATGTAGGTCACCGAGCTCTTGCACGAGGCGGTGTTGACGAAGCCGGGGTCGTAGGTCGACAGACCCGGGCTGTCCTCGTCGATCTTGATCTGACCGAGCTCGGCGGCCTTGATGGCGCCGTCACTGATCTGGATCTGGTACTCCTTGCCCGTCCGGTTGTCCCGCACGGTCAGGGTGTTGTTGTCACCGGTGTCGGTCACGTCGGCTCCTCGCACTCCTGTGCTGGCCCCTGGCCGGTCGGCCCGAGGCACGTCCGGTCAACCTATGCCCCGGGGTGTCGTGTCAACCACCGGGTCAGGCGTTTTGCGCATCCGCCGGACCGGTTGGTATCTTGAGTGGTCGCGTCTCCTGCCGCGTCCGGTCACTTACGCGCCTCGCGCGTGCGACCGGGTGCAGTCCCGGGTGGCTGGTGGCCGGATCTCCGGTCCCACTTCCCTGTGCAGTGTTCGTCAGAAGGCGTGGTTCCACCACCGTCGCGGGAAACCCCCCGGGACGGCCACGAACGAGTAGTGAGGCACCACCGTGCGCACGTACAGCCCCAAGCCCGGCGACATCCAGCGTGAGTGGCACGTCATCGACGCTGCCGACGTCCGCCTGGGTCGCCTCGCCGTGACCGCAGCCACGCTGCTGCGCGGCAAGCACAAGCCTATGTTCGCCAACCACATGGACGTCGGCGACTTCGTCATCATCGTCAACGCCTCGCAGGTGTCGCTCTCCGGCACCAAGGCGACCCGGAAGATGTCCTACCGCCACTCGGGTTTCCCGGGCGGTCTGACGGCCACCCCCGTGGGTGAGCTGCTCGAGAAGGACGCTCGCAAGGCCATCGAGAACGCGGTCTGGGGCATGCTCCCCAAGAACCGCCTCGGTCGTCAGATCCTCAAGAAGCTCAAGGTGTACGCCGGTCCCGAGCACCCGCACACCGCCCAGAAGGCCAAGCCCTTCGAGATCAAGCAGATCTCCCAGTGACCACATCTTCGAACGAACAGGCAAGGAACACCGTGGCTGACGAGACCACCCAGGACGAGACCGAGACCTTCGAGACCAACGAGCAGGGCATCGCCTACTCCTCGGAGAGCGCCCCCAGCGCCGACGCCCCCGAGCGTCCCGCGACCATCGCCCCCGCCGCGGCCACCGGCCGTCGCAAGGAGGCCGTCGCCCGCGTCCGGATCGTCCCCGGCAGCGGCAAGTGGACCGTCAACGGTCGCGAGCTGGACAGCTACTTCCCCAACAAGCTGCACCAGCAGGTCGTCAACGAGCCCTTCGCGACGACGCAGCTCGAGGGCCGCTTCGACGTGATCGCCCGCATCCACGGTGGCGGCATCACCGGTCAGGCCGGCGCCCTGCGTCTCGGCGTGGCCCGCTGCCTCAACGCCATCGACACCGAGGCCAACCGCCCCGAGCTCAAGAAGGCCGGGCTCCTCACGCGTGACGCCCGCGTCATCGAGCGCAAGAAGGCCGGTCTCAAGAAGGCCCGCAAGGCGCCCCAGTTCAGCAAGCGCTGACCCAGGCCTCCCGCCAGGTCACGCACGTCGGCCGTCCCGCAGCCCATCGGCTGCGGGGCGGCCTTCGTCGTTGTAGCGTCACGTACGCGGACAAACCGCACCTGTTCCACCGGTCCCCACCGAAGGGTTCTCACATGGCACGCCTGTTCGGCACCGACGGGGTCAGGGGCCTGGCCAACGCCGACCTGACCGCCGAGCTGGCGCTCGACCTGTCCGTCTCCGCCGCCCACGTCCTGGCCGAGCGCGGCTCCTTCGAGGGCCACCGGCCGGTCGCCGTGGTCGGTCGCGACACCCGGATCTCCGGGCAGTTCCTCGAGGCGGCCGTGGTCGCGGGCCTGGCCTCGGCCGGCGTCGACGTGCTGCTGCTCGGTGAGCTGCCCACCCCCGGCGTCGCGTGGCTCACCGCCGAGCTCGACGCCGACCTCGGCGTGATGCTCTCGGCGTCCCACAACGCGATGCCCGACAACGGCATCAAGTTCCTCTCCCGCGGCGGGGTCAAGCTCGACGACGCCATCGAGCGCGCCATCGAGAAGCGGCTGCGCGAGCCCTGGGACCGCCCCACCGGCGGCACGGTCGGGCGGGTGCGCGTCCACGAGACCGCCGTCGAGCAGTACGCCGCCCACCTGGTCTCCACCATCGGCGGCTCCCTCGGATCCGGCGACGCGCCCGCCCGGCCGCTCAAGGTCGTCCTGGACTGCGCCCACGGGGCCGCCTCGCAGGTCGGCCCGCTGGCCCTGGCCGAGGCCGGCGCCGAGGTGGTCGCGATCTGCGCCGAGCCCGACGGCCTCAACATCAACGACGGGTGCGGGTCGACCCACCTCGAGGTCCTCCAGCGGGCGGTCACCGAGCTCGGCGCCGACGTCGGCTTCGCGCTCGACGGCGACGCCGACCGCTGCCTGGCCGTCGACGCCTCCGGCGCGGTGGTCGACGGCGACCAGCTGCTCGCCATCCTCGCGCTGTCCATGCGCGAGGCCGGGGTGCTCCACGAGGACACGGTCGTGGCCACGGTGATGAGCAACCTCGGGTTCGTCCAGGCGATGCGGTCGGCCGGGATCGGCGTACGGCAGACGAAGGTGGGGGACCGCTACGTCCTGGAGGCGATGAAGCACCTCGGGTTCACCCTCGGGGGCGAGCAGTCCGGCCACGTCATCATGAGCCAGCACGCGACCACCGGCGACGGCATCCTGACCGCCCTCCACGTGCTCGACCGGATGGTCGCCACCGGCCGGACGCTGGCCGACCTGGCCGCGGTGATGACCCGGCTGCCGCAGGTGCTGGTCAACGTGCCCGGCGTCGACAAGGCCCGCGCCGACGAGGACTTCGTGCTCGCCGCGGCCGTCGCCGACGCCGAGGCCGAGCTCGGCGACTCCGGCCGAGTCCTCCTCCGGCCGTCGGGCACCGAGCCGCTCGTGCGCGTCATGGTCGAGGCCGCGACCGCCGAGCAGGCCGGTGCCATCGCGGACCGCCTCGCCGTGGTCGTCAAGGACCAGCTGGCGCTGTAGGGCCGCGGGTCATCCGGCCCGGTCGGTGCGCAGCCGGGCGTGGACGTGCATGTCGTGCCAGCCGTCCTCGTGCAGTGCCGAACCGCGGGCGACGCCCTCGGCGGCGAACCCCGCGCGCAGGGCCACGCGGCAGGACGGCTCGTTGAGGGTCGAGTGCCTCAGTGAAACCCGGTGGAAGCCCTGGGCGAGGACCCAGTCCGTCATGGCCCCCAGCGCCCGGGTGGCGACGCCGCGGCCACGGGCCGCGGGCAGCACCCAGTACGCCGCCTCGGCCTCCCCCTCCGCCGGCTCCATCGTGCGCAGTCCCACCCGCCCGACCAGCTCGCCCTCCTCGACGACGGCCCAGCCCGCGCCGGTCTCCGCGGCCCACCGTCGGTGCTGCTCCTCCACCCAGGCGCCCGCCTCGGCGGGGGTGAGCGAGCGGACGTGCCAGCGACGGATGTCCGGGTCGTCGTACGCCGCTGCGAGGGCGTCGGCGTCGCGGGCGTCGAAGGGTCGCAGCCGCAGGTCACCGGCTCGGACCACGGGCTGGGGGTGGGCGCCGAGGGTGCCGGCGGGGACGACCGGCGGGAGCATCGCGGGAGGCACACCTCATCGTCACCGACGGCGGCCGACGGAACAACGCGGCCCGCGCGCCGGTTGGGCCCACCATGACCAACACACCCGAGAAGATCGTCTACACCGCCCGCGCCACCGTCACCGGCGGCCGTCAGGGCCACGCGACGTCCGAGGACGGGGTGCTGGACCTGGCGCTCACCGCCCCCAAGGAGACGGGCGGACCCGGCACCGGCACCAACCCCGAGCAGCTGTTCGCCGTCGGCTACGGCGCCTGCTTCCAGGGCGCGCTCGGCCTGGTGGCCAAGAAGCACGGCGTCGACGCCTCCGGCTCGACCCTCGACATCGCCATCGGGTTCGGCCCCGAGGGCGAGTCGTTCGCCATCACCGCCGACATCGTCGCCACCATCCCTGGCGTGGACGACGCCAAGGCCCAGGAGCTGGTCGAGGCCGCCCACGAGGTGTGCCCCTACTCCAAGGCCACGCGCGGCAACGTCCCCGTCACGGTGACCGGCAAGGGCGCCTGAGCGCGCCGTACGCCTGACCGGGCCCGGACGAGACCTCTCGTCCGGGCCCGCTGGCTGTCCGGGAGGTTGGGGTCCGCCGCACCCGAACCCGTGGCCACACTTTTGTGTAGCAGTTGCACCCGGATCTCGCGATCCTGCTGCATCCGCTACACAAATGTGTGGCCGCTGCGCTCCCTCAGCGGGACCAGACCGGCGCCAGGTCGGGTCAGCCCCAGACCTCCTGGGCCACCTCGACGACCAGCTGCAACTTGGCGATCTCGTCGTCCTGGGTGAGGTCGTTGCCCTCGACGGTGGAGGAGAAGCCGCACTGGGGGGAGAGGCAGAGCTGCTCGAGCGGGACGTACTTCGCGGCCTCGTCGATGCGGCGCTTGAGGTCGTCCTTGCTCTCCAGGACCGGGCTCTTGGTGGTGACCAGGCCGAGCACGACCTGCTTGCCCTCGGGGACGAATCGCAGGGGCTCGAAGCCGCCGGAGCGCTCGTCGTCGTACTCCAGGAAGAAGCCGTCGACGTCGAGCTCGCTGAACAGCGCCTCGGCGACGAAGTCGTAGCTGCCCGACGCGGCCCAGCTGGAGCGGTAGTTGCCGCGGCACATGTGGGTCGTGACGGCCAGGCCCGACGGGCGGTCCTTGAGCGCGGCGTTGATCTGGCGGATGTAGCGCTCGTGCTGGTGCTCGCCGTCGCCGCCCTTGGCCGCCACGCCGGCGCGCTGCTCGGGGTCGTTGAGGTAGGCCAGCGAGGTGTCGTCGAGCTGGAGGTAGGTGCAGCCCCGCTCGGCGATCATCCGCACCTGGTCGGCGTACGCCGCGGAGAGGTCGTCCCAGAAGGCGTCCTCGTCGGCGTACACGCTGGGATCGATCGCCGCCGTGCCGCCGCGGTAGTGGACCATGCTCGGCGAGGGGATGGTCAGCTTCGGCGTCATCCCCTCGGGCGCCACCGAGCGCAGGTGGTCGAAGGCCTCCCCGAAGATGGGCTCCTCGATCCGCACCGGCGCGTCCACCACCAGGCCGGCCGAGGTGAAGGACCGGTCCTCGCTGGCGTTGCGCATCTTGACCTCGAGCTGCTCCTCGGTGCGCCGCACGCCGGTGATGGAGTAGATGAAGTCCATGTGCCACGACGTGCGCCGGAACTCGCCGTCGGTCACCGTCTGCAGGCCCGCGTCGGCCTGGAGCCGCACCACGTCGGAGATGGCGGCGTCCTCGGCCGCGCGCAGGTCCTCGGCGCTCACGCTCCCGGCCTTGTGGCCCTCCCGGGCCTCGAGCAGCGCCTTCGGGCGCAGCAGGCTGCCGACGTGGTCGGCGCGGAACGGCGGGGTGGTGCGTGCGGTCATGGAGGTCCTCCTGGGAGCGGGTGGGCGGGTGCGGGCGTGGGGGCGGGTCAGGCGGTGCGGCGGCGACGCAGGAACGGGTCGTTCAGGGCGTCGGTGACGTAGCCGTTGTCCTGGTCGCCGACGTTGCTGCCCGGCGCGACGATCTCGTCGATCCGGTCGAGCACCTCGGTGCTCAGCGTCACCTCGGTGGCGCCGAGCTGGGTCTCGAGCTGCTCCATCGTGCGCGGGCCGATGATCGGCGCGGTCACGCCCGGGTGCTGGATCACGAAGGCCAGCGCGAGGTGGATCAACGTGAGGTCGTTCTCCTCGGCCAGCACCGCGAGCTGCTCGACGACGTCGAGCTTGGCCTGGTTGGCGGGGTTCGAGGTGTCGAAGCGCGCGGGCATCATCTTGGCGCGGTTGGTCTGCGGCGCCTCCTGACCCTGGCGGAAGCGGCCGGTCAGCCAGCCCCCGGCCAGCGGGCTCCACGGGATGACGCCCATGCCGTACTTCTCGGCCACCGGGAGGACGTCGCGCTCGATGCCCCGGTTCAGCAGGGAGTACGGCGGCTGCTCGGTGACGAACCGGCCGAGGCCCTTCCTCTCCGAGATCCACTGGCCCTCGACGATGCGGTACGCCGGGAAGGTGGACGACCCGAACGCGCGGATCTTGCCCTGGCGCTGCAGGTCGGTGAGCGCGGCGATGGTCTCGTCGTCGTCGGTGCCGGTGTCGGGCCGGTGCACCTGGTAGAGGTCGATCCAGTCGGTCTGGAGCCGCCGCAGGCTGTTCTCGACCTCCTGGACGATCCAGCGCCGCGAGTTGCCGCGCTTGTTGGGGTCACCGCCCGGCTCGCCCATCGCCACGTCCATCGGCCCGTGGAACTTGGTGGCCAGGACGACGTCGTCGCGCCGGCCCTTGAGCGCCTTGCCGACGATCTCCTCGGACTCGCCGCGGGAGTAGACGTCGGCGGTGTCGACGAAGTTGATGCCGGAGTCGAGGGCGCGGTGGATGATCCGCGTCGACTCGTCGTGGTCGGGCTCGCCCCAGGCGCCGAACATCATCGCGCCCAGGCACAGCGGGCTGACCTGCATGCCGGTTCTTCCGAGTCCTCTGTGGTCCATGCCACCCACCGTAGGACGCCGGGGAAGGGGCTAGCGCGCGGGCCCGTCCGCGGCCCGCGGCACCAGCACCGCGACCACGTAGTCGTCGGCCGGAGGCGCGAGGTCGTAGCCGCCGAAGACCTGCTGCACCACCAGGCCCGCCTCCGCCGCGTGGGCGGTGAGCTCGGCCGGCGCGTAGTCGCGGCTGTGCTCGGGCCCGTCGACCGGGTGGAACCCGACCAGCACGCGTCCGTCCTCGGCCAGCACCGAGGCCGCCGCCCGCAGCGCCGTCACCTCGGTGTCCTCGGCCAGGTAGACGAGCACGTTGCCGACGGCCACCACGAGGTCGTACGCCGCAGGCCGCCCCGCCTCGACCAGTCGCCGCGGCGACACCTCGAGCAGGTCGGCCTGGAGGACCGGCACCTCGGGGAAGCGCTCGCGGCTGATCGCCACCAGCGCGGGGTCCTTCTCGACCGCGGTCACGTCGTGGCCGCGCCGGCGCAGCGCGTCGGCCACCCGACCGATCCCCGAGCCGAGGTCCAGCACGCGGCCACCGCGGGGGAGCAGCACGTCGGCCAGCCGGGCCTCGCCGTCGACGTCCTCGCCGGCGTCGAGCGAGGCGGTGAAGTTCTGGACGTACGGCGTCTCCCGGGTGTCCGCGATCCGCTCCCAGCGGGTCGCCGGCGGTCCGCTCACCGGCTCTCCCTCCGGCCCGGTCATCGACCGAGCACCCGGGAGTGGTGCCGGCCCGAGGTGTGCCGCCACGCGAGCCGCTGCACGACCAGGGTGAGCGTGCCGGCGACGACGATCCCGAGCAGGTTGATCCCCAGCTGCACGAGCGCGGAGCCCGCCTCGGCCCAGATCCCGCAGGCCAGGCAGACCGCGACCGTCCCGACCGCGGGGATCGTGGTGATCGAGATGAACACCCCGACCAGCGGGCCCGACTTGCCGGTGGTCAGCGACAGGGTGCCGGCCACGCCGGCGAGCAGGGCCACCACGAGCGACCACGCGTCGGGGCTGACGATGAAGTCGGTCTGGGGCCCCGTGCCGGCCTGGGTGCGGGTGAACGCGCCGGCGGCGTACGCCACGGACCAGGCGGCGGTCGCGACCACCGTGGCGATCCCGAAGCCGGCGCCGAGCGCGACCAGGGCGCGGGGGAGCAGCGAGGGGCGGGGGTGGGCCAGGGCGAAGCAGATCGCGGCGATCGGCACGAACTCCGGACCCACGACCATCGCGCCCACGATCAGGATCGGCTGGTCCAGGATCCGCCCGGTGCCCGCGATCAGCGTGGCCAGGGTCATGAACGCCACGAACGCCCACGACAGCCGCGAGTCGTCGCGCAGCCGCTGCTCGACCGAGACCCACACGACCCCGTCGTCCGGGGCCCCCGGCGCCAGCTGCTCGGCCCGGGTCGCCTCGGTGGACAGGATCGTGCCGATCTCGTCGATGGTGATCGACCCGCGCTCCTCCAGGTCGAGCGCGCGCAGCCGTCCGACCACGCCGGTGGCGTTCTCGCGCGCCACGTCGGCCAGCACCAGGCACCCCACGGGGTCGCGGAACCCGCCGGGCACGACCGCCACGTTGGTCACGGTGGCGTCGCCGACCAGCAGGTCGGTGACCTCCTCGGTCAGGTCCGACGGGACGCGCAGTCGCAGGTGCAGCACGAGCGCCAGTGTGGCGCACCGGTCCGGCGACGGGCGCCAGCGCGCCCGCCCGCCCGGCGGTCAGAGCTTGCGGAGGCGCACCCAGCGCACCGAGTGGTCGTGGTCCTTGCGCAGGACCGCGTCGGCGCGGGCCCGGGTGGGCTGCACGTTCTGCTTCAGGTTGGGGCCGTTGATCTCGTCCCAGATCCGGTTGGCCTCGCTGACCGCCTCGTCGTGGGAGAGCGAGGCGTAGCGGGCGAAGTACGACGCGGGGTCGCGGAAGGCGGTCTCGCGCAAGCGCAGGAAGCGGTCGGTGTACCACCGCCGGATGTCGCTGGTGGCGGCGTCGACGTAGACCGAGAAGTCGAAGAAGTCGCTCAGCGCCAGCCCGGTCGAGCCGTCCTCGCGGGTCCGTGCGGGCTGGAGCACGTTGAGGCCCTCGATGATGACCACGTCGGGCTTGGCCACCACGACGCGCTCCTCGGGGACGACGTCGTAGACCAGGTGGGAGTACGTCGGCGCCTCCACCTCGTCCTTGCCGGACTTGATGTCGACCACGAAGCGCAGCAGCGCCTTGCGGTCGTAGGACTCCGGGAAGCCCTTGCGGGCCAGCAGCCCCCGCTTGCGCAGCTCGGCGTTGGGCAGCAGGAACCCGTCGGTGGTGACGAGGGCCACGCTGGGGTGCTCGGGCCAGTGGGCGAGCATCTGCTGGAGCACGCGGGCGGTCGTGGACTTGCCCACGGCCACCGAGCCGGCCAGCCCGATCACGAACGGTGTGCGCGGCGGCTGGCGCTGGTGCAGGAAGTCCTCGGTGCTGCGGTGGAGGTCGCCGGCCGCCTTGACGTGCAGGCTGAGCAGGCGCGACAGCGGGAGGTAGACCTCCTGGACCTCGCGCAGGTCCAGCTGGTCGCCCAGGCCCTTGACCCGCTCGATCTCCGCCGGCGTCAGGGGCTGCTCGGTGGCCCGCCCGAGCGCCGACCAGGCGGCCCGCTCCAGCTCGACGTACGGGGAGCTCTCGCCCGGGTGCGAGCCGTTCGACATGCGCGCCACCCTAGGGGCCAGGTGTCCGGACGGCGGCGCCGACCCGATCTAGACTCGCCCCCATGTGCGGAATCGTGGGGTACGTCGGCCACCAGCAGGCGCGTGACGTCGTGATCGAGGGGCTGCGGCGCCTCGAGTACCGCGGGTACGACTCCGCCGGGATCGCGGTCGTCGCGGACGGCTCCCTGGCCTCGGACAAGAAGGCCGGCAAGCTCGCCAACTTGGAGAAGGCGCTGGCCGAGCACCCGCTGCCGCCCTCCACCACCGGCGTGGGCCACACCCGGTGGGCCACCCACGGGGCCCCCAACGACGTCAACGCCCACCCCCACCAGGGGCAGCAGGGCCGCGTCGCGGTCGTGCACAACGGCATCATCGAGAACTTCGCGCGGCTGCGGGCCGAGCTCGAGGACGCGGGCCACGACCTGCTCTCCGAGACCGACACCGAGATCGCGGCCCACCTGCTCGAGGACGCGCTGACCGAGACCGGCGACCTCACCTCGGCGATGCAGGCGGTCTGCCGCCGCCTCGAGGGCGCGTTCACGCTGGTCGCCGTCGACGCCCAGGACCCCGACCGCGTCGTCGCCGCCCGCCGCAACTCGCCCCTCGTGGTCGGCCTGGGCGAGGGCGAGAACTTCCTCGGCTCCGACGTCGCCGCCTTCATCGAGCACACCCGCGAGGCCCTCGAGCTGGGCCAGGACCAGGTCGTCACGATCACCCGCGACTCCGTGGAGGTCACCGACTTCGACGGGTCGCAGGCCGAGGGCACGCCGTACCACGTCGACTGGGACCTCTCGGCCGCCGAGAAGGACGGCTACGACTGGTTCATGCGCAAGGAGATCTTCGAGCAGCCCCGCGCGGTCGCCGACGCGCTGCTGGGTCGCCACGACGGCAACGGCGCGCTCCAGCTCGACGAGGTGCGCATCACCGACGACGAGCTGCGCGACGTCGACCGGATCGTGATCGTGGGCTGCGGCACCGCGGCGTACGCCGGCCTCGTCGCGAAGTACGCCATCGAGCACTGGACCCGGATCCCCTGCGAGGTGGAGCTGGCCCACGAGTTCCGCTACCGCGACCCGATCCTGACCCGCAACACCCTCGTGGTGGCGATCAGCCAGTCCGGCGAGACCGCCGACACCCTGATGGCGATCCGCTACGCCCGGCAGCAGAAGGCCAAGGTCCTGGCGATCTGCAACACCAACGGCTCCACGATCCCGCGCGAGTCCGACGCGGTGATCTACACCCACGCCGGGCCCGAGATCGGCGTGGCCTCGACCAAGGGCTTCCTGACCCAGCTGGTCGCCTGCTACGTCCTGGGGCTCTACCTGGCCCAGGTGCGCGGGACCAAGTTCGGCGACGAGATCGCCGCCGTGGTCGCCGAGCTGGAGAAGATGCCGGCCCACCTCGAGCGGGTGCTGGCCGACGCCGAGTCGGTCTACGAGCTCGCCCGGTCCTACCTGGGCACGCGCTCGGTGCTCTTCCTCGGTCGCCACGCCGGCTTCCCGGTCGCGCTCGAGGGGGCGCTGAAGCTCAAGGAGCTGGCCTACATCCACGCCGAGGGCTTCGCGGCCGGTGAGCTCAAGCACGGGCCGATCGCGCTGATCGAGGAGGGCCTGCCGGTCTTCTGCGTCGTGCCGCCCCGCGGACGCGACCAGCTGCACGACAAGATGATCAGCGCCATCCAGGAGATCCGGGCCCGTGGTGCGCGCACGCTGGTGCTGGCCG
Organism: Nocardioides korecus; assembly: GCF_054778395.1. Taxonomy (NCBI): domain Bacteria; kingdom Bacillati; phylum Actinomycetota; class Actinomycetes; order Propionibacteriales; family Nocardioidaceae; genus Nocardioides; species Nocardioides korecus. The sequence continues at coordinate 163,076 of NZ_BAAGZO010000004.1, read as the reverse complement.
AGGAGGGCGACACCGAGGTGGCGCCGTACGCCGACCACACGATCACGCTGCCCGTCGTCCCCACGCTCCTCCAGCCGATCCTGGCCACGGTCCCGCTCCAGCTGTTCGCCTGCGAGCTGGCCACCGTGATGGGCCACGACGTCGACCAGCCGCGCAACCTGGCCAAGTCGGTCACGGTCGAGTAGTCACCCTCCGTGATCGTCGGCGTCGGCACCGACCTCGTGCCGGTGGCCCGGCTCGAGGAGGTGCTCCGGCGCACCCCGACGGTGCGGGAGCGGCTCTTCACCCCCGCCGAGGCCGTGCTGCCGATCGAGTCCCTGGCCGCCCGGTTCGCGGCCAAGGAGGCGCTCAGCAAGGCGCTCGGCTCCCCGGACGGGCTGTCCTGGCAGGACGCGGAGGTCGTCGGCGGGTCGGGGCGGCCGCCCCGCCTCGAGACCCGCGGCACCGTCGCCGCCGCCGTCGCGGCCGCCGGCGCCACGACCATCCACCTGAGCCTGTCCCACGACGGCGGCCTCGCCCTGGCCTTCGTGGTGCTCGAGGGCTGAGCCCGCCCCCGGACTAGGTTGACGCCCATGAGGAGCGCGCACACGATCGAGCAGGTCCGGGCGGCGGAGGCCGCGCTGATGGCGACGCTGCCGGAGGGAGCCCTGATGCAGCGGGCCGCCTTCGGGCTGGCCGTGGCGGTCGCGGACCTCCTCGGCGGGGCGTACGCCGCCCGCGTGCTGCTGCTCGTCGGTCCCGGCGACAACGGCGGCGACGCGCTCTGGGCCGGAGCGGTCCTGGCCCGTCGGGGAGCCCACGTCGAGGCGCTGCTGCTGGCCCCGGCCTGCCGCGAGGACGGCCTGGCCGCGCTGCGCCGCGCCGGCGGGGTGGTCGTCGAGGCCGCCACGGCGCACGCACCCGACGTGGTCGTCGACGGGATCGTCGGCATCGGGGGACGACCGGGCCTGCGCGACGACGCCCGCGAGGCCCTCGCGCTGTTCCCCGAGGCGCCGGTCGTGGCCGTCGACGTGCCCTCGGGGGTCGACGTCGACTCCGGTCACGTGGAGGGGCCCCACGTCACGGCCGACCTGACCGTCACCTTCGGCACGCACAAGGTCGCCCACCTGGTCGACCCCGCGGCGATGGCCTGCGGCGTGGTCCACCTGGTCGACCTCGGGCTCGACCTGCCGACCGCCCCGGTCGAGGCGCTCCAGGGCCAGGACGTGGCGGCGCTGCTCCCGGTGCCGGGACCCTTCGACCACAAGTACCTCCGTGGGGTCGTCGGCGTCCGCGCCGGCTCGCAGACCTACCCGGGCGCCGCCGTCCTGAGCACCTCGGCCGCGGTCGCGGGCCTGGCCGGGATGGTGCGCTACCTGGGCTCGGCCACCGACGCCGTGCGCGCCCGCCACCCGGAGGTGGTCGCCGCGGCCGGCCGCGTGCAGGCCTGGGTGGTCGGCTCCGGCGGCGACAGCGACGCCGAGCAGGCGCTGGCGGACGCCCTCGCCGACGGGGTCCCGGTGGTCGTGGACGCCGACGCGCTGGTCCACGTCGAACCCGGCAGCGGCACCCTCGTGCTGACCCCGCACGCCGGCGAGCTGGCGCGGATGCTCGAGGTGGAGCGCACCGAGGTCGAGGCCGACCAGCTCGGGTTCGCCCGCCGCGCCGCCGCGGCGTACGACGCGGTCGTGCTGCTCAAGGGCCGCCGCACGATCGTCGCCCGGCCCGACGGACGGGCCCGGGTCACCACCAGCGGCGTGCCCTGGCTGGCCGTCGCGGGCGCCGGCGACGTGCTCGCCGGGCTGATCGGGGCGCTGCTGGCCGCGGGCCTGGACCCGTGGGACGCCGCCTCGTGCGGGTCGTGGCTGCACGGCGCCGCCGCGGCGCTGGCCAGCGACGGCGGGCCGCTCACCGCGAGCGAGGTCGCGGCGGCCGTGCCGCAGGTGGTCCGAGGCATCCTCGCCTGAGTAGGGGAGGATGGGCGCGCCATGGACAGTGACGCCGCCCCTCCCACGCCCGCCCAGGCCGAGGTCGTCGTCGACCTCGCCGCGATCGCGGGCAACGTGCGGGTGCTGCAGGACCTCCTCAGCGAGGGGGCCGAGGGCACGCCGCCGGCGCTGATGGTGGTGGTCAAGGCCGACGCCTACGGCCACGGGATGCTGCCCGTGGCCCGCACGGCGCGCGCGGCCGGGGTCCCCTGGCTCGGGGTCGCCACCGCCGAGGAGGCGCTCGCCCTGCGCGAGGGCGGCGACGACGGACGGCTGCTGTGCTGGCTGACCGCGCCCGGCACCGACGTCGCCCCGCTCGTGGCCGCCGACGTCGACGTCACCGCCTCCGGCGTGGCCCAGGTGGAGGACGTGGCCCGCGCCGCGGCCGAGACGGGCCGGTCCGCCCGGCTCCAGCTCAAGTTCGACACCGGGCTGTCGCGCAACGGGGCCCCGCGCGAGGAGTGGCTGGCCCTGATCACCGCCGCCCGGCACGCCGAGCTCGAGGGCCAGGTGCAGGTGACCGGGCTGTGGTCCCACCTGGCCTGCTCCGACGAGCCCGACCACCCCGCCAACGCCGCCCAGCTCGAGGCCTTCACCGAGGCGCTGACGCTGGCGCAGGACGCGGGCCTGAGGCCCGAGGTGCGCCACCTGGCCAACTCGGCCGGCGCGCTGCTGCACCCGGCGATGCGGTTCGACCTGGTGCGGGTGGGCATCGCGGCGTACGGCCTGAGCCCGGCGCCCGCGGTCGTCACCTCCGCCGAGCTCGGCCTGACCCCCGCGATGACGGTGCGCGGCACCGTGGTCGCGGTCAAGGAGCTCCAGGCCGGCGACGGGGTCTCCTACGGCCACACGTACGTCGCCACCGGGCCCGTGCGCGTCGCCCTCGTGCCCCTGGGGTACGCCGACGGCGTGCCGCGCGCGGCCAGCTCGCGGGCCGAGGTGGAGATCGACGGGATCCGCTGCCCGGTGCTGGGCCGGGTCTGCATGGACCAGTTCGTCGTGGCCGCCCCCGACGCGCGGCCCGGCGACCAGGTGGTGCTGTTCGGGCCGGGCACCCGCGGCGAGCCGACCGCCACGGACTGGGCGCGCTGGTGCGACACCATCGACTACGAGATCGTCACCCGCACGCGAGGGCGCCACGTGCGCACCTGGGTCGGGGAGCAGGGGGAAGAGGACTGATGGGCAAGCGGCGATCACTGGCGTACGCCGCCGGCGGCCTCGGCGCGACCGCGCTGGCCGCCCTGGCCACCGGCGTCGTGGTGGAGAAGAAGATCGTGCGGCAGCGCCACGCCGGTGCGGCCGCAGCCGACCGGCTGGGCAGCCTGCACTCGACGCCGGTGGAGATCACCTGCGACGACGGTGTCGTGCTGCACGGCGAGGTCGACGAGATCGCGCCGTACGACAACGGTGACGAGCACGACGACGACGACCTGACCCTGGTCTTCGTCCACGGCTACTGCCTCAACCTGGACTGCTGGCACTTCCAGCGCGAGGCCTTCCGCGGCAAGCACCGGATGGCCTTCTACGACCAGCGCAGCCACGGACGCTCGGGTCGCTCCGACCGCGAGCACGCCTCCATCGACCAGCTCGGCGACGACCTCGCCGTGGCCCTGCGCACCCTCGCCCCGCACGGACGCGTGGTCCTGGTCGGGCACTCGATGGGGGGCATGTCGATCATGGCCTTCGCCGAGCGCCACCCCGAGGTGTTCGCCGACCGCGTCGACGGGGTCGCGCTGATCGCCACGACCGCCGGTGGCCTGCGCCCGCACCGCACGCTCAGCCGCTGGATCCCCGACGGCCTGGGCCAGCTGCTCACCCCGCGCGTGGTCGCCACCCTGGCCCGCGCGCCCGAGCTGGTCGACTCCGCGCGCCGCTCGGGCTCCAACCTGGGGTTCGTGATGGCCGACCTGTTCGCGTTCGGCCGCAAGGACGTGCCGGCGGCCGAGGTGGAGTTCCTCGACGAGATGCTGGCCGGCACCTCCTTCGACGTGATCGCGGAGTTCTTCCCGCACTTCTCCACCCTGGACAAGTTCGCGCAGCTGCACGCCTTCGCCGGGGTGCCGACGGTGATCGTCTGCGGCACCAAGGACCGCCTGACCTCGATCGACCACAGCCGCAAGATGGCCGACCTGCTGCCCACCGCGACCCTCGTGGAGTGCAAGGACGCCGGGCACATGGTGATCTTCGAGGCCCGCGACGAGGTCGACGAGGCCCTCGAGGAGCTGGTCCGGCGGGCCGTGGAGCGGGGGGCGGCGGCATGAGCACGACCGAGATCCTGCTCGTCGACGGCTCCCGAGCCCAGGAGTCGCTGGAGCTGATCCACGCGGCCTTCCGCGACCGTCCGGTCCTCGACCCGCCCGCGACGGCGCTGGAGGAGACCCTGGAGTCCGTCCGGGCCGCCCTCGACGCCCACGGCGGCCTGCTCGTGGTCCACGACGGCCGCCCCGTCGGCACGCTGCTCCTGGAGCCGCGGGGCCGGATGCTCGGGCTGCGCCGGGTCGGGGTGCTGCCGACCGTGCGCGGTCTCGGCGTCGCCGCCCAGATGTCGACGCGCGCCCGCGAGCTCGCCGAGGAGCGGGGGTACGCCGGCCTCGAGCTCGAGGCCCGCGTCGAGCTGCCCCGGACCGTGGAGTTCTGGCGCCGGCAGGGGTACGTCGAGTCGGCGCGCGAGGGCCACCGGCTCACCATGCTGCGGCTGCTCCCGCTCGAGCGCACGCTGGTCACGCCCGAGGACACCCGCGCGTTCGGCGCCCGCCTGGCCGGGGTGCTGCGCCCCGGTGACCTGGTCATCCTCAGCGGCGACCTGGGGGCCGGCAAGACCACCCTGACCCAGGGCATCGGCGAGGGGCTCGAGGTGCGTGGCCACGTCACCTCACCCACCTTCGTGATCGCCCGGGTGCACCCGGCGCTGGCCGGCGGGGCCGCGCCGTCGCTGGTGCACGTCGACGCCTACCGCCTCGGCGCGGCCGCCGAGCTGGACGACCTCGACCTCGACACCGACGTCGACGAGGCCGTCACGGTCGTCGAGTGGGGGGAGGGGCTGGCCGAGGCGCTGTCCCACGACCGGCTCGAGATCACGCTCTCGCGCGCCGACGACGACGTCCGGACCCTGCGCCTGACCCCGGTAGGCACCCGCTGGCGCGACCTGGACCTGTGACCGCTCCCCGCGCCCGCCCCGGGCCCTGATCCGTCCTGGGGTCGCCTAGGCTCGGCCTCGTGCTGCTCGCCTTCGACACCGCCACCCCGCACGTCACCGTGGCCCTGCACGACGGCACCTCCGTGGTGGCGACGTCGGCCTCGCAGGAGTCGATGCGCCACGGGGAGATGCTGGCGCCGGGCATCGACCAGGTCCTGCGGGAGGCCGGCGCGACCGTGCGCGACCTGACCCGGATCGCGGTCGGGGTCGGCCCCGGTCCGTTCACGGGCCTGCGGGTCGGCCTGGTCACCGCGCGCACGCTGGCCTTCGCCCTCGACCTGGAGGTCGTCGGGGTCTGCACCCTCGACGTGCTCGCCGCCGAGGCCCAGGACGCCGGGCTCGACGAGGTGGTCGTGGCGACCGACGCGCGCCGCAAGGAGGTCTACCTGGCGGCGTACGCCGGGGGAGTGCGGGTGCGCGGCCCGGAGGTCGTCAAGCCGGTCGACGCGGCCACCGGCACCCCGGTCGTGGGCCGGGGCGCGCTGCTCTACCCCGAGCACTTCCCCGACGGGCGCGCTCCGGAGCACCCCTCCGCGGCGGTGCTCGCCGACGGGGTCGTCGGCGGCCGGTTCGAGCTGCTCGACCCCGAGCCGCTCTACCTGCGTCGCCCCGACGCCGTCGAGCCCGGCAAGCCCAAGCGCGTCAGCTGACGGCCGGCGTGCGACCGCGCCGGGCCGAGCGCACCGCCAGCAGCGCGACCACGACCGGCGAGACCAGCCCGACGTAGCCCGGCCACGCGTCGGCGGCCACGAGCGCGATCCCCGCCCAGACCCCCACGTCGCCGACCGTCGTCCGGCCGGTGGCGACCAGCGCCTCCCCGACCAGCCACAGGGCGAGCCCCACCCAGGTCAGGGTCCCGAGGAGCCCGACGGTGAAGACGGTGATCTGCAGCGGCAGGGAGACCAGCCAGAGGGCGGCGACGGCGACCGGTGGGGCCACGTCGAGCAGGGGGCGGGTGCGGCCTGCCCCGCCCCGCAGGGTGTGCAGCACGGCCCACAGCAGCGCCAGCACGCACGGCAGCCACACGAGCGTGTCGGTGGTCCGGGATCCCGCGTCGGGCCAGGTCATCGTCCAGTCGGGTCCGGACCCCACCTGGGAGACCGATCCGGTCCACCCCTGCCTCGGGAGCGGCGACGGCAGCACGCGGATCAGCACCAGGCAGAGGACGGCCACGGCGGCCGTGGCGCCGGCCCAGGTGCGGGAGGCGGTCGCCCCGGGGGACCACCCACGACGGCGACCGGCGAGCCGCACGGAGGTGACCACCGCGGTCACGCACAGCAGGCTGAGGACGGCGACCAGCACGAGCGAGCCGGTCCCGATGGCGAAGCTTGCCCCCGAGTTCACCCCACGACCCTAGGAGATGTCGGACCCCCGCCACCCGGGTGGGTGACGACTAGACGGCGGCCCTCCGGCGGGGCGGCAGGGGCACGAACATCGACGTGCGGGCGGCGTACTCGGGGTAGCCGGGGCGCTGCATCATCGTGCGCTCGAGCAGCCGGGCGCCGGTGGCGAAGACCAGGAAGTAGGTCATCAGCACGGGGGCGAAGATCGTCACCAGCCCGATCCAGCCGCCGCCGAGGCCGACCAGCCAGATCCCCCACCACACGCAGGCGTCGCCGAAGTAGTTCGGGTGCCGGGTGAAGCGCCACAGCCCGGTCTCCATGACCGGGGGGCGGGACTCCCTCGGCCGTGCGCGGTACGCCGAGAGCTGGGCGTCGCCGACGGTCTCGAAGACCATCCCGACGACCCACACCAGCACGCCGAGCCAGACCAGCGGGGCCCACCGGGTGGGCGTCACGGCGGCGACCTGCACCGGCAGCGAGACGACCCACATCGCCAGGCCCTGGGTCAGGAAGACCCGGGTGACGGCGTAGGAGAAGGGCTTGCCGTCCAGCAGATCGGCGTACCGCGGATCCTCCTCGCCCCAGGCCAGCAGGCGGCGCCCGGTGTGCCAGGCCAGGCGCAGGCCCCACACGCCGACCAGCACCAGCAGCAGCCACCGGACGCCGGCGCTGCCCACCAGGGCCGAGGTCAGGGCGACGACGACGAAGCCCAGGCCCCAGGTGGCGTCGACGACGACGACCCGACCCAGGCGGCGGGCCAGCAGCGCCGTGGCCAGCATCAGGACGGTCACCGCGACGAGCGAGGCCAGGAGGACGGTCAGCACGTGCGGAGTCTTCCACCGTCTCGAGCGGGCCGTGACCACTCCGCCAGGAGCGGGTCGGCGCCGGTCGTGGCGGTGGTGGCGCCTGCGGTCACCAGCTCCGCACGGGCGACAGGGTGTGGGCTGCTCCCGGCTTGACCATCAGGATCTGGTCGACGCCCATGCGGCCGTCGCGGAAGGCCATCGCGCCGCCGACGAGGTAGAGCCGCCACACGCGCACGACCTCCTCGCTGGTCAGCTCGGTCAGGCGCTCGAGGTTGGCCTCGAAGTTCTCCAGCCACCCGGCGACGGTCTTCACGTAGTGCTCGCGCATGCCGTGCACGTCGCGGATCTCGAGCCCCCCGCGCTCGAGGAGCGCGACGGTCTCGCCGACGGGTCGCATGGTCATGTCGGGAGCGATGAAGGACTCGATGAACGGTCCGCCGCCGGGGTGGCCCGAGCGTCCGCCGGAGCGCGACATCTGCTGGATCAGGACCCGGCCGCCCGGCTTGACGGCGTCGTGGAGGACGCGGGCGTAGGTGCCGTAGTTCTTCTGCCCGACGTGCTCGCCCATCTCCAGCGAGCCGACGGCGTCGAACGGGCCGGCGCCGCGGCCGTGGGCCTCGGGGACCTCGCGGTAGTCCTGGAGCCGGATCTCGACCCGGTCCTCCAGACCCCGCTCGCGAATGCGCTCGTCGATGAACTTCTTCTGCTCCGCGGCGATCGTCACGCCGGTGACCTGGGCGCCGAAGTGCTCTGCGGCGTGCAGGGACAGCGAGCCCCAGCCACAGCCGATGTCGAGGAACCGCATCCCCGGCTCGAGACCCAGCTTGGTGCAGACCAGGTCGAGCTTGTCGCGCTGGGCGTCCTCGAGCGTGTAGCCGGGCTCGTCGCTGCGGTGGTAGCCGCAGGAGTAGGCCATCTGCGGCTCGAGGATCAGGGAGTAGAACTCGTTCGACAGGTCGTAGTGGTGGCTGATCGCCCGGCTGTCGCGCAGCTTGGAGTGCAGCCGACCCCGCAGACGGGCCTGGGAGGCCGGGGCCTCGGGGGCGCGTCCGAGGGCGCCGAGGTCCAGGGCCGTGCGCAGCGCCTGGGCGAACGCCTTCGGCGAGGGCCGTACGCCGCTCAGCCCGCGCTCGGCGGCGACCGCCCAGACGTGGGTCAGCGCGTCGTCGAGGTCGTGGTGCACCTCGATCTCGCCCGTGACGTAGGCCTGCGCCGCGCCGAGCTCGCCCGGGTGCCACAGCAGCCGGCGGATCGCGTCGGGGGTGCGGATCTCGACCAGCGGTGCGTCGGTCGGTCCGACCTCCGAGCCGTCCCACGCGCGGAGCCGGACCGGGAGGTCCCCGCCCACGAAGGGCCGCAGCGCCTCGGCCAGGCGGGCGGCGGCACCGTCGGCCGTCGGGGTGGAGGGACGCGTCTGCGTCGTCGTCATGCGGGGGGCCTCTCGAGAGTGATCTGCTGGACGTCGATGTAGCCCGAGGCGAAGCCCGCCCGCGAGTACTCCAGGTAGAAGTGCCACATCCGCTCGAAGGTCTCGTCGAACCCGAGCGCGCGCACCTCGGCCGAGGCCGCGGCGAACGCGGCGTCCCAGCGCTGGAGGGTCTCGGCGTAGTGGCGGCCGAAGGACAGCCGGTCGCTGATCGCCAGCGAGGTGTGCTCGCGGACGACCTGCTGGATCGCCTCGGTCGAGGGCAGGAAGCCGCCGGGGAAGATGTACTTGTGGATCCAGGTGTAGGTCTGCCGCGTGGCCAGCATCCGGTCGTGGGGCATGGTGATCGCCTGGATGCCGACCTTGCCGCCGGGGGCGAGCAGACGGTCGATCGTGGCGAAGTACGTCGGCCAGTAGTCGTGCCCGACGGCCTCGATCATCTCCACCGAGACGATCGCGTCGAAGCTGCCCGTGACGTCGCGGTAGTCGCTGAGCGCGATGCTCACCTGGTCGGCGTACCCCGCCTCGGCGACGCGCTGCTCGGCCAGCTCCAGCTGCTCGCTCGACAGCGTCACCGAGTGCACGTGTGCGCCGCGACGCGCGGCCCGGATGGCCAGCTCGCCCCAGCCGGTGCCGATCTCGAGCAGCCGGGTGCCGGCGGTGACGCCGGCCTGGTCCAGGAGCCGCTCGACCTTGCGCACCTGCGCGTCGGCCAGCGACTCGTCGTGGCCACCCTCGGGCGGCGCGGCCTGGCTCCAGCCGGCGTGCTCGATCACCGAGGTGTCGAAGAGCGCGGAGGAGTAGCTCAGCGTCTCGTCGAGGAAGGTCCGGAACATGTCGTTGGATAGGTCGTAGTGGTGCGCGATGTTGTCGCGGGTGTGGTCGGTGGTGTTGTCGTGGGTCTTCGGGGGACGCCGGACGTACGCCGCCCGCAGCTTCTGCAGCGGCTCGGGCACCAGCCGGGGCATCTCCGCGGCGAGCACGGTCAGGAAGCCGCCCAGGTCCTCGGCCTCGAAGGCGCGCACCAGGTAGGCCTCGCCGAAGCCGATCAGGCCGTCCTTCCCGAGCCGGGCGTAGAACTCCTCGGGCCGGTGGATGACCATCTCGGGGCCACCCAGGCCGAAGGTCTGCCCGCCCTCGTGGACGGTGACCGGCAGCCGTCGCACGGCGGCACGGAAGATCTGACGCGCGACGCGCGAGGCGACGGCCGACCGGGGTCCCGAGGGGACGACGTCGAGGCCGGGCCAGGCGGAGAGCGGGCGAGAAGGGGTGGTCGTCACTGGACGCCTTCCTGTCGGGGGTGGTCGGGCCGCGGACGGATCCCGAGTCGGCGAGCCCACAGCAGGAGGCCGTGGGCGCGGATGAGCAGGGAGCCGCGCAGCGCCTGGGGCGCGGTGCTCCAGGGACGGGGACGCTCGGTGCGCTCGCCGTCGAGGGTCGCGGAGAAGACCGCGCCGTCGTCGGCGTGCAGGGTGACGGCGACGTGCAGGCGCTCGTCGGGCCGGGGCACCGCGATCTCGTAGTGGCCGTCGGTGCCGTGGAACGGCGAGACGTACATCTGCTTCTCGGTGCGTGCCCGGCCCTGGGCGTCGGGGTGCACGAGGTAGGCGTGCCGGTCGCCGTAGGTGTTGTGCACCTCGACCACGACCGCGGCCAGCTCACCGCCGCGGCGGTGGCACCAGAACACGCTGATCGGGTTGAAGCAGTAGCCGAAGGCCCGCGGCAGCGCGGCCATCACGATCCGACCCCCGTCGGGCTCGACCCCGTTGAGCGCCAGGAAGCGCTCGACGTTGTCCTTCAGGCCCAGCGCCGGGTCGCCGAGGTGGTCGCGGGCCTCGAAGCTGCCCTTGACCGCGGCCAGCGCGCCGTGGTCCGGGACGTGGTCGAGGTCGACCAGCCAGGTCTGCGAGCGCAGGCTGAAGGTGCGGGCGAAGGGCCTGCGGCGGGTGTGCCGGATGGTGGTGGCGTACGTCGAGGCCTCCACCGGCAGCGGGCGGTCCTCGGGGGCGCCCCACTCGACGCCGAGCCGGGCGGCCGCCTGCACGCCGGAGCGGGCGCCGTCCTCGTGGAAGCCCCAGCCGTGCCAGGCGCCGGCGAAGACGACGCGGTCGGTGTCGGCCTCGCGCAGCCGACGCTGGGCGGCCACCGAGGCCGGGGTGTAGATCGGGTGCTCGTACTCCATCGTCTCGATGACCTGGGACGGGTCGACGAGGTCCTGGCCGCCCAGGGTCACGACGTACCGCTTGCCGTCGGGACGCGCGGGCAGCCGCATCAGGCGGGTCATGTCGTAGCTGACCGTGACCGTGCGGTCCACGCCGGAGGGGCGACGCAGGTAGTTCCACGAGGCCCGGGCCCGCCGGTGCCGGGGCAGCACGCTGTCGTCGGTGTGCAGCTGGGCGGTGTTGGGGGAGTACGGCATCGCGGCCAGCAGCTCGGCCTGCGCCGGCGTCGGCTCGGCCAGCATCGCCAGCGCCTGGCCCGGGTGGGTGGCCACGACGACGGCGTCGAAGGTCTCGACCCGCCCGTTGCCGTCGGTCAGCTCGACGCCGTCGGCGGTCTCGGCCAGCGAGGTCACCTTGGTGCCCAGCCGCACGTCGGGCAGGCGGGCGGCCAGCGGCTGCACATAGGAGTGCGAGCCCCCCGTGACCGTGCGCCACCGCGGCGAGCCGAAGATCTGGAGCATGCCGTGGTGGGCCAGGAAGCTGAACAGGTAGCGAGCGGGGTACTCCAGCGCGACCGCCGGGTCGCAGGACCACACGCAGGCGACCAGCGACTCCATGAAGTGCGTGCGGAACAGGGGGGTGTAGCCGCCCCGGTCCAGGAACGCGCCGAGGGTCTCCTCCGCGTCGGCGTCGGTCTCGGGCAGGGCCAGGAGCGCGCGGGCGGCCCGGTGGAAGCGGGGGATCTCGGTGAGCATCCGCAGGTACCCCGGCTGCACCGCGTTGCGCCAGGTCGGGAAGAGCCCGGGGAAGCCCAGCGCGCCGGCCCACTCCAGGCCGTGCGGGCCCTGGTCGTCGGAGCGCACCGACATCGACATGTCGGACTCCTGGGTCTCCACGCCCAGCTCGTCGAACAGGCGCAGCAGGTGGGGGTAGGTGCGCGCGTTGTGGACGATGAAGCCGGTGTCGATCCGGAGCGTGCCGTCGCCGTGCTGCACCTCGTGGGTGTCGGCATGGCCGCCGAGCCGGCTGTCGGCCTCGAACAGGGTGACCTGGGTCGACCGGTTCAGCACGTGGGCAGCGACCAGCCCCGCCACCCCGCTGCCGACGACGGCGACGCGGGTGGGGGGCGTGGAGGTCATGCGGTTCCTTGCGAGAGGTCGAACATGGCGATGGGCTTGGTGGTCGGGCGCGGGGAGCCGCTGGACGGCTCGACGGTGATCCCGACGGCGGTGGCCTTGTTGGCGTCACCGCGCAGCAGCACCTTGTTGTCGCCGGCGGTGCGCATCAACCCGGCGGGGTGCATCACGCCGGAGGCGTCGCGCAGCCACAGCTCGAAGGCCTTGCCGGACGGGGGTGCGGCCATCCCGTGGGTGACCACCACCGCCTGGCCCTTGGACTTGGAGCGGTAGACGTCGGCGCGCGAGCCGTCGGTGAAGCCGAGCGACACCTTCTGGGCGTCACCGGCCGTCACCACCTGGTCGGCGGCGCTGATCGTGGAGACGGGCGGCGTGTCCTGCCAGGGCTGGAGGACGACCCCGGTGGCGACCGCGGCGGCGGCGGCGAGCCCGGCGACGGCCTTCGCGAGGCGGCGACGCGGACGTCGGCTGCTCAGGGAGGTCACGGTCGCGGTCCTCGGGGTCACGGACCCCGGGGACTCCTCGGGGTCGGCGACCGGCGGCGGCAGCGGCCGGACACCGGCGATGCCGGCCAGGACCGAGGCGCGCAGCGAGGCGGGCGGGGTGAGGGCCGCGTGGTGGGCGAGCTCGGCCGTGGCCTCACGCAGGCTGGCCACCTCGGCCTGGCAGTCCAGGCAACCCGGCAGGTGCTCCTCGAAGATCTCGCGCTCGTGGTCGTCGAGGGCGTCGACCACGTAGGCACCGGACAGTGCGTGCAACGACTCGGTCACTGTCCCACCCCCATCATGTCCCGGAGACGGATCAGTCCGTCTCGAATTCGTGTCTTGGCCGTGCCCAGCGGGAGGTCGAGCATCTTCGCGACCTCCGTGTGGGTGTAGCCCTTGAAGTAGGCCAGCTCCAGCGCTTCCTGCTGGGCCGGCGTCAGCGTGGCCACCGCCTGCCGCACGCGGCGGGCCTCGAGCGAGGCGTGTGCTGCCTCGGCGGTGGAGTCGTGCTCGACCACCACGTTGTCCTGGTGGTACGTCGTGTCGCGTCGGGTGCTGGCCTCGGCCGAGCGGACCCGGTCGACGGCCTTGCGGTGCACCAGCGTGAGGATCCAGGACACCGCGCTGCCCTTGGCCGGGTCGAACCGGCTGGCCGTGCGCCAGATCTCCAGGAACGCCTCCTGGGTCACCTCCTCGGCCTGGGCCGGGTCGCGGACGACCCGGACCGCCAGTCCGTAGGCGCGGGCGGAGGTGGCGTCGTACAGCTCCGCGAACGCGACCTCGTCGGCTCGGGCGGAGCGCCGCAGCAGGTCCCCCAGGTGTGCGGGGTCCTGGGACCTCGAGGGGGCGTTGCGCCGCTCCGGTGCGCCCCCGCGGGGCTGCACCGACGCCTCCGGTCCCCCGACAGGGAGACCGGAGGCGCCGCTACCGAACTGATCCATGGATCAACTTTCGCAGATCTGGAGCGATGTCACTTGCCGGGCGTGAGAACGCCGTCGAGGATGTAGACGGTGGCGTTCGCGGTCTGCACATTGCCGCAGATGACGTTGGCGTTGGCGGAGCCGACGGTGAACTTCTCGCCGGAGCCCTTCACGGTGACGGTGTCACCGGCGAGGGTCTTGTGGGTGCCCGCCAGCTGGTCGGGGCTCAGGCGGCCGGCCACCACGTGGTGGGTCAGGACCTTCGTGAGCTCCTTCTTGTTCTTGAGCAGCGCGTTGAGGTCCTTGGCCGGGATCTTGGCGAAGGCGGCGTTGGCCGGCGCGAAGACGGTGATGTCCTTCGCGGAGTTCAGGGTGTCACCCAGGTTGGCGGCGGTGACCGCGGCGACCAGGGTCTTCAGGACCGGGTTGTTGCTGGCGGCGGTGGCCACCGGGGCGGTCGACATGCCCTGGAACGAACCCGAGCCGGAGGCCGGGACCGCGGTGCAGGCCGAGCCGAAGGGCTTGGTCGAGGAGGCCGACGACGCCGAGGCCGAGGGGGACTCCGAGGCGGAGGCCGACGGCGAGGAGGACGAGGCCGAGCTGCTCGAGGAACCGCTCGAGTCGCTGGAGGAGGAGCCGCAGGCCGCCACGCCGGTGGAGAGGGTGAGGGCGAGAGCGGCAAGGCCGGTGCGACGCAGAGTGCTGTTCATGGTGATGCCTTTCGGTTGACGTCTGTACTAGGTGTTCGGTGCCCGGGTCCGGGCGGATGGGGCGATCTGAAACTTTTTTCCTAGGTCGCCGTCACGACGACCTCCTGGATGCCGCTGGAGCCCGCCGGGAACGGGGTGGCGCGCTTGGCGGTCTGGGTCTTGCCCTTCACGTCCGTGGCGCGCACGGCGATCATGTGGCTGCCCGAGGTGGCCTTCCAGGGGAGGTACCACTGGCGCCAGTACTGCGTGCCGGCGTCGGAGCCGAGCTTGGCCTCCTGCCAGGCGCCGCCGTCGATGCGGACCTCGACCTTCGCGACGCCGACCGGCTGGGCCCAGGCGACCCCGGCGATCACGGTGTCGCCGGCCTTGATCGTCGACAGCGGGGCCGGGGTGTCCACGCGGCTCGAGAGCTTGATCGGGGCGTCGATGGCCCACTTGCGCTTGGTCCAGTAGGCCTCCTGCGCGGCGTACGTCGTCAGGGTCAGCTGGGTCAGCCACTTGGTGGAGCCGACGTAGCCGTAGAGGCCGGGGGTGAGCAGGCGCACGGGGAAGCCGTGCTCGCGCGGGAGCGGCTGGCCGTTCATGCCGAAGGCGAGGATCGGGTCGCGCCCGTCGAGCGCGGCCTTGAGCGGCGTCGAGATGGTGAACCCGTCGACGGCGGTGGACAGGATCTGGTCGGACTTGCTGCCGACCCCGGCCCGGTCCAGGACGTCCTTGAGGGGTACGCCGAGCCAGCGGGCGGCACCGAGCAGGTTGCCGCCGACCTCGTTGCTCACGCAGGTCATGGTGATGTCGCGCTCGACGACGTTCATCTTGGTCAGCTCCTCGAAGGAGAGGCTGAAGGGGTTCTTGACGTCCCCGTCGACCGTGAGCTTCCAGGAGCCGACGTCGACGACCGGGACGCTCAGGTTGGTGTCCACGCGGTAGAAGTCGGCGTTCTTCGTCACGAACGGGCTCACGCCCGGGACGCGCTGGTCCAGGCCGGCCGACATGGCGGGGAGCGGGTTCTTCGGCTTGGGCAGCACCACGTCGGAGATCTTGTTGCGGGCCCGGATCACCAGCTCGCCGGCACCACCGAGGACGACCGCGGTGGCCGCGATCGCGCCGGCCCCGACCAGGAAGCCGCGGCGGTCGGTCGACCGTGCCGGGGCGTCGGTCGCGCCGGCTTCGCGCTTCCCGCGACGGGGCAGGTGGAGGCGACCCACCAGCAGCGCCAGGACGAGCAGGCCGACCAGGGCCGTCGCCACGGCGGGCAGGGCGTCGACGAGACCGGCGGCCGGCTGGACCAGGGCGAAGACCCCGGCCAGGGCCACGAGCAGCGTGAGCAGCGCCGCGCCGACCGGGAACCGGCGGCTGGCCAGGACACCGGCGACGCCGGCGAGCAGCAGCGTCACCACGAGCACGCTGCCGACCAGGACGGGCTTGTCGTTGCTGCCCAGGGTGCGCACGGCCCAGGTCTTGACCGGCGTCGGGGTCAGGTTGATGACCTCGGTGCCGACGGCCAGGACCGGCGAGCTCGCCGGGACGAGGACGGCGGCGACGAGGTGCCCGACCGCCGACCCGGCCAGGGCGGCCAGCACGCCGGAGACGAACGGGGCGAGCAGGCCGCGGGAGCGGGTGTCGGGGTGAGGTGCCATGCGTGGTGTTCGGCGCCGACGCCGTCCCGGATGGGTCCGGGCGGCCGCGGTCGTCGCCGAGGACTGGGAGGATGACCGGGTGGGCGGGGCCAGGGGTGACGCGACCGAGGTGCGCGACGCGACCGCGGCCGACCTCGACGACGTCGTGCGCCTCGAGGCCGCGTGCCTGGGCCGCGACGCCTGGAGCGCCGGGCTGGTCGAGGCCGGGCTCCGCGCGGAGCTGCCGACGGTCGGCTACCTGGTAGCCGAGGCCGGGGGAGCGGTCGTGGGGCACGCCGTGACCTCGCTGGCCGGCGACGTCGCCGAGCTCCAGCGGATCGCCGTCGCCGAGGAGGCCCGGCGGCACGGGGTCGCCTCGGCCCTGCTGGCCGCGGTGCTCTCGCGGGCCGTGGCCGCCGGCGCCGAGCGGGTGCTGCTGGAGGTGCGCGAGGACAACGCGGGGGCGATCGCGTTCTACGCCCGCTCGGGGTTCGTGGAGCTGGCGCGTCGACGCCGCTACTACGCCGACGGGGCGACCGCCCTGGTGCTCCAGGTCGTGCTCCGGGTCGACCTGCCGGGCCCGACCGGTGGCACGATGACGCCGTGACCGGCGTACCCCTCTCCGAACCGCTCGTGCTCGGCATCGAGACCTCCTGCGACGAGACCGGGGTCGGCATCGTCCGCGGCCACACGCTGCTCGCCGACGCGGTCGCGTCCTCGGTCGAGGAGCACGCCCGCTTCGGCGGCGTCGTGCCCGAGGTCGCCTCGCGGGCCCACCTCGAGGCGATGGTGCCCACGATCCGGCGCGCGTGCGAGACCGCGGGCATCGTCCCCGCCGACGTCGACGCGATCGCCGTCACCTCCGGCCCGGGCCTGGCCGGCGCGCTCCTGGTGGGCGTGGCGGCGGCCAAGGCGCTGGCGCTGGCGCTGGAGAAGCCGCTGTACGGCGTGAACCACCTCGCCGCCCACGTCGCCGTCGACCAGCTCGAGCACGGCGCCCTGCCCGACCCGTGCCTGGCGATGCTCGTCTCCGGGGGGCACTCCTCGCTGCTGCGGGTCGAGGACGTGACCACCACCGTGGAGCCCCTGGGCTCGACCATCGACGACGCCGCGGGTGAGGCCTTCGACAAGGTCGCCCGCCTGCTGGGCCTGCCCTTCCCCGGCGGACCCCACGTCGACCGCGCCGCCAGGTCCGGCTCGTCGGTGGCCATCGACTTCCCCCGGGGGCTCTCCTCGCGCCGCGACCTGGAGCGGCACCGCTTCGACTTCTCCTTCTCCGGGCTCAAGACGGCGGTGGCCCGCTGGGTCCAGGCACGCGAGCTGTCCGGTGAACCGGTCCCGGTCGCCGACGTGGCCGCGTCCTTCCAGGAGGCGGTCTGCGACGTGCTGACCCGCAAGGCCGTCGACGCCGCGCGGGACCAGGGCATCGAGGACATCCTGATCGGCGGCGGGGTGGCCGCCAACTCGCGCCTGCGCGTCCTGGCCGAGGAGCGCGCCGCCGTCCACGGCATCCGCGTCCGCGTCCCCCGCCCCGGCCTGTGCACCGACAACGGCGCCATGGTCGCCGCGCTCGGCTCCGAGATGGTCGCCCGCGGCCGCACCCCCTCCTCCCTCGACCTCCCCGCCGACTCCTCCCTCCCCGTCACCGAGGTCCTCGCCGTCTGAGCGGGCGGGCGGGCGCGGCATCGGGCAGGCCGCCCGGTTTCCCAGGTGATGAACCCTTCCTGCCTCTCTGCACAGGGTGCAACCTCTGTGAGGAGGCGGTGTGGGTTCATCACCTGGGAAACTGCCGCCGTCGTACGCCCCGGGCGGCGCACCCCGACCGGCCGTCGGCTTGGATGGGGTCTCCCCCCGCACCCCACCGAACGAGGAGCACCGCATGCAGCAGGTCAAGGCCGTCATCGCCCGCAGCAAGGGGGCGCCGGTCGAGCTGGTGACGATCAACGTCCCGGACCCGGGCCCGGGGGAGGCGCTGGTGAAGGTCCAGGCGTGCGGGGTGTGCCACACCGACCTGCACTACCGCGAGGGCGGGATCAACGACGAGTTCCCGTTCCTGCTCGGCCACGAGGCCGCCGGGATCGTGGAGGCCGTCGGCGAGGGCGTCACCGAGGTCGCCGCGGGCGACTTCGTGGTGCTGAACTGGCGCGCGGTCTGCGGTGAGTGCCGGGCCTGCAAGCGCGGGGAGCCGCAGTACTGCTTCGCCACCCACAACGCCACCCAGAAGATGACGCTGGCCGACGGGGAGGGCGCCGGCACCGAGCTGAGCCCGGCCCTGGGGATCGGGGCCTTCGCGGAGAAGACCCTGGTCGCGGCCGGTCAGTGCACCAAGGTCGACCCCGAGGCGCGTCCGGCGGCCGTGGGCCTGCTCGGGTGCGGCGTGATGGCCGGTATCGGTGCGGCGATCAACACCGGCAACGTCGGGCGCGGCAGGTCGGTCGCGGTGATCGGGTGCGGCGGTGTCGGCGTGGCCGCGATCGCGGGCTCGGCCCTGGCCGGTGCGGGCACGATCATCGCGGTCGATCTGGACGAGAAGAAGCTCGCGGCGGCCACCACCGCCGGTGCGACCCACACCGTGAACAGCAAGGACCGTGACGCCGTCGAGGCGATCCAGGAGCTCACCGGCGGCTTCGGCGCCGACGTGGTCATCGACGCGGTCGGTCGCCCCGAGACCTGGAAGCAGGCGTTCTACGCCCGCGACCTGGCCGGCACCGTGGTCCTGGTCGGCGTGCCGACCCCGGACATGACCATCCCGGAGATCCCGCTGATCGACGTCTTCGGGCGCGGCGGGTCGCTGAAGTCCAGCTGGTACGGCGACTGCCTGCCCAGCCGCGACTTCCCGATGCTGGTCGACCTCTACACCCAGGGTCGCCTCGACCTCGACGCGTTCGTCAGCGAGGAGATCGGGATCGGCGACGTCGAGGCCGCCTTCGAGAAGATGCACTCCGGCGACGTGCTGCGCTCGGTCGTCATCCTCTGAGCGCCGTGCCCCGGCCCCTGGTCGGCCTCCTGACCCTCCTGCTGCTCCTCACCGGGTGCAGCAGCGGGGGTCCGGAGGCGACGGGGGAGGGGCGACGCACGCCGTCGGCCGCCCCGCAGGAGCCCGGGCCCACCTTCGGCGAGCGCGCCGTACGCCGGATGACCCTGCGCCAGACCGCCGGACAGGTGATCGTCACGCGCTGGACCGGGACCGCCTCGCCCGCGCCGCTCGTGCGGCGCCTCCACCTCGGCGGCGTGATCGCGTTCAGCGACAACGTGACCTCGCCCGACCAGGTCCGCGGCGTCAACCGCAGCGTCGACCGGGTCGTGCGACGACGCGGATGGCCCGCCTTCGTCGGCGTCGACCAGGAGGGCGGGCTCGTCGACCGGGTCGGGGCGCCGAGCACCGACTTCCCGGCGTTCATGGCCACCGGCGCGGCGGACGACCCCGACCTGACCCGGCGGGCCGCCCGCGCCAGCGCCGCGGAGATGCGGGGCCTGGGCTTCGACGTCGTCCTGGCCCCCGACGCCGACGTCACGGTCGGCGACCGGGACAGCGCCATCGGCTCCCGCTCGGCCGGTGGACGCCCCGCCGCGGTGGCGCGCCAGGTGGTGGCCGCCACCCGGGGCGTCGAGGACGCCGGCGTGCTCCCGGTGGTCAAGCACTTCCCCGGTCACGGGGCGCTGACGACCGACAGCCACCTGGGCCTGCCGGTCCAGGACCGGTCGCTGCGGCGGATGCGCCGCACCGACCTGGTCCCGTTCGTCGCGGCGGTCGCCGCCCACGCGCCGGCCGTCCTGGTGGGCCACATCGCGGTCCGGTCCGTCGACCGGGGCGTCCCGGCGTCGATCTCGCGCCGGGTGACCACCGGCCTGCTGCGCCGCGACCTGGGGTTCCGGGGTCTCGTGGTCACCGACGCCCTCGACATGGCCGGCGTGCAGCAGCAGGCACCCGGTCCCGCCGCCGCGGTGCGGGCGCTGCGGGCGGGGGCCGACGTGCTGCTGATGCCGCCCGACCCCCGGGCCGCCCGCGACGCGATCGTGCGCGCCGTGCGCACCGGTCACCTCGACCGTGGCCGGCTCGACCAGGCCGCCGCCCGGATGATCGACGCCCTGCACGCGCTGCCGCGGGGTCGGGCAGCGGCCCCCGGCAGCGGGCGCGGCGCGGCTGCGGCCCTGACCCGGGCCGCGACCACGTCGGTGGCCGGCCCGTGCTCGGGTCGCCTGGTCGCCGACCGCGTGCGCCTGGTCGGACCCGCCTCCGACGTGGCCGCCCTCGGGCCCCGGCTGGAGGCGCGCGGGGTGACGGTCCTGCACGACACCACCAGGCGCGTGCGTGCGGGCAGCCGCCGGGTGGTCACCGGCCACCGCACCGAGGTGACCAAGGTCAGGAAGCGCATCCGTCACCCGAAGCCCGGGGGGAAGAAGTTCCGCGTGGTCAAGGTCCGCACCCGCGTCGAGGTGACCAAGAAGGTGCCGGTCTTCCGCACCGTCGTCGTGCGCGCGGACGCCCCCACCCTGGCCCTGGTCGGCAGCGACGGCGGCACCCCGGCACCCGCCGACGTCACCGTCGCGCTGGACCGTCCCGGCGTGCTCGGACGGGTGTCCTCGCGCGTCGAGCTGGCGACGTACGGCGACGAGCCGGTCGTCCTGGACAACCTGGTCGCCGTCCTCCTCGGGCAGCAGCGAGCCCCGGGACGGCTGCCGCTGGACGTGCCCGGAGCCTCACGCCGCGGCTGCTGAGCCCCCACCACCGGTGCCGCGGGGCCGCCGGTCCCGGGTCAGCCACCCGGCCAGGACGCCGACGGCGACGCCGACCACGGTCTCGACCCCGCGGTCGAGCAGGAGCGGACCCGCCGGGCTGGGCGCCGCCAGGTGCCCCACGAGCAGGGCCAGCGGGGTCACCGCCACCAGCGCGAGCGCGTAGTTGCGGCCCACCAGCAGCTCCGCAACCCCCTGCAGGACCACGACCACCACGACCAGCACCAGCCCGCGCGGGTCCAGGGCCAGCAGCGCCGCCGCGACGACCAGGCCCAGGGCCGTCCCCACCAGGCGCTGCACGCCCCGGACGACCTGGGCGAGCAGGGCGTGGGCCGAGAGCGGCACCACCGCCCCGACGACGGCCCAGTAGGGGTGCCCGATGCCCAGGCCGGTCGCGACCGCCCCGGCGACCAGGGCGGCCCCGGCGCAGCGGGCGACGTGGCGCCGGGCCACCGCGGCGAGGTCGACGCGGGGCACGGGGGTGCGCGCGACCTCCTGGGGACGGACCCGCGCGCGGCGCAGCTGGCCGGCGCCGCCCACCGCCACCGCGAGCAGGGCGGCCGACCCGGTGACCAGCAGGCCGACCGGCACGTCCGCGGCCGAGGAGTCGATCGAGGCGGTCGCGGCGAAGGCGAAGACCGGGAACAGCGGCCCGGGCGGGTGCCACCCCTGGGCGTCGGAGGCGAGCGAGGCCAGCCCCGCGACCATCGCCCCGACCACCACCGCGACCCACCGGCGCTCCGGCAGCGACCCCACCAGGACGCCGAGGGTCACGCAGGTCGTCAGGACCCCGGCGGCGGTGACCTGCATGCGGGTGCGCGCCGGGTGCAGCCGCTCCCGGCCGTAGAGCGAGGTGAACGCCCCGAAGGTGGCGTAGATCGACCACTCCAGCCGCCCCAGCGCGGCCAGCACCAGCAGCGGCACCAGGACCGAGACGGCGGCACGCAGGGCGACCCGGTGGTCGCCGCGGTCGGGTCCGACCCGGGTCAGGTCGCCCCAGAGCTGCTCGAGGGTGGCCACCCGCCGATCCTCCCGCACCCGCCTGCGTAGGGTCGCCCCATGAGCTCCCACGTCCGTGTCGACCACGCCACCACCAGCGGCACCTTCTCCCTCGACGGCGAGACCCACGAGGTCGAGAACAACGTCTGGGTCATCGGCGACGACGACGAGTGCGTCGTGATCGACGCCCCCCATGACGTCGACGACATCCTCGCCGTGGTCGCGGGTCGCCAGGTCAAGGCGATCATCGCCACCCACGCCCACGACGACCACGTGCGGGTGGCGCCGGCGCTGCGCGAGCGGGTCTCGGCCCCGATCCTGATGCATCCCGCCGACAAGGAGGTCTGGGAGCTCACCCACCCCGACTTCCTGTGGGACGTCGACCTCGAGGACGGCCAGACGATCAAGGTCGGCGGCGCGGCGCTCAAGGTGATCCACACGCCGGGCCACGCACCGGGCGCGATCTGCCTCTACGTCCACGACCTCGGCTGCGTCTTCACCGGCGACACCCTCTTCCAGGGCGGCCCCGGGGCGACGGGTCGGTCCTTCAGCGACGCCGACCTGATCCTGGAGTCGATCCGCACCCGCCTGCTGGACCTGCCCGACGAGACGGTCGTCCACACCGGCCACGGGCCCGACACCACCATCGGCGCCGAGCGCGCCGGCCTGTCCTGAGCACGACCACCGGCGCCCGCCCGGTCGCGCTGGTGGCGGCGCGGACGCTCTTCCTGCTGCTCGTGCTGGCCAGCCTGGTGGCCTTCCTGACCCCGGGCCCCGACGTGCCCAGAGGCGGCCCGAACGACAAGGTCGTGCACGCCACCATCTTCGCCGTGCTGACGCTGTCGGGCCTGCTCGCGGCCGTCCCGCGGGTCCGGCTCGGCGTGGGCCTCGCGGCGTACGCCGCCCTGAGCGAGGTGCTCCAGGCCACCCTGCCGATCCAGCGCGACGGCGACTGGCGCGACTGGGTCGCCGACGTGACCGGCGTGCTGCTCGCGCTGCTCCTGGGGCGGGCGCTCGCGATGGTCGCTCAGCGGCGTGCGCGCGACCGCTGACGCAGGATGTCGGCGGTCCCGATCGCCACGGCGAGGGCCACGAAGCCCAGGGCGGCGGTGACCGCGGCGCCCAGCCCACCGGCGTACGCCGCGGGGCCGGTGCCGTCCACCGCGGACAGGAACACCGCCCCGATCACCGCCTGACCGATCGCGAGCCCGACCCGCTGCGCGGTCTGCAGGACGCCGCCGGCGGTGCTGCCGGTGACCGGGTCGACGTCGGCCAGGGTGAGCGCCTGGTTGGGCGTGATCAGCCCGCCGTTGCCCAGCCCCATCACGAACAGCGGGCCCGCCAGCACCAGCGCGGCGTGCTCGGTGGGCACGGTGCGCGCGACCAGGGCCATCGCGACCGCGCCGAGGCCGAACAGCAGCGCCGCGCCGACCACCATCGGTCGACCCAGCCGGGTGACGAACCGCCCCGCGGTCTGGGCGGCGACCGCGCTGCCCACGGCGAAGGACGTCACGCCCAGCGCCGACTCCAGGGCGCTGTAGCCGAGCCCGCGCTGGAAGTAGAGGGCCAGCACCAGCGGCAGGCCCGCGGTGGCGGGGAAGTAGCACAGCGCCAGCACGACCCCGGAGGTGTACGACGGCCGACGGAACAGCCGCAGGTCGACCAGCGGGTCGGCGTCGGTGCGGGTCAGGCGGCTCTCGCGCCGCCAGAAGACGACGAGCAGGACCACGGTGGGGACCGCGAGCAGCAGCAGCCGCGAGCCCACCGAGTCGTACTCCACCGCGGTGACCAGCACGCACAGGGTCGCCGCGCCGAGCAGCAGGGCGCCGACCACGTCGAGCCGGTGCCGGCCGGTGGCCGGGCTGTCGGGCAGGAACCGCCGGGCCATCACCACGACCACGACCGCGACCGGCACGTTGACGAAGAACACCAGCCGCCAGCCCAGGTCGGGGCCGCCGAGCGCGATCAGCACGCCGCCCACCAGCGGTCCCAGCGCGGTGCCGAGGCCGACCGTGGTGCCGAGCGCACCGAAGGCCCGGCCGCGCTCACCCCCGCGGAACATCTGCTGGATCAGACCCGAGACCTGGGGGTTGATCAGGCCCCCGGAGATCCCCTGGAGCACCCGCATCGCGATCAGCACCGGGGCCGTGGGCGCCAGCCCGGAGAGCGCGCTCGTCAGCGCGAAGCCGATCACGCCGACCTGGAACATCCGGCGGCGGCCGTGGTCGTCGCCGAGCCGGCCGGCCAGCACCGGCACCAGCCCGAAGGCCAGGGTGTAGCCGCTGACCACCCACTGCAGCTGCGCGGGCCCGGCCCCCGTCGAGTCCGCGATCGAGGGCAGCGCGACGTTGGTCACCGAGACGTCGAGCAGCGTCATGAACAGCGCGCTGCAGCAGACCAGGAGCGCGATCCAGCGGCGGTGGTCGGCCGCGGGGTCGACGGGAGCGGCGGCTGCCGGCGGGACCCCGGTCCGGCCGGGGGGAGGCTCGCTCACGTGACGGGCTCCACCAGCAGCGCGGTGCCGCGGCCGGCCACCCGGGTCAGCACCAGGGTCGCCTCCTGGTCCCCGCGCAGGCTCAGCCGCTTGCGCAGCTCCTCCGGCACCACCGCGACGCCCCGCTTCTTGATGGTCAGCCGCCCCACGCCGCGCTCGCGCAGGGCGGCCCGCAGCGGCTTCTCCCGGTAGGGCACCTCCTCGAGCACCCGGTAGCAGCGCGCGAACGGCGTGCGCACCGGCTCCGGGGAGGTGACGTAGGCGATGTGCTCGTCGACCAGCTGCCCGCCGACGACCGCGGCCACGGCGGTGACCAGGCCGGCGCGGACGACGGCGCCGTCCGGCTCGTGGAGGTACGCCGACACCGGGCCGACGCCGACCGCGCCAGGACCCGGGTCCTCGTCGTCGGTCATCGTGGCCAGCCCGCCGTCGCCGAGGACGGTGGCCCGCCGGCGGGTCGTGGCCAGCCGGCCCGACCAGAGCACGGCCTCCTTGACCTCGCGGTGGTCGCTGACCCACTCGGCCTCGACGCCCTCGGGGACCAGGTCGTGGGGGATCCCGGGGGCGGTCTTCACGCACGAGGCGCGGCGCAGCAGCCCCTCCACGAAGGGCCACGGCGGGGTCCAGCCGTCGGCGTCGAACGTCCGTCCCCGCGCGGTGCGCCGGGCCGGGTCGGCGAAGGCCACGTCGAAGGGGGTGGTGTCGACGGTGGTCGCGTCGGCGACGGCGACCGCCCCACCCAGGCCGAGGGCCGCGAGGTTGGCCCGCGCGACCGCGACCCGCACCGGGTCCAGGTCGACGCCGGCGCAGGTGATCCCGGCCCGGGCCAGCGCGACCAGGTCGCCGCCGATGCCGCAGCCGAGGTCGACCACGGTGCCGGTGCCGGCCGCCACCAGCCGTGCGGCGCGGTGGGCGGCGACGGGCAGCCGGGTCGACTGCTCCAGCCCGTCGGGGGTGAAGAACATGACGTCGGCCAGGTCGCCGAACTTGGCGCGGGCACGACGTCGCAGCTCGACCTGGGTCAGCGCGGCGGCCACCAGGGCCGGCTCGGCGTGCCGCCGCAGCTCCGTCTGCACGCGCAGCGGATCGGGGTCGTCCTCGGTGGCGCGCGTCGCCCGCGCGAGCAGGGCCTGCCCGGACGGGCCGACCAGCTGCTCCACCGCCGCGACGTCCACGCCCCGCATCCTCGCGCACAGGTGGGCGCGCTGGCACTCGCGGAGCCCGAGTGCTAGTTTTTCCACTGGCACTCTCCTGGTGAGGGTGCCAGCGCCCGTGCCGATGCGCGACCCCCGCGACGGCGTACGTCGGACCAGGCGCGCGAACTTCAAGACAGCAACCAACGACTTGTGGAAAGTGGAGGTCGACATCGTGTCGGTCAACATCAAGCCCCTCGAGGACCGGATCGTCGTCAAGGCCCTCGAGGCCGAGCAGACCACGGCTTCCGGCCTGGTCATCCCTGACACCGCGAAGGAGAAGCCCCAGGAGGGCGAGGTCCTGAGCGTGGGTCCGGGTCGCATCGACGACAAGGGCAACCGCGTCCCGCTCGACGTCAACGTCGGCGACAAGGTCATCTACAGCAAGTACGGCGGCACCGAGGTCAAGTACGCCGGCGAGGAGTACCTCATCCTCTCCGCGCGCGACGTCCTCGCCATCGTCGGCTGACCGAACCCCCTCGATAGTCCGAGGTCGAAGACCGCTCCCGACCTCGGGACGCTCTTCGCCTCGGACTGTCGCTTTTCTCCTCCACCGAACACACGAAAGGAGCATCCACCGAGATGCCCAAGATCCTGGAGTTCGACGAGCACGCCCGTCGCTCGCTCGAGCGCGGCGTGGACAAGCTCGCCAATGCCGTCAAGGTGACGCTCGGCCCCCGCGGCCGCTACGTCGTCCTGGACAAGAAGTGGGGTGCGCCCACCATCACCAACGACGGGGTGACCGTCGCCCGCGAGATCGAGCTGGACGACCCGTTCGAGAACCTCGGCGCCCAGCTGACCAAGGAGGTGGCCACCAAGACCAACGACGTCGCCGGTGACGGCACCACCACCGCCACCGTGCTGGCCCAGGCGATGGTCCACGAGGGCCTGCGCTCCGTGGCCGCCGGGATCAACCCGATGAGCCTCAAGCGGGGCATGGACAAGGCGACCGCCGCCGTCAGCAAGGCGCTCGACGAGGCCGCCCGCGACGTCGACGACCGCAGCGACATGGCCGCCGTCGCGACCGTCTCGAGCCGCGACAGCCACATCGGCGACCTGCTCGCGCAGGCGTTCGACAAGGTCGGCAAGGACGGCGTCATCACGGTCGAGGAGTCCAACACCATGGGCACCGACCTTGAGTTCACCGAGGGGATGCAGTTCGACAAGGGCTACCTCTCGCCGTACTTCGTCACCGACCAGGAGTCGATGGAGGCCGTCCTCGACGACCCCTACATCCTGCTGCACCAGGGGAAGATCTCGGCGATCGCCGAGCTGCTCCCGTTGCTGGAGAAGGTCATCGCCGCCGGCAAGCCGCTGTTCATCCTGGCCGAGGACGTCGAGGGCGAGGCGCTCTCGACCCTGGTCGTGAACAAGATCCGTGGCACCTTCAACGCCGTGGCCGTCAAGAGCCCCGCGTTCGGTGACCGCCGCAAGTCGATGATGCAGGACATCGCCACCCTCACCGGTGGTCAGGTCATCGCCCCCGAGGTCGGGCTCAAGCTCGACCAGGTCGGCCTCGAGGCGCTGGGCACCGCCCGCCGCGTCGTGGTGACCAAGGACAACACCACCATCGTCGAGGGTGGCGGGCAGGCCGACGAGGTCGCCGGTCGCGTGAACCAGATCAAGGCCGAGATCGAGTCGACCGACTCCGACTGGGACCGCGAGAAGCTCCAGGAGCGCCTGGCCAAGCTCGCCGGCGGCGTGTGCGTCGTCCGCGTGGGTGCCGCCACCGAGGTCGAGCTCAAGGAGAAGAAGCACCGCATCGAGGACGCCGTCTCCGCGACGCGCGCCGCGATCGAGGAGGGCATCGTCGCCGGTGGCGGCTCCGCCCTCATCCACGCGGTGTCCGTGCTCGAGGGCGACCTCGGCCTGACCGGCGACGAGGCCATCGGCGTGCGCGTCGTGCGCAAGGCCGCCGACGAGCCGCTGCGCTGGATCGCCGAGAACGGTGGCGACCAGGGCTACGTCGTGATCGCCAAGGTCCGCGAGCTCGGGGTCGGCAACGGCTACAACGCCGCGACCCAGACCTACGGCGACCTGGTCTCCCAGGGCGTGCTCGACCCGGTCAAGGTCACCAAGTCGGCCCTGGTCAACGCGACCTCGATCGCGGGCATGCTGCTCACGACCGAGACGCTGATCGTCGACAAGCCCGAGGAGGAGCAGCCCGAGGCTGCCTCCGGCCACGGGCACGGTCACTGATCGACCGCTGAACCACCTCTGACCCTGGAGGCCCTGCCGGTTTCCCAGGTGATGAGCCCTTGCTGCCTCTCTGCACACCAGATCTGGTGTGCAGAGAGGCAGTTTCGGTTCATCACCTGGGAAACCGCCGCCCCCGTGGCGCCCCAGCAGGCCGTACGCCGATCAGGAGCCGTCGTGCTCCCGGCGCATGGCGGCGGCGGCCTCGTCGATGATCGACCGCATCGCGTGCTCGGCGGCGACGGGGTCGCGCTCGCGCACGGCCCGGGCGACGGCGTCGTGCAGCGCGATCGCCTCGGGGTTGGGTCGGGCCGGCATCAGGTCGTGGTGGGTGCGTCCGGCGAGGACCTCGGCCACCACCTGGGCCAGGGCCCGGATCATCTCGTTCCCGCTGGCCTCGAGCAGGGTGGCGTGGAAGCGCACGTCGGCGACCAGATAGGCCTCGAGGTCGCCCTCGCGGCCCAGCACCGTCATGTCGCTGACCGCCGCGGCCAGCTCGGAGCACTGGGCGGCGCTGGCCCGCTCGGCGGCCAGTGAGGCCGCCACCGGCTCGAAGCCTCGGCGCAGCTCGCTGAGGGAGAGCAGCTGGGCGGTGCGGTCCTCGCCGGCCAGGCGCCAGCGGATCAGCCGCGGGTCGAAGACGTTCCACGCCGACCGCGGCTGGACGGTCACGCCCACCCGGCGGCGCGAGGTCACCAGCCCCATCGACTCGAGCACCCGCACGGCCTCGCGGGCCACGGGGGTGGACACGGCGTACTCCCGGGAGATCGCCTCGAGGGTCAGCACCGTCCCGGCCGCGAGGTGCGCCGGGTCGCCGTGGTCGGTGGAGACCAGGCGGGCGCCGAGCGCGTCGAGCACCTCGGCGTGCAGCGCCCCGTGGGCCCGGCCGACAGTCATGCCCGCATCCTGACAGGTGCCTCCCACGGAAAGAAGATCCGATCAATATCCGTCCGGGTCTTGCAAAGATCATATCTTTGGGGTGGACTGTGGTGACCGTCACAAGGGAGACCGCATGACCAGCACCTCGCTGCCACCCACCCCGCCGCTCGTGGTCGCCATGGGCGTCTCGGGCTCGGGCAAGTCGACCGTGGGGGCCGCCCTCGCGCAGCGCCTGCGGGTGCCGTTCGCGGACGCCGACGACTTCCACCCCGAGGCCAACATCGTCAAGATGACCGCCGGCCACGCCCTCGACGACGACGACCGTCGACCGTGGCTGGAGGCGATCGGCCGGTGGCTCGACGACCACGCGGCGACCGGGGGAGTGATGAGCTGCTCGGCGCTCAAGCGCGCCTACCGCGACCAGCTGCGGGCGCACGCGCCGCGGTGCGAGTTCCTCCACCTCGCCGGCAGCCCCGAGGTGATCGCCCGGCGCCAGGCCAGCCGTCCCGGCCACTTCATGCCGCCCTCGCTGCTCGCCTCGCAGTTCGCCACCCTCGAGCCCCTCGACCCCGACGAGCTCGGGCTCGTCGTCGACGTCGACCAGCCGGTCGACGCGATCGTCCAGACCTACGTCGACCAGCACGCCACGCCCAGCAAGGAGCCCCGCCCATGATGTTCGTCCCCCTCGCCGACGCGGCGCCGCTGACCCAGCCGGTCGCCGCCGGCTGGCAGCTGGTCACCGCGGCCCTCGTGGCCATCGCGCTGATCGTCGCCCTGATCACCTTCGCCAAGCTGCACCCGTTCCTCGCCCTGATCTTCGGCGCGCTGACCGTGGGCATCGTGGCCGGCCAGGACGTCGGCGGCGTGATCACGAGCTTCTCCACCGGATTCGGTGCCACCGCGGCCGGCGTCGGGGCCCTGATCGCCCTGGGCGCGATGTTCGCCAAGCTGCTGGCCGACTCCGGTGGCGCCGACCAGATCGTCGACACCATCGTGGGCCGCTCCTCGCGCCGCGCCCTGCCCTGGGCGATGGCCGGGGTCGGTGCCCTGATCGGGCTGCCGATGTTCTTCGAGATCGGCCTGGTGCTCCTGATGCCGGTGATCTACCTGGTCGCCCGCCGGGCGCAGCTCTCGGTGATCACCATCGGGATCCCGACGCTGGCCGGCCTCTCGGCGATGCACGGCCTGGTGCCCCCGCACCCCGGCCCGCTGGTCGCGATCAGCTCCCTGGGCGCCGACCTCGGCACCACCTTGATGCTGGGCGTGCTCGTGGCCGTCCCGACCGTCGTGGTCGCCGGGCCCCTGTTCGGCAAGCTCGCCGGCCGCTGGGTCGACGTGCCGGCCCCGGAGATCTTCGAGGGCCGCGACGAGCGCACCGTCGGTGACCGCCCCGCCTTCGGCGCCACCGTCGCGACGGTGCTGCTGCCGGTGGCGCTGATGATGGCCAAGGCCGTCGTCGACATCGCCGTCGACGACCCCGAGCAGCGTCTCCAGCAGGTCTTCGACGTCATCGGCAACCCCTTCGTGGCGCTGCTGATCGCGGTCGTGGTCGCGATGTTCACCCTGGGCCGCGCCTCGGGCATGGACCGGGCCGGCATCACCAGGACCGTGGAGTCCTCGCTGCCCGCCATCGCCGGCATCCTGCTGATCGTCTCGGCCGGCGGCGGCTTCAAGCAGGTGCTCGTCGACACCGGCATCGGCACGCTGCTCGCCGACTGGGCCAAGGGCGCGAACATCTCGGTGCTGGTCCTGGCCTGGGTGCTGGCGGTCCTGATCCGCCTCGCCACCGGCTCGGCCACCGTCGCCACCATCACGGCCTCGGCGCTGATGCTGGGCCTGGTCGAGGGCCTCAGCACGGGGGAGACCTCGCTGGTGGTGCTCGCGATCGGCTCGGGCTCGGTGTTCTTCTCCCACGTCAACGACGCCGGCTTCTGGCTGGTCAAGGAGTACTTCGGCCTCTCGGTCGGCCAGACGCTCAAGTCCTGGTCCCTGATGGAGACGGTGCTCTCGGTCAGCGGGCTGGTCTTCGTCCTGCTGCTGGGCCTCGTGGTCTGAGAGCGGGGGCTGCGGGGCGGGGCGCGGGGGGTCCCGCCCCGGTCCGCGCCTAGCCTGGGCGCGTGCGAGCTCGACGAGGTGTCCCCGCCGACCAGACCGGTCCCGACGGCCCGGACGGCCCTGCCCCGCAGCGGGCGGTGGCCCTGCGTCAGTCCGGGGCGGTCTGGGTGCCCCTGGCCGTGTGGGTGGTCGGGGCGGCCTGCGTCGTCGACGCGGTCGTCGAGGGGTCGGCGGCGTACGCCGTTCAGACCGTGCTGGTCGTGGCCGCCGTCTCCTACCTCGCCTGGGTGGGGCTGTTCAGCCCGCGCCTGGAGGTCGGCACCGACGCGCTCCGGGTGGTCAACCCGCTGCGCGTCCACGAGGTGCCGTACGCCGCGCTGGAGACCGTCGACGTCCGCGGCCTGGTCGTGCTCGCCTACCGCGGCGAGGGCGGCCGGCTCCGGCGCGTCACCTCCTGGAACGCTCCCGGCGTCCCGCGGCGCCGGCCCGCCCGTGGAGCGGGTGGTCTCCGGGGCCGCGCGCTCCCGACGCCGCCGGTCGAGCAGTCCGCCTCCACGGTCACCGTCGAGCGGTTCCGGGACGCCTGGACGCGCTCCGGAGGGCCCGCCCGCGACGCCGACCGCACCGGCTCGGTGACCTGGCGGAGCCGCGAGGCCGCGGTCCTGGTGGCCCTGGTGGCCGTCGCATTCGTTATCGGGTTGTTGCCGTGACGCATGAGATCCATCACGATTTCCGGCCTCGACGGTTGCTAGCGTGCAACCGAATGTTCGGCCCCTTCCCCCGCGAGTAGATCCAGAGGTCCCCACGTGCTGCACCCGGGACACCGTCCGGTGACCGCGTGATCCTGTACACGCTCCGGCGCTTCGTCAACTACCTGATCCTGACGGTGATCGCGACCGTGCTGGGCTACGTCCTGGCCAGCGCCGTGCTCAACCCGGCGGCCCGGTTCTACGGCCGCAACCCGCGACCCAGCGACTCCGCCATCAGGTCCAGCCTGGCCCGCCTCGGGGTCGACCCCAGCGTGCCGCTGCTCCAGCGCACCTGGGACTGGTTCACCGGGATCGTGCTGCACGGCTCCTTCGGGCTGAACTTCAGCCAGGACTCCGTCGGCCACGACATGCTCGTGCGCTCGGGGGTGAGCCTCCAGCTGCTGTTGATCGGCTCCCTGCTCGGGGCGCTGCTCGGGGTCGTCTTCGGCGTGTGGGGGGCGGTGCGGCAGTACAAGGCCAGCGACCAGGTCGTCACCTACGTCTCCTACCTGCTGCTCGCCACGCCGGTGTTCGTGCTCGGGGTGATCCTGATGATCCTGGCCACCAAGTTCAACGACGCGGTGGGCACCCAGGTGATCTCCTTCACCGGGCAGTACACCCCCGGCACGTCCGGCACCGGCGCGATCCTGCTCGACCGGCTCAGCCACATCGTGCTGCCGACGATCGCGCTCACCGCGCTGGGCGCGGCGTCGTACTCCCGCTACCAGCGCAACGCGATGCTCGACGTGCTCTCCAGCGACTACATCCGCACCGCGCGCTCCAAGGGCCGCACCCGCGGGTCGGCGATGATCCGCCACGGTGTCCGGGTCGCGCTGATCCCGATGTCGACGTACTTCGCCTACAGCTTCGGCACCCTGGTGGCCGGCTCGACCTTCCTGGAGCTGATCTTCACCTGGCACGGCATGGGCGAGCTGGCCCTGACCTCGATCACCCAGAGCGACGTCAACTCGGCCGCCGGCTCGGTGTTCTACCTCTCGGTGCTGGTGCTGATCTCCTCCACCCTGGCGGAGGTCCTGTACGCCGCCCTCGACCCGCGAGTGAGGATCTGATGTCGGTCACCGACCCGATCGCGGTGGGCGTCGACCCGACCGCCCAGCTGGTCGAGCCCGGCAAGGCTCCCCGCAACGCCAGCCGCGCCCGCCTGATCTGGCTGCGCCTGCGCGCCACCCCCCGCTTCTGGATCGGCGCCGTCGTGGTGCTCGGGATGATGGTGTGGGCGGTGGTCGGCCTCTGGATCAGCCGGTGGACCCCGGACTACCAGGACCTGATCAACTCCTCGACCGGGCCGAGCAGCCTGCACTGGTTCGGCACCGACGACATCGGCCAGGACATCTACGCCCAGACCGTCTCGGGCCTGCGCAAGTCCCTGGTGATCGGCCTGATCGCGGGGCCGGCCGGCACGGCGATCGCGGCCTTCGTGGGGGCCTTCGCGGGCTACCTCGGCGGCAAGGCCGACGCGGTGATCAGCTGGTTCATCAACCTGCTGCTGGTCCTGCCGGTCTTCTTCGTGCTGGTGCTGCTGAGCCCGATCTTCAAGAGCCTGTCGTTCCTGGCGCTGACCGCGTTCATCGCGCTGTTCAGCTGGATGGTGATGGCCCAGGTGATCCGGCAGCAGACCAAGTCGCTGCGCGACCGCGAGTTCGTCAAGGCGGCCCGGTTCATGGGGGTCGGCACCGGCACGATCATCCGGCGCCACATCCTGCCCAACGTCGCCTCGCTGCTGATCGTGGACGCCACCCTCGGGGTGGTCGCGGCGATCAACTCCGAGACCGCGCTGTCCTACTTCGGCTTCGGCGTGCAGCGTCCCGACGTCTCCCTGGGCGTGCTGCTCGCCGACGGCACGCCCTCGGCGACCACCCGTCCGTGGATGTTCCTCTTCCCCGCCCTCGTGCTGATCGTGCTGCTCTTCGCGGTCAGCCTCATCGGCGACGCCCTGCGCGACGCCGTCGACCCCACGTCCGGGAGCACCAGTGACTGACGCGCCCCTCCTGGAGGTCCGCGACCTCTCCGTGAGCTTCCCCCAGCGGCCGGGCCCGCAGGGCGGCGGCGACGTGCGGGCGGTCCGGGGGATCTCCTACACCGTCGACCAGGGCGAGTTCCTGGGCATCGTGGGGGAGTCGGGGTCGGGCAAGTCGGTCTCCTCGATGGCCGTCATGGGCCTGCTGCCCCGCAGCGCCCAGGTCGAGGGGGAGGTGCTCTGGAAGGGCGAGCCCCTGCTCGGCCGCAGCGACCGCGAGCTCTCGGAGCTGCGCGGCAGCTCGATCGCGATGATCTTCCAGGACCCCCTGTCGGCCCTGACGCCCGTCTACACCGTGGGCGACCAGATCGCCGAGGGCCTCCGGCTGCACGACCGCTCGCTGAGCAAGCAGGCGGCCCAGGTGCGGGCGGTGGAGCTCCTGCGCGTGGTCGGCATCCCGGCCCCCGAGCGCCGGGTGCGGTCCTTCCCGCACGAGTTCTCCGGCGGCATGCGGCAGCGCGTGATGATCGCGATCGCGATCGCCAACGACCCCCAGCTGATCATCGCCGACGAGCCGACCACGGCCCTGGACGTCACCATCCAGGCCCAGATCCTCGAGGTGCTCCAGAAGGCCAAGGACATCACCGGCGCCGCCGTCGTGCTGATCACCCACGACCTCGGGGTGGTCGCCGGCAACGCCGACCGGATCGCGGTGATGTACGCCGGCCGGCTCGTCGAGACCGGTCCGGTCGACGACGTCTTCGCCAAGCCCGAGATGCCCTACACGATCGGGCTGCTGCGCTCGGTGCCCAACCTGGTCACCGCCGGCCGCACCCGCCTGGTCCCGCTCGAGGGGCGTCCGCCGTCCCTGTCCGCGCTCCCGCCCGGGTGCCCCTTCGAGCCCCGCTGCCCGATCAGCGTGCCCGAGTGCACCGCCGAGGAGCCGCCGCTGCTGCAGCTGGCCGGCGACCACGCCGCGGCCTGCCTGCGCTCGCCCGAGCTGGAGTCCGGCGCCCTGACCGCGGCCGACGTCTTCCCCCGGCCGGTCCCGGTGGCGGAGACCGTGGTCCCCGGGAGCGCCGAGGACCCGATCCTGAGCGTCCGCGGGCTCCAGCGGCACTTCCCGCTCACCACCGGTGCGGTGTTCAAGAAGCAGATCGGCACGGTCAAGGCCGTGGACGGCATCGACCTGACCATCCGTCGCGGCGAGGTGCTGGGCCTGGTCGGGGAGTCCGGCTGCGGCAAGTCCACCACCATCTTGGAGATCCTCGAGCTCGCCGACCCCCAGGCCGGGTCGATCACGGTCGCCGGAACCGACGTCTCGACCCTGTCCAAGTCCGACCGGCTGGCGCTGCGCAAGGACGTGCAGGTCGTCTTCCAGGACCCGATGGCGGCCCTGGACCCCCGGCTCACGATCGAGGACATCGTCGGCGAGCCGCTGACCGTGCACGGCGTCGGCAAGGACGCCCGCCGCGCGCGCGTGGCCGAGCTGCTCGACCTCGTCGGGCTCGACCACTCGATGACCGGTCGCTACCCCCACGAGTTCTCCGGCGGTCAGCGCCAGCGACTGGGCATCGCCCGGGCCCTGGCCACCGAGCCCCGACTCCTCGTCCTCGACGAGCCGGTCTCGGCCCTGGACGTCTCCATCCAGGCGGGCGTGATGAACCTGCTCGACGACCTCAAGGTCGAGCTCGGCCTGTCCTACCTGTTCGTCGCCCACGACCTGTCGGTCGTGCGCCAGATCGCCGACACGGTCGCGGTGATGTACCTCGGCCGGATCGTGGAGACCGGCGACGTCGGCGACGTCTTCGCCCGGCCGCTGCACCCCTACACCCAGGCGCTGATGTCCGCGGTCCCGATCCCCGACCCGGTCGCCGAGCGCAGCCGCGAGCGGATCCTGCTCGTGGGCGACCTGCCCAGCCCGACCGACGACATCGCCGGGTGCAACTTCCACGGCCGGTGCCCGCTGTTCGCGACCCTCGACGAGGGCCGGCAGCAGCGCTGCCTGACCGAGGACCCCGCCCTGCGCCTGGTCGGCGCCACCTCGGCGGCGTGCCACCACGTCGACCGCAGCGCCGAGCACGCCGCCGAGATCATCCCCGACTGAACCGACCGCTCCACCGGCTCCACCGCGTCACCGCTCCACTCCGGCACCACCACCACAGGAGGAAGTCATGAACACCAAGAAGAACGCGGCCCTCGCGGCCGCCACGGCCGCAGCGCTGCTGTCGGTCGCGGCGTGCGGCGGCAGCAACACCGCGCCGGGATCCTCCGGGTCCGGCGGTTCCGGCAGCTCCAACGGGGCGGTGCTCCCCAACACGGCGTGGAAGACGGCGTCGTACGACCAGGTCAAGCAGGGCGGCACCCTCGTGCAGGCCGTCAGCCAGCTGCCGACCAACTTCAACCAGCTCCAGGCCAGCGACGGCCTCGCCGACACCGCGACCCTCGAGGCGCCCGCGGTGAGCCAGACCGGCATCAAGTTCACCTCCGACGGCAAGTGGGAGGTGGACCCCAACTACATCGAGTCCGCCAAGCTGGTCTCCAAGAGCCCCCAGAAGATCCAGGTCAAGCTGAACCCGAAGGCCGTGTGGTCCGACGGCAAGCCGATCACCTACACCGACGTGGTCAACTTCTGGAAGGTCTTCAACGGCAAGAACAAGAAGTACGAGATCCTCTCCGACGCCGGCTGGCGCGACATCAAGTCGATCGACAAGGGCGCCTCGGACTACGAGTACACGATCACCTACAGCAAGGTGAACGCCGACTGGCCCAACTCGATGTACCCGGCCCTCCCGTCGTCGGTGACCTCCGACCCGAACGCCTTCAACACCGGGTTCACCAAGAAGATGTACCCCAGCAACGGGCCCTACGTGATCTCCAAGATCGACTCCAACGCCGGCGTCGTCACCGAGACCCCCAACCCGCGCTGGTGGGGCCGCAAGCCCAAGCTCGACAAGATCGTCTTCCGCGTGGTCAACCAGAGCTCCCTGGGCCAGGCCTTCGCGAACAAGGAGATCAACCTGGTCGACACCCAGGCCAACCCCGACGTGCTCGCCCAGGCCCAGAAGCGCACCGACGCGGTCATCGAGAAGTCCGGCGGTCTGACCTGGACGCACCTGACGTTCAACGCCTCCAAGGGCCCCCTGGCCGACGTGCACCTGCGTCGGGCGATCGCCCACGCCATCGACCGCAAGACCTTCGTCGCCGTCACCCAGAAGCAGCTCGGCGTGAAGCCGGCCGTGCAGGGCAGCGTCGTCTACGTCCCCGGCCAGGCCGGCTACAAGGACATCTCCAGCAGCGAGATCGACTACAGCACCAAGGCCGTCGCCTCGGAGATGAAGGCCGCCGGCTACACCAAGGGCTCCGGCGGGGTCTACGAGAAGGGCGGCACGCCGCTGTCCCTGAAGATCCTGGTGCCCTCCGACACCCCGACCAACGCCCAGCGCGCGCAGCTGATCGAGGGCTTCCTGAAGAAGGTCGGCATCCCTGTCACCCTGGACACCGTCCCGACCGACAAGTACTTCAGCGACTACATCATCAAGAAGAACTACGACATGACGTCCTTCAGCTGGCAGGGCACGCCCTTCCCGGTCTCGACGACCCAGTCGCTGTTCGACCCGGCCGACGCGGGCCAGAACTTCACCGGCATCACCGACCCGCGCCTGGGCCCGCTGTGGGACAAGGCGAACGCCGAGCTCGACCCGACCAAGCAGCAGGCGATCGCCAACGACATCGACAAGGTCATCTTCGACTACGTCCCGATCGTCACCCTCGGCACGACCCCGACCATCTGGGCCGTGCAGAAGGGCCTGGTCAACACCGGCGCCACGCAGTTCCAGGCCACCGACTACACCCAGGTCGGCTTCACCAAGTAGTCCTCCACCTGCTGAACCTGCTCCACCGCTCCACCTGCCGACGGCCGTCCCGCACACCCGCGCGGGGCGGCCGTCCGCGTTTTGTTGACCTGCGCGAAACATCCGCGCCCATCGCGCGCAACACGTGCTCGTCACGATGGGCGCATGTTCTTCCGCGTGCGATGCACCCTCACCGAGCGCCCGGGCGCACTCGCCGAGCTGGCCTCGCTGTGCGGGCAGAACGGGCTGAACATCCTGGGTCTGCAGATCTTCCCCGACCTCGGGCGGGTCACCGACGAGCTGGTGATCAGTGCCCCTGACGACTGGACCGCTCGGGCGGTCGCTGAGCTCGTGGGTGGTGCGGGAGGGGACGAGGTGAGCGTCGAGCCCTGCACCACCCACGACCTGATCGACCAGCCGACGCGGTGGCTGCACGCCGCCCAGGACGTCGTCGCCGACCCGGAGGCCCTGCCGCGGCTCCTCGAGCGACTGCTGGGCGCCCACCCGGAGCGGTGGAGCGCGACCGAGCACTCCCGGGCCGCGGCCTTGCGTGGCCTGGCCTCGACGGTGGCCAGCGCCGCGGTCGCCCCGGCGACCGGGTCGGGCCCGTCCGGCCCGGCCGCCCCGGTCCGGCGCTCCGCCCCCGTGGAGTACGACGTCGCACCCGCTCCCGACGACCGGACCCAGGCCGTCCCGGGCCTCCTGGGCGTGGTCGCGCGGATCGGCGGCCACGTCGTCGGCGTCGCCACCTTCCGGGGCGACGCGACGGTGCCCGAGCTCGGCGTCGAGGTCGCGCCGGCATGGCGTCGTCTGGGCATCGGCACCGGGCTGCTGCTCCGGGCGGCCGCCCAGGTCGCCGACGCCGGCCACGCCGACCTGCTCCTGGTCGCCCCGGCCGAGGAGGAGGGCGTGGTCCCGATGGTCCTGGGCGCCGGCCTCCGGGCGCGGGTGCGGGTCAGCGCCGGGACCCTGGCCGCGCGCATCGCCGTGACCGGCGTACGCCGTCCGGCCGGGGCGGCGCCGCAGCGGTAGGCGAGGCGCGCTGCGCGGTCGCAGGGGGGAAGAGAGCGCCCCCGCCGGACGTTAGGATCGGCGACCAGAGCAACCGCAGCGAAGGGCCCGAAGATCCGATGTCAGACGCAGAAGTCCCGTCCAAGTTCGCCACGCTCGGCCTGACCTACGACGACGTCCTGCTGCTGCCGGGCGAGACCGACGTGATCCCCAGCGAGGTCGACACCAGCACGCGCCTGACCCGCGACATCTCGCTGCGCACCCCGCTGATCTCCAGCGCGATGGACACCGTGACCGAGTCCCGGATGGCGATCGCGATGGCCCGCCAGGGTGGCATCGGGATCCTGCACCGCAACCTCTCGATCGAGGACCAGGCCTACCAGGTCGACCTGGTCAAGCGCACCCAGACCGGCATGATCTCCAACCCGGTCGTGATCACGCCCGACAAGACGCTGGAGGAGCTCGACGCGATCTGCGGCGAGTACCGCGTCTCGGGCCTGCCCGTCGTCGACGTCGACAACCGGCTGCTGGGCATCATCACCAACCGCGACCTCCGCTTCACCCCGGTCGCCGAGTGGGCCACGACCAAGGTCGACGAGGTGATGACCCCGATGCCGCTGATCACCGCGCCGGTGGGTATCTCCCGCGACGACGCCACCGCCCTGCTGCGCCAGCACAAGCGCGAGCGCCTCCCGATCGTCGACGAGCAGGGTCGCCTGGCCGGCCTGATCACGGTCAAGGACTTCGTGAAGTCCGAGCAGTTCCCGCACGCCTCCAACGACGGCGACGGCCGCCTCCTGGTGGGGGCCGCGGTCGGCTACTTCGGCGAGTCCTGGGAGCGGGCCACCACCCTGGTCGAGGCCGGCGTGGACGTCCTCGTGGTGGACACCGCCCACGGTCACGCGCGCCTGCTGCTCGACATGATCCGGCGCCTCAAGAGCGACCCCGCCACCCGCCACGTGCAGGTCATGGGCGGCAACGTCGCCACCCGCGCCGGTGCCCAGGCGCTGGTCGACGCGGGCGTGGACGCCGTCAAGGTCGGGGTCGGCCCCGGGTCGATCTGCACGACGCGCGTGGTCGCCGGGGTCGGCGTGCCCCAGGTGACGGCCGTGCACGAGGCCTCGCTGGCCTGCGGTCCCGCCGACGTCCCGCTCGTGGCCGACGGCGGCCTGCAGTACTCCGGCGACATCGCCAAGGCCCTGGTCGCCGGCGCCGAGTCGGTGATGTTCGGCTCCCTGCTCGCCGGCTGCGAGGAGAGCCCCGGCGAGCTGGTCTTCGTCAACGGCAAGCAGTACAAGGCCTACCGCGGCATGGGCTCGATGGCGGCGATGAGCAGCCGGGGCAAGAAGTCCTACTCCAAGGACCGCTACTTCCAGGCCGACGTCGAGAGCGACGACAAGATCGTGCCCGAGGGCATCGAGGGCCAGGTCGCCTACCGCGGCCCGCTGTCCGCGGTCGCCCACCAGCTGATCGGCGGCCTGCACCAGTCGATGTTCTACGTCGGCGCGCGCACGATCCCCGAGCTGCGCGAGCGGGGTCGCTTCGTGCGGATCACCTCCGCGGGGCTCAAGGAGAGCCACCCCCACGACATCCAGATCACCGCCGAGGCGCCGAACTACTCCTGGCGCTGAGGGGACCCGGGTGCGGCTGCTGCTCGTCGAGGACGACCCGGTCATCGGGGAGGCGACCCAGCTGCACCTCGAGCGCCACGGCCACGAGGTCGCCTGGGTGACCGACGGGCTCGAGGCCTGGGGACTGTTCGGGTCGGCCGACCCGGCGTTCGACGTGGTGCTCAGCGACGTCGTGCTGCCGGGTCTGGACGGCGTCACGCTGACGCGGCGGATCCGCGAGGCCGGCTCCACCCCGGTGGTGCTGGTCTCGGCGCGCACCGACGCCGTCGACGTGGTGGGAGGTCTGGAGGCGGGGGCCGACGACTACGTCACCAAGCCGTTCGACGTGCAGGTCCTGCTCGCGCGGCTGCGGTCCGTCGTACGCCGTGCGACGCCGGCCGAGCCGCCCCCGCCCGGCGAGGCGGTGGAGCGGTTCGGGGACCTGACCCTGGACCGGCGGTCGCTGACGTTGCGTCGCGGCGACGCCCCGGTGGCGCTGACCGCGACCGAGATGAGGCTCTTCCTGGCCCTGGCCGACGTCCCGGGGGCGGTGCTGTCGCGGCGCCAGCTGCTGGAGCGGGTCTGGGAGCACGACCCCTGGCAGGACGAGGCCCACCTGGTCAACGTGCACGTCCAACGGCTCCGGGCCAAGGTCGGCGCGGAGCGGGTCGAGACCGTGCGCGGCTTCGGCTACCGGCTGCGGTCCTGACGTGGCGCTCCCCGGCGTACGCCGCCCGCGGACCGGCCTGCGCCTGCGCATCGCCGTCGTGATCACCCTGATCGTGCTCCTCGCGGTGACCGGGCTGGGGGTCGCGGTCCACGCCCTGCTGGTGCTCGACCGGGTCCAGCAGGCGCGCTCCGGAGCCTCAGAGCGGATCGCGGTCGCCGCCCAGGTCTACCGCCGCACGGGCCTGCTCAGCTTCGACGCCCGGGTCGGCGACCGCGGCGTGCCCTCCGCGCTGTTGGCGGCGGTGCGGCGCGACGGCGCCCGCGCGACCCTGGTCACCGGGTCGGGGACGCGCACCGTCTGGGCCGCCGTCCGGTCCGGCGGTGTCGTGCTGAGCACGCGGTCCACGCTCCGGCCCGCCGACCGCAGCCTGGCCGCGGTCGACCGGTCGCTGGTCGCCGCGGGGACGGTGACCGTCCTGCTGGCCGCGCTCCTGGGCCTGCTCTCGGCCAACGGCCTCGCCCGACGCCTGCGGCTCGCCGCCCGCTCCGCGCGCGAGGTCGCCGCCGGGGCGGAGGGGGCCCCGTCGCTGCGGGAGTCGGTGGGCCGGGGGCGCGACGAGGTCGGCGACCTCGCCGACGCGGTCGACGCGATGGCGGCGCGGCTGCGGGCCCGGCTGGCGCAGGAACGGCAGTTCACCGCCGACGTGGCGCACGACCTGCGCACGCCGGTCACCGGGCTGGTCACCGCGGCGGCGCTGCTCGACGACTCACGGCCCGCCGAGCTGGTGCGCGACCGCGCGGCCGCGATGACGACCCTGGTCGAGGACCTGCTCGAGGTCTCCCGCCTGGACCGTGGCGCCGAGGAGGCCGACCTCGAGACGGTCGACCTCGCGGAGACCGTGCGCCGGGCCGTGCACCGGGGCCTGGTCAGCGGGGAGCACGCGGAGGGGGAGGTCGTGCTCGTGACCTCCGCCGAGCCGGTCGAGGTGCTCACCGACCCCCGCCGGCTCGAGCGGGTGCTGAGCAACCTGGTGCGCAACGGGCTGGAGCACGGGCGGGCCCCCGTGGAGGTCCGCCAGGAGGGGCGGGAGGTGAGCGTGCGCGACCACGGCCCCGGGTTCGACGCCGCCCTCCTGCGCGACGGGCCGCGCCGGTTCCGCAGCGGTCCGGGCCGACCGGGCGGCAACGGTCTGGGGCTGGTGATCGCGGCCGGCCAGGCCGCGGTGCTGGGGGCCCCGCTGCGCCTGACCAACCCCGCCTCGGGAGGGGCGTGCGCCTCCCTGGTCGTCCCGGAGGCGGCCGCCGACCGCCCCGGGCGGCCAGGATCCACCGGGTCGACCGAGGTCACAGGACCGTGACCTGACCGTGCGGGCAGCGCGACCTGGCCGTCCTAGCGTGGGAGCCATGACCACCTCCTCGCGCTCCTCGCTCCGTCGGCGTCCGGGGGCCACCCCCGCGATCGCCGTCCTGACCCCCGTCCTGGCCCCCGTCCTGGCCACCGTCCTGCTCGCCGGGTGCGGCGGCAACGGGGTCCAGGCCTCCTCCGGCGTCACCGACGCCCCGGTCACGGGGTCCTCCGCCTCGGCGTCGGCCTCCCCGAGCAGCAGCCCCACCGCAGGTGCCACCGCCACGACGGGTACGTCCCCGTCCGCCGCGGCGTCGCCCACGTCGTCCCCGACCGCGTCCTCGGGGGCCACCGGGGCGGCGAGCGCCGGCACCACCGGCACCTGCCCCGCCTCGGGGCTGGCCGTCGGCCTCGACCAGGC
The DNA here is from genome assembly GCF_054778395.1 of Nocardioides korecus. Lineage (NCBI taxonomy): Bacteria > Bacillati > Actinomycetota > Actinomycetes > Propionibacteriales > Nocardioidaceae > Nocardioides > Nocardioides korecus. The sequence goes on along the minus strand of NZ_BAAGZO010000004.1, from coordinate 121,119 downwards.
CGCCGGAGGCGGTGCCGCCGGCAGCCAGTTCGTGCTGCTGACCTTCCGCAACACCGGCGCCTCCCGGTGCGTCCTGGACGGTCACCCGGGCGTGTCCTTCGTGGGCGGTGGCGCGGGTCGCCAGATCGGGTCGCCGGCGGTCCGCACCGGGTCGCTGCGGCAGGTGAGCCTGGCCCCCGGCCAGACCACGACCGCGGTGCTCCAGGTCGCCGACGCCGGCAACTACGACGCGGCGACGTGCGCCCCGACGACCTCGGACGGGCTGCGGGTCTACCCGCCCGGGTCGCGGGTCAGCCGCTTCGTGGCCTACCGGACCCAGGCCTGCCAGGGGTCCACCGGATCCAGCCCGCAGCTGCAGGTCTCGGCCGTGGGACGCGCCCAGGGGTGAGCGCCAGGAGCCGCTCGGCGTCGTAACATCTCCTGCCGTGCCCGCCCCCACGCCGACCAGTCCTCCGGTGGTGCTGCGCCCCCTGGAGGAGCGGGACTGGCCCCAGGTGCACGACCTCGTCGTGGACGTGGCCCGGCAGGGGCGGACCTACGCCCTCGAGGTGCCCGCCGATGTCGCGGCGACCCGGGCCACCTGGGTCGGCGAGCTGCTCGTGGTGGCCGTCGACGGTGAGACCGTGCTCGGCGCGGCCAAGGCGGGGCCCAACCGGCCCGGCCCCGGGGCCCACGTCGGCACCGCGTCGTTCGTGGTCGGGCCGCAGGCACGCGGTCGCGGCGTGGGGCGGGCGCTGGGCGAGCACGTCGTCGCCTGGCACCGCGCGCGGGGCTTCCGCGCGATCCAGTTCAACGCCGTGGTCTCGACCAACCTGGCCGCCGTGCGGCTGTGGCGCTCCCTGGGGTTCGAGGTCGTGGGCACCGTCCCGGGCGCGTTCGCCCTGCCCGGCGAGGAGGGGTACGCCGACCTGTTGGTGATGCACCTCGACCTCACCGGCGCCACGCCGGACCACGGGGCACGTCCCGAGGTGCTCGACGCCGCCGCCGAGGCCTTCCTGCGGTGGGGCTGGTCGGGCACGACCTTCGAGAGGGTGGCCCGGCTCGCCGGGGTGCCCGAGCTGGACCTGGCCCGCCGGTTCGTCTCCCGCAGCGACCTGCTGATCTCTGTGATGCGGCAGCGGATGGCCGGTGCCGGCGACATGCACGACGCCTTCGTCGCGTTCGGCGTCGACCCGGACGCCGAGCCGGCCGAGCGTCGCGAGCAGGTCGCCCGGTTCACGGCATCGATGATCCGCCCGATCGCCGGGCTGGTGCGGGTGCTGTGGCAGGCGGCCGACGAGGACCCCGTCGCCGAGGCGCTGCGCCGGGGGGCCGAGCTGCGCCGCCTGCGCCTATCCCGTGCCATGGTCGAGGTGGTCGCGACCGGGGCGACCACGGCCCCCGACGCGGTCGGCGCCGTGCAGACCCTCACCACCGCGGAGAACTACCTGTGCCTGGCCGGGCTGGGCTGGGACGAGGAGCGCTACGTGCGCTGGCTGGCCGCCGCCCTCGACCACGCGGTCAACGGCCGGGTCGAGCCCGGACCCGCCTAGAGCTCGCCGGTCAGGAACTGGGCGCGGCCCATCCCGAAGGACCAGTCCTCGCGCTCGGCGGCCACCACCGAGACCACCAGGTCCTCGGGCCGCACACCGGCCTTCTCGGCGAGGCGCTCCGCCAGGGCGGCGTACAGCGCCTGCTTCTGGTCCGCGGACCGTCCCTGCTGGGTCACCTGGACCACCATCAGCCCGTCGGTGCGCTCCAGGCCGAGCCCGGTGTCCTCGCAGATGATCCGACCGGGCCGGTGCTCGGTGATCACCTGGTAGCGGTCGCGCGCCGGCGCGGCGAAGACGTCCTCCATGCAGGACTGCACGGTGTCGGCGATCAGGCGCAGCTCCTCCTCGGAGCGTCCTTCGGTCAGGTCGATGCGAACCAGGGGCATGCCACCAAGTGTGCGCGCACCCGACCGGACGGGCCCCCTCGGCCGCCCCACGGGCCGCCTCGGGGGACACACGGGCCTCCTCGGCGGCTAGGGTTGCGCGGTGACCGAGATCGAGATCGGGCGCGCCAAGCGCGGACGCCGGGCCTACTCCTTCGACGACATCGCGATCGTGCCCAGCCGGCGCACCCGCGACCTCGAGGAGGTGTCCACCGCCTGGCAGATCGATGCCTACCGCTTCGACACCCCCATCGTGGCCGCGCCGATGGACTCCGTGATGTCGCCCGAGACCGCCATCGAGCTGGGCCGTCTGGGCGGGCTGGGGGTGCTCAACCTCGAGGGCCTCTGGACGCGGTACGACGACCCGACCCACCTGCTCGAGGAGGTCGCCTCCCTGACCGGGACCGACGCGATCCGCCGGATGCAGGAGATCTACACCGAGCCGGTCCGGGCCGAGCTGATCACCGAGCGGCTGCGCCAGGTGCGCGAGTCGGGCACCACGGTCGCCGGGTCGCTGAGCCCGCAGCGCACCAAGGAGTTCGCCAAGACCGTCGTCGACGCCGGCGTGGACATGTTCGTCATCCGCGGCACCACGGTCAGCGCCGAGCACGTCTCCTCCACCGCGGAGCCGCTGAACCTCAAGGAGTTCATCTACGAGCTCGACGTGCCCGTGATCGTCGGCGGCTGCGCGACGTACCAGGCCGCGCTGCACCTGATGCGCACCGGCGCCGCGGGCGTGCTGGTCGGCTTCGGCGGAGGCGCCGCGCACACCACCCGCACCGTCCTGGGCGTCGCGGTCCCGATGGCCAGCGCGGTGGCCGACGTCGCCGCCGCCCGCCGCGACTACCTCGACGAGTCCGGCGGCCGCTACGTGCACGTCATCGCCGACGGCTCGATCGGCCGCAGCGGCGACATCGCCAAGGCGGTGGCCTGCGGTGCCGACGCGGTGATGGTCGGCTCCCCTCTGGCCCGCGCCACCGACGCCCCCGGCCGCGGCTTCCACTGGGGCACCGAGGCCCACCACGCCGAGCTGCCGCGCGGCCAGCGGGTGCAGTTCGACACGGTCGGCACGCTGGAGCAGATCCTCTTCGGCCCCTCGCACGTGGCGGACGGCACGATGAACCTGGTCGGGGCCCTGCGCCGCGCGATGGCGACCACGGGCTACACCGAGCTCAAGGAGTTCCAGCGCATCGAGGTCGTCGTCTCCTAGATCCCGCTGGCGCCGGCCGGACGCGGGCGCCATGGTGGGTCGATGACGTCGTACATCTCCCACACCAGCATCGACTGCCGGGACGCCTTCGCCCTCTCCGCGTGGTGGAAGGAGGTCCTGGGCTACGTCGACCAGCCCGAGGACCCCAACGCCCCCGGGCACCAGGAGTGCTGGATCCAGCGCCCGGACGGCGGTCACCCGCTGCTGTTCATCGAGGTGCCGGAGGCCAAGCAGGTCAAGAACAGGATCCACCTCGACCTGCGGCCCGGTGCCGGGACGCGGGACGACGAGCTCGGCCGCCTGCTCGGCCTGGGCGCACGCGAGGTCGACGACCGGCGCACGCCGGACGGGCGCGGCTGGGTGGTGCTCGCCGACCCCGAGGACAACGAGTTCTGCGTGCTGCGCAGCGAGGCCGAGGTGGCCCCCGACCCGACGTGACCGACCTGTCGGTCGGCCCTCGTAGACTCGGGGCGACCCCCTGTCCGCTCCGGCTGGGGGCTCGCGTCGTGCGCCCGCGCACGCGCCGTCCCACCTCAGCCCCGCGAGGAGCACCCCGATGAGCACCGCCGCCCTGGCCGACCTGGTCCTCCGCAACCCCACCCTGGCCGGTGCGATGGCCGACGCCCGCGACGGCGTCCCGGTCCAGGACCTGACCGGTCCGGCCGCCCTGCGCCCCTTCGTGGTCAAGGGCCTGGTCGACGCCGGTCGCACCGTCCTGGTCGTGGCCGCCACCGTGCGGGAGGCCGAGGACCTCACCGAGGAGCTCCAGGACGTCGTCGACCCGCACTCGGTCGTGCTCTACCCGGCCTGGGAGACCCTGCCCCACGAGCGGCTCAGCCCCCGCAGCGACACCGTCGGGCGCCGGCTCGCGGTGCTGCGCCGCATCGCCCACCCCGGCACCGACACCAGCAACGGCCCGGTCCGCGTGGTGGTCGCCCCGGTGCGCTCGGTGCTCCAGCCCCAGGTCAGGGGTCTGGCCGACCTCGAGCCGGTCGAGCTGGTCCCGGGCCAGGAGATCGAGCTCGACGACGTGGTCGCCCGGCTCTCGGCCGCGGCGTACTCCCGCGTGGACCTGGTGGAGAAGCGCGGCGAGTTCGCCGTGCGCGGCGGCATCGTCGACGTCTTCCCCCCGACCGAGGAGCACCCGCTGCGCGTGGAGCTGTTCGGCGACGAGATCGAGGAGATCCGCACCTTCGCGGTGGCCGACCAGCGCACGGTCGAGCCGGTGCAGCGCCTGTGGGCGCCGCCGTGCCGCGAGCTGCTCCTGACCCCCGACGTACGCCGACGCGCGGCCGAGCTCGGCCAGGCCCACCCCCAGCTGCGCGAGATCACCGACAAGCTCGCCGAGGGCATGGCCGTCGAGGGCATGGAATCGCTGGCCCCGGCGCTGACCGACGACATGGAGCTGCTCGTCGAGCTGCTGCCCGCGCAGACCCACGTGCTCGTGCTCGACCCCGAGCGGGTCCGCACCCGTGCCCACGACCTGGTCGCCACCAGCGAGGAGTTCCTCGAGGCCAGCTGGGCCGCGGCGGCCACCGGCGGGCAGGCCCCGATCGACCTCGGCGCGGCCAGCCTGCGCGGCGTCGGCGACGTCCGCTCGGTGGCGCTGGCCCGTGGCCAGGCCTGGTGGGGGATCAGCCCGTTCGGGCTCGACCTCCCCGAAGAGGGTGCCGGGGAGGACGGGGGCGCGGCCGTGGTCGAGGCCCAGCCGGCCGAGGCCTACCGCGGCGACGTCGAGCAGGCCGTCACCGACGTGCGCGCCGCGCTCGCCGCCGGGCGTCAGGTCGTCACCGTGCACCAGGGTCACGGGCAGGCCCAGCGGATGGTCGAGGTGCTCGCCGAGCACGACGTGCCCGCCCGCCTGGTCGAGGACGTCGAGGCCTCTAGCGACGGCGTGGTGCAGGTGACCCGCGGGTGCATCTCCCACGGGCTGACGCTCCTCGATCCCGGCCTGATGGTGCTCACCGGCGAGGACGTCGCGGGGCAGAAGGCCACCACGCGCGACATGCGCAAGATGCCGGTGCGCCGCAAGAAGCAGATCGACCCCCTGGAGCTCAAGGCCGGGGACTTCGTGGTCCACGAGCAGCACGGCGTGGGCCGGTTCGTGGAGATGAAGCAGCGCACCGTCCAGGGCGCGGTGCGCGAGTACCTCGTCCTGGAGTACGGCGCCTCCAAGCGCGGTCACCCCGCCGACCGCCTCTACGTGCCCGCGGACACCCTGGACCAGGTCACCCGCTACGTCGGCGGCGAGCAGCCCAGCCTGGACCGCCTCGGCGGCGCCGACTGGGCCAAGCGCAAGGGCCGGGCGCGCAAGGCCGTGCGCCAGATCGCGGCCGAGCTGATCAAGCTGTACGCCGCCCGCCAGGCCACCAAGGGCCACGCCTTCGGCCCCGACACCCCGTGGCAGACCGAGCTCGAGGACGCCTTCCCCTTCCACGAGACCCCCGACCAGCTCAGCACGGTCGAGGAGGTCAAGGCCGACATGCAGCGGGTGGTGCCGATGGATCGCCTGGTCTGCGGCGACGTGGGCTACGGCAAGACTGAGATCGCCGTGCGCGCGGCGTTCAAGGCCGTCCAGGACGGCAAGCAGGTCGTGCTGCTGGTGCCCACGACCCTGCTGGTCACCCAGCACTTCGCCACCTTCGCCGAGCGGATGAGCGGCTTCCCGGTGACGCTGAAGCCGCTGAGCCGGTTCCAGTCCGAGAAGGAGGCCAAGGAGGTCATCGCCGGGCTGGCCGACGGGTCGGTCGACATCGTGATCGGCACCCACCGCCTGCTCAACCCCGACATCCGGGTCAGGGACCTCGGGCTGATCATCGTCGACGAGGAGCAGCGCTTCGGCGTCGAGCACAAGGAGCAGATGAAGCGCCTGCGCACGAGCGTCGACGTGCTCTCGATGTCCGCGACGCCGATCCCGCGCACGCTGGAGATGGCGATCACCGGCATCCGCGAGATGTCCACGATCGCGACCCCGCCCGAGGAGCGGCACCCGGTGCTGACCTACGTCGGGGCCTACGAGGACCGCCAGGTCACCGCGGCCGTGCGTCGCGAGCTGCTCCGCGACGGCCAGTGCTTCTTCATCCACAACCGGGTCACCTCGATCGAGAAGGCCGCGGCCAAGATCCGCGAGCTGGTCCCCGAGGCCCGCGTGGCCACCGCCCACGGCCAGATGGGGGAGCACCAGCTCGAGCAGGTGATGCTGGACTTCTGGGAGAAGCGCTTCGACGTGCTGGTGTGCACCACCATCGTCGAGTCGGGCCTGGACGTCTCCAACGCCAACACCATGATCATCGAGCGGGCCGACACCCTCGGGCTCTCCCAGCTGCACCAGCTGCGCGGCCGGGTGGGCCGCTCGCGCGAGCGGGCCTACGCCTACTTCCTCTACCCGCAGGACAAGCCGCTGACCGAGACCGCCCACGAGCGCCTCGCCACCCTGGCCCAGCACTCCGACCTCGGCGGCGGCATGGCGATCGCGATGAAGGACCTCGAGATCCGCGGCGCGGGCAACCTGCTCGGCGGCGAGCAGTCGGGCCACATCGCCGACGTCGGCTTCGACCTCTACGTCCGGCTGGTCGGCGAGGCGGTCGCGGAGTTCCGCACCGACGGCGGACCGGCCGTCGAGCAGCCGATCGAGGTCAAGATCGAGCTGCCGATCGATGCCCACCTCCCGCACGACTACGTCCCCAGCGAGCGCCTGCGCCTGGAGATGTACAAGCGGCTGGCCGAGGTCCGCGAGGACGCCGACGTCGCGCGGCTCACCGAGGAGCTGGTGGACCGCTACGGCCCGCCGCCGCCGCCCGTGGCGCGCCTGCTGGCCGTGGCCAGCTTCCGCGCCCGCTGCCGCGACGCCGGCCTCTCCGAGGTCACCGTCCAGGGCAAGTTCGTCCGGTTCCACCCCGTGGACCTGCCCGACTCGCGGGTCGTGCGCCTCAACCGCCTGCATCCCAAGAGCCTCTACAAGGCACCCGTGCGTACGATGCTCGTGCCGCGGCCCCTCCCGACCGGGTTCGGGGCCCAGGCGCCGCGTGACGAGGAGCTCCTGGCCTGGGCGCGGCAGGTGATCGACGGCGTGCTCGCGCCGACGGACGGCGCCGCGGCTCGCCGCGGCAGTGAGGAGACCGGATCGTGAAGACCCGACGCGGGGCCGTGCTCGGCCCGGTGCTGCTGGCCGGCGGACTGCTGCTCTCCGGCTGCGGCCAGGTCGCCCCCGGCACCGCCGCGGTCGTCGGCGACACCACGATCTCCGACCGCCAGGTGCAGGCCGTCGCCGCGGCGCAGTGCGACCTGCGCGAGAGCCTCAAGGGCCAGCAGGGCGTCACCGCGACCTCACGGTCCAAGCTCACCACCAGCTCGCTCGGCCTGCTGATGGACACCGCGCTGTCGCGGGAGTACGGCGACTCGCAGAAGGCCTCGGCCGACCCGCTGGTGGTCAAGGCGTTCCTGAGCCAGGTCGAGCCGCTCTTCGCGCCGCTCAAGGCCGGTCCCGAGGCCACGCTGACCTCCACGTTCACGAAGTGGGCCCGGGCCCGCGCCCAGCTGGTCGACGTCGCCTCGACCAAGACCGGTCAGAAGCCGACGGCGCAGAACATCGAGCAGCTGCTCAACGCCGGCCTGGCCCAGCGCGCCGCCTGGCTGAAGTCCACCAAGCCCCGCATCGACACCGACGCGCGCTACGCGCCCGGCAAGGACGGCTTCCCCGGGGCCGGTGACGGCTCGGTGTCGCAGGCGGGCTCCGACTACGCCAAGGCCGCTGCCAAGACCGACCTGGACCCCACCTTCGCGGCGTCGCTCCCGGCCAGTCAGAAGTGCGGCTGAGCCGGTGGACGACGGCGGCGGGGACTCGCCGCTGATCGAGCTCGTCGAGATCATGCGGCGCCTGCGGGCGGAGTGCGGGTGGAAGGCCGCCCAGACCCACCGCACCCTGGCCCGCCACCTGCTGGAGGAGACCTTCGAGACGCTCGAGGCGATCGAGGAGCTGGACTCCGCGGCGGACCCCGACGTCGCGCGCGACCACCTGCGCGAGGAGCTCGGCGACGTCCTGCTCCAGGTCTACTTCCACGCGGCCGTGGCCGAGCAGGAGGGGTGGTTCGACCTCGACGACGTGGCCGCAGGCCTGCGCGAGAAGCTGCTGCGCCGCAACCCGCACGTCTTCGGTGACGTGGTGGAGACCGACCCGGTCCGGATCAACGAGACCTGGGAGGCCCTCAAGGCCACCGAGAAGCAGCGCACCACGCTGATGGAGGGCGTCCCGCTCGCGCTCCCGGCCCTCACCCGGGCCACCAAGCTGCTCGACCGCCTCGAGCGGGCCGGGCGTCCGGTCCCGGCTAAGCCGGGTTCCCCCGAGCTGGGCGACCGCCTCCTGGCGCTGGTCGCGGAGGCCCGCGCGACCGGCGTCGACCCCGAGCAGGCCCTGCGCGACGCCGTACGCCGGGCGCAGGCGTGAGCCCACGCAGGCGGCGCCCCTGGCTGTCCGTCACGACCGTGCTCTCCCTGGTCTGCTTCCTGGCCCTGGCCGGCGCGACCGCCTGGCTCGTCACGGGTCGCCTGGGCGGCACCGACGACGAGACCACCCCGGCGCGGCCCACGGGGACCGTCACGGTGGCCCCCCGTCCCACCGGTGCGGCGACGGCGGGGGTGCCGGACCGGGTCCCGCCCGCCACCGGGTCCCTGCGCCCCGACGACCCGGCGGACGTCGTGTGGGTCGAGGGCAGCGTCCTGCACGTCGGCACCCGGTCCTGGGACCTGGCCCCGCGCTCGGTGGAGTCGTTCGTGCTCGTCCGGGGGGCCGTCTTCTTCCTCGACGCCGGCCGGCTCTGGACCACCGACACCCGGGTGGTGCGCGACACCGGGGTAGGTGGACCGGACCTCCCGGCGACCGACCTCGTCACCGACCGCGACGGACGGCACGTGCGGGTGACGGTCGCGGGGCGGCAGCGGGCGTGGGACGTCCGCACCGGACGGGCCGTGGCCCCCGCCTCCGTGACGCCCGTCCGGGCCCGTGACCTGCTCGGCGAGCCGGCCGACCTGCGGGTGCGCCCGCTGCGCGACAACGCGCCCGCCGACCCGGCCGCACCCGTCCGCGTGGGGCCGGGCGGGGCCGGGGGCTACGGCCTCGTGGTCTCGGCGACCCGTCCGCTGGACCCGTTCCGGACCGGCACGCGGCGACGCGTGCAGCCCAGCGGGGTCGTGGGCGACGGGTTCGAGCTCGCGCGCTGGACCGGCCCGGGCCGGCTGTGGGGCGTCGCCCTGAGCGACGGCAGCCCGCTGGCGGTGCTGTCCTGCGACCTGAAGGTCGGTCGGTGCCGCTCGCTGGGGTCGCTCACCGGCGGGGGCGACCTGCTGCTGGGCGGGCCCGACTAGACCCGGACGACGGCCGCGGGTGCTGCGCGCCCCGGAGGCCGGACGCGGTTAGGGTGGACGTGCCTCCGGGCCCGTCCCGCGGTGCCCGACCCCCTCGACGCAGGAGCATCTGCCTTGGCCTCCATCGACACCGTCATCGCCCGCGAGATCCTCGACTCCCGCGGCAACCCCACGGTCGAGGTCGAGGTCCTCCTCGACGACGACTCCGTCGGCCGCGCCGCGGTCCCCTCGGGTGCCTCCACCGGCGCCTTCGAGGCGGTCGAGCTGCGCGACGGCGGCAAGCGCTACGGCGGCAAGGGCACCGAGAAGGCCGTCGCCGCGGTCCAGGACCAGATCGAGCCCGAGATCGTCGGTCTCGACGCCAGCGACCAGCGCCTGGTCGACCAGGCGATGATCGACCTCGACGGCACGCCCAACAAGGCCAACCTCGGCGCCAACGCCATCCTGGGCGTCTCGCTGGCCGTCGCCCGCGCCGCCTCGGTCAGCTCCGGCCTGCCGCTGTTCCGCTACGTCGGCGGGCCCAACGCCCACCTGCTCCCGGTGCCGATGATGAACATCCTCAACGGCGGCGCCCACGCCGACACCAACGTGGACATCCAGGAGTTCATGATCGCCCCGATCGGGGCCTCCTCCTTCCGCGAGGCGTTGCAGCAGGGCGCCGAGGTCTACCACGCCCTCAAGGCCGTGCTGAAGAAGAAGGGCCTGGCCACCGGGGTGGGCGACGAGGGCGGCTTCGCCCCCGAGCTGTCCAGCAACCGGGCCGCGCTCGACCTGATCGCCGACGCCGTGAAGAGCGCCGGCTTCACCCTCGGCACCGACTTCGCCCTGGCCCTGGACGTGGCCGCGAGCGAGTTCTGCGAGAAGGGGAAGTACACCTTCGAGGGCAAGAAGCGCAGCTCGGCCCAGATGACCGACTACTACGCCGACCTGGTCTCCTCCTACCCGATCGTGTCCATCGAGGACCCGCTGGACGAGGAGGACTGGGACGGCTGGGCCACCCTGACCGGCCGGCTGGGCGACCAGATCCAGATCGTCGGCGACGACCTGTTCGTCACCAACGTGGAGCGGCTCCAGCGCGGCATCGACGGTGGCAACGCCAACGCCCTGCTGGTCAAGGTCAACCAGATCGGCTCCCTGACCGAGACCCTCGACTCCGTCGACCTCGCCCACCGCAACGGGATGCGCTGCATGATGAGCCACCGCTCCGGCGAGACCGAGGACACCACGATCGCCGACCTGGCAGTGGCCACGAACTGCGGCCAGATCAAGACCGGCGCCCCGGCCCGCTCCGAGCGCGTCGCCAAGTACAACCAGCTCCTGCGCATCGAGGAGGAGCTCGACGACGCGGCCCGCTACGCCGGTCGCGCCGCCTTCCCGCGCTTCCAGGGCTGAGGGACCAGGAGCACCAGTCGTGCCTGCCTCCTCGGGCTCTCCCCGCACCCCCGGTCGGCGTACGCCGCAGCGCACCTCGCGCCGCGACGTGCGCCCGGGGTCGAGCCCGCGCAACAGCCGCCCGGCCCGCAGCGGGTCGGGACGGTCGGCCGCGGCCCCGCGCGGTCCCCGGCCCCGGTTCACCAACCGGATGGCCGTGCTGGTCGTGGTGGCCGCCCTGCTCGTCGTCTCCTACGCCTCCTCGATGCGCGCCTACCTGGAGCAGCGCTCGCACATCGCCGACCTCAGGGCCCAGATCTCCCAGTCCGAGAAGGACATCGCGGCGCTGAAGAAGGAGAAGGGCCGCTGGAACGACAAGGCCTACATCGAGGCGCAGGCCCGCCAGCGGTTCGGGTGGGTGCTGCCCGGCGAGACCAGCTACCAGGTCGTCGGACGAGACGGCAAGCCGCTCTCGACCGCCAGCACCCTGCCCGACCCGTCGTCGGTGGCCAAGCCGCTGCGCGACCCGTGGTGGCAGCGCGTCTACGGCACCGTCGAGACCGCCGACCACCCCGAGCGCGTCTCGACCCCGGCCACCAAGATCACGCCCCGTTCGGCCGACCCCAGCTCCAGCGGTGGCTGAGCCGGCTCCCGCGTCCGGCGGGCTCGACGCGCGCGACACCGCGGTCGTCCGGGCCCAGCTGGGACGTCCGTCGCGCTCGGTGCACGCCGTGGGCCACCGCTGCCCGTGCGGCAACCCCGACGTGGTCGCCACCGAGCCACGCCTGGACGACGGCACCCCGTTCCCCACGACCTTCTACCTCACCTGCCCCCGGGCCGCGTCGATGATCGGCACCCTGGAGGCCTCCGGGCTGATGCGCGAGATGACCGAGCGCCTGGGCCAGGACGAGGACCTGGCGGCCGGCTACCGCGCGGCGCACGCGTCCTACCTCGCCGCGCGCGAGGCGATCGGGGAGGTCCCCGAGATCGCCGGGGTCTCGGCCGGCGGCATGCCCGACCGGGTCAAGTGCCTCCACGTCCTCGCCGGCCAGGCGCTGGCCCAGGGCCCGGGGGTCAACCCGCTCGGCGACGAGGTGCTCGAGGCACTCGGTCCCTGGTGGGAGAGCGGTCCCTGCGTCGACCCGCAGGAGCCCGCGTGACCCGCGTCGCCGCCTTCGACTGCGGGACCAACTCGCTGCGGCTGCTGGTCGCCGACGTCGAGGCCGGGACCGAGGGGTCCCCGGGCCGCCTGACCGACGTGGTGCGCGAGATGCGCGTGGTCCGCCTGGGCCAGGGCGTGGACCGCACCGGCCGGATCGCCGAGGCCTCGCTGCAGCGCGTCTTCACCGCCACCGAGGAGTTCATGGACCTCGTCCGGGAGCACGACGTCGACCGCGTCGGCTTCTGCGCCACCTCGGCCGCGCGCGACGCCGAGAACAGCGCGGAGTTCCTCGACGGGATCGCCGAGCGGGTCGGCGCCACCCCGCGGATCCTCGACGGCGACGCCGAGGCCCGCACCGGGTTCGCCGGGGCGACCCGCACGCTGCCGCCCCTGCCCGGCCCGCTCCTGGTCCTGGACATCGGCGGCGGCTCGACCGAGCTGATCCTGGGCGACGCCGACGGCACCGTCGAGGGCGCCCGGTCCCTCGACATCGGCTCGGTGCGGCTCAACGAGCGGCACCTGGCCGACGACCCGCCCACGGCCGAGCAGGTCCGGGCCGCGACCGACGACATCGAGGCCGCCCTGGACGACTGCGAGGTCGACCCGGCCCGCGCCGGAGCCGTCATCGGCGTCGCCGGCACCGTCACCACGCTCGCGGCGGCGGTGCTCGACCTCGAGCGCTACGACCACGACCTGATCCACCACGCCGTCCTGCGGCGCGACGCGCTCCAGGGCGCGGTCTCGCGCCTGCTCGCCATGACGGTGGAGGAGCGTCGGGCGCTGCCCTACATGCACCCCGGTCGCGCCGACGTCATCGGCGCCGGCGGCCTGATCCTGGACCGCGTCCTGCGGCGCACCGGGGTCGGCTCGATCCTGGTCTCCGAGCACGACATCCTCGACGGCATCGCCTGGTCCCTGGCGGCCGAGGACGCGTGAGCGACCCGGGCCCGGTGCCACCCGGATCGGGGTGGCCGGGCGACCCGGTGGCCCCGGGGGACCCCGTCCCGCCGGTCGCCCGGAGCGCGGCGGGCGTGGCCCGGCTCGCGGCCCGCGCCGACCTGCCCGTCCTGGACGCCCGGGTCTCGGTGTGCGCCGCCTGCCCGCGGTTGGTGACCTGGCGCGAGCAGGTCGCGCGCGAGAAGCGGGCGGCGTACGCCGAGGAGGACTACTGGGGCCGCCCGATCCCTGGCTGGGGCGACCCGGAGCCCGGTGTCCTGGTCGTGGGCCTCGCCCCGGCCGCCCACGGCGCCAACCGCACCGGCCGGGTCTTCACCGGCGACCGCTCGGGGGACTGGCTGTTCGCCTCGCTCCACCGGGTGGGGCTGGCGACGCAGCCGACCTCGGTCCGCGCCGACGACGGCCAGCGCCTGGTCGGCGCCCGGATGGTCGCCGCCGTGCGCTGCGCCCCGCCCCAGAACCTGCCGACCACCGAGGAGCGCGACACCTGCGCCCCGTGGATCGAGCGGGAGGTGCGCCTGCTGCTGCCCCACGTGCGCGTCGTGGTCGCCCTGGGCGGGTTCGGGTGGGACGCCTCGCTGCGGGCCCTGGCGGCCGCCGGCGTCGCGGTCCCGCGCCCCCGACCGCGCTTCGGCCACGGCGTCGAGGTCCCGCTGCAGGGGCCGTACGCCGATCTCCGCCTGCTCGGCTGCTACCACCCCTCCCAGCAGAACACCTTCACCGGACGGCTCACCGAGCCGATGCTCGACGCGGTCCTGGGACGGGCGGCGGAGCTGGGGCGGCCCGGCTCCCTATAGTCGGACGGTCCGCCCCGGTATCCCAACGGCAGAGGAAGCGGTCTTAAACACCGCGCAGTGTGGGTTCGAGTCCCACCCGGGGCACGGGTGTGACGCGTGGGAACACGGGGTACGTCTCGCCCGTTGAGTCAGTGACGCCCGAGAGGCTCGGGCGTCGTCGCGGGCACCAGAGTGGGGCGCCCGTCAGGCATCCACAGGAGGACGCCATGCAGAGCAGCAACCCGATCTTCAACCGGTCCGAGGGGTTCAACGGCCGCAACGCCCGCGGCGCGACCTCGACCGGCTACACCGACCCGTCCCAGTGGAACGTGGGTCGTCCCCAGCAGGGCGGCTACGCCGGCCAGGGCTACGGCGACCAGGGCTACGGCAACGACCCCTACGGCACCGGCTACGCGCCCCAGGTCGACCAGGGCCGGATGACCGTCGACTCGGTCGTGCAGAAGACCGGCCTCACGCTCGCCGTCGTGATGGTCTTCGCGGCCCTGACCTGGGTGCTCACCGGCCCGATCGAGACCCAGGCCCAGCTCTCGGGGCTCTACGCCATCTCGATGGTCGGCGCCCTGGGCGGCTTCGCGCTGGCCATGGTGAACAGCTTCAAGAAGGTGATCAGCCCCGCCCTGGTGATCGGCTACGCCGCGCTCGAGGGCATCTTCATCGGCGCCTTCAGCAAGGCCCTGGAGTCCGGCTTCGGCAGCGGGCTCGTCCTCGGGGCGGTCGTGGGCACGATGGCCGCGGTCGGCGGCACGCTCGTGGCGTACAAGTTCTTCAACATCCAGGTCGGGCAGAAGTTCCGCACCTGGGTGATCGCCGCGATGTTCGGCTTCGTGGCCGTCAGCCTGCTCGACATGGTGCTGGGCTTCTTCGGCTCCAGCTTCGGGTTCAACGGCTTCGGCCCGATGGGTCTGGTCTCGAGCCTGCTCGGCCTGGGGCTCGGCGTCCTGATGCTGATCCTGGACTTCGACTTCGTGGAGCGCGGCGTCGCCGCCGGCCTCCCCGAGCGCGAGTCGTGGCGCGCGGCCTTCGGTCTGACCGTCACCATCGTGTGGATCTACATCGAGATCCTGCGCCTGCTGGCGATCCTGCGCGGCAACAACTAGCGGCTAGCCCGACTCGATCGACCGATCGACCAGGACGCCCCGGCCCTACCCGGCCGGGGCGTCCTGCGCGTCGGGGACCTCGGCGGCACCGGTGGGCACCTGGCGCCGGCGCATCAGCGTGACCCAGCGTCCGCCCACGCCCCGGGTGGCCCCGCCGACCTCGGTGCCGTCGATCTCGGTGCCGGGGTTCTGGCTGGCCTTGACCGCGGCGTAGCCGATCGGCAGGACCGCCTCGCCACGGGTCTCGCGCGGGGCGTCCTCGCCGGCCTCGCCGAGCCCGAGGGCGGAGAGCACCGAGGGGACCATCACACGGCCCAGCGCCTCGTAGCCCGCGGCCGAGGGGTGGAAGCGGTCGGGGCCGAACAGCAGCGCCGGGGCGGCGGCGAACTCGGGCCCCAGGATCGAGCCGAGGGACACCGTCCGCCCGCCGGCCTCGACGACGGCGATGGTCTGGGCGGCCGCCAGGCGACGCGACCACGCTCGCGCGACCTGGCGCAGGGGCGGTTGGATCGGGGCGATGGTGCCCAGGTCCGGGCAGGTGCCGACGACGACCTGCACGCCGGCCTCCCGCAGGCGGCGCACCTCCTGGGAGAGGTGGCGCACCGAGGCGGCCGGCAGCACGGTGTGGGTGACGTCGTTGGCGCCGATCAGGACGACCGCGACGTCGGGACCGGTGCCGAGCACCTGGTCGACCTGGGGGGCCAGGTCGCTGGACTGCGCCCCCACCACGGCGTACGAGCGCAGGTGCACCCGGCGGTCCGCCTGCTCGGCCACGCCAGAGCCCAGCCAGGCACCCGGGGTCTGCTCGACGCTGTGCACGCCGTACCCGGCGGCGCTGGAGTCGCCCAGGAGGGCCAGGCGCAGGGCGGGGCCGGGGCGTCCCCGGCCGTACCACCCCGTCGCGTCGGGGACCCGGCCGTCGGTCTCGCCGATCAGGCGTCGCGCGACGCCCGCCTCGGCCTTCAGGACGGCGTACAGCGAGCCGCCGAGGAGGGACAGACCACCGCCCCCGACAGCCGCGGCTGCCGCGAGTCTGCGTGCTGCCGCTGCTGTCCCCACTCCTGGATTCTATTCGGGGCCGTCGGGGCCAGTAGATTCGCCTCCATGAAGTACGCCAACTCCCTCCTGGACCTGATCGGCAACACCCCGCTGGTCAAGCTCAACCGCACGGTCGGCACCACCTCGTCGCTCGTGCTCGCGAAGGTCGAGTACCTCAACCCCGGGGGCTCGGTGAAGGACCGGATCGCGGTCCGGATGATCGACGCCGCGGAGGCCAGCGGCGAGCTGGTCCCCGGCGGCACGATCGTCGAGCCGACCTCGGGCAACACCGGGGTCGGTCTGGCCCTGGTCGCCCAGCAGCGCGGCTACCACTGCATCTTCGTGTGCCCCGACAAGGTCAGCGAGGACAAGCGCAACGTCCTGCGCGCCTACGGCGCCGAGGTCGTGGTCTGCCCCACCGCGGTGGCCCCCGAGCACCCGGACAGCTACTACAGCACCTCGGACCGGCTCGTCCGGGAGACGCCGAACGCCTGGAAGCCCAACCAGTACGCGAACCCGTTCAACCCGCTGTCCCACTACGAGACCACCGGTCCGGAGATCTGGGACCAGACCGACGGGCGGATCACCCACTTCGTCACCGGCATGGGCACCGGCGGGACCATCAGCGGGGTGGGCCGCTACCTCAAGGAGCGCAACCCCGAGGTGCAGGTCGTCGGCGCCGACCCGCACGGCTCGGTCTACTCCGGCGGGACCGGCCGCCCCTACCTGGTCGAGGGCGTGGGGGAGGACTTCTGGCCCGACACCTACGACCGCTCGGTGGCCGACCGGGTGATCGAGGTCTCGGACAAGGACAGCTTCGCCTTCACCCGCCGGATGGCGCGCGAGGAGGGCCTGCTGGTCGGCGGGTCGGCCGGCATGGCGGCGTACGCCGCGGTGCAGCTGGCCCACGAGCTCGACGCCGACCCGGACTGGGGCGGCGCGGGTCGCGAGGCCGTGATCGTGGTGCTGCTGCCCGACAGCGGGCGCGGCTACCTGACCAAGGTGTTCAACGACGACTGGCTGGCGCGCTACGGCTTCCTCTCCGACCCGGGCAGCGGCCTGAGCATCGGCGAGGTCCTGCACACCAAGAAGGGCCGCCTGCCCGACCTGGTCCACACCCACCCGCACGAGACCATCGCCGAGGCCGTCGCCATCCTGCAGGAGTACGGCGTGTCGCAGATGCCCGTCGTGCTCGCCGAGCCGCCGGTGATGGCGGCCGAGGTGGCCGGGTCGGTCTCCGAGCGCCGCCTCCTCGACGCGCTGTACGCCGGTGACGCGCGGCTCGCGGACCAGGTCGAGGACCACATGGACCCGCCGCTGCCCTCGGTCGGTGCCGGCACCGGCGTGCCCGAGGCGGTGGCCGCGCTCAGGGACGCCGACGCCCTGCTCGTGCAGGAGGACGGCCGCCCGATCGGCGTGCTGACCCGGCAGGACCTGCTCGGTTTCGTCGCTCCCGCCTGACCCCGGGACGGGGTCCGCGCAACTGGTCTGATCCGGACTGGTGAGTTCCTCGTTGCGGGCCGGTCCGGGTGCCTATCCTTGGTCCCGCAGCACCGCTCGTCCCCCTGGCGGGTGGCCCTCCGGGGTCCCTCCAACACCGCCGCCGCGGACGAGGAGTGGTGGGGTGTCACTCCCAAGGTCGCCCCGCCACTCGCTGGCGGTCGAGGCCTCGGTGCCCGCCTCGACGACCCGCACGAGGGCCTCCACGCCGTCGACCAGGCGCGGTCCGGGACGGGCGAACGACGCGTTGGCGTCGACGGCCCACACCGGCAGGTGCGCCGGGAGCTCACCCGCGTCGACCAGGTCCCGGGCCAGCGCCGCGGAACCCTCGAGGTCGAACCCGCAGGGGGCGCAGACCACGATCTCCGGGTCGCCCGCCCGGGCGTCCTCCCAGGTCACGCGCACCGACTTGGCCCCGGCGCGGCCCAGCACCGGCTCGCCGCCGGCGAGGGCGACCATCTCGGGCACCCAGTGGCCGGGGGCGTACGGCGGGTCGGTCCACTCCAGCAGCAGCACCCGGGGAGCCGGGGTCGTGCGAGCGGCCACGCGCTCCTCGACCGCCGCCAGCCGGGCGCGCAGCGAGGCGACCAGGGCGTCGGCCTCCTCGCGGTGCCCGGTGACCTCGCCCAGGAGCACGACGGTCTCCAGGACCTCCTCCAGCGTGTGCGGGTCGGTGGTGACCACCTCCGCCGTGCAGCCCAGGTGCGCGAGCGCGTCGTCGACGACCGAGACGTCGACCGCGCACACGGCGCAGAGGTCCTGGGTCACGACCAGGTCGGCGTCGATGTCGGCCAGCGCGCCCGCGTCGAGGTGGTAGAGGTCCTCCCCGGCACGCACCGCCGCCGCCACGAAGGCGTCGATGTCGGCCGAGGACAGCCCCTCGGGCAGCGCGCTGGTGGACACGATCCGCCGCTCGCGGGCCTCGGCGGGGAAGTCGCACTCGAAGGTCACGCCCACGACCTGGTCGCCGGCCCCGATGGCGAAGAGGATCTCGGTGGCCGAGGGCAGCAGGGAGACGATCCGTCGAGGGCGCTCGGGGCGGGGCTGGTCGGGACGGGGCCGGTCGGAGGAGGGTGCGTCCATGCCCCGATGCTCCCAGGCGGGCGGCTGGGCACGCGCCCGGTAGGTTCGTGCCCGTGCCGGCCACCTCCTACCTGACCGTGGCGCGCGACGGCTCGGTCGAGCACGAGGTCCGCCGCTCACGCTTCCTCGGCACCGTGGCCCGGGTCCGCGACGAGGCCGACGCCCGCGCGGTCGTGGACCAGCTGCGGCGCGAGCACTGGGGTGCCCGCCACCACGTGCACGCCCTCGTCATCGGGCCGGAGCGGCTGCTCGAGCAGTCCAGCGACGACGGCGAGCCGTCCGGCACCGGCGGTCCGCCCGTGCTCGAGGTGCTGCGGGGCCGCGGGCTGAGCGACGTGGTCGTGGTGGTGTCGCGCTGGTTCGGGGGCACGCTGCTCGGCACCGGCGGCCTGGCCCGGGCGTACGCCGACGCGGCGCGCGCGGTGCTCGAGGAGGTCGGGACCCTCGAGCGGGTGCTCCAGGACGTGTGCGAGGTGGTCGTCGACATCGCCGCCGTCGGCCGGCTCGAGCACGACCTGCGCTCCCGCGGCGCCCGGGTCCTGGGCGTGGAGTACTTCGACCAGGCCTCGCTGCGCTTCGCGATCCCCCCGGTCGCCCGTCCCGTGGCCGAGGAGATCGTGGCCGAGCTGACCGGCGGCGAGGCGGACCTGGCCGTGGTGGGTCAGGAGTGGGTGGACGCGAGCGGTCCTAGCTGACCGGCTCGCCCATGGCCCGGCGCAGCCGCGCGGTGGCCCGGCGTACGACGTCGGCGTCGAGCTTGAGCACCTCGCGGTCCCAGGTGACCAGCCCGTTCAGCTCGTCCTCCACGTCGCTGAGCTGGGTGTAGACGGTCGCGGCGAGCCCGCGCTCGGCCTGGTGGACCAGGTCGTCGTGCAGCTCGGCGAAGGCCGCGGTCAGGCCGGCAGCGTCCTCGAGGTGGCGGTAGCCGAACTCCCGGGTGCTCCAGTCGTGGCCCTCGACGCGGCGGCTCATCCCGCCGTACTCGCTCAGGGCGACGACGCGGGCCGGTCGCCACCCGCGCCGCCAGTGCTCGCGCCGGGGGAGCCGGAAGGGGCGCAGGTAGGCGTGGAAGCTGCGCACGTCGCCCGCACCCTGGTCGACCCAGCCGCTCACGTGGTTGACCGGGCGGGTGGGGTCCAGGCGGGTCACGCGCCGGGCCACCGCGGCGGCGTCGAACTGGCCCCAGCCCTCGTTGAACGGCGTCCACAGCACCACGCTCGGGGCGTTGCGCAGCAGCTCCACCGTGGCGTCGACCTCGCCGAGCAGCTCGGCGCGCCCCTCCGGGTCCTGCCGGCCGAACAGGCCGTGGGCCCGGTCGGGGACCCAGCTGCCCAGGCGCGCAGGGCGGGTGGTGGTGAGTGCGCGGTAGCGGCCACCCCCGTTGACGACGTCCTGCCAGACCAGCAGACCGAGGCGGTCGCAGTGGTGGTACCACCGCAGCGGCTCGATCTTGGCGTGCTTGCGCAGCACCGTGAAGCCGAGGTCGCGCACGGTCTCCAGGTCGTGCACCACCGCGGCGTCGCTGGGCGGGGTGAGCAGCCCGTCGGGCCAGTAGCCCTGGTCCAGGACGCCGACGTGCGCCTGGACCTGGCCGTTGAGCAGCAGCCGCGGCCGGCCGCCGGCGTCGGTGCCGACCCCCAGGGAGCGCAGGCCCGCGTAGGAGGTGACCCGGTCGTCGCCGAGCCGCGCCACCAGGTCGTGCAGGTGCGGGTCCGCCGGCGTCCAGGGACGCGGGTCGTCGAGGCGGACCCGGGTCGGGACGCCGACGGGGACCGCGACGCCGGTCTGGTCGTCGACGGTGACGGTCGCCGTGGCCGGGACGTCGCGTCCGCGGCCCACGACGGTGACCTCGAGCTCGCCGCTGGCCAGGTGCGGTACGAGCACCAGCCCCCCGACGTACGCCGGTGCGACGGGCTCGAGCCACACGCTCTGCCAGATCCCCGACTGGGCGGTGTACCAGATCGTCCCGCGGTCCAGGCGCTGCTTGCCACGGGCGTGGAAGGAGGTCTCCGACAGGTCGCGCACCCGCACCTCGAGCGTCGAGACGGGGGTCCCGAGGAGCGCGTCGGTGACGTCGAGGGTGAAGGGCAGGTAGCCGCCGGTGTGGGAGCCGACCTCGGTGCCGTCGACCCAGACCGTGCACGACTGGTCAACCGCCCCCAGGTGCAGCAGCAGCCGGCCGCCGGGCACGAGCGGGGGAGGGGCGAAGGTGCGGCGGTACCAGAGCCACTCGTGCGGCCGGAGCTGGCGCCCGACCCCGGAGAGGAGGGTCTCAGGGGAGAACGGCACCACGATCGGGCCGTCCCACGCCGACGGCCGCCGGGAGCTCGCGGTGAACGCGTGCTCCCAGCGGCCGTTGAGGCTGACCCAGCCGGGTCGGACCAGCTGGGGGCGGGGGTGCTCGGGGTGAGGGTGCTCGGGGTCGAGGTCACGGCCCCACCGGGTGAGCACGGGAGGTGCTACTGGGTCTTCTCGATGTCCGACCGCATCGCGACCAGGATCTTCGACAGCTGCTTGGAGTCGTAGCCGGGGACGGTCGGGACCAGCTCGCCCATGGTGTCGTTGGTGGCCCAGGCGCAGATCGCGACCTTCTGGCCCTGCGACTGCTCGGCGCACACGGCCTTGCCGCCGGCGTCGCCCGCGGCGATCTTGGAGATCTTGAAGCCGTTGGTGCCGGCCTGCTTGGAGAAGGCGTTGACGAAGGCGGTGGGGCTCTGCATCTTGCTCAGCTTGGCGCCGAGGAACACCAGGGCGCCCGTGGGGCCCTTCTTGGAGTCGCCCTGCTGGTAGACGCCCGACTTGGTGTAGGACACGTTCTTGGCCTGGGTCTTGAACTGCTGCTCGGCGGCGTCGAGCTGCTGCTGGAGCTGCTTCTCCTTGGCCGCGTCGCGGTTGAGACCACCCGCGGTCGCCGGGGTGGCGATGGAGTGCTTGTCCGGTCCGCTCTTGAAGGCACCCAGCGCGAAGGCGGCCACGCCGCCGGCGATCAGGGCCAGCACCACGAGACCGGCGACCAGGCCGATCAGCAGGCCCTTCTTGGACTTCTTCGCCGGCGGCGGCGGGGGCACGGGCTGGCCGCGCTGCTGCGGAAGGTCGGAGGCCGGGGGCGGCGGAGGCGGGGTCGATTCGCTCGTGCCCTGGTCGACGGGCCGGGTGGGCTCGGCGGGACCGGGCGGCGGAGTCTGGTCGCTCATGGGCCCCAGTGTGCCTCAGGGGGCCCATCGGGGCGGAATCGGGACATTCAGGTTGGACGCGCGACACCCCCGGTCCGGAGCGCGAGGCTCCGGGCCGGGGGTGCGAGGTGCGTGGTTCAGACGCGCGAGCCGCGGTTGGTGTTGCGACCGGTCACGGTCGAGGCGATGACCACCAGGACGGCGGACACGATGATCGCGACGAGCCAACGCGTCCAGTCGACGCCGTTGCTCCCGTTGCCGCCGAAGGCGGCGTAGACGTAGTAGCCCAGGATGACGCCGCCGATGCCGCACAGCAGGGTCAGCCAGAGCGGGATGTTGTCCTTGTCGCCCGGGGCGACGAACTTGCCCAGCAGACCGATGATCAAGCCCGCGATGATGACGCCGATGATTCCCATGGTGTTCCCTCCCTAGTGGTGCGTGCGAGGGACGCACGCACTTCTGGTGTACCCGTCGCCCCACGCGGCACACGTGAGGCGCACCTCACGACGGGGTCTCAGGAGGCTCGGGGCACCGGGACGCCGGTCTTGGCGTGGCAGCGGTAGCCGAAGGGGTTCTTCAGCAGGTACTGCTGGTGGTGGTCCTCGGCGTAGTAGTACGGCGTGTCCGCGGCCGGGCGCACCTCGGTGGTGATCCGGTCGAACCCGCGCCTGGTCAGCTCGGCCTGGTAGCGCTCGGTGACCTCGCGGGCCACCTGCTCCTGCTCGGGGGTCTCGAAGTAGATCGCCGAGCGGTACTGCGTGCCGGTGTCGTTGCCCTGGCGCATGCCCTGGGTCGGGTCGTGCACCTCGTAGAAGGTGGCGACCAGCTCGTCGTAGGAGACCTGCGCCGGGTCGAAGACCACGCGGACGGCCTCGGTGTGGCCGGTGCGCCCGCTGCAGACCTCCTCGTACGACGGGTTCGGCGTGCTGCCGCCGGCGTACCCGACGGAGGTGGACCACACGCCCGGGACCTGCCAGAAGATCTCCTCGGCGCCCCAGAAGCAACCCAGGCCGAACAGCGCGACCTGGTAGCCCTCGGGGACCTCGTCGGTGACGAGCGGGGCGTCCAGCGCCTTGTGCCGCTCGGCCAGGGGGAACCACCGCTCCTCGCGGCCCTTCAGGGCCTCCTCGGGGGTGGGGAGCGTGGGGGTGCTGCGGGTGAAGAACATCGGTGTTCCCTTCGTCGGATCCACTGGGCCCAACAGTAGGCCGGGGGTGCGTGTTCCCGGGCGGGTAGCGTGGCGCCGGTGACCCAGGAGCAGCGTCCCCAGCAGTCCGAGGAGCACCGGTCCAAGTCCGGCTTCGAGACCCGTGCCATCCACGCCGGCTACGAGCCGGACCCGATGACCGGGGCGGTGATCCCCCCGATCTACGCGACCTCGACGTACAAGCAGGACGGCGTCGGTGGCCTGCGGGGCGGCTACGAGTACAGCCGGTCGGGCAACCCCACCCGCACCGCGCTCGAGGGCAACCTCGCGGCGCTGGAGGAGGGGGAGCGGGCCTTCGCGTTCGCCTCCGGCCTCGCCGCCGAGGACACCCTGCTGCGCAGCCTGTGCTCGCCCGGTGACCACGTCGTCATCCCCGACGACGCCTACGGCGGCACCTTCCGGCTCTTCGACAAGGTCGCGACCCGCTGGGGCCTGTCGTACGCCGCGGCGCCGGTCAGCGACGTCGACGCCGTCCGGGCCGCGATCCGGCCCGGCGAGACGAAGCTGGTCTGGCTGGAGACCCCCACCAACCCCCTGCTCAACATCGGCGACGTCGAGGCGCTGGCCGCCGTCGCCCACGACGCCGGGGCCCTGCTGGTGGTCGACAACACCTTCGCCTCCTCCTACCTCCAGCAGCCTTTGACGCTGGGCGCCGACGTCGTGGTGCACTCCACGACCAAGTACGCCGGCGGCCACTCCGACGTCGTCGGCGGCGCCCTGGTCGTGCGCGACCTCGAGGTCGCCGAGCAGGTCGGCTTCCACCAGAACGCGATGGGCGCGGTCGCCGGGCCCTTCGACTCCTGGCTGGTCCTGCGCGGGCTGAAGACCCTGGGCGTGCGGATGGACCGCCACTGCGACAACGCCGAGCGGGTCGTGGAGTTCCTCGCCGCCCACCCGGCCGTGGAGCAGGTGATCTACCCCGGCCTCGAGGAGCACCCTGGCCACGCCGTGGCCTCGCGCCAGATGAAGAGGTACGGCGGCATCGTGTCCTTCCGGGTCACCGGCGGGGAGCAGCACGCCGTCGACGTCTGCGGCCGCACCGAGGTGTTCACGCTCGGGGAGTCCCTGGGTGGCGTGGAGTCGCTGATCGAGCACCCGGGCCGGATGACCCACGCGAGCGTCGCCGGCACCGACCTCGAGGTGCCCTCGGACCTGATCCGGCTCAGCGTCGGCATCGAGACGGCCGAGGACCTGCTGGCCGACCTCGACCGCGCGCTGGGCCAGGTCTAGGGGCCCCTCGTGGCGCTGGTGCTGTGCGTCGACGTCGGCTCCACCTTCACCAAGGCGGCGCTGGTCGAGGACCTGACCGGGGAGCTGCTCGGCACCGCGGAGCACCGCACCACCGTGGGCACCGACGTCCTGGACGGGATCGACGCGTGCCGTGACGCCCTCACCGGCGCCCACCCGGGCGCCTCCGACGCCCCGGTGCTGGCGTGCTCCTCGGCCGGCGGCGGCCTGCGGATCGCGGTGGTGGGTAGCGAGGCGCTCGTGACGGCCGAGGCCGGCCGCCGGGTGGCCCTGTCCAGCGGCGGCAAGGTGGTCGCGGTCCTGAGCCGGGCCAGCGGCGACGAGGAGTTCGCCGACCTGGCCGCCCCGGGCGGGGCGGCCCCCGACGTGGTCCTGCTCACCGGCGGCACCGACGGCGGCGACACCGAGGGCGTCCTCGGCGGGGCCCGTCGCCTGGCCGCGAGCGGCTGGCGCGGCCCCGTGGTGGTGGCCGGCAACGCCGAGGCCCGGCCCGAGGTCCGCGCGGCGCTGGGCGACCTCCCCGTCACGGTCACCGACAACGTGGTGCCGCGCATCGGCGTGCTCGCCCCCGGCGGCGCCCGTCGGGCGGTGCGCGAGATGTTCCTGGCCCACGTGATCGGGGGCAAGCACCTGAGCGCCCGGGCCGACTTCGCCGCGATGGTCCAGGGGCCCACGCCCGACCTGGTGCTGACCGGGGTCGAGGTGCTGGCCCGCGAGGTCGGTGTCGACGTGGTGGTCGTCGACGTCGGCGGCGCCACCACCGACGTGCACTCCGTGGTCCGGCTCGACCCCGAGGACGCCGGCCTGGGCCGCGAGGTGGTGGCCAGCACGCCGGTCACCCGCACCGTCGAGGGCGACCTGGGCATGCGCTGGAGCGCGACGTCGACCCTCGCGGCCGGGCGCGAGGCGGGCCTGGTGGACCCGCTAGACCCGGTGGACCTGGCCCTCGGCGCGGCGGCGGAGCGGCGTACGGCCTCTCCGGAGGTGGTGCCCACGACCCCCGCGGAGGAGGACGAGGACGCGGCGCTCGCGCGCGTCGCCGCCACCCTGGCCCTGCGCCGCCACGTCGGCCGCTCGCGGGTCGTGGTCGGTCCCGACGGCCGGGTCGTCGAGCGCAGCGGCCAGGACCTGCGCCGCGTGGGCCTGCTGGTCGGGTCCGGCGGGGTGCTGCGACACGCCCCCGACCGCACCGTCGGCCGGGTCCTGGACGGTCTGACCGGGGCCTCGCCGGAGGGCTGGCAGCTCCCCGAGGACCCGCGGGTCGTGGTCGACCGCGACTACGTCCTGGCCGCCGTCGGGCTGCTGGCGGAGAGTCGGCCGGCCGCGTCGGCCGCGCTGGCCCGTAGCCTGTCCGCGTGCCCTCCACCACCCCGGCCGACGACGCCGCCCCCGACAGCGGAAGCCGCGCGCGCCTAGGCCGGTGGCGGCGTCGCTCGACGCCCCGTCCCGGGCCCGTCGGTCGGCCGGACGAGGCGGACGACGCCCTCCAGGACGCGGAGTCCCGCGAGCTGCGCGAGCGGATCGGTGCGCAGTGGGCCGAGCTCCGGGCCGCCCGCCGGGCGATGGACTCCTCCCCCGAGATCGCGGGCGGTCCCTCCAACCTCAAGCCCGCCCGCGTGCCGTACGGCGTGGACCTCGCCGCCGCCTGGTCGTGGCGCTTCCTGGTCATGGCCGGGACCCTCGCGGTGATCCTCTACGTCCTGAACTACTTCCTGGTCGTCGTACTCCCGCTGGTGATCGCGCTGCTGATCGCGGCCCTGGTCACCCCGGTGGTCAGCCGGCTCCAGCGGCTCGGGCTCTCGCGCAAGGTGGCCGCCCTGGTGGTGGTCCTGCTCGGCATCGGGTTCATCGCGCTGCTGATCACCTTCGTCAGCAACCAGGTCTCCAACGGCGTCAGCGACCTGTCCACCCAGGTCACCAGCGGGCTCGGCCAGATCCGCACGTGGCTGATGGACGGACCCCTGCACGTGACCGACTCCCAGATCACCTCGGCGCTCGCCCAGGCCCAGGAGAAGATCCAGCAGAGCAGCGCCGACGCGGTGACGGCCGCCACCGAGCTGGGCGCGGCCCTGGGCCACATCGTGGCCGGGGCGTTCATCGTGCTGTTCGCGACCTACTTCTTCCTCGCCGACGGGCCCCTGATCTGGGCCTGGCTGGTGCGGCTCTTCCCGCGCGCGGGCCGGGTCAGGGCCGACTCCTCGGGGCGGGTGGCCTGGCGCTCGCTGACCCAGTTCGTGCGCGCCACCGTCGTGGTGGCCGCCACCGACGCGATGGGCGTGATGATCGGCGCGGCGGTGCTGGGGGTGCCCTTCGTGAGCGCGATCGGCGTCCTGGTGTTCCTCGGGGCGTTCATCCCGCTGATCGGGGCCTTCATCTCCGGCACGGTCGCGGTCCTGGTCGCGCTGGTCACCCAGGGGCCGGTCACCGCGCTGATCATGTTCGGCGTGATCGTCGCGGTGCAGCAGCTCGAGGCCCACGTGCTCCAGCCCTTCCTGATGGGCCGCTTCGTCTCGGTGCACCCGCTCGGCGTGATCGTGGCGATCGCGCTCGGCGTGCTCGTGGCCGGCGTCTCCGGGGCCCTGATCGCGGTGCCGCTGGCGGCGTCGCTGAACGCGGTGGTGCAGCACCTCGCGGCCGACACCGCGGTAGGTGAGACCCCCGAACCGGTCCACCGGTCGGCGGACGACGTCGTGGAGGAGGAGTCGTGAGCGAGCACCCCGTGGCCAGCGTCGGGCTGGACGACGTCCGGGCCGCCGTCGACGTCGTCGGCGAGGTCGCCCTGGTCACCGCCATGGAGGAGTCCCGCTGGCTGCAGGCCCTGGTCGGCGGCGAGGTGCTGCTCAAGTGCGAGAACCTCCAGCGCACCGGGTCGTTCAAGATCCGCGGGGCCTACACCCGCCTGCACGCCCTGTCCGCCGAGGAGCGCGCCCGCGGCGTGGTGGCCGCCTCGGCCGGCAACCACGCCCAGGGGGTGGCGCTGGCCGCGCAGGTGCTGGGGATCAGGGCGACGGTCTTCATGCCCGTCGGCGCCGCGATCCCCAAGGCCAACGCCACCCGCGGCTACGGCGCCGACGTGCGCTTCCACGGGGAGTTCCTGACCCAGGCGCTGGTCGCGGCCCAGGAGTTCGCCGAGGAGACCGGGGCGGTCTTCATCCACCCCTTCGACCACCCCCACATCGTCGCGGGGCAGGGCACCGCCGGGCTCGAGGTCCTCGAGCAGGCACCCCAGGTCCGGACCGTGCTGGTCCCCACCGGTGGCGGCGGGCTGCTCGCCGGGATGGCGCTCGCGATCAAGGCGCTGCGCCCCGACGTGCGGGTGGTGGGCGTGCAGGCCGAGCAGGCGGCCGCCTACCCCGAGTCGCTGCGCACCGGTGCGCCGGTCGCCCTGGAGACGATGGCGACCATGGCCGACGGGATCGCGGTCGCCAAGCCCGGCGACGTGCCCTTCGCCGCGATCCAGCAGCACGTCGACGAGGTCGTCACGGTCTCGGAGGACTCGATGTCACGGGCGCTGGTGCTGCTCCTGGAGCGCGCCAAGATGGTGGTCGAGCCGTCGGGGGCGGCTGCCGTGGCCGCGGTGATGGACGAGCCGCAGCGCTGGGAGACGCCGATCGTGGCCGTGCTCTCGGGCGGCAACGTCGACCCGCTGCTGCTGGGCAACCTGATCCGCCACGGCCTGTCCTCGGGTGGGCGCTACCTCAACTTCGGCTGCGTCATCCCCGACCGTCCCGGCGGCCTCGCGCAGCTGCTCGTGGGCCTGGCCGAGGCGAGCGTCAACGTGCTCGAGGTCGCCCACGAGCGCACCTCGACGCGGCTGCACGTCGGCGAGGTCGAGGTGCGGCTCCAGCTCGAGACCCGCGGGGCCGACCACGCCGAGGCCGTGCTCGCGCGGCTGCGCGAGCACGGCTACCGGATCGTGGACTGAGGCTCAGCCGGCGTACGGCACGGCCTCGGTGATCTCGGCCTTGATCTCCTTGCCGTTGGGCAGGGTGTAGGAGACGGTGTCGCCCCGCTTGGCGCCGTGGATGGCCTGGCCCAGGGGCGACTGCGGGGAGTAGACCTTGATGTCGTCGCCGGCCATCTCGCGGGCGCCGAAGAGGAAGGTCTCCTCCAGGTCGAGGCCGACCAGGTTGACGGTCACCTTCATGCCGGGCTCCACGACGCCGTCGTCGGCCGGGGTCTCGCCGACCTCGGCACGCTCGAGCATGTCGGTGAGCTGCTGGATCCGGCCGTCGAGCTTGCCCAGCTCGTCGCGGGCGGCGTGGTAGCCGGCGTTCTCCTTCAGGTCACCCTCGTCGCGGGCGTCGCTGACGCGCTTGACGATCTCGGCGCGCCGCGGCCCGCGCAGCTCCTCCAGCTCGGCG
This sequence comes from Nocardioides korecus, assembly GCF_054778395.1. NCBI lineage: Bacteria > Bacillati > Actinomycetota > Actinomycetes > Propionibacteriales > Nocardioidaceae > Nocardioides > Nocardioides korecus. The sequence goes on along the minus strand of NZ_BAAGZO010000004.1, from coordinate 92,637 downwards.
GTGAGCTGCTCGTGCTTGGCCTTGGTGAGCCAGACGGTGCTCTGGGTCGACGTGCTCTGGGTCGACTCGGTCATGTGCAGCTCCTGGATCGGTGGTGAGGTCGTTCGGGCAAGTGGTCGAGGCTACCAACGCGGTCAGCGCGGACGCGACTGTCCCGGGGCGGTGCACCCGATCATCTCGACCGAGGTGGCCCCGCGCTCGGTGCGGAACGGCACGGTCAGCCGCACCGTGCCCGAGGCGTCGCGCACCCGGAAGTTGCGCTCGCCGACCACGGAGTGGTCCTCGGCGTACGCCCGCAGCTTGCAGCTGGCCGACACCGAGCGCGAGGTGGGCTCGACGCTGACCCGCGCGGTGACCGAGTGCTGGTCGACCACGTCGAAGGAGACCAGGGCCGACTGGACCTCCGGGTTGCTCTGGAACCAGGCGGCCCACACGACCCAGGCGAGGGCCACCGCACCCACCAGGCCCGACACGACCAGGGTCGTGCGCCTGCGGGTGCGGCTGGGCGCGCCGTAGCGCTCCGACATCAGGTCGCTCACCTCACCGATCCTGCCACCCGGGCCCACTCCTAGGATGGGCGGCATGCTCCGGTTGATGCACGTGCACGCCCACCCCGACGACGAGTCGAGCAAGGGTGCGGCCTCCACGGTGAAGTACGTCCGGGAGGGCGTCGACGTCCACGTGGTCACCTGCACCGGGGGTGAGCGGGGGTCGATCCTCAACCCCAAGATGGAGCGCCCCGAGGTGCTGGAGAACATCACCGAGATCCGCCGCCAGGAGATGGACGCGGCCCGCGAGATCCTCGGCGTGCGCCAGGACTGGCTCGGCTTCGTGGACTCCGGGTGGCCCGAGGGCGACCCCAAGCCGCCGCTGCCGGAGGGCTGCTTCGGCCTGGTCGACCCCGAGGTGGCCGCCGAGCCGCTGGTCCGGCTGATCCGGGAGTTCCGGCCGCACGTCGTCACGACGTACGACGAGAACGGCGGCTACCCCCACCCCGACCACATCATGTGCCACCGGATCTCCATGGTGGCCTTCGAGGCGGCCGCGGACCCCGAGCGGTTCCCCGGCGCCGGGGAGCCCTGGCAGCCGCTGAAGCTGTACTACCAGCACGGCTTCAACCGGCCGCGCTTCGTCGCGATCCACGAGGCGATGGAGGCCGAGGGGCTCGAGTCGCCGTTCGCGGAGCGGCTGAAGGAGTGGAAGGTCGACCCCGAGCACGACGCCCGGATCACCACCCAGGTCCCGTGCGGGGACTACTTCGAGGTCCGCGACCGGGCCCTGATCGCCCACGCCACCCAGATCGACCCCGACGGGTTCTTCTTCAAGGCGCCGCTGGACCTCCAGCGCCGGGTGTGGCCGACCGAGGAGTTCGAGCTGGTGACCTCCCACGTCGAGACGACCCTGCCCGAGGACGACCTGTTCGCGGGCATCCGCGACCTCCCCGACCTGGACTGACCTGGATGGGGGGCCCCGACCGGGCACCTGAGACACTGGAGGCATGTACGCCGTGCTGCTGCCGCTCCTCGTCCTCCCTGCGAAGGACCCCGTGCCGGCGCCCGACGACGTCAAGGCCGGCTGGGTCGCCTTCGCGGTGTTCATCGCCCTCGGTGTGGCGGTCGCCCTGCTGGGCATCAGCCTGAGCCGGCACCTGCGCACGGTGCGCGCCAACGCCGAGCGCGGTGACGTCTTCGCGCCCAGCCCCGATCGCCCCTCGAAGACCCCGCGGATCCCCACCCAGGCCGAGCGCGACGCCGAGGGCGCCGGCTCCACGGGTCCCGAGCCCCGGTCCACCTGACCCGAGGATGGTCGCGGGGGTGGCTGACCAGCGGGCCGTGGGCGGCCTCCTCGCCGCCCGCGCGCTCGTGCTGTCGGCGGTGGCCTGGACGACCGGCGCACTCGCGCACGTCGAGGCCGGCGGGTTGCTCCCGGGCCCGCTGACCGTGCTCGCGCTGCTGCTGGGCGGAGCGGCCTTGGCCGCGCCCCTGCTCCGGCGCCCGGCCTCCGCCGTCCGGACCTGCGCGCTGCTCGTGCTGGGCCAGCAGGGCGTGCACCTGGCGCTGTCGCTGACGGCCGGGCACGCCCACGAGGAGCACGGGATGCCCGGGATGGCGGGGATGCCGGGGATGGCGGGGAGCCCGCTGGACCACCCGGGCATGCTCGCCGCCCACGTCCTCGCCGCCACCGTGTGCGGCTGGTGGCTGGCCCGGGGCGAGCGCGCCCTGTGGGTCGTCCTCGGTCTGGCCGGTCGGGCCTGGTCGCACGCGCTCGACCGGGCGCTGGGGACGCTGGAGGTGCTGCGGCGGGCGCTGCTCGTCGTGCGCCCGCGGGAGGGCACGGCTCCGCGGGCCCGGCTCGGGGACCACCTCCGGGCCCCCTGGGTGCCGGTGCCGCACCTCCCGGCCGGCGACGTGAGCAGGAGGGGTCCGCCGACGGCAGCCGCCGTCGCCTGACCCTGCTCCACCCACCTGCGCACCCTCCGGAGTTCCCGCATGCCCACCCCTGTCCCGACCCTGCCCACCGCCAGCCCGCCGCGTCCGCCCGCCGCGTCCCGCGCCCGCTCCCGGGGCGGCCTCTTCCGCGCGTTCTGGCGCTGGCACTTCTACGCCGGCGTCGTGGTGGTGCCGGTGCTGCTCGTCCTCGCCGGCACCGGCCTGGTCTACCTGTTCCGCTTCCAGCTCGAACCACTGCTGCACGCCGACCTGATGCGGGTCCAGCAGCCCGCCGGCTCCACCCTCACCCAGCCGTACGCCGCCCAGCAGCGCGCCGTCGAGCGGGCGCTGCCCGGCGCCGAGGTCGTGTCGCTGACCGAGCCGTCGGCGCCCGACCGCAGCACGGTCTTCTCGGTGACCCGGTCCGACGGCGAGGGCCGCGACGTGTTCGTCGACCCCTGGACCTCCGAGGTGCTCGGCGACCTCGACCCCGACGCCACGCTCAGCGGCACCGCGATCCGGCTGCACGCCGACCTGATGTCGGGCCGCACCGGGGACCTGGTGATGGAGCTGGGCGCCTGCTGGGCGCTGGTCTCGGCCGTCACCGGCTACGTCCTGCTGGAGCGCGGTCGCGCCGCCCGGCGGCGGGTCCGGCGGGCCGGTCGCCCCGGGGCGCGGCTGCGCTCGGGCCACGCGGTGCTCGGGGGCGTGGTCGGCGTCGGCCTGGTGGCGATGCTGGTCACCGGGCTGCCCTGGACCGGCGTCTTCGGCGGCGCCGTCCAGCGGGTGGCCACCGCCGGCGGCTCCTCGATGTGGAGCACGGACCCGGGAGCGGTCTCCTCGCCGTCCTCGACGCTGGACGAGTCGCTCCCGCACAGCCACGCAGCGGTCCCGTGGGGGCTCCAGCGCACCCCGGTGCCTGCGGGGGCGGCCGCCGAGGAGGGCACGCCGGTGGTGGACGTCGACACCGCGCTCGCCGTGGCCTGGCGCGAGGGGCTGCGGCACCCGATGACGGTGGCGCTGCCGGCGGGGGAGCGGGGCACCTTCTCGGTGATCGGCTACGCCTTCGACGCGCCCTCGGACGAGCGCACCGTCCACGTCGACCGCTTCGGCGGCGCGGTGCGGTCGGCGTACGGCTTCGAGGACTACCCGGTGCTGGCCAAGGTGGTGGCCCAGGGCATCGGCCTGCACGAGGGCCGCAGCCTGGGCACGGCGAGCACGGTCCTGGCCGCGGGCTTCTGCCTCGGCGTGATCGCCCTGTGCGTCACCGGCCCGCTCACCTGGTGGCGCCGACGGCCCTCCGGCGCACGGACGGGGGCGCCCCGCGGACGGATGCCGCTGCGCGCCTCTCCGGGCCTGGGGGCGGCCGTGGTGGTGCTGGGGGTGCTGCTGCCGGTGTTCGGGGTGAGCCTGGTGGCGGTGCTGCTCCTGGACCGCTTCGTGCTCCGCCGGGTGCCCGCCCTCGCGGACTTCTTCGAGGTCCAGCGGACCTGAGGCCGCCGGGGCGCCCTCAGTCCCCGCGGCGGGCGTGCACCAGCGCGTCCAGGGCGGTGCCGGCGGCGCCGTGGCCGTCGGCCGCGGGCACCGGGCGCTCGACACGCTCGGCCCGGAGGACCTCCCAGTCCACCCCGGGCACGTCCGCGACGTCGTCGAGCACGTCCTGGGCGGTGTAGAGCAGCGCCGGGTCCTGGGGGCCGCCCGTGCCCTCGGTCAGGTTCGTCGAGTCGTGGGCGACCACGAGCAGGCGCCCGCCGGGGGCCAGCGCGGCGGCGCAGCGCCGCAGCGCCGTGCGGCGCTCGGGGGCGGGCACCTGGAAGTAGGCGACGACGACCAGGTCGAGGGCGTTCGGCAGTGGGCAGGTCAGCACGTCGCCGACCTGCCAGTGCACCTCCGGGCTCAGCCGGCGCCCCTTGTCGACGCCGACGGCCGACCAGTCGACCGCGGTGACCCGCCACCCCCGACCGGCCAGCCAGCGCGCGTTGCGTCCCTCGCCGCAGGCCAGGTCCAGGGCGGTGCCCGGGGTCAGGTCGGCGACCTCCTGCTCGACGAAGACGTTGGGCGAGGCCGACCAGACCAGGTCGGTGCCGGCGTAGCGCCGGTCCCAGTCAGCCGCGTCCACCGGGTGCGCCTCCCGCGACCTGCCGGTGCACGTCGTCCATGTCGAGCTCGCGCACCGCGGTGATCAGCTGCTCCAGCGCGGCCGGGGGCAGGGCGCCGGGTTGGGAGAACACCAGCACGCCCTCGCGGAAGGCCATCAGGGTCGGGATCGAGGACACCTGGGCCGCGGCGGAGAGCTCGTGCTCGGCCTCGGTGTCGACCGACCCGAACGCGATGTCGGGGTGGGCCTGCGCGGCGGCCTCGTAGGTGGGGGCGAACTGGCGGCACGGCCCGCACCAGCCGGCCCAGAAGTCGACCAGCAGGATGTCGTTGTCGGCGACGGAGGACTCGAAGTTCTCCGACGTGAGCTCGAAGGTGGACATCGGCTCAGCCTAGCGGGGCCGGCCGAGTGCGCGGTTCGTCGCGTTTTGCTGGCATTCCGGGCCCTGGTCCGGTGTCTGGGTACTACGCACAGATGCCACGTCGGTCCCTGCCGCGACCCGTGTTGCGGTGGCGAGGATGGAGACATCCTCGCGGGCCCGATCCGGACCCCGGGTCACCCACGGCACGGAAGGCCAGGAACACCGCATGACTCGCTCGGACCGCGTCGACGCCACCACTCCCCACTCCCTCACGCACCAGCTGCGGCTGGAGCTGGTCGACGAGCTGGGGTCGGTGGAGATGGTCCCAGCCGAGCTGCACTACGACGCCCGCGACCCGTACGCCGTCCGCGCGACGTTCTGGGCCGCCGGCGGGCCGGTCGTGTGGGACCTGGGCCGGGACCTGCTCGACGACGGGCTGGACCAGCCCAGCGGCGACGGGGACGTGCACGTCTGGCCGTCGGTGGGCAACCGCGGCGGTGCCGTGGTCGTGATCGAGCTCGGCTCGCCCGAGGGCTGGGTGATGCTCCAGGCCGAGGCGCGCTCGCTGATGCGCTTCCTGGTCGCGACGCAGCGCCTGGTCCCCTCGGGGCAGGAGTCCGAGCACCTCGACCTCGACGCCGTCGTGGCCGCCCTCCTGGCCCCCACCGCGCCCTGGGGCCCCACCGACGCGGGTCAGCAGGGCTAGAGCCGCCGCAGCGCCGACCGGGCGGCGTTCCAGCCGCACATCCCGTGCGCCCCGGCGCCGGGCGGCGTCGCGGCCGAGCACAGGTAGACCCCGTCGACGCCCGTGGCGTAGGGGTCCAGGGCCGGCCGCGGACGCAGCAGCAGCTGGCCCACGGTGTTGGCGCCGGTGATCACGTCGCCCCCCACGAAGTTGGCGTCCAGGCGCTCCCAGTCGCGCGGCGTCGTGACGTGCTCGGCGACGACCCGCTCGCGCACCCCGGGGGCGAACCGCTCGAGCTGCCCCAGCAGGGCCTCGCGGGCCACCGCCGGGTCGCCGTCCCACCCGGCGGGCACGTGGGCGTAGGCGTAGACCGGGTGCACGCCGTCGCGGGAGCGACCCGGGTCGGCCAGGTGCTGCTGGCCCACCAGCACGAAGGGCCGCTCGGGCATCCGGCCACGGTCGACCTCGCGCTCGGTGTGGGCGACCTCCGCCAGGGTGCCGCCGACGTGGACGGTCCCGGCCGCTCGCGACTCAGCGTGGCGCCACGGGACGCCGCCCTCGACGGCGAGGTCGAGCTTGAAGGCGCCGGGCCCGTGGCGGTAGCGCTCGTAGGAGCGTCGCACCCGGGCCGGCAGCCGGTCGCCGATCACCCGGGCCGCGGCGGCCGGGGCCAGGTCGAGCAGGACGACGTCGGCGTCCCCGACCTGGTCCAGCGAGGTGACCTCGACGCCGGTCTCGACCCGCCCGCCGAGCTGGGTCAGCAGGCCCACGACGGCCCGGCTGATCGACGCCGACCCGCCCTCGGCCACGGGCCAGCCGTAGCGGTGGGCCGAGGCGCCGAGCGCCAGGCCGATGGCGGAGGTGAGCGGGGCCGTGAGGGGGCGCATCGCGTGGGCCGCGGCCCCGGCGAAGAGCGCCCGGGCCTCGGGGGTGGCGAAGCGACGCGCCAGCAGCGTCGCGGGCGCGACCGCACGGGCGCCGAAGGTGGCCAGCGCGACCGGGTGGGTCGGGACGTGGACGACCGGGCGCAGGAAGTCCTCGGCCACCCGGTCGAAGTGCCGGCTGACCGAGCCGAACACCTGGAGCCAGGCCCGCTCGTCGGGACCCAGCGCCGCCGCCGTGCGCTCGACCGAGCGCCAGGCCGCGGCCCCGCGACCGTCGTCGAGCGGGTGGGAGTACTCCACCTCGGCCCAGCGCCAGCGCAGCCCCTGGGCGGCGAGGTCGAAGCGGCGCGTGAAGGCGTTGTCGACCGCGAGCGGGTGGAAGCCCGAGCACTCGTCGTGCACCAGGCCCGGCAGGGTCAGCTCGCGGCTGCGGGTGCCGCCCCCCAGGGTGTCCGCGGCCTCGAGCACGGTGACCTCGAGACCCTGGTCGGCCAGGGTGAGGGCGGCCGCGAGCCCGTTGGGCCCGCTGCCGACCACGACCGCCCGGGTCACTCCTCGTCCGGGTCCACGAGCCGGGGGTCGCCGCGCGTCACGTCGCTGACGTGGACGTGGCCCACCACCACCTCGGTCGTGGGCGCGGTCCCCGGCTCGGGGCCGAGCAGCTCCTCCAGCGTCGACCGCGCGAGCTCGCGCGCCAGGTCGGCCTGGCTCAGGATGTCGGTGCCGAACCGGACGAACAGCTCGATCGTGGCCGCCCGGAGGTGCTCGTCGCGGTCGACGTCGAGCAGGACCCGGCTGACCGCGGCCCCGGACAGTCCCCCGTCGAGCCGCTGCTGGAGCACCGCGGTGATGACCGTCGAGCTCATCTTGACGAAGTCGAAGCGGCCGCGGCCGTGCACCAGCACGGCGGGGCGGGGGGTCTCCAGGCTGCGCCGGAGGACCTCGTCGGCGATCTCGACCGAGCGGGGGACCGGGCGGGCGCGGAGCTGGGCGGTGGCCGCGGCCAGGGAGGCCTCCAGGCCCGCCGGCAGGCCCAATTCGGGGGAGTCGGCGGAGTCGGGGGAGTCGGGGGTGTCGGCTGGGACCGGCTCGTCGGCGGGCCCCGGTGCTGCGGTCATCGCCACTGCTCCATCCTGATCGCGAGGGTGCGCCGGGCCCGGTGCAGCTGGCCGCGCACCACGGTGGGCGTCGTGTCGAGGACCCGCGCGATGTCGTCGTAGGAGAAGTCCTCGAGCTCCCGGAGCAGCCAGCTGGCGCGTTGGCGCCACGGTAGTTCGGACAGCGCGAGGGTCAAGTTCTCCCACAGCTCGCGGGCCATCAGGGCCTGGTGCGGGTCGGTGTCCGCAGACGGGCCGCGCTGGAGCGTCGACCGGTGGGTCAGCGGCTCGAGGAGGTCGTTGTCGACCGCGAGCGGTCGCGTGCGGCGGCGTACGTCGAGGGCCTCGCGGGTCACGATGGTGAACAGCCAGGTGGAGAACTTCGAGGTGGCCCGGAAGTCCGGCAGCTTGCGCCAGGCCTTGACCCACGCCTCCTGCACGGCGTCCTCGGCCAGCGCCTCGTCCCCGTCGAGCATCCGCAGCGCGAACCGGAACGACCCCGGGAACAGCCGGGCGAACAGCTCCTCGTACGCAGCCCGGTCGCCGAGCCCCGCACGGCGTGCCAGGGCGGCCTCGCTGGCCCGGGAGGCCCCGCCCGGGTCGCCCGGGTCGCTGCGCTCCTCGGTCACAGGCCCGACCCTAGGGCCCGTCGCAAATGTGATCCGGGGCACACCGGCGTGAGGATCGCACGACTGGGCACGTCCTACGTGTGTTCGACCGAATCCGCACTGACGACGAAGGAGTCATCACATGACCGAGAAGTCCGTAGAGAAGGCCACCACCGGCAACCAGCTGGTCGGCAACGACGGTCGCACCACCATCGCCGACACCGTCGTGTCCAAGATCGCCGGCATCGCGGCCCGCGAGGTCTCCGGTGTCTACGCACTCGGCGGCGGCGCCTCCCGTGCGGTCGGCGCCCTGCGCGAGCGCATCCCCGGCAGCAGCAGCAACCACTCCCAGGGCGTGTCGGTCGAGGTCGGCGAGCGCCAGGCCGCCGTCGACGTGACCCTCGTGGCGGAGTACGGCGTGTCCATCGCCGACCTGGCCAGCGGCATCCGCCGCAACGTGATCGCCTCGATCGAGCGCATGACCGGCCTCGAGGTGACCGAGGTCAACGTGGAGGTCCAGGACGTCCACGTCGAGAGCGACGACCGCAACGACGAGTCCACGGACAGCGAGCCGCGGGTCAAGTGACCACCGACCAGCCCGGCACCGCGGATTCCCCGGACCGCCCGGACACACCGGCCGATCGGGTCGCCCAGGCGGCCCTGGCCGTGCCGGGGGTCACGGGGCTGCACGCCGGCTCGTTCGGCGAGGTGGGCACCTACCTCGTCGGACGACAGGTGCGCGGTGTGCGGCTGCGGCCCGAGGGGGCCGAGGTGCACGTCACCGTCGCCATGGGTCGTCCGCTCCTGGAGGTCGCCGAGGCCGTCCGGGCCGCGGTCGCCCCCCTGGTCGACACCGAGGTGTCGGTCGTCGTCGAGGACGTCGCACCGGCTGCCGAGCAGGTCTAGGGCCGTGGGCTGGGGAGGGCCGGTCGAGCCGTCGCTGCGTCAGCAGTGGCGGGCCGACCGGCGCGCCGTCCTCCTGGCCCACCACCCCGACCGCGGGGGCGACCCGGCCCGCATGCAGGACGAGCTGGCCCGGGTCGACCAGCGCTACGCCGACCGCGAGGTCGGGGCCGCGGCCCAGGTCGCCCTGGACCCACCGGGTCCCTGGCAGCCGGTCGCCCGTGGCCTGCGCCGCGCCCGGGGAGCCGTACGTCGCTCCGCCCGCGGCGCCCGGGCCCGGCTGCCTCCGGGCTGGCCGGGACACCGCCGCTACCTCGACCTCTGACCCGCAGATCACCCGCACCACACCCGAACGAACCCCGCCCACCCCACAGCCCCAGGAGTCACCATGACCACCTCCACCATCGGACTCATCGCCGGCCTCCTGCTGGCCATCGCCGCCGCCGCCGGCGGCTTCGTCGGCTTCCTGATCGCGCTGGTCCTCGGCGCGGCCGGCTACGTGATCGGCGGCCACTTCGACGGGGAGCTCGACCTGTCCCAGATCGTGCGGCGCGACCGTGGCTGAGGTCGACGAGGGCGCCGCGACCCCGGGAGGCGGGCTCCCCGCTCCCGAGGACCGTGGTCGCACCTCGATCGCGGACAAGGTGGTCGAGCGGATCGCCTCCATCGCCACCGGTGAGGTCGAGGGCGCCACCGACACCCGCAGCGGACTGCTGCGCGCGGTGCGGGGCGGCCTGCCGCACGCCGAGGCCGTCGTGGCCGGCGGCACCTCGCGGATCAAGGTGGAGGTCGCGGCCACCTGGCCGACGCCCCTGAGCCGGCTGGCCACCCAGGTCCGCGAGCACGTCTCCGAGCGCGTGGCCACGCTGACCGGGGTGACCGTGACCGCGGTCGACGTCACCGTGGCCGACGTGGTCCACGTCGAGACCGCCCACCGACGAGTGCAGTGAGGAGCCACCGATGAGCACCACGACCAACGACACCGGGTCCCACCCCGCGTCGCCCGAGACGCCCGTGCTGAGGGCCGCCAAGGCCCCGGTCGGGGTCGGCAGCGCCCCCCTCGTGGCCCAGCTGCTCGCCCTGCTGCTGATCGCGCTCGGCGTGGTCGGCGTCCAGGAGGCGCTGGTCCGCACCGGCGCGATCCAGGGGTCGTCCTGGACCGGGGCGGTCGTCAAGGCCGTCGACGGGACGAAGTGGACCGACCCGCTCGTCCTCGCCGTCGGCATCGTCGCGGTGGTGGTGGGTCTCCTGCTGCTGCCCGTGGGGCTGCTGCGCCGTCCCCGGCGCTCGGTGGCGCTGCAGGCCGAGACCGGCGTCCACCTGCGCACCAAGGACCTGGCCAAGATCGCCTCGTCCGCGGTCGAGGGCGCCGACGCCGTCACCGACGTGCACGTCGACGCCACGTCGCGCTCGATGAAGGTCCGCGCCACGACCGTGGCGAGCAAGGACCGCAACGTCGAGATCGCCAAGGACCTCGAGCAGCGCCTGGCCGCCAGCCTCGACGCCGTGGAGAACACCCCGCGCACCAAGGTCTACATCCGGAACGAGGACCTCTCATGATGAGCCGACTCACCTTCGCCATCGACCGTGTCGTCACCCTGCTGGTGGCCCTGCTGCTGATCGCCCTGGGCGCTGGTGCGCTCTGGACCTGGAGCGGTCGCGGCCCGGTCACCGGCACCCTGCGCACCAGCTCGGCCACCGACCTGGTGGGCCAGGCCTGGTGGCCCTGGGCCAGCGCCGTGGTCGGCGTGCTCCTGGTCCTGCTGGGCCTGCGCTGGATCGCGGCGCACCTCAACCGCCAGAACGTCGCGCGGCTCCACCTGCGCGGCTCCGGCTCGGGCGGTCGCCTCGACGTGAACGCCTCGAAGGTCGCCGGCGCCGCGGCGGACGCCTTCTCCGACACCCTCGGGGTGCGCAGCGCCCGTGGTGTCGTGGTCCGCGACCGCGGCCAGCTGGTCGCCCGTCTCACCGCCACCATCGAGCCCGAGGCCGACCTGGCCCTGCTGGCCCGCCAGGCCGACCTGGTCTCGGCGCAGCTGGCCCAGGTGCTCGAGCGCGACGACCTGCGCTGCAGCGTGCAGCTCAAGGTCGCCTCCCTGTCCCGCAGCCTTCCACGGGTGCGCTGAGGACGACGTCGGGAGCTCTTTCCCGAGCGTTCTCGTGGACATCACCCACGGAGTTGGGTGGGTCCACAAGACTGGTAGACAATCCCCAACCGAGAGGAACCACCATGGGTATCGCAGACAAGGCCTCGAACAAGGCCGAGGAGCTCAAGGGCAAGGCCAAGGAGGTCGTCGGCAACGTGACCAACGACGACGAGCTCAAGGCGGAGGGCAAGGCCGAGCAGGGCAAGTCCAACGTCAAGCAGGCCGGCGAGAACGTCAAGGACGCCTTCAAGAGCTGATCGAGAGTCGCGCCCGGCCCGTCCGGGAGACCGTGGGGACCCCGTGCCGGCGGCACGGGGTCCTCGTGCGTCCGGGGGCCGGCGGTCCCGCGTCGCCGGGACCAGCGACAGGTCCCCTCCGGGCCCCCGACCGCCTATCGTCGGCCCATGGACGACGTCACGCCCTCTCCGATCCGCGTCTACCTGCTCGACGACCACGAGATCGTGCGCCGCGGGATCCGCGACCTGCTCGAGAGCGAGGGCGACATCGTGGTCGTGGGAGAGTCCGGCCTCGCCGCCGAGGCGGCTCGCAGGATCCCCGCCCTGCGCGTGGACGTGGCCATCCTCGACGGCCGGCTGCCGGACGGCTCGGGGGTGGAGGTCTGCCGTGAGGTCCGGTCGCGCGAGCCCAGGATCGCGGCGCTGATCCTGACGTCGTACGACGACGACGAGGCGCTGTTCTCCGCCATCATGGCCGGCGCCTCGGGCTACGTCCTGAAGCAGGTCCGCGGCCACGACCTCGTCGACACGGTGCGTCGGGTCGCCGCCGGGCAGTCGCTGCTCGACCCCGCCGTGACCGCCCAGGTCCTCGACCGGCTCCGGCGCGGCCCCGAGACCGACCCGGCGGTGGAGGCCCTCACCCCGCAGGAGCGCCGCATCCTGGGCCTGATCGGCGAGGGCAAGACCAACCGCCAGATCGCCGAGGAGATGTTCCTGGCGGAGAAGACGATCAAGAACTACACCTCCAGCCTCTACGCCAAGCTGGGGCTGGCCAGCCGGACCCAGGCGGCGATCTTCGCGACCCGCCACCCCACCCTCTGAGGGTCCCGCCGACTTCCGCGTCCCCGGACCTTGGCCCGGAGCGGCCTGCGGTGGGAGGGTGAGGTCGTCCGACGGAGGAGACCGGGGGCCGCCCCGGGAAGGGGGCGCGTCCATGGCCCTCCAGCGCGCCGAGGACGGCCGTGACCAGCTCGACGAGGTCGCGCGCTGGGAGCTCCTGCTCGACGCCGTCGTCACGATGGGGGCCGACCTCTCGCTCGACGGACTGCTCCAGCGCATCGTGGCCGCGGCCCGGACGCTGGCCGGGGCGAGGTACGCCGCTCTCGGGGTGCTCGGTCCCGGGCCGGAGCGCCGGTTGCGCTCCTTCGTGCACCGGGGGATCGACCCCGAGCGCTCGGCCTCGATCGGCGACCTGCCGGCCGGTCACGGGCTGCTCGGCCAGATCTTCGAGCGGCCCGAGCCGCTGCGGCTCCACGACCTCGGCGAGCACCCCGCGTCGTACGGCTTCCCGCCGCACCACCCGCCGATGCACTCGTTCCTCGGGGTGCCCGTGCGCACGCGGGACCAGGTCTTCGGCAACCTCTACCTGACCGAGAAGGTGGGCGGCGGCGACTTCACCGAGCAGGACGAGCGCATCGTGATCGCGCTCGCCGCCGCGGCCGGCGTCGCGGTCGAGAACGCCACCCTGTACGCCGCGGCCCGGCGCGGCCAGCGCTGGATGGAGGCGACGGCCGAGATCACCACGCTGATCGCGGCCGCGCCCACCGACGCGGACGCCCTCCAGCTCGTGGCCGACCGCGCCCGCGACCTGGCCGGCGCCGAGGTGGTGTGGGTCGTGTCCGGCCCGGATCCTGCGTCGATGCAGTTCCGCGTCGTCTCCGGGGGCACGGTCGACCTGGTGCGGCTGGCCGAGCTCCCGCTGGACCGTTCGGTCGCGCGCGAGGTCGTCGAGTCGGGCGTGCCGCAGGTGCGCGAGCGCCTCCAGGACGACCCGCGCCAGCAGACCGCGCTCCGGCAGGTGCCGGGGTGGCCGGACCTGACCTCGGCGATGCTGCTGCCGCTGTCCGCCGCGACCGGGTGGACCGGGGTGCTGTGCCTGGGGTGGACCGACGCCCAGGCCGGCCGCGCCGCCGAGCTCGACCCCGCACTGCCGGCCGGCTTCGCCGAGCAGGCCGCGCTGAGCATCCAGCTGGCCCGCAGCCGGGCGCAGGCCCAGCAGCTGGCCGTCCTCAAGGACCGCGACCGGATCGGTCGCGACCTCCACGACCTGGTCATCCAGCGCCTGTTCGCCGTGGGCCTGTCCCTCCAGGGCGCGGCGCGGCTCTCGGAGTCCCCGGCGCTGACCCGTCGGGTGGAGCAGGCGGTCGACGACCTCGACGCCACCATCAAGGACATCCGGCGGACGATCTTCGAGCTGGGGACGGCCGAGGAGGCCGCCGACCTGCAGTCCGTGGTGACCCGCCTGGTCGAGCGGGCGGCGCACAGCCTCGGCGCCCGCCCGCGTCTGCTGCTCTCGGGCCCGATCCGCACCCGGGTGCCCCCGGACCTGGCGGCCGAGGTGGTGGCGGTGCTGACCGAGGCGCTGTCCAACCTGGTGCGCCACGCCCGGGCCGACCGGCTGGAGGTGTCGGTGTCCGTCGAGGACGGGCTGGTCGTCGAGGTGGTGGACAACGGCGTGGGCCTGCCCGAGCACGTGGTGGAGAGCGGGCTGTCCAACCTCCGCGAGCGCGCGCTCCGCCACGGCGGCACCCTCACCCTGTCGGTGCCCCCCGGCGGTGGCACCTGCCTGCGGTGGGCGGTCCCGCTCGCGCCCCTGCGGCCGGGCACCTGAGCGGTGGACCGGCGACGTGACCGGCGGCTGAGGCTGCGACCGGCGCACGCCGGGTCGGGACGCCTCAGGAGGAGAGCGGCACGACCGCGACCGGGCAGTCGGCGTGCTCGAGGATCGCCACCGAGACCTCGAGGCGTTCCTGCTCCCCGGTCCGAGGTGGCCTCGACGGACATCTCGGCACGATCGGTGGCCGCGAGCACGCTCCAGTAGCAGTGCGGGACCGTCAGCGGGCGCCCGGTCAGGCGCCGGCCGCGCGCTCGGCGGCCCGCTCGCGGGGGTAGGCGCGTGCCCGGCCGCTGCTCAGGGCCAGCATCACCAGGATGCTGAGCGTGACGGCGGGCAGCCCGTTTCCCAGGGTCGGACGAGGCCCGCCGGCGAGGTCGTTGACCAGGGCGTCGCCGATCAGCAGCGTGCTGTCGGCCAGCAGCAGCAGCCGGGCCCAGTCGCGGCCGCGCACCACCGCCACGGCCAGGCCGACGTCGACCAGGCCGGTGACGGCGAAGACCGCCACGGTGATCGCGACCGTGAGCGTGGAGGCGCCGGCGTCGACCAGGCTGTCGGCGCCCAAGGCGGTGGCCACGGTCGAGGCCAGGGCCGTCAGCCCGCGCAGGAGGGCGACCGCGCCCCCGAACAGGGTGGGGGCCGGTGCGCGCAGCAGGGACGGCACGTGCGGCCCCCGCTCGGGTGGGGCGGCCGGCAGGGCGGAGAGGTCGAGCACCGGCAGGGTCCCGTCGGTCACGATCCGGTCCCCGCCGCCGTTGCGCGAGTGGTAGCCGCTGGAGAAGTGCTCGATCCGGTGCACCGCGATCCCGGGCACCGAGCCGGTCAGGCTGGCCACGACGTGGTCGCGCTCGAGGTCGGTCTCGCGCTCGATCCGGTGGGTCACCTGGAAGGTCCACAGCGAGAGGCCGATCGCCCGGTCGTAGGTGCCGGCGGCGAGCCAGTCCACGGCGTACCCCCCGGGGAGGCGCCAGCCCTCGGGGCAGCGCCAGAACCGCACGTGGTGGCGCTTGGTGGGGCGGCCGTCGACCTCCTGCTGGAAGGCGAGGTCCTGCACCCGCCCGAACAGGTGCAGCGGGCTGACCGGTGCCTCGGGGTAGCTCCGGCGTCCCAGCACCGCCCGCACGATCCGCGCGCCGCTGGCCAGGGTCACCTCGTCGGCCTGCACCCACCCCGCCCCCTCCAGCGCGGCCCGCAGCTGGTCCTCGGTGCCGCGCAGGGCCAGGTTGACGGGGTCGCCGAGCAGGCCGTCGCTGGTGCGCGTGCGACCGATGAAGTAGTCGGGGACGTAGACGTAGGTCAGCACCCGGTGCAGCCGGGGGAGCAGCAGGTAGGCCACCAGCACCCAGAACGCCAGCAGCAGCACGAGCCGCCAGCCCGGGCCGGCGCCGGTGACCGGGACGAGCACGGCGAGCCAGGCCACGGCGAGGCCCGCGAGGACGAAGGCGACGGCGTCGACCACCTCGCGCACTCCTGCGCGCTCGCGGGGACGGGTGACGGGCACGGCCCCAGTGTGGAGCCTCGGGGTGGGGCGGTCATGGACCCGTCAGGATGGGACCGGTAGAAGGATGACCATGACCGTCATCCAGCAACCGCCGACCTCGGGTGTCGCACGGGGTCCGTCGGGTGCGCCGTGCGCCCCGGAGCCCGTGAAGGACGACCGGTGGCCCGACCGCAGCGCTGCACTCATGCTCGTGTTCGCCGGTCTCGTGTTCGTGGTGGCCGTCGTCGACCCGTGGCGTGACTACATGCAGCAGCGGGTCGACCCGATCAGCGCCGTGACCATCCCGCTGGTCCCCACCCTGGTCTACTCGGCGCTGCTGTTCGTGATGGCCGTCGGCCTGCGCCGCCGGCTGAGGGCCGCCTGGTGGCTGGTGATGCTCTGGTGGCTCGGCTTCCCCGAGGTGGCGCGGGCCGTCGACCTGGCCACCGGCCGGGGCACCGTGCCCGAGGCGGTCGGGCTGGTCCTGGCGGGCGCCGCGATGGTGGTGATGCTGCGCTTCCGCAAGCAGTGGTCGGTGCGACGCGTGCCCGGCAACTTCCGCCGCGCCCTGGCCGTCCTCCTGGTCGCGGGCGGCGCGGTCCTGGCCGTGGGGGTGGGCCTGGTGCTGTGGGTCGGTACCAGCGACGGCCCGGCTGATGCGGCCGTCTACACGCTCTCACGGCTGCTCGCCGACATCGGCCGCGAGGGGCTGCTGACCGACGCCCGGGCCCCGCTGGTGGTCCGGCTGTTCATCGGCATGTCCGGGGCCGCGGTGCTGCTGTGGTCCGCGGCGGTGCTCTTCCGGGCGCCCCGTCAGCTCTCCACCCCGACGCTCGAGGACGAGGCGCGGGTGCTGGCCATGGTCCGCGACTTCGGCGAGCACGACTCGCTGAGCTACTTCGCGACCCGGCGTGACAAGGCCGTGGTCTGGGACACCGGCGACGTCGCCACCGCCCGGGCCGGGGTCTCGCACCGCGTGATCGGGTCGGTCAGCCTGGCCTCCGGCAACCCGGTGGGCGACCCCCGGCACTGGGACGACGCCATCGTGGCCTGGCGGCGCGAGGCCCGCCACGCCGGTGTGTCGGTCGCGGTGATGGGGGCGGGGGAGACCGGTGCGGCGGCGTACGTCCGGGCCGGGCTGACCGCCCTCGACATCGGCGACGAGGCGATCCTCGACCTCGGCACCTTCTCGCTCAACGGGCCCGGCCTCAAGGCCGTGCGGCAGTCGGTGAGCCGGCTGCAGCGTCGCGGCTACACCACCGTGGTGCAGCGCCACGAGGCGCTGACCGGCGAGGACTTCGCCGTCCTCGGCGAGGCCGCCGGGCACTGGCGCGGCGACGGCGGCGACGAGCGCGGCTTCTCGATGGCCCTGGGGCGCCTGGGCGACCTCGTCGACGGCCAGTGCGTGATGGTCAGGGCGTACGACGCCACCGGACGCCTGCGCGGGTTCCTCAGCTTCGTGCCGTGGGGCCGCACGGGGCTCTCCCTGGACCTGATGCGGCGCGACCCGGCGGCCGACAACGGCCTGATCGAGCTGATGGTGGCCTCCCTGGCCGAGCACTCGGCGAGGCTGGGGGTAGGCCCGGTGTCGCTGAACTTCGCGATGTTCCGCGAGGCCTTCGAGCGCGGCGCCGAGATCGGGGCGGGGCCGATCGCCCGGCTGTGGCGCCGCGGGCTGGTGCTCGCCAGCCGCTCGTGGCAGCTGGAGTCGCTCTACCGCGCCAACGCGAAGTACCAGCCGGCCTGGCAGTCGCGCTTCGTGCTCTTCGAGTACACCTCCGACCTGCCGCGCGTCGGCACCGCCGCCGGCAGTGCCGAGGGATTCCTGACCAAGCCGTCGCTGGCCCGGATGCTGCGCCGCGCCGAGGGCGACGAGACCTTCGACCGGGCCACCCGCGAGCACGCCGAGCAGGTGCTCGCGCTCGTCCCGCCCCCGCCCGACGCCCTCGAGGAGGCGCTGGCCGGCCAGCGGCTGCCCGAGCAGGTGCGGGTGCGGCGGGCCAAGCTGGACCGCCTGCGTGCCGAGGGCATCGACCCCTACCCGGTCGGGGCGCCCCGCACGCACACGCTGGCCCAGGTGCGCGCGCTCGGCTGCACGCTGCTGCCGGGCCTGGCGCCCGACACCCGCTCCGGCACCGAGGTCAGCATCGCGGGGCGGCTGATGCTCAAGCGCGACCTCGGCGGGCTGGGCTTCGCGACCCTGCGCGACGGGTCCGGCGACCTCCAGGTGATGGTCGACGCCCGGGTGCTGGGGCAGGAGGGGCACCGGCTGTGGCAGGTCCTCGACCTCGGCGACCAGGTCTCGGTCACCGGTGAGGTCCTCACCACCCGGCGCGGCGAGCTGTCGGTCTGCGCGCGCGAGCTGGTGCTGACCAGCAAGTCGCTGCGCCCGCTGCCCGACAAGCACCGCGGCCTGACCGACCCCGAGGCGCGCGTGCGGCAGCGCTACGTCGACCTGATCGTGCGCCCCGAGGCCCGCGACGTGGCCCGGCTGCGCGCCGCCGTGGTGCGCAGCGTCCGCGACTCGTTGCACGCCCGCGGGTTCATGGAGGTCGAGACCCCCGTGCTCCAGCAGGTGCACGGCGGCGCGAACGCCCGTCCCTTCGAGACCCACGTCAATGCCTACGACCTCGACGTCTACCTCCGCATCGCCACCGAGCTGCACCTCAAGCGGCTGGTGGTCGGCGGGCTGGAGCAGGTCTTCGAGATCGGGCGGCAGTTCCGCAACGAGGGCGCGGACTTCAAGCACAACCCGGAGTTCACCTCGCTGGAGGTCTACGCGACCTACCAGGACTACGACAGCATGCGGGTGCTCACCCAGCAGGTGATCCAGGAGGCCGCCACCGCCGTGCACGGGTCACCGATGGCCCGCCGCGTCGGCGCCGACGGGCGCGTCACCGAGGTCGACCTGTCCGGTGAGTGGCCGGTGCTGACCGTGTGCGAGGCGGTCTCGCGGGCCCTGGGCGAGGAGGTCACCGCCGACACCCCCCGGGAGGCGCTGCTGGCCCACGCCGCCCGGATCGGGCTCGAGCTGGACCGGCATACGCCGTGGGGGACGGTGCTCGAGGGCATCTACGGCGACCTGTGCGAGGCCACCACGACCACGCCGGTCTTCTACACCGACTTCCCCAAGGAGAACGCCCCGCTCACGCGCGAGCACCGGCACGATCCGCGGCTGGCCGAGAAGTGGGACCTGGTCATGTTCGGTTCCGAGCAGGGCACGGCGTACAGCGAGCTCGTCGACCCCACCGAGCAGCGTCGCCGGCTGGTCCAGCAGTCGCTGCTGGCCGCGGCCGGCGACCCCGAGGCGATGCAGGTGGACGAGGACTTCCTGCAGGCCCTGGAGTACGGCATGCCACCCACCGGCGGCATGGGCCTGGGCATCGACCGGCTGGTGATGAACCTGACCGGGCTCGGGATCCGCGACACGATCCTGTTCCCGATCGTGCGGCCCGGGGGCTAGGCCGTCCGCTCGCTGCGGGCGACCCAGCCCACGAGCGCGGCGATCAGCACAAGCGAGACCAGGGTGACCACGCCGTCGCCGTACCCCAGCCCGCCGAGCTTGGCCTTGCCCAGCCAGTCGGCCACCGAGGCGCCCAGGGGGCGGGTCAGGACGTAGGCGGTCCAGAACGCGCCGACCTCGCCCAGGACGCGGACGCGGTGGAGCCCCCACGGGATCAGGATGGCGGCGCCGAACAGGACCGCGGACCACAGGTACCCCAGGTGGAAGGCGAACGCGGTCAGGTCACCGGCCGCGGTGCCGAGCGCGAAGGTGGCCAGCACCGTGGCCCAGTAGAAGAGCTCGCGACGACCGCCGACCACGCTGTGCACCGACAGGGTGCCCTCGCTGCGGTGCCACCAGACGAGGATGACGGCCACGGCGACGGCGTACCCGGCCGTGGTGAGCTGGAGCGGGATCCCGATCACGTGGACGGCGTCGGCCGCGACGGTGCCGAAGACCGCGACCATCGCCACGGCCGACCAGTAGGTCACCGCGTCGTACGCCGGGGCACGGAGCTGGCGGCGCAACGTGAAGGCGAGACCGCCCAGGCCGATCAGGACCGGCAGCACGATGCTGATCGAGACCAGCCAGTCGGAGGCCGCCTCGCCCATGCCGGTGGTCAGGATCTTGACCAGCCAGAACATCGCGGTGACGGCGGGGACCTTGACCGCGGCGGACCGGAGGGTGCGGTGGTCGTGGGTGGACGCGGGGGCGGGCGTGCTCATGGCGCTCCTGGGCGGTCGGGGGACGGGCACGGTGAGAGCGCCCGAGGAGGCCCCGGACGCTAGTGGCCCCGACCTGACAGGAGCCGGACTCGTCCCGCCGACCGGTGGACCCTCCGCTCAGGCGGTCTGCTGCCACACCAGGTCGAGCACGTGTCGCTCGGCGACGCCGCTGCTGGGGCGGCTCACCCCCGGCGGCCCCAGGCGGTGCGTGCCCCGGCCGTCGGTGACCAGGACGTAGCCGTGCGGGGTGGTCCAGACGGCTCGGCCGTCATCGAGTCGCAGCCGCCAGCCGGGGTGGTGGGTCTTGGCGCGGTGGGCGGTGCGTCCGACGTGGGCCAGGTTGGACACCCGGGTCTGCCGGGGTGGTCCGTGGGGGCGGTACGGCTCGGCGTGGTCGAGATCGGTGAGCCGGGAGCGACCGCTGGAGTGGGGGAACACGTCGGCGGGGCGCAGGAGGTGCACCCGCTCGGCGACCCGGGCCGGCACCTCGTAGCAGTCGGCGGCCACGTCGTCGGCCAGGTCGATGACCGGACGCAGGGTGACGTGGTGGTGGCCGAGGAGGTCCACGAGCTGGGCGCGGGTCAGGGCGCCGAGCTCCTCGGCGCGCGCGACCCGGGAGCCGGCTCCTGCCTCGTCGAGCAGCGACGGCGAGAGGTGGACGTGGGCGACGGCCCGCGGGCGGGTGCTGGCCGGCGGGGCGTCCCGGATGGCGGCCGCCACGACCTCCGGGTGGTCGTGCTCGCCGGAGCCGACCATCAGCTTGAGCGCTGCCAGCGGGTTGGCCAGCAGCCCGAGGGCCTCGCCGCGGAGCTGCTCGAGCGTGGGTGGTGCCCCGTCCGGAGCGGTGGACGCGACGTCGGGGCAGCCGTGCGTGGCGAGCAGGTGGGCGAGGTGGTCCAGCGTGGCCCAGGTCTGGCGCACGGCCTGGACGGGGCCACGGGCGACCAGGGTCTGCAGGCCGTGCTCCCCGTTGCCGTCGGTCGGGTGAGCCAGACCCCCTGCCGGGTGCGGCGCTCGGCCGCCCGTACGTCGGCGGCCTCCGGGGCGGCCTCGACCGCCCGGGCCGCGGCGAGGTCGAGCAGCCGGCCCGTCGGCAGGGTGGCCAGCGCCGGGGCCAGGGCCGCGTCGACCTCGGCGGCCCCACGGGCGTCCAGCGGCCGGGTGGCGGACGCGATCTTGCGGGCCACCCACAGCTCGAGGTCGCCGCCGAGCAGCGTCGACCAGGTCCTCGGGAGCCGGCGCGCGAGGTCGACGACGTCGGACATCAGGGCCCGTGCGGCCAGCGGGTGGACCCGCAGGACCACGGCGAGCTCAGTGTCGCAGAAGGGCTCGGCGTGGATCTCGGCCGCCCCCAGCGACAGGGTGCCGACACCGGGGGAGTCCAGCAAGCCAGCCTGCGTCGGGTCACCGGCGTCGAGGGCGTGGGCCTCGACCCAGGCCAGGACGTGCTCGGCACGCCGGGCCTCGACGCGACGACTCTCGGTCACGCCCGCGTCCACCAGCGCGAGCAGCTCCGCGGTGCGGGCCGTCGTCGGACGTGGGGACCCGGGCATGCCCTGATCCTACGTCGAACAGGTGTTCGAATACAAGACCAGGATGTGGCATGCTCCGGCCTGTGAGGGCGGGCCGAGCATCCTCAGCCGACCCGGTCCCGATCGGTCAGCCGGGTGTGGTGGGTGAGGTACGGCGTGACGTCGCACTCGCGGCCGTTGGGGTAGAAGTGGTCGAACTCGAACCTCTCGGTCCGGCGCACGACGACGGTCCCGTCGACCGCCACCCCGCGGACCTCGAGGCGCGACGTGGCGTCCGGGTCCCACCCGTCCCCGAGGCCGTCGAGGGCGACGAACGACGAGGTCTCGCCCGGATCCTGCGGCGTCGCCGGGATGCTCGTGCGGCCGCAGCGGTCGCCCTGGCACAGCTCGAGCCGGAGCGAGGTCAGCGACGCCCGGAGCGTCGGGGCCACCGCGATGCTGAGAGCGCTGCTGCCGCCCATCAGCGTGCAGGCCTGGTCGAGCCTGGCCGAGCAGGCGCTCGTGCCGAGGAGCAGCGCGAGCCCGGCCACCGCGCGCCGGGGGAGCACGGTGAGGGAGCGACGATCTCCGGTCCTGGCCACGTCACCTGGGACGGCCGTGCGCGGCGTCCGGTTCCCTGCGGCGGTCCACCGCGCCGCGGACGGGCGGGTCCGCTACGTTCCACGGGTGAGCTCTGTCGCGGACGCCCTGGTCGGCCTGGCCCTGCCGGGTGTCCCCGTGCTCGCCCTGGTGAGCTGCGTGCTCCTCGTCGTGACGCGTCAGCCGCGAGCGGTGAGGTGGGGTGCCGTGGTCCTGGGGGTCGTCCTCCTCGCGGCCCTGGCGACGTACGCCGTCCTGTGGGGACGCACCTTCGACGCGCTCGACGCCGGGCGCCCGGTGTCCAGCGGCCTCGAGCGGGCCCAGGACGTCCTGCTCGTGGTCGGAGCCGCGACGGTGCTCGGCCTGCTGGCCCTGCTGTGCGCGCGGGTCCTCGCGGAACGGCGTGCGGACGGGCGCGGTCAGCGCAGCTGGTAGGTCGCGATGCTGGCGGCGATGTAGTGGCAGGTGAAGGCCGCGATCGTCAGGGTGTGGAAGACCTCGTGGAAGCCGAACCAGGTCGGGAACGGGTCGGGCCGCTTCAGGCCGTAGACCAGCCCGCCCAGGGTGTAGAGCCCGCCGCCCACCGCGATCAGGGTGATCACCGCGGTGCCGCCCGAGGCGAAGTCGCCCGCGTAGAAGATCGCCACCCAGCCGAGAGCGGCGTAGATCGGGGTGTAGATCCAGCGGGGCGCGTCGGTCCAGAAGATCCGGAACAGCACGCCCAGGATCGCGCCGGTCCACACCACCGTCAGCAGCCCGACGCGCTCGGAGCCGCGCAGCAGGATCAGCGTGAAGGGGGTGTAGGAGCCGGCGATCAGCAAGAAGATGTTGGAGTGGTCGAAGCGCCGCAGGAAGGCCCACGTGCGCGGTGACCAGGTGCCGCGGTGGTAGATCGCCGAGACGGTGAAGAGCAGCAGCGCGGTCGCGGCGAAGACCGCCGACCCGATGCGGGTCAGGGTGTTCGGGGACAGGCAGATCAGCACGATGCCGGCGGCCAGCGCGAGCGGCGAGGTGCCGGCGTGCAGCCAGCCGCGCAGCTTCGGCTTGACGTCCTGCTTGACCTCGCGGACCCGCTCGGAGACGCGTTCGACGCCCTCGCTGAGGCGCTCTGCCGCCCGCTCGGGCACGCGGCCGCGGGAGCCGCGCGAGGGCAGGGGCTGGTCTGGGGCCATGGGGGACAAGGTACGCGTCCACGGCGAACCGCCGGAAACTCTGAGGGAGGGATCACAGGGACCCGGCGCGAGTACAGTCGCCTGTCGTGGCGGACTGGAGACGAGCGGCGCGGCGGGTGCTCTACCCGGCGTACGAGGCCCGGGTCGCCCGACGCCTCGACCACGACCGCGTCCCCAAGCACGTCGGCGTGATGCTCGACGGCAACCGCCGCTGGGCGCGCGCCGTGGGCACCGACACCGCCCAAGGGCATCGTGCGGGGGCGGCCAACATCGAGCCGCTGCTCGGCTGGTGCGAGGAGATCGGCGTCGAGGTGGTGACGCTGTGGCTGCTCTCCACCGACAACCTCAACCGGCCCGCCGCGGAGCTCGAGCCCCTGCTCGGGATCATCGGCGACGCCGTGGAGACGTTGGCGTCGGAGGGGCGCTGGCGGCTGCACCCCGTGGGGGCGCTGGACCTGCTGCCCCCGACCGTGGCCGCGCGGCTGAAGGAGGCCGAGGAGGCCACCCGCGACGTCGACGGGCTCCTGGTCAACATCGCCGTGGGGTACGGCGGTCGCCGCGAGATCGCCGACGCCGTCCGCTCGCTGCTGCACGAGCACGCGGCCCGCGGGACCAGCCTGGAGGACCTCGCCGAGGCCCTCGACGTCGAGCACATCGCCGAGCACCTCTACACCAAGGGCCAGCCCGACCCCGACCTGGTGATCCGCACCAGCGGCGAGCAGCGCCTGGGCGGCTTCCTGCTGTGGCAGAGCGCCCAGAGCGAGTTCTACTTCTGCGAGGCCTACTGGCCCGACTTCCGGCGCGTGGACTTCCTCCGCGCCGTCCGGGCGTACGCCGAGCGCGAGCGCCGCTTCGGTGCCTGAGCCCTCCGAGGGCAGGTCGCCCGGGGCGACCCCCTCCCGCACGACACACGACGTTCACACGACGTCCTGGCGTGTCGCCCCCGACGGCTCGTGGCGCAGTCGTACGTTGCCGGTGTCGGTCCGCGGGGAAGCGGACGGATACCAGGAGGGCGAAGCTCGTGAGAGATCACGACCACTGCACCACCGGAGGTCAGCACTCTGACCCCCGGCGCCGTTCCCGGTCCGAGCACACCAGCTAACGGACCGGGCGCTGAGTGCGCGCACGGTCACAAGGGGATCCACGTGGCACCAGCGACGCACACGGCCGCCCAGCAGGACCGGACCGGCACCCAGCACGACGAGGTCCCCGGGGAGGTCGGTGCCCGGCGCACCTACGTCCTCGACACCTCGGTCCTGCTCGCCGACCCGGCGGCGATCCGCCGCTTCGAGGAGCACGAGGTCGTGCTCCCCGTGGTGGTCATCACCGAGCTGGAGGGCAAGCGGCACCACCCCGAGCTCGGCTACTTCGCGCGCTCCGCGCTGCGGATGCTCGACGCGCTGCGCGTCGAGCACGGCCGTCTCGACACCCCGGTCCCGGTGGGGGAGGCGGGCGGCACGCTGCGGGTCGAGCTCAACCACACCGACGCCCAGTCGCTGCCCTCGGGCTTCCGGCTCGGCGACAACGACACGCGGATCCTGGCCGTGGCCTTCAACCTGGCGCAGGAGGGCCACCGGGTCACGCTCGTCTCCAAGGACCTGCCCCTGCGGATCAAGGCCTCGGCCGTCGGCCTGGACGCGGCGGAGTACCACTCCGAGCAGATCCACGAGTCCGACGCCGGCTGGACCGGCATGACCGAGGTCGACGTCACCGGCCAGGACCTCGACGAGCTGTACGACGACCACGTGCTCGAGCTCGACGAGGCCCGCGACCTGCCCTGCCACACCGGCCTGGTCCTGATGTCGGAGCGCGGCAGCGCGCTGGGCCGGGTGCACGCGGACAAGCGGGTCCACCTCGTGCGCGGGGACCGCGAGGCGTTCGGCATCCACGGTCGCTCGGCCGAGCAGCGGATCGCGCTCGACCTGCTCCTGGACCCCGAGGTCGGCATCGTCTCCCTGGGCGGCCGGGCCGGCACGGGCAAGTCGGCGCTGGCGCTGTGCGCCGGTCTGGAGACCGTGCTCGAGCGGCGGCAGCACAAGAAGGTCGTGGTGTTCCGGCCCCTGTTCGCGGTCGGGGGCCAGGAGCTCGGCTACCTGCCCGGCAACGAGTCGGAGAAGATGTCGCCCTGGGGTCAGGCGGTCTTCGACACCCTCGGTGCGGTGACGACGCCCGACGTGGTCGAGGAGGTGCTCGACCGGGGCATGCTCGAGGTGCTGCCGCTGACCCACATCCGGGGCCGGTCGCTCCACGACGCGTTCGTGATCGTCGACGAGGCGCAGTCCCTGGAGCGCAACGTGCTGCTCACCGTGCTCTCGCGGATGGGCGCCAACTCCAAGGTCGTGCTCACCCACGACGTCGCCCAGCGCGACAACCTGCGGGTGGGTCGCCACGACGGCATCGTCGCGGTGGTCGACCGGCTCAAGGGGCACCCGCTCTTCGCCCACGTCACCCTGACCCGGAGCGAGCGGTCGCCGATCGCGGCGCTGGTGACCGAGATGCTGGAGCACGTCACGATGTGATCCCTGGGGCGCCCGTGGTGCCCGTGACCGCTGTGGCTCCTGAGGCGGCTCCGGGCCACCAGGTGGCGGGCATCACGGCGCTGACCAGGTCGTTGAACTTGAAACTCGACCCCGAAGGGTGTTGTGGTGGGGACCTTCCCCCGCCCGCTCCGCACGGGTCTCGGCACCGTGTGCGTGTTCCATGAGCGTGGCTGACGTCCATGTCCTCCACCGTCTGGGTTACCTCACGTGTCGAAGCACCACGTCGCCAAGCACCGCAGCGCGCCCGAGAGCCGCTTGCGCCACCCCCACTGGCTGCGCCGCCAGGGCCTGCGAGGAGCACTGCTCCTGTCCGGGACCGCGGTCGCCGCCACCGGCGTCGCCGTCTCCGCCGGCGTCCTGACCGGCCCCGCGTCCGCCGGCGCCCCGGCCACCGCCGCCGCGGCGAGCCAGCCCACCTCGGCCGTGCAGCAGCTCGGTGCCGCGGAGCTGCGCGAGCGCCAGCAGCGCGTGTCGCGGTCCGAGGAGCGCCGTCCCGCGGTCGTCCCGGCCAAGAAGCGTGCCCTCGCCGGCGGTGCCGGCCGGTCCGCGACCCACACCCGCGACCTCTCCACGGCCGACCCCCGCACCATCGCCAAGTCGCTGCTGCCGCAGTTCGGCATGGACGCCTCGCAGTTCTCCTGCCTGGACAGCCTGTGGGTCGGGGAGTCCGACTGGGACGTGCACGCCGACAACCCCTCGTCGTCGGCGTACGGCATCCCGCAGGCGCTGCCCGGGTCCAAGATGGCCTCGGCCGGTCCGGACTGGGCCAACAACCCGGTGACCCAGATCAAGTGGGGCCTGGGGTACGTCAAGGCGCGCTACGGCAGCGCCTGCGCGGCGGAGTCGTTCAAGCTCGGCCACGGTTGGTACTGAGCCCTAGCCTGCTCCCATGAGCCGTACGCCGTCCGGTCCGACCTCCACGGTCGGCGCCTGGGCGGCGTTCGTCGTGCTGGCGGGCCTGCTGGCCATGCACGGGTTGGCCTCGCACGGGTCGATGGACCCGGGGACCCCGATGACCTCGATGACCTCGATGACGGGGACCACCGCGACGGCCGCGACGTCGGTCCTCGCGCCCGCCCGGGCGGCCGCGCGGGCGCCCACAGCCGACGACCACGGGGCGACGGGCATGCCCGGCATGGGCTCCTGCGTCGCCGTCCTGGGGCTGCTCCTGCTGCTGGTGGTCCTCGCCCTGCGCACGGGAGGCACCGGGTGGCGGGTGGTCGCCGGCCGGCGCCTGCGTCTCCTGGCGCCGCTCCGGGCCCGGCCCCCGGACCCGCCCGACCTGTGGACGTTGTCGGTCTGCCGCTGCTGAGGAGGAGTGCGCCCTCGCACCCCTCGCAGCACCCGCACGCCCACACCCCGTCCTAGGAGAACACCGTGAAGACCCCCGCCACACCCCTGCGCGCGCCCCTGGCCGCCCTCGCCGTCGTCCTGGTCGCCCTGCTCGCCGCCTGCGGCTCCAGCAGCCACACCGCCGCCGACGTCACGTTCACCCAGCAGATGATCCCGCACCACCGCCAGGCCGTGCAGATGGCGAGGATGGCCGCCACCCACGACGCCGGTCCGCAGGTCCGGGCCCTGGCCTCGAAGATCGAGGCGGCCCAGGGTCCGGAGATCCGGGAGATGTCGTCCTGGCTGCGCGACTGGGACGAGAAGGTCCCGTCCTCCTCCGGCACGGCCGGCGGCGCGATGGGCGGCATGATGTCCGGCTCCGACATGCGCGCCCTGGACCGTGCTCGGGGCACCGCCTTCGACCGGCTGTTCCTGACCCAGATGGTCGAGCACCACACCGGGGCCGTGGCGATGGCGAGGAAGGAGCTGAGCGACGGCGCCAACCAGGACGCCACGAAGCTGGCCGCCTCGATCCGGCAGAGCCAGACCGCGGAGATCCGGGAGATGAGGAAGCTGCTCGCCGGGCTCTGAGGACCCGCCGGCTCAGCGGCCGGTCATGCTCCGGACGTCGAGCGCGGCGTCCAGCTCCTCCTCGGTGAGGACGCCGCGCTCGACGTACCCCATCGCGAGGACCTGCTCGCGGATGGTGCGGCCCTCCTTCAGCGCCCCCTTGGCGACCTTCGCGGCCTCCTCGTAGCCGAGGTGCTTGTTCAGCGGCGTGACGACCGAGGGGGAGGACTCGGCGTACGCCAGCAGGCGCTCCTGCTCCGCGGTGATCCCGCTGATGCAGCGGTCGGCGAGCAGCGGCGTCACCGAGGCCAGCAGCCGGATCGACTCCAGCAGGTTGCGGGCCATCACCGGCATCATCACGTTCAGCTCGAAGCTGCCGCTCGCCCCGGCGACGGCCACGGTGGCGTCGTTGCCGATCACCTGGGCGCACACCATCAGGGTCGCCTCCGGCAGCACGGGGTTGACCTTGCCCGGCATGATGCTCGACCCGGGCTGGAGGTCGGGGAGGTGGATCTCGGCGAGGCCCGTCGTGGGTCCCGAGGACATCCAGCGCAGGTCGTTGCAGATCTTGGTCAGGCCCACCGCGATCGTGCGCAGCTGGCCCGAGAGCTCGACCAGCGCGTCCTGGCCGCCCTGGGCCTCGAAGTGGTTGCGCGCCTCGCGGAAGGGCAGCCCGGTGGCCTCGGCGAGGTCGGCGATGACCTGCTCTGCGAACCCGTCGGGGGTGTTGATGCCGGTGCCGACCGCAGTGCCACCCAGGGGCAGCTCGGCGACCCGGGGCAGGGTGGCCTCGAGCCGCTCGATGCCCATCCGCACGATGGCCGCGTAGCCGCCGAACTCCTGGCCGAGCATCACCGGGGTCGCGTCCATCAGGTGGGTGCGGCCGGACTTCACGACGTCGGCGAACTCCTCGGCCTTGGCCTCCAGGGCCTGCGCGAGGTGGTCCAGCGCCGGCACCAGGTGGCCGGTGGTCGCCTCGACGGCGGCCACGTGGATGCTCGTGGGGAAGGTGTCGTTGCTCGACTGGCTGGCGTTGACGTGGTCGTTGGGGTGCACCGAGGTGCCCGCGCGGTCCGCGATCGAGGCCAGCACCTCGTTCATGTTCATGTTCGAGCTGGTGCCCGAGCCGGTCTGGAAGACGTCGACGGGGAAGGCGTCGTGGTGCTCGCCGCCGATGACCGCCTCGGCCGCCTCGGCGATCGCGCGCGCCTGCTCCTGGGTGAGGATGCCGAGGTCGGCGTTGACCCGGGCGGCGGACCGCTTCACGCGCGCCATCGCGACCAGGTGGGCGGGCTCCAGGGTGCTGCCGCTGATCGGGAAGTTCTCGACCGCGCGCTGGGTCTGGGCCCGCCACAGGGCGTCGCGGGGGACCTCGACGTCACCCATGCTGTCGTGCTCGGTCCGGGTCGGGGTCGTCTCCTGCGCCATGCCCGTCAGGTTAGTCACGCCCGGGCGAGGTAGAGCAGGTACTCCTCGTCACGGCCCTGCAGCCCCACCGGGCGCACCAGCTCCTCGGCCGACCCGAAGACCGAGGCCAGCGTCGCGAGCAGCTGCGGCGAGCGGGACGCCGACCACACCACGAGCGCGCCCCCGGGGGCGAGCAGCGCCCGGGTCGCGGTGAGCAGGTCGTGCTGGTAGACCCGGGCGTTGACGTCGTGGACCAGGTAGCCCGGGCCGTTGTCGACGTCGAGCAGCACCAGGTCGTACGCCGACCCCGTGTCCTGCGCCTCGGTGATCGCGGTGGCCACGTCGGCGGTCACCACGCGCAGTCGCCGGTCGGCCAGCAGCGCGGGGCCGTGGGGGACGGTGCCGTCGCGCACCCAGCCGACCAGCGCCTCCTCGATCTCGACGACCACGACCTCCTCGACGCGCGGGTCGGCCAGCACCCGCCGGGTGGTGAAGCCGAGCCCGAGGCCGCCCACCACGACCCGACGCGGGTGCTCGACGAGGTCGAGGGCCAGGACGGCCATGTCCTCCTCCGAGGAGGTCTCCTGGGTGTCCATCACGAAGACCCCGTTGACCCGGAGCTCGAGCACGTCGGCCGCCTGCGGGCTGCTGCGGCGGCGCAGCACGAGCTCCCCGCGCTCGGACTCGGCGCGCGCCACCTCGGCGTACTCGGTCATGGTGCCCTCCTGGTCGGCCCCGGTCGGCCCTGGTCGGACCTGCGTCGCACTGTAGGACCCGGTCGCCCGGGGTCCCGGCTGGGTCGCCTGGGTAGGTTCAGCGGGGGCGGTGTCCGCCGCCCGACCACTGATCACGGAGGTTCGAGAGCGTGGAGAAGAAGCCGGGCGACGACGAGGGTCAGACCTCAGAAGCCGCCGGAGCCGGCCTGCAGGGCGCGGGCGAGGAGATCCAGCCCGACCAGTCGGTCGCGGGCGCCCCGGAGGACGGCGTGCAGGAAGGCCGTCAGGGCCCCAACGCCCGCACGGGCGAGAGCGACCGTCACGACAACGACGACTACGTGAAGCCCGAGGAGCACCGCGACCCCCACGTGGGCCGCGACCTCGACAACTAGGGACGACCAGGAACGCCGAGACGACGAGGAGCGCTACTCCGCCGAGCGCACCCGGAGGCCCGTGATCGGGACGGTCACGGTGCCACCGGGGTCGGTGAAGAAGTCGTTGCCCTTGTCGTCGACCACGATGAAGGCCGGGAAGTCCTCGACCTCGATCTTCCAGACCGCCTCCATGCCCAGCTCGGCGTACTCCAGCACGTCGACGGACTTGATGCAGTCCTGGGCCAGGCGGGCGGCCGGGCCGCCGATCGAGCCGAGGTAGAACCCGCCGTGGGCCTCGCAGGCCCGGGTGACGACCTGGGAGCGGTTGCCCTTGGCCAGCATCACCTTGGAGCCGCCCGCGGCCTGGAACTGCTCGACGTAGGAGTCCATCCGCCCGGCGGTCGTGGGGCCGAAGGAGCCCGAGGCGTAGCCCTCGGGAGTCTTGGCCGGGCCGGCGTAGTAGACGGCGTGGTCGCGGAGGTAGTCGGGCATCTCCTCGCCGGCGTCCAGGCGCTCCTTGATCTTGGCGTGGGCGATGTCGCGGGCGACCACGAGCGGGCCGGTGAGGGAGAGCCGGGTCTTGACCGGGTGCTTCGTCAGCTCGGCGAGGATGTCGTCCATCGGCCGGTTGAGGTCGATCGCGACGACGTCGCCCTCCTCCAGCTCGGTCTCGGGGAGGTACGACGCGGGGTCCGTCTCGAGCTGCTCCAGGAAGACGCCCTCGGCGGTGATCTTGCCCAGCGCCTGGCGGTCGGCCGAGCACGAGACCGCGATCGCGACCGGGCAGGAGGCGCCGTGCCGGGGCAGCCGGACCACGCGCACGTCGTGGCAGAAGTACTTGCCGCCGAACTGCGCGCCGATCCCGAAGGACTGGGTCAGCTCGAAGACCTCCTCCTCCAGCTCGAGGTCGCGGAAGCCGTGGGCGGCCATCGACCCGGAGGTGGGCAGGTTGTCGAGGTAGTGCGCGGAGGCGTACTTCGCGGTCTTGAGCGCGAACTCCGCGCTGGTGCCGCCGATCACGATGGCCAGGTGGTACGGCGGGCACGCGGCCGTCCCGAGCGAGCGGATCTTCTCGTCGAGGAACTCCCGCATCCGCGTGGGGTTCAGGACGGCCTTGGTCTCCTGGAACAGGAAGGACTTGTTGGCCGAGCCGCCGCCCTTGGCCATGAACAGGAACTTGTACTCCGGCTTCCCGCTGGTCTGCGGGGTGGAGTAGATCTCGATCTGCGCGGGCAGGTTGGTGCCGGTGTTCTTCTCCTCCCAGGTGGTCAGCGGCGCGAGCTGGGAGTAGCGCAGGTTGAGCGTGGTGTAGGCGTCGAGCACGCCGCGGCTGATGGCCTCGCCGTCCTCGATGCCGGTCAGCACGCCCTCGGACTTCTTGCCCATCACGATGGCGGTGCCGGTGTCCTGGCACATCGGGAGCACGCCGCCGGCGGAGATGTTGACGTTCTTGAGCAGGTCGGTGGCCACGAAGCGGTCGTTGCCCGACGCCTCGGGGTCGTCGATGATCCGGCGCAGCTGCGCGAGGTGGGCGGGCCGCAGGTAGTGCGCGATGTCGTGCATGGCCTCCGCGGTCAGCCGGCGCAGCGCCTCGGGCTCCACCTCGAGGAAGGTGCGGCCGTCGACCTCGAGGGTCGAGACCCCCTCGGTGGTGATCAGCCGGTACGGCGTCTCGTCGGGCCCCGTGGGCAGGAGGTCGGAGTACTCGAAGTCGGGCGCGTCGCTCACGCCGGAGAGGTTAACCGGGCCCGATCGGCGGTGCGACGCAGCACCTCGGTGAAGGTGCCGAACAGCTCGGCCGGCGTGTCGTGCCCCATCCCGTCGAGGACGACGAGCTCGGCGCCGGGGATGGCACGGGCGGTGGCGCGGCCACCGGAGATGTGCACCATCTTGTCCGCGGCACCGTGGATGACCGCGGCCGGGATCCGGAGCGAGGCCAGGGCCCGGGAGCGGTCGGGCTGGTTGAGGATGGCCAGCATCTGGCGCATCACACCGCTGGCCGAGACGCCGCGGTCGAAGGTCTCCTCGGCCCGGGCGCGCACCTGCTCGTCGGTCTGCGGGTAGCCGGGGGAGCCGATCAGCTTCCACATCTGCGCCGACGACGCGACGTACGCCTCCCGGCCGGCGCCGCGGGTGCCGATCAGCTGGGGGAGCAGCGACGGGTGCTGCCACCCGACGGTGCGACGGCCCACGGTGGACATGATCGAGACCATCGAGCGCACCCGCGCGGGCTGCCGCAGGGCCATCGTCTGCACGATCATCCCGCCCATGGAGACCCCGCAGACGTGCGCGGTCTCCCAGCCGAGGTGGTCCATCAGCCCGAACGCGTCGTCGGCCATGTCCTCGAGGGTGTACGGCGGCCGGGTGCCGCGCCCGAGGAAGGCCTGGACGAGGCCGCGACGGGTCGTGCGGCCCTTCATCCGGCTCGAGCGCCCGGTGTCGCGGTTGTCGAAGCGGACCACGTGGAAGCCGGCCTCGGCCAGCATCCGGCACCAGTCGGGGTCCCACCAGGTCATCGGCCCACCCAGACCCATCACCAGGACCAACGGATCCCCGTCGGGGGACCCGAAGGTCTGGTAGCACAGCTCCACCCCGGGGGAGACCGGGGCGAACAGCTCGTCGGAGACGGGGATCGTCATGGAGTTACCTCAAATCCGGAAATGTCAAGATTGTCGAAGATTAGTTGACCGTCAACACTTGTTTCACGCTACCGTCCGAAAGGTGACCTCACCCCTCGGAACGTTCCTGATGCCGGACGGCTTCGGCGGCCCCACGGGAGTGCGCGCGTTGGCTCGGGAGACCAGCACCCTCGTGGAGGCGACGCGCCTCGTGCGCCGCAACCGCGTCGACCGACGCGCCCGCGCGGTCCTGCCGTACGCCGGCAGCCACCGCGTGCCGCCCCACGACCCGGTGCTCCTCGTGCCGGGGTTCATGGCCGGCGACGCGACCCTGCGGGCGATGTCGACCTTCCTGCGCCACCAGGGGTTCCGCACCTACCGCTCGCAGATCCACGTCAACTTCCGCTGCACGCGGGAGTCCTCGGACCGGCTGGAGGCCCGCATCGAGGCCATCGCCGAGCGCCGCGGCCGCAAGGTGAGCATCGTGGGCCACAGCCTGGGCGGCATGCTCGCCCGCGGCCTGGCCGCGCGCCGGCCCGACCTGGTCGAGGGCGTCGTCAGCCTCGGCAGCCCGGTGATGGCGCCGGGCGCCGTCCACGCGCTGCTGGCGTGGGACGCCCAGCTGCTCAGCCACCTCAACCGCGCCGGGCTGCGCTCGATCATGAGCTCGGACTGCTTCGGCGGTGAGTGCGCCCGGCTCAGCTACGACGAGATGCACGAGCCGCTCCACCCCGACGTGGCCTTCACGGCCGTCTACAGCAAGCGCGACGGCGTCGTGGACTGGAAGGCGTGCCTGGACCCCTCGGCCCGCCACGTCGAGGTGCGCACCAGCCACTGCGGCATGGCGGTCGACCCGGTCGTGCTCGACCACGTCCTCAGCGCCCTGCGCGAGCAGCAGCTCAGGCGGGCCAGCTTGGCGCCAGCTCCGCTCGCCGAGGTGGGTTAGCCCCGCGCCGCTCGCAGGTCAGGGCGGCGTACTCGATCGAACCGGACAGCAGGCGGGCCAGCTCGGCCTCCTCCGTGGGCACCCCGGGGCCGACCGGCTCCAGCGCGCCCAGGTCGTGCAGCTGGGCCAGGGTCGCGGCCATGAAGGCGTCGCCCGCCCCGACGGTGTCCACGACGGCCACCGGCCGGGTGGTGCCGTGCACGGCGCGGTCCCCGGCGAAGGCCGTGGCGCCGTCGGGCCCGCGGGTGAGCAGCACCAGCTCGGTGCGTCCGCCGCCCAGCAGCTCGCGGGCGACGTCGTCGGGGTCGCTGTCCGGGCGCAGCAGCAGCGCGTCCTCGTCGCTGAGCTTGACCAGGGTGCAGCGCGCGCCCAGGTCGCGCACGAGCGCCCACGTGGCGTCGCGGTCGTCGACGAAGGTCTCGCGCAGGTTGGCGTCGAAGCTGACGAACAGGTCGCGGTCGACGGCCTGGTCGACCAGGTCGGACACGCTCTCGCGACCGGGCTCGAGGATCGTGCCCAGGGACCCGACGTGGAGCCCCTGGCAGGCCGGGAGCTCCTGGCGCGGCAGCGACCACTCCAGGTCGAAGTCGTACGACGCGGCGCCGCCCGCGTCGAGCGTGGCCCGGGCGACGGACGAGCGGCCGCTGGTGGTGGGGGCGGTGAGCACGACGGCGCCGCTGGACTCGACGTGACGCACGAGCACCTCGGCGCGCTCGTCGTGCCCGACCTGGGTCACCAGGGTGGCGGGCACCTCGAGCCGGGCCAGGCCGACCGCGACGTTGAGCGGCGAGCCGCCCGGGGTCTCGGTGGTGTCGCCGTCCGCGTCCAGCACCACGTCGATCAGGGACTCGCCGACCACGACGTACACGCGCGGCTCAGCTCTCGAAGTCGACGTCGGCGTACGCGCGCAGCTTCGACAGCTTGTGCTCGGAGTGGATCGAGCGGATCGTGCCGCTGCGCGAGCGCATCACCAGCGAGTGCGTCGAGGCGCCGCCGGCCTTGTAGCGCACGCCCTGCATGAGCTCGCCGTCGGTGATGCCGGTCGCCACGAAGAAGCAGTCGTCGCCCGCGACCAGGTCGTCGGTGCTCAGCACGCGGTCGAGGTCGTGACCGGCGTCGATCGCGCGCTGGCGCTCGGCGTCGTCGGTCGGCCACAGCCGGGCCTGGATGACGCCGTCGAGGCACTTCATCGCGCAGGCGGCGATGATCCCCTCCGGAGTGCCGCCGACCCCGAGCAGCAGGTCGATGCCGGTGCCGGCCCGGGCGGCCATGATGGCCCCGGCCACGTCGCCGTCGCTGATGAACTTGATCCGGGCGCCGGTGGCGCGGATGTCCTCGGCCAGCTGCTCGTGGCGGGGCCGGTCCAGCAGCACGACCGTGACGTCGCCGGGGCGCGTGCCCTTGGCCTTGGCGACCTGGTGGACGTTCTCGGCGACGGGGTAGCGGATGTCGACGACGTCGGCCGCCTCCGGGCCGGTGACCAGCTTCTCCATGTAGAACACGGCCGAGGGGTCGTACATCGTGCCGCGCGGGGCCACCGCCATCACCGCGATCGCGTTGGCCATGCCCTTGGCGGCCAGCGTGGTGCCGTCGATCGGGTCCACCGCGACGTCGCACTCGGGGCCGTCGCCGTCGCCGACCTCCTCGCCGTTGTAGAGCATCGGCGCGTTGTCCTTCTCGCCCTCGCCGATCACCACGGTGCCGCGCATGCCGACGGTGGAGATCAGGGTGCGCATGGCGTTCACGGCCTTGCCGTCGGCGCCGTTCTTGTCGCCTCGTCCGACCCACCGGCCGGCGGCCATGGCCGCGGCCTCGGTGACCCGCACCAGCTCCAGGGCGAGGTTGCGGTCGGGGGAGCTGGGGGCGACGGACAGGGAGTCAGGGACGTGGCTCTCGGACATGGCGCCGACTCTAGCCGTCCAGGTGCTTGGCAGGATGGTGTCCATGAGCCAGTCCCAGCCCCCGCGCGCCCCCCAGCCCTCCCGGGCTCCCCAGGGGGGTCGCTACACCCGCAGCAACAGCGGTCTGCTCGCGGCCATGCTGGTGACGGTGCTGGTCGTGGTCGCGTTCGTGGGGTTCCGCGGGCTGTTCCGCGACAACGCCGCGACGCCCGTGCAGGCGGTCGACTACCGGGTGATGCTCAAGGCCGGCGTGGCCGACGACAAGCTGGCGATGCTGGCCCCGCCGCGGCTGCCGATCGGGTGGAAGGCGACGTCCGCGACGTACACCACCGGCACGAACCCGTCCTGGCACGTCGGCATCCTCACCACGAAGCAGAAGTTCGTCGGCATCGACGAGTCCCGGGCCTCGATCTCCGACCTGGTCAAGCAGTACGTCGACCCGAACGCGACGCGCGGCAAGGACCTGCAGCTGGCCGGGGAGACCTGGCAGGTGTGGACCGACTCCGGGGGTGACTACGGCCTCGCCCGCACGCTCACCGGTCCGGGGCCGGGTCGGGTGCAGGAGTCGGTGCTGGTCGCGGGCTCGGCCCCCGACGCCCAGATCCGCGACCTGGTGTCGCAGACCAAGGTCAACGCCCGCTAGCCCCGCTAGCCCTGCGAGCCCTGGTCACCCTGGTCACCCTCGGGGCCCAGGGCGCGGTCCAGACGCTCCCGCGCTCCCTCGAGCGCGCGCTGGCAGACCTTGGCGAGCTCCTCGCCCTGCTCCCACAGGGCCAGCGACTCGGCCAGGCTGGTGCCGCCCTGCTCCAGGGTGCGCACGACCTCGACGAGCCGGTCGCGGGCGTCCTCGTAGCTCAGGTCGGGCTCGGACCCGGCCGGGGTGGCGGGTGCGTCAGTCATCGTGGTCCGTCCGTTCGTCGTCTGGCTCGTCGTGCGGGTCGTGGAGCAGGTCGATCCGGTCGACGCTGGTCGTGGTCGCGCCGATGCGGCCGTCGCCGACCCGGATGTGGATCGCGTCGCCGGCCGCCAGGCCCGCGACCGTGGACAGGGCCCGGCCGTCGGCGTCGGAGAGCACGGCGTAGCCCCGGCGCAGGGTGGCCAGCGGGGACAGCGCCCGGATGCGGGCCAGCTGGTGGACCAGGTCGTCCTCGCCGCGGTCCAGCCGGTGCACGAAGGTGCGCCGGGCGCGCTGGCGCAGCTGGTCGACCTCGGCCAACCGGTCGGCCAGACCGCCGCGGGGGTCGGCCAGGACGGGCCTGCTGACCAGGGCCTGGAGCTGGCGACGCTCGCGCTCGACCAGGCCCAGCACGGCGCGGCGGCCGCGCTCGCGGACCTGGAGCAGCCGCTGGGCCTCCTCGGCCACGTCGGGCACCACCCGCTTGGCGGCGTCGGTCGGCGTGGAGGCGCGCACGTCGGCGACCAGGTCGAGCAGCGGGGAGTCCTGCTCGTGACCGATGGCAGAGACCACCGGCGTCCGGGCCGCGGCGACGGCGCGCACGACGGCCTCGTCGGAGAAGGGCAGCAGGTCCTCGACCGAGCCGCCACCACGGGCGACCACGATGACGTCGACCTCGGGGTCGAGGTCGAGCGCCCGGACGGCCTCGATCACCTCGCGGGCCGCGTGGATCCCCTGCACCGACGCGTGCCGGACCGCGAACCTGACCCCGGGCCACCGCCGCCGCCCGTTCTCCAGCACGTCGCGCTCGGCCGCCGACCCCTGGCCGGTGACCAGGCCGACGGTGCGTGGCAGGAAGGGCAGCGGGCGCTTGAGCGCCACGGCGAAGAGCCCCTCGGCGGCCAGCAGCTGCCGCCGTCGCTCCAGGCGGGCCAGCAGCTCGCCCTCGCCCACCAGCCGGATCTCGCGCACGGCCAGCGAGAGCGACCCCCGGGTGGCGTAGAACGACGGCCGGGCGTGCACCACGACCTGGGCCCCCTCGACCAGGGGGGTGGGCAGCGCGTCGAGGACGCCGCGGGGGCAGGTGACGGGGACCGAGACGTCGGCGAGCTTGTCGCGCAGGGTCATGAACACCGTCGCGGTCCCGCCGCGACGGGAGACCTGGGTGATCTGACCCTCGACCCACACCGCGCCCAGACGGTCCACCCACTGGCCGATCGCCTGCGAGATCTGGCGGACCGGCGCCGGGTGCTCGGGCGAGGTGTCCAGGGCCATGGCCGCACCCTAGAGCCTGGGGTGGAGGTCCCCGCCTACGATGGGGGCATGGTTGATCTGGGTACGCCGAGCGTCCTCTCGCCCGACGACGCCGAGCGCGCCGTCCGCCTGGCCGCCCCCCGGGGCTACTGCGCCGGCGTGGACCGCGCGGTCATCACGGTCGAGAAGGCCCTGGACCTCTACGGCTCGCCGGTCTACGTGCGCAAGCAGATCGTGCACAACAAGCACGTGGTCGCCGGGCTGGAGTCGCGCGGGGCGATCTTCGTCGAGGAGCTGGACGAGGTGCCCGAGGGCGCCACGGTCGTCTTCTCGGCCCATGGCGTGTCGCCGATGGTGCACGCCGACGCCGCCGAGCGGAACCTCAAGACCATCGACGCGACCTGCCCGCTGGTGACCAAGGTGCACCACGAGGCCCGCCGCTTCGCGACCGACGACTACGACATCCTCCTGATCGGCCACGAGGGTCACGAGGAGGTCGAGGGCACCGCAGGCGAGGCGCCGGCCCACATCCAGCTCGTGCAGAGCCCGGCCGACGTGCCCGGCATCGTGGTGCGCGACCCCGCCAAGGTGGCCTGGCTGTCCCAGACCACGCTGTCGGTCGACGAGACCATGGACACCGTGGACGCGATCCGCGAGCGGTTCCCACTGCTGCTCGACCCGCCCAGCGACGACATCTGCTACGCCACCCAGAACCGCCAGCTCGCCGTCAAGGAGATCAGCCCGGGCGCCGACCTCGTGATCGTGGTCGGCTCGGCCAACTCCTCCAACTCCGTGCGCCTGGCCGAGGTCGCGCTCGAGGCGGGTGCCCTGGCCGCCCACCGGATCGACGACGCCGGCGAGATCGACGAGGCCTGGCTCGAGGGCGTCCGGTCGGTCAGCGTGACCTCGGGGGCCTCGGTGCCCGACGAGCTGGTCACCGGGGTGCTGGACTACCTGGCCGCCCGCGGCTTCCCCGACGCCGAGGCCGTGCACACGGCCGAGGAGTCGTTGATCTTCGCGCTGCCCCCGGAGCTGCGCCGCGACATCCGTGCGGCTGCGCTGGCCGCCGAGCAGCGGTGACGTGGCCCGCTACGTCGACGTCCACCCGGTGGACCCCCAGCCCCGGGCCATCGCGCAGATGGTGGAGCTGCTGCGCTCCGGCGGGCTGATCGCCTACCCGACCGACTCCTGCTACGCCCTGGGCATCCAGCTGGGCAACCGGGACGGGCTGGACCGCATCAAGCGCCTGCGTCGTCTCGACGACAAGCACCACTTCACTCTGGTGTGCCGCGACTTCGCCCAGCTCGGTCAGCTGGTGCAGCTCAACAACGCGGCCTTCCGGTCGATCAAGGCGGCGACCCCGGGGGCCTACACCTTCATCCTCCCGGCCACCTCCGAGGTGCCCCGGCGGCTGATGCACCCGAAGAAGAAGACGGTCGGCGTGCGGATCCCCGACCACCCGGTCGTGCGGGCGCTGCTCGAGCAGCTCGGCGAGCCGCTGCTGTCGAGCACCCTGCTGCTGCCCGACCACGACGAGCCGATGACCGACGGCTGGGCGATCAAGGAGGAGCTCGATCACTCCGTCGACGCGGTCGTGGACTCCGGTGAGTGCGGGGCCGAGCCCACCACGGTGGTCGACTTCTCCGACGGCGTGCCCGAGGTGACGCGCGTGGGCGCGGGGGACCCCTCCAGGTTCGAGTGAGCCCGACGGGCGACCCGCACCCGGTGCCGGATCACCAGGACGCCCACGGTGAGCAGGTAGGCCAGCAGCAGGGCCGTGGCGTGGTGCGCCAGCCCCGAGACCACGGCCTGGACCACGCCGTCGTCCGCGCGGGCGACCTGGCCCGGGTCGAGGATCGCGAGCAGCACGACCAGGCCCAGGAGCAGCGCCGGGGGGAGCAGGGCCACGGTGAGGGAGTCGCGCGGGCGCACCGCCAGCGCGGCCGCGACGCAGACCAGCACCAGCCCGGCGTCGAAGACCAGGCCCAGACGGCCCCCGAGCAGCAGGTCGGGTCCGAGGGCGACCAGGCCGAGCACCACCGACAACCCGACGACGCGGGTGCCGGCCATCTGGCCCTCTTCCCACAGGGTGGGTGCGCTCACGAGCGTCACCGTAGGACTGCTCACCCCGCCGGACGACGCGACTCGCCGGTGGGCTGACCTGCGGGTTCGTCGAGGCCGGGTCGGTCGGCCTCCCGGGGAGCCACGGCCTCGAGCAGCTCGGCGGCCGTCAGCGGCCGGGGGGCGACCTCGACCGGACGCACCGCGGCCAGCGGCTGCCGGGCCACGCCGACGTCCTCGAACTGGCGGGCGGTGACCAGGACGCGGCTCTCCAGCGAGCCGACGGCGCCGTTGTAGGCCTCGACGGCCCCCTTCAGGGAGCGGCCCACGCGGTCGAGGTGCCCGCCCATCACACCCAGCCGGGAGTGCAGCTCCAGGCCGAGCTCGTGGATCTCGCGGGTGCGCTCGGCCAGCTGCTCGGTGCGCCAGCCGTGGGCCACGGTGCGCAGCAGCGCGATCAGTGTGGTGGGGGAGGCGAGCACCACGTCGCGCTCCGCGGCCCACGTGATCAGCACGGGGTCGGTCTCCAGCGCGGTGGACAGGAACGACTCGGCCGGGACGAACATGACCACGAACTCCGGTGACCCCGGCAGCCCGCGCCAGTAGGACTTGCCGGCCAGCGCCTCCACGTGGGTGCGGACCTGGCGGGCGTGGCGTCGCAGGTGGCCGGCGGCCTCGTCGGGGTCGTCGCACGCGAGGGCGTCGAGCTGGGCGTCGAGCGGGACCTTGGCGTCGACCACGACGCTGCGACCGCCCGCGAGGTGGACCACGAGGTCCGGGCGCTGGGTGGCGCCGTCACGGACGTGGGAGACCTGCTCGTCGAAGTCGCAGTGGGCCACCAGGCCCGCCAGCTCCACCGCGCGGCGCAGGTGCAGCTCGCCCCACTGCCCGCGCACCTGCGGCTTGCGCAGCGCGCTCGACAGGGCGCCGGTCTCGCGCCGCAGCAGGTCGGTGCTGCGGCGCACGTCGTCGACCTGCTGGCGCAGCTGCCCCTGCCAGGAGGCCCGCTGCTGCTCGACGTCGCCCAGGCGGTCGTGCAGGCGGTCGAGGCCGTCGCGGAGCACGGCCTGGTCCTCCCCGCGGGCCGACAGGGCGTGCAGCACGTCGTCGGAGCGGCGGGGGCGCAGCGGGCCGACCGTCGCGGCGAGCAGGCCGAGGAGGACGCCGACGACCAGGGTCAGCAGGAGCACGAGCACGGTCACCACGGGGGACATGGCGCGAGCCTGGCAGGCCCCACCGACAGGACCCAGGATCCGGCGACGGGGTGGGCACGACCGTGGCAACTTTTCTTGAATCATTCAAGAGAGGCCTTGATTCGCGACGGGCGCTCGGGCAGGGTGAGGGGCGTGCCGACGGACCAGGAGCTGCAGAGCGTGCTGCGCGGCACCTCCCTGAGGGTCACCCGGCCGCGCGTGGCCGTGATGGCCGCCGTCCACGACCTGCCGCACGCCGACACCGAGACCGTGATCGGCCGCGTCCGCCGCGACCTCCCCGCGGTGTCCCACCAGGCCGTGTACGACGTCCTGAGGGTCCTGGTCGCCGCCGGGCTCGTGCGTCGCATCCAGCCCCACGGCTCGGTCGCCCGCTACGAGGCCCGGGTCGGGGACAACCACCACCACGTCGTGTGCCGCGGCTGCGGCGCGATCGACGACGTGGACTGCGCCGTCGGCGAGGCGCCCTGCCTGGTCCCGAGCGACGACCACGGGTTCGAGGTCGACGAGGCCGAGGTCATCTTCTGGGGCACCTGCCCCGACTGCCGCCGCGAGCCGTCACGCCGTACCAGCGCGACCGCCCCGGCGCCGCCCACTCCCTGACAGCAGCTCCAGCCACCCAC
The DNA here is from genome assembly GCF_054778395.1 of Nocardioides korecus. Classification (NCBI taxonomy): domain Bacteria; kingdom Bacillati; phylum Actinomycetota; class Actinomycetes; order Propionibacteriales; family Nocardioidaceae; genus Nocardioides; species Nocardioides korecus. Next base: position 51,137 of record NZ_BAAGZO010000004.1, on the reverse strand, counting down.
CACGAGAGGAACCACAGTGTCCGAGAACGGTCACGAGACCCGCGAGGCCCAGATGCAGACCGACGACGCGGGCGGCTGCCCGGTCGCCCACGGCCGGATGAGTCACCCCACCGAGGGCTCGTCCAACGAGCGTTGGTGGCCCGAGTCGCTCAACGTCAAGATCCTGCGCAAGCACCACCCCGCTTCCGACCCGATGGGGGAGGACTTCGACTACGCCGCCGCGTTCGAGACCGTCGACCTCGACGAGCTCCGCGCCGACGTGAAGAAGGTCCTCACCGACTCGAAGGAGTGGTGGCCCGCCGACTTCGGTCACTACGGCCCCTTCTTCATCCGGATGGCCTGGCACAGCGCCGGCACCTACCGGGTGGCCGACGGCCGCGGGGGCGCCGGGGCGGGCATGCAGCGCTTCGCCCCCCTCAACAGCTGGCCCGACAACGCCAGCCTCGACAAGGCCCGCCGGCTGGTGTGGCCGATCAAGCAGAAGTACGGCCGCAACCTGTCCTGGGCCGACCTGATCGTGTTCACCGGCAACGTCGCGCTCGAGGACATGGGCCTGCCGACCTTCGGCTTCGCCGGCGGTCGCGCGGACGTCTGGGAGCCCGACGAGGACGTCTACTGGGGTCCCGAGACCACCTGGCTGGGCAACGACCGCTACCGCGGCGACCGTGAGCTCCAGGGCCCCCTGGCGGCGGTCCAGATGGGCCTGATCTACGTCAACCCCGAGGGCCCGGACGGCAACCCCGACCCGCTGGCCTCGGCCCGCGACATCCGCGAGACCTTCGGCCGGATGGCGATGAACGACGAGGAGACCTTCGCGCTGATCGCCGGCGGTCACACCTTCGGCAAGACCCACGGCGCGGCCAACCCCGACGAGCACGTCGGTCCCGAGCCCGAGGGCGCCCCCCTCGAGGAGCAGGGCTTCGGCTGGCGGAACTCCTACGGCAGCGGCGCCGGTCGCGACGCCATCACCAGCGGCATCGAGGTCACCTGGACCTCCACGCCGACCCAGTGGTCGATGAAGTACCTCGAGAACCTCTACAACCTGGACTGGGAGCTGACCAAGAGCCCGGCCGGTGCCCACCAGTGGCAGCCCAAGGACGGTGCCGCGGCCGGAACGGTGCCCGACCCGCAGGACGGCTCGCTCTCGCGCCCGCCGACCATGCTGACCACCGACGTGGCCCTCAAGGTCGACCCGGTGTACGACGAGATCGGACGCCGCTTCCTGGCCAACCCCGACCAGTTCGCCGACGCCTTCGCCCGTGCCTGGTTCAAGCTCACCCACCGCGACATGGGCCCGATCCAGCGCTACCTGGGTGCCGAGGTGCCCTCGGAGGAGCTGCTCTGGCAGGACCGCGTCCCGGCCCTGGACCACGAGCTGGTCGACGACGCCGACGTCGCCGCGCTCAAGACAAAGGTCCTCGAGTCCGGCCTGCCGGTCTCGCGCCTGGTCGCGACCGCCTGGGCCTCGGCCTCGACGTTCCGCAGCAGCGACAAGCGCGGCGGGGCCAACGGCGCCCGCCTCCGCCTCGAGCCGCAGAACGGCTGGGAGGTCAACGAGCCCGACGAGCTGGCCCGGGCGCTGAGCGTCCTGGAGGGCATCCAGGCCGACTTCAACGCCTCCGCGACGGGCGGCAAGAAGATCTCCCTGGCCGACCTGATCGTGCTGGCCGGCACGGCCGCGGTCGAGAAGGCGGCCGCCGACGCCGGGCACGCGCTCGACATGACCTTCACCCCGGGTCGCACCGACGCGAGCGCCGAGCAGACCGACGCCGAGTCGTTCTCCTGGCTCGAGCCCAAGGCCGACGGGTTCCGGAACTTCCTGGGCAAGGGCCACGAGCTCCCCGCGGAGTTCCTGCTGGTCGACCGGGCCAACCTGCTGGGCCTCAGCGCCCCCGAGCTGACCGTGCTCGTGGGTGGCCTGCGGGTGCTGGGGGCCAACACCGGCGGGTCGACCGCCGGTGTGCTCACCCACCGCCCCGGCCAGCTGACCAACGACTTCTTCGTCAACCTGCTGACGATGGACGTCGAGTGGAGCCAGGTCGGCGACGACCGCGACTCCTTCGAGGCCCGCACGCGCGGCACCGACGAGGTCGTCTGGACCGGCACCCGCAACGACCTGGTGTTCGGCTCGAACTCCGAGCTGCGCGCGGTCGCCGAGGTCTACGCGGCCTCCGACGCGGGTGAGAAGTTCGTCCGCGACTTCGCCAAGGCGTGGGTCAAGGTCATGGACGCCGACCGGTACGACGTGGCCTGAGCCTCCTCGCCACGACCCGGTCCGGCCCCCACGTGCGGGGGCCGGGCCGGGTCGCGGTGCGTCCGGGGCCTAGTCGCGCAGGTCCACCACGACCGGGGCGTGGTCGCTGGCCCCGGTGCCGGCCCGCTCGTCGCGGTCGACGAAGGCGCCGGTGACCCGCTCTGCCAGGCCGGGGTTGCCGAGCACGAAGTCGATCCGCATGCCGCGGTTGCGCTCGAAGCGCTGGCGGTAGTAGTCCCAGTAGGTGTAGACGTCCGCGCCAGGCGTGTGCGGCCGCACGACGTCGGTCCAGCCGTCGTCGAGGAACGCCTCGAACGCGGCCCGCTCCCGCGGGGTGACGTGGGTGCTCCGGGCGAAGGCGGCGATGTCGAAGACGTCCTCGTCGCGCGGGGCGATGTTCCAGTCGCCGACCAGCGCGGTGTCGCCCGACATCGAGCGGGCGGCCTCGCGCAGGCGGGCGAGCCACGCGAGCTTGTAGGCGTAGTGCGGGTCGTCGACCTTGCGGCCGTTGGGGACGTACAGCGACCACACCCGCACCCCGCCGCAGGTCGCCCCGAGCGCGCGCGCCTCGACCTTCTCCGGGTCCCCGAAGCCGGGCACGCCCTCGAACCCGACCTCGACGTCCTCGATCCCGACCCGGCTCACGACGGCCACGCCGTTCCACTGGTCGTGCCCGACGGCCGCGACGTCGTACCCCAGGCTCTGCAGGCCCATCAGCGGCAGCTGGTCCTCGCGGGCCTTGGTCTCCTGGAGTGCCAGCACGTCGACGTCGTGGCGCTGGAGGAACGCCTCGACGCGGTCGATCCGGCTCCGCAGGGAGTTGACGTTCCAGGTCGCGATGCGCACCGGTCGAGCCTAGACGGGCAGGATTCGCCCCGGCTCCCGGTCGTCGGGGACGATGGGCGGGACATGGCTGACACCGGACGACCCCTGCTCGAGCGGCTGCCTGCGGGCGCCGACCCGGACGCGACCTTCGAGGCCCTCGAGGGGTGGGTGGCCGACCAGGGCCTGAGCCTCTACCCCGCGCAGGAGGAGGCGCTGATCGAGCTGGTCAGCGGCAACCACGTCATCCTCTCCACGCCGACCGGCACCGGGAAGAGCCTGGTGGCCCTCGGGGCCCACGCGATCGCGATGGCCCAGGGGTGGCGCACGTTCTACACCGCGCCGATCAAGGCGCTGGTCTCGGAGAAGTTCTTCGCGCTGATCGAGGTCTTCGGCGCCGACAACGTCGGGATGCTCACCGGGGACGCCTCGGTGAACTCCCAGGCCCCGATCGTGTGCTGCACGGCCGAGGTGCTGGCCAACATCGCGCTGCGCGAGGGGTCGACCGCCGACGTGGGCCAGGTGGTGATGGACGAGTTCCACTTCTACGCCGAGCCCGACCGCGGCTGGGCCTGGCAGGTCCCGCTCCTGGAGCTCACCGGCGCGCAGTTCCTGCTCATGTCCGCGACCCTGGGCGACGTCACGGAGCTGGCCGCCGACCTGACGCGGCGCACGGGCCGCGAGACCGCGACCGTCACCAGCGTCACGCGGCCGGTGCCGCTCAGCTTCGAGTGGGCGGTGACGCCGCTGCACGAGACGCTCGAGGACCTGCTCACGACCCACCAGTCGCCGGTGTACGTCGTGCACTTCACCCAGGCCGCGGCGCTGGAGCGCGCCCAGGCGCTGACCAGCGTCAACGTGGCCACCCGCGCCGAGCGCGACGAGATCGCCGAGCGGATCGCGACGTTCCGGTTCAGCCCCGGGTTCGGCAAGACCCTGGCGCGGCTGGTCCGGGCCGGCATCGGCGTGCACCACGCCGGGATGCTGCCGAAGTACCGCCGGCTGGTCGAGCAGCTGGCCCAGGCCGGCCTGCTCAAAGTCATCTGCGGCACCGACACCCTCGGGGTCGGCATCAACGTGCCGATCCGCACGGTGGTGTTCACCGGCCTGTCCAAGTACGACGGACGCCGGCAGCGGCTGCTCAAGGCCCGGGAGTTCCACCAGATCGCCGGCCGCGCCGGCCGCGCCGGGTTCGACACCGCCGGCACGGTCGTGGTGCAGGCACCCGACCACGTCGTGGAGAACGCCCGGCTGGTCAAGAAGGCCGGCGACGACCCCAAGAAGCTCAAGCGGGTGCAGCGCAAGAAGGCGCCCGAGGGGCAGGTGACCTGGACCGAGGAGGCCTTCCACCGGCTGGTCGCCGCCGACCCCGAGCCGCTGGTCTCGCGGATGCGGGTCTCCCACGCGATGCTCCTCAACGTGATCGCCCGGCCCGGCGACCCGGCGGCCGCGATCCGCCGGCTGCTGCGGGAGAACCACGAGGACGACCGCGCGGGCCTGCGGCTGATGCGGCTCGCGGCGGCCCAGCACCGCTCGCTGCTCGCGGCCGGGGTCGTCGAGACCGTCCCGCGCGAGGCCGACGGTCGCCGGGTGCGGCTGGCCGAGGGCCTCCAGCTGGACTTCGCGCTCAACCAGCCGCTGTCGGCGTACGCCCTGGAGGTCTTCGACACCCTGGACCCCGAGGCCGCGACGTACGCCCTGGACGTCGTGTCGGTGGTCGAGGCCACCCTCGACGACCCGCGGCCGGTGCTCGGCGCGCAGGAGCACAAGGCCCGCGGCGAGGCGATCGGGGAGATGAAGGCCGACGGGATCGAGTACGACGAGCGGATGGAGCTGCTCGAGGAGGTCACCTGGCCCAAGCCGCTCCAGGAGCTGCTCGAGCACACCTACGGGCTCTACCGCGCCCAGCACCCGTGGGCCGGGGAGGACGCCCTCTCGCCGAAGTCGGTGGTGCGCGACATGTACGAGCGCGCCATGACCTTCGGGGAGTACGTCGCGTTCTACGGGCTGACCCGCTCCGAGGGGCTGGTGCTGCGCTACCTGGGCGACGCCTTCCGGGCGCTGCGCCAGACCGTGCCCGAGCGGGTCCGCACCGACGAGCTCGAGGACATCATCGAGTGGCTCGGCGCCGTGGTGCGCCAGACCGACTCCAGCCTGCTCGACGAGTGGGAGCAGCTCAACGACCCCGACCGGGTGCTGCCCGAGGCCGGTCCCGACGTGCTGCCCCCGGCCCCGGAGCGGATCACGGCCAACGTCCGCGCCTTCACCGTGCTGGTGCGCAACGCGCTGTTCCGTCGCCTCGAGCTCGCCGCCCGCCGCCGGCCGTGGGAGCTGGCCGAGCTGGAGGGGCCGAGCGAGGGGGAGTGGACCGAGATGCTCGAGGCCTACTACGCCGAGCACGACTCCATCGACACCGGCCCCGACGCCCGCGGCCCCCGGATGCTGCTGGTGGAGAAGACCGAGCACACCTGGGAGGTCCAGCAGATCGTGGGCGACCCCGAGGGCTTCCACGACTGGCGCATCCTGGCCACCGTCGACCTCGTCGCCTCCGACGCCGAGGGCGAGCTGGTCCTCTGAGGTCGAGGGCTTGCGCCGGCTCTGAGGGAGGGGGAGCCCTCGGTCCCGCATGTGAATCGGGGTTAGAGACCCTCCACGAGGCCTGTGACGGCCCCGAACCGTCCACGAGCCTCGGGCAGGACGATCAGCTCTCGTCGAGTCTCCGGTCCGGCTCACGCTCGGCGACGTCGCGCGCGGGCTGGAGGATCTGGAGCAGCTGGTGGGTCACCCGGCCCTCCCCGTCCTGGCTGGGGTCCTCGCCCCGGCCGCGCTCCTTCCAGGCGTCCACGAGCTCGCCGATCGCCTCGCTGAGCTCCTGGGCCTCCGCGGGGGTCAGCCGCAGCGAGGTGTCGCTGACGATCGCGGGGGCGGGTCGCTCGCCGTCCGCCGCGGCTCGGCGTACGGCGTCGTGGGCGGCCTCGGTCCACGACCGCTGGAACACCGCGACGGCCGCCGCGCCTCCGGGGAGGTCGGCCAGCGAGCGGGTGTCGATCGAGAGCCCGCGGTCGTGGGCGGTGCGCCAGACCCGGTCGCGACCGTCGCGGGCGAGCTCGGGGGCCTCGACGACGAGGGCGTACTTCGCGAGCTGGCGCAGGTGGAAGCTGGCCTGGTTGGCCGGGACGCCGAGCACCCGCGCCAGGTCCGCGGCCCGCATCGGGCCGGCGGCGCCGAGCTCCTCCAGGATGCGCGTGCGCACGGGGTGGGCGATCGCGCGCAGCACGCGCGGGTCGTGCACGGGGGTGGACCGCTCCGACGGAGACATGCAGGGGAGCCTAGCGTTTTCGCACGACCTGTTGCGCAAGAAACATTGCGCAAGTTAACGTGCGGATATGCCCGGTCTCCGCAGCCTCACCCGTCACCACGACTTCACCGTGCTGTGGATCGGCACGACGATCAGCGAGCTCGGCAGCCACATGAGCATGTTCGTCTTCCCGTTGCTGGGCTACGCGCTGACCGGCTCGACGCTGACCGCAGCGGCGGCCGAGGCCGCGCACCTGCTCGGCCTGGTCGCCTGCCTGCTCCCGGCCGGGGTGCTGGCCGACCGGGTCGACCGGCGGCGGGTGATGCGCGCCTCGGCGGGCAGCGGGGTGCTGCTCTACGCCTCGCTCGCCGCGGCCGGGCTCAGCGGCCACCTCACGGTGCCGCACCTGCTCGTGGTCGCCCTGCTGACCGGGGTCGCCGCCGCCTTCTTCGGGCCGTCCGAGACCGCGGCCGTGCGCGCCGTGGTGCCCGCGGAGGACCTGCCCACGGCCCTGGCCCAGCAGCAGTCGCGCCAGTTCGTCGCGATGGTGGCCGGCGGCCCCCTCGGCGGAGCGCTGTACGCCGTGGCGCGGTGGCTGCCGTTCGCCGTCGACGCCGTGACGTACGCCGTCGCCCGGCTGCTGCTGGGCCGGCTGCGCACCGACCTCGCGGCCCCGGAGCGGGTCGGGCCGCGCCGCCGGGCCCTGGCCGAGGTGCGCGAGGGGGCGGCCTTCATCGTGGGCCACCGGTTCCTGCGCGTGCTGACCGTGTGGGCGACGATGAGCAACCTCGTGGTCAACGCGCTCTTCTTCGCCGTCGTGCTCCGGCTGGTCCGGAGCGGGGTGCACCCCACGACGATCGGGCTGGTCGAGACCGTGGCCGGTGTGGCCGGGGTGGTCGGGGGGCTGCTCGCCCCGCGCCTGGTGGAGCGGCTGGCGACCGGCCACCTCACCCTCGCGGTGGCCTGGAGCCTGGCCGTGGTGGGGGTGCCGCTGGCCCTGGTCGACGGGCCGGTCGTCGCCGCGGCCGCGCTCGGGTCCGTGCTGCTGCTCAACCCGGCCGGCAACGCCGGCATCGGCGCCTACCGGTTGGCCGTGACCCCGCCCGAGCTGGTGGGCCGGTCCACCTCGTGCATGCAGTTCGTCGCGATGCTGCTGATGCCGCTCGCGCCGGTCCTCGGCGGCGGGGCCCTGGCGTGGCTGGGCGGTCGCGGCGCCATGGCCGCCCTGGCGGTGGCGTGCGGGCTGGTCGCGCTGGTGCCCACGCTGAGCCGGGAGGTGCGCTCGGTCCCGCGCCCGGCGGTCTGGCGGGCCACGACGCCGGCGGAGGCGCCTCAGCCGGGCCTGCGCAGGAGCGCGGCGTAGGGCTGGTCGAGCCGCCGCAACACCCGCTGGGTCAGGGCGTCCAGGGCCACGGCCGGGTCGGGACCGGTCGCGCCGTCGAGCCAGCCGAGCACCTGCACGCTCACCCGGCCGCGGTGGAGCGTCGTGTCGACCTGCACGACGTCGCGCACCGGGCGCTCGCGCAGGCGCAGCAGGTCGACGCGGCTGACCGAGACCACCCCGGTCCAGTGGCCGACCCGGGTCGAGCGCACGACGGCGTGGCCCCGCCGGCCGAAGGTGTAGGTCCGCCTCCCCTCGACCCGCACCGGCTCGTGGACGGGGCCGGCGGGGGAGCGGTGCCCGACGTCGCGGACCAGGGCGCGGGCGCCGTCCGGGCGGCGGTGGACCAGGACCCCGACCAGGTAGAACGCCCGCGGCGCGTCCGTCCCCGCGGTGCCGTGGCCCAGGCGCGGGCCGCGCCACTCGGCGTACTTCGTCCAGAGGGGGTCGGCGGGCAGGTCGCAGCGGACACTCCCACCGTCCAGGCAGTACGCCGACGCGGCGAACCCCTGCAGCGGGTCGAGGTCGCGCAGCACCAGCCCGACCACGGCGCGCGTCACGGGGCGAGGGTGGGGCCCCCGGGAGCCGGCCGCCGGGGTCGCGGCGACGGGACCCGAGCCGACGGGCTGGTCGTGCGGAGCCCCGGGGGAGCACCCGGCCAGCAGCACGGGCAGGACGGCGAGGACGGGGGCGGTCGGGAGGCGCACGTCCCCCACCCTGCGAGGGCACGGACGGCCCCGCGACCGGCCCCCGCGAGTCGGTGGAGAAACCTGTGGACGGCGCCTAGACGAAGGCGCTCTCGCCGGTGATCGCCCGGCCGACGATCAGGGTGTTGATCTCGCGGGTGCCCTCGTAGGAGTAGATCGCCTCGGCGTCGGCGACGAAGCGGCCCACGTGGTGCTCGAGGAGGATCCCGTTGCCGCCGAGGACCTCGCGCGCCCAGCCCACCGACTCGCGCATCCGCACGGTGGCGTGGGCCTTGCACAGCGAGGCGTGCTCGTCCTTGAGCAGTCCCGCGTCCTGGAGCTGGGAGGCGCGGGCGTTCATCGCGGTCGAGGCGGTGACGCCGGCGAGCATCTTGACCAGGAGGTCCTGGACCATCTGGAAGCCCGCGATCGGGCGGCCGAACTGCTGGCGCTGCTTGGTGTAGCGCAGGGCGTGCTCGAAGGCGCCGCGGGCGCACCCGGTGGCCTGCCACGCCACGCCCATCCGCGTCACGCGCAGCACGTCGGCGGTGGACCGGAACGACTCGGCCCGCTGGAGCCGGTTGTCCTCGGGCACGCGCACGTCGTGGAGGTGGATCTCGGCGTTCTGCACGACCCGCAGGGCGATCTTGTCCTCCTGCTTGTCGAAGGTCATGCCCTCGGTGCCCTTCTCCACGACGAAGCCCTTGACCTGCCCGTCTTCCTCGTCGCGGGCCCAGATCACGACCAGGTCGGCGAAGGCGGCGTTGCCGATCCACTTCTTCTCGCCGTTGAGCACCCAGTCGGTGCCGTCGCGCCGGGCGGTGGTGGCCAGGCCCTCGGAGATGGCCGACCCGGTCTCGGGCTCGGTGAGGCCGAAGGCGCCGATCAGCTCCATCCGGGCCATGGCGGGCAGCCAGCGCTCGCGCTGCTCGTCGGACCCGCACAGCTGGATCGAGCCCATCGCCAGCCCGCCGTGGACGCCCATGAAGGTCGCGATCGAGGGGTCGACGCGGCCCAGCTCCATGGCGACCATGCCGTCGACCAGGGCGCCGCGGCCGGGGCAGCCGGGGCCGTCGTAGGCCAGCCCGGCGATGCCCAGCTCGGCGATCCCGGGCACCAGCTCGTGCGGGAACTCCGCGCGGGTCCAGAAGTCGTTGATCACCGGCTCGACCTCGCGGGTCATGAAGGCCCGCACGCGGCTGAGCAGCTCGCGGTCCTGCTCGGGGAGCATCAGCTCGAAGCCGAGGAAGTCGGAGAACGGCGAGTCCGACAGCCCCAGGTCGCCACGTGCCAGGTCCTCAGCCTCGCTCACGGGCGTTCCCTCTCGTCGTCGGTCTCGTCCAGGAAGCCCTCCACCACCGGGGCCAGCTCGTCGGCCTCGGTGAGGATCGCGAGGTGCCCGCCGTGGTAGAGGTGCAGCCGGGAGTGCGGGATCATCGCGGCCTGCATCCGCGGGTTGGCCGCCGGGATGATCGGGTCGTCGTCGCCCCCCATCACCAGCGTGGGCTGCCGGAGCAGGCCCAGGAACGGCAGGCTCGTCCAGCCGGCCATCGCCGCCAGCTGGTAGTAGTAGCCGCGCTTGGGCCCCGACCTCGTGGCGCCGTGCAGCAGCGCGGCGCCCTTGGCGGGGTCGGTGCGCATCGTGCCGCCGTAGATCAGCGGCGCGACCTCACGGGCGTACGCCGGGTCCCGGTGCCGGCGCGGCGTCGACATGATCTTGAGGACCGAGGGCTTGGCCGGCACCATCAGCACGCCGGTGCCGGTCGCGACCAGGACGACCCGGCGCACCTTGCGGGGCGACTGCACCGCCAGCTGCTGGGCCAGCCCGCCGCCCCAGGACAGCCCGAGCACGTCGAAGCGACGGTGCCCCAGCTTGCCCATCAGGGCGGTCACCCACGACGAGAGCGCCGCGATCGGGTAGGGCCCGGGCGGCAGCGCGGACCCGCCGATGCCGGGCACGTCGAAGCGCACGATCCCGCGGTCGGGATGGAGGTGGTCGATGAACGGCTGGAGGGCCTCCAGGCTGATCCCGATGCCGTTGCACAGCAGGAGCGGCGGCGCGTCGGCGTACGTCCCCCGGGCCGGGCGCACCGAGACCCGCGCGGTGATGCCGCGCACGGAGACGTTCCGCACGCGGTCGCGCGAGCCCGACGCAGCCACGGGACGCTCAGCGGTCGTGGACATAGGTGCCCGGCGCCTCGGCCAGCGGCTCGTGGGTGGCGTCACCCAGCTTCTCGGGCGCCGTCTTCTCCTCGCCGCACCGCTCGCCCAGCCAGGCGACGTAGTCGTCCCACCAGCTGCCCTTGACCTTGACCGCCCGCTCCAACCACTCGTGGGCCTCGGCGGGGTTGTCGGTGCCCTGCTGGCCGTGACCCGAGGGGGAGGTCTGGAAGCTCGCCTTGGGGTTGCCGGGCGGGTTGACCATGGCCGCGATGTGGCCGCTGGTGGACAGCACGAACTTGGTGTCACCGCCGAAGAGCTGCGTGGTCTGGTAGCAGGACTCCCACTTGCACAGGTGGTCGGCGATGCCGGCGACGACGTAGGCGTCGGTGGTGACCGTGGACAGGTCGACCTTGGAGCCCAGGATCTCGGCGGCGTTCTTCTCCACCAGCGCGTTGCGGATGGCCAGGTCCATGAAGTCGCGGTGCATGGCCGCGCTCATCCGGACCGGGTCGGCGTTCCAGTAGAGGATGTCGAAGGCCTTCGGGGCGTGGCCCATCAGGTAGTTGTTGACCCAGTAGTTCCAGATCAGGTCGTTGGGCCGCAGCCAGGCGAAGATCTCGGCCAGGGCGCGCCCGTCGAGGTAGCCCTTCTCCTTCGAGGCCTGGGTCGAGGCCGCCGCCGCCTTGTGCGAGAGCAGGGCGCTGGTGACCCCGGCGCGCTCCTGGTCCAGGACCGTCACCGCCAGGCTGTACGCCGCCACGCGGTCCTGCTCGCCGATCGAGGCGAGGTGGGCCATCACCATCGAGGCGATCATGCCGCCCGAGCAGATCCCGAAGATCGCGGTGCTGTCCTGGCCGGTGACCTCCTCGCACGCCGTCATCGCCTCGAGGATCGCCTGGCCGTAGGTGTCCAGCCCCCAGTCGGCGTGCCGGACGTCGGGGTTGCGCCAGGAGATGCAGAAGACCTGCTGGCCGGCCTGGACGAGGTACTCGACCATCGAGCGCTGCTCGGCGAGGTCGATCACGTAGTACTTGTTGATCGTCGGCGGGACGATCAGCAGCGGGACCGAGCGGACCTGGGGGGTCTGCGGGGTGTACTGGATCAGCTCGAAGACGTCGGTGCGCAGCACCACGGCGCCCGGCGTGACCGCGATGTCGCGGCCCACCTCGAAGGCGTCGGCCTCGACCATCGACGGCACCCGCGGTGCGGTCGCGAAGTCCTTGACCAGCCGGCGTCCGCCCTCGAGCAGGTTGCCGCCGCCGGTGTCGAGGGTGCGCTTGAGCACCTTGGGGTTCAGGAACGGGTTGTTGCTGGGCGCGGCGGCCTCGACGAGGTTGTCCACGATGAAGCGGATCCGCTGGTCGTCGCCCCAGTCCATCCCGGCGTCGTCGACCAGCCCGCGGGCGGCCCGGCCGGCGGCCAGGTAGGTCTGCAGGGTGCGCCGGAAGACCGGGTTGCGCGCCCAGGCCTCCTCGGAGAAGCGGCGGTCCTTCTCGGCCGGGCGGAGGTGGGACCGGCCCAGCCCGACGCGGGTGAGCTCGTAGGCCAGCCCCGCGGTGCGCTTGGCGACCTTGCGCGGGTGGCGCGCCAGGCCGGCGGTGAACTTGATCCCCGAGACGCCCGGCACGAAGCGGCGCAGCGGGCTGGTGCCGGCGTCGGCCAGCAGCAGGTCGAGCGGGGTGGCCAGCGCGGTGCTGCTGGAGATCGCGGCGTCCTCGGGCGACTCGTCGCGGCGGTGCATCCGCTTCTCGGCCGTCGCGGCGGGGTCCTTCGAGGCGGTCTTCCTCGCCGGGGCCTTCTTCGCCGCCGACTTCTGGGCCGCCGACTTCTGGGCCGCCGTCTTCTGGGCCGCCGTCTTCTGGGCCGCGGTCTTCCGGGCGGCCGGTTTCGTGACGGCGGACTTGGTGGCGGCGCCCTTGGTGGCCGGGGCCTTCTTCGCCGCGCTCGAGCGGGAGGGTGTCTTCTTCGCCGCCGGCTTGCGCTCGGCCTGCGCCTCGTCAGGGGTGGGCTGCTCGGTCTCCACGGTGGTGGTCATGCGGACTGCTCCTTCTCCGGTGCGGTGACCTCGCGGCGCAGGATCTTGCCGGTGGGGCCCTTGGGCAGCTCCTCGACGATCCAGACCGCGCGGGGGTACTTGTACGCCGCGAGCCGCTCCTTGGCGAAGGACTGCAGCTCCTCGACGTCGACCTTCTGGCCGTCCTTGAGGGCCACGGCGGCGCCGACCTCCTCGCCGAGGCTGTCGTCGGGGATCCCGATGACGGCGACCTCGCGGACGGCCTCGTGCTCGTAGAGCGCCTCCTCGACCTCGCGGGGGTAGACGTTGTAGCCGCCGCGGATGATCAGGTCCTTCTTGCGGTCGACGATGAAGTAGTAGCCGTCCTCGTCCTTCTTGGCCATGTCGCCGGTGAGGAACCAGCCGTCGACGATGGCCTCGGCGGTCGCCTCCTCGCGGCCCCAGTAGCCCTTCATCACGTTCTCGCCCTTGATCGCGATCTCGCCGACCTCGCCCTGGGCGACCTCGTTGCGCTCGTCGTCGACGATCTTGAGCTCGCACCCGCGGACCTCGGTGCCGATCGAGCCGGGCTTGCGCTCCTGGCCGGGCTGGTTGAAGGAGGCGACCGGGGAGGTCTCGGAGAGCCCGTAGCCCTCGAAGACCTCGCACTCGAAGGCCTGCTCGAAGTTCTTCATGACCTCGACCGGCATCGCCGAGCCGCCCGAGATGCAGGTGCGCAGGCTCGACATGTCGGCGTCGTCGGCGCCCGGGGCGTGCAGCATCCCGGCGTACATGGTCGGGACGCCCTCGAAGACCGTCACCTGGTCGCGCTTGATCACCTCGAGCGCCTTGTCGGCGTCGAAGCGGGGGATCAGGGTCAGGCAGCTGCCCTTGAGCGTCACGGCATTGAGCCCGCAGGTGAGGCCGAAGACGTGGAAGAGAGGCAGGCAGCCCATCACCACGTCCTCCTCGCTGATCTCGATCAGGGTCTCGGCGCTGGTCGCGGCGTTGGTGATCATGTTGTGGTGGGTCAGCTCGGCGCCCTTGGGCTGCCCGGTGGTGCCCGAGGTGTAGAGCAGCACCACGTCGTCGTCGTCGGCGCGGTCGGCCACCTCGGTGTGCGGCTCGAAGCCGCCCAGGACCTCGGCGAAGTCGGTGCCGACCTCGACGCACTCGATCCCGACCTCGGAGGCGCCCTTGCCGGCCTCGGCGGCCATGTCCTTCCAGGCGAAGACGATGGAGGCGCCGGAGTCCTCGAGGTAGTACTTCACCTCGCGGGCCTTGAGCAGCGGGTTCATCGGCACGACCACCGCGCCGAGCGAGACCGCGCCGTAGAAGATGACCGGGAACGGCGGCACGTTGGGCAGCACCATCCCGACCCGGTCGCCCGGACCGACGCCCTTCTCCTTGAGCATGCCCGCGACGCGGCGGGCGCCCTCCTGGACGTCTGCCCAGGTCAGGACGATGTCGTCGAGCTTCACCGCGGGACGGTCGCCGTACTTCTCGGCGGTCGCGGTCAGGTTGTCGGCGAGGTTGGTCACGGTGCCTCCGGCGTACGTCGGGTGGAGCGGGCGGGTCCCCACTGTCTACTACCCGCTGTGGCGCGCGCCACACCGGGAGCCGCGAGGTGAGGTGGGGGGCCGCGCGATTCGTGGGTGGTGACCGCCCGCACCTAGACTCGACGCCCGTGGCACTCACCATCGGAATCGTCGGTCTCCCCAACGCGGGCAAGTCGACCCTCTTCAACGCCCTGACCAAGAACGACGTGCTCGCCGCGAACTACCCGTTCGCCACGATCGAGCCCAACGTCGGCGTCGTGGGGGTCCCCGACTCCCGCCTGGGCGTGCTCGCGAAGATCTTCGGCTCGGCCAAGGTCCTGCCCGCGACGGTGGAGTTCGTCGACATCGCCGGGATCGTGGCCGGCGCCTCGCAGGGGGAGGGCCTGGGCAACAAGTTCCTGTCCCACATCCGCGAGTCCTCCGCGATCTGCCAGGTGACCCGCGTGTTCACCGACGAGGACGTCACCCACGTCGACGGCAAGGTCGACCCCGCCTCGGACATCTCCACGATCCAGACCGAGATGATCCTGGCCGACCTCCAGACGGTCGAGAAGGCCGTCCCGCGGCTGGAGAAGGAGACCCGCGGCGACAAGGCCCGGGCCGCCAACCTCGCCGCGGCCAAGGAGGCCCTCGAGGCGCTCGAGGCCGGCACCCCGATCAGCTCCACGAAGATCGACCGCGAGCTGGTCCGCGAGCTGTCGCTGCTGACCTCCAAGCCCTACATCTACGTCTTCAACTGCGACGCCGACGAGCTCGCCGACGAGGAGCTCAAGGACCGGATGCGCGCGATCGTCGCCCCGGCCGAGGCGATCTTCCTCGACGCCAAGTTCGAGTCCGAGCTGGTCGAGCTCGGCGACGACGACGAGGCCCGCGAGATGCTCGCCGACATGGGCGTCGACGAGCCCGGCCTGGACGTCCTGGCCCGCGTCGGCTTCGACACCCTCGGCCTGCAGACCTACCTCACCGCCGGCCCCAAGGAGTCGCGCGCCTGGACCGTCCGCAAGGGCGCCACGGCCCCCGAGGCCGCCGGCGTGATCCACACCGACTTCCAGAAGGGCTTCATCAAGGCCGAGATCGTCTCCTTCGACGACCTCGTCGAGGCCGGCACCATGGCCGCCGCGAAGTCGGCCGGCAAGGTCCGCATGGAGGGCAAGGACTACGTGATGGCCGACGGCGACGTCGTGGAGTTCCGCTTCAACGTCTGACCGGGGCCCCGCTGGGGCGGCCAGCCTTCGCGGTCGGCGGACGCATCGGGCTGCGTGGTGCAGGATCGGCCCATGGCCACCAAGCGCAGGGTTCCCCCGCAGGACGCGATGTTCCTGTGGACCGAGACGCCCGAGACGATGATGCACGTGGCGTCGCTGATGCCGTTCACGCCACCGGCCGGTGCCGGACCGACGTACCTGCGCGACGTCCTGGAGGAGGCGCGGCACGAGCCGGTCCGGGCGCCGTGGAACCAGAAGCTGACGCACCCCTTCCTGCTGCGGCACCCGCGGCAGGCGTGGGTCGAGGACGAGAACTTCGACTTCGACTACCACGTGCGGCGCTCCGCGCTGGCCAGCCCGGGCGACGAGCGCGAGCTCGGCATCCTGGTCTCGCGGCTGCACAGCCACCAGCTCGACTTCACCCGGCCGCCGTGGGAGCTGCACGTCATCGAGGGTCTCGAGGGAGGTCGGTTCGCGCTCTACACCAAGGTCCACCACGCCCTGGTGGACGGCTACAGCGCGGTGAAGATGCTGGGGCGCTCGCTCTCGGAGGACCCCGAGAGCAAGGGCAAGTTCTTCTTCAGCCTCGACCCGCCGAAGCGCTCCAAGCCCCCGAAGGAGTCCGCGTCGCTGGTCCGCGCCGTGAGCGGCACCGTGACCGGGGCGGCCAAGGGTGCGCTCGGCGCGGCGGGTTCCGCGGCCGGCGTGGCCAAGGCCGTCGTCAAGCTCGAGACCAGCCGCGGGCAGGAGCACGAGAACCTCAAGGGCGGCTGGAGCGCGCCCGACTCGATCTTCAACCAGCGCACCAGCCGCACCCGTCGCTTCGCCACCCAGCAGTTCGCCACCTCCCGCTTCAAGGACGTCGCGAAGGCGTCGGGCGGGACCCTGAACGACGTGGTGATGGCGGTCTGCGGCGGTGGGCTCCGCACCTACCTCGAGGAGCTCGGCGAGCTGCCGGCGAAGCCCCTGGTGGCCTTCGTGCCGGTCAACATCCGTGACGACGGGGACGAGGGTGGCGGCAACAAGGTCGCCGTGCTGATGGCCTCGATGGGCACCCACGCGGAGGACCCGGTGGAGCGGTTGGAGGCGGTGATGGACTCGACGAGCCAGGCGAAGGACCAGATGGCCGGCCTGGGTCAGCTGCCCGCCCTGGCGTACTCGGGGTACCTGCTGGCGCCCAGCGTCGCCCAGACGCTGTCCGCGATCGCCGGCGTCAAGAACCCGCTGCCGACCACCTTCAACCTGGTGCTCTCCAACGTGCCCGGGCCGCGGAAGACGCTGTACCTGCACGGCTCGCGCCTGGAGGCGGTCTACCCGGTGTCGATCCCGGCGCACGGGATGGCGCTGAACATCACCCTGGAGACGTACGCCGACACCATGAACTTCGGCTTCATCGGTGACCGGGAGGCCGTGCCGCACCTGCAGCGGCTGGCCGTCCACACCGGCGAGGCGCTGGTCGCGCTCGAGCGTGCCCTCGGGCTCCCCTCCGGTGCCGAGGACACGGCGAAGAAGACCCCGGCCAAGAAGACCACCGCGAAGAAGGCCCCGGCCAAGAAGACCGCGGCCGGGAAGGCCCCGGGGAAGGCCACCGCGAAGAAGACCGCGGCCGGGAAGACCCCGGCCGGGAACGACTCCACCGGCTGACGTCGGCCGGGCCGGGCACCAGCGGCGGGCAGCGGCTAGCGGCCGAGCCCGTCGAGGTACCCGGCCACCCGGTCGGCGGGCCACTCCGCCTCGAGCTCGGCGAGGACGCGGTCGAGCACCTCGGCCGGCGTACCCGTGGCGGCGGTCCAGGGGGACCGGCCCCAGCCGGCGAGGTAGTCGTCGGCGCCCGTGTCACCGAGTCGCATCGCCGCCTCGTCGATCGCCTCCTGGAACCTCGGTGGGAGCTGGGCCTTGACCGCCTCGTCGCCCGCCCGGGCCGCGACCATCGAGGGAAGCTCGCGCCACAGGGTCACCTGGTACTCCGCCATGCGCCGGAGCCTACGTCCGACGACGTCCGCCCGTGACCGGTCGGCGCCGAAAGCCTTCGACCACGGGTGGTGCGGCCACGTAGCCTGGCGCTCTCGCCCCACCCCTGGGGCGGACGGGCCACGGCAGGTTCCGACCCTGTGTGGCGACCGTGATCCGTGAACAGTGGTTCGACCACATCGGCAGGGGTTGGCTGACGGACCCGACCACCTCGTCGGGTCCGTCAGGGCGTCCTGCGCTGCGCCGGGCGCCGGGCCCGGCGGACCGTCCCGGCTGGGTGTCGTCGGCGCCGTGGTGCTGCTGGTGGGGCTCGTGGCGGTCCTCTCCGCGCGTCCCGCGCTGGTGAGGCTGGGGCCGAGGCTCTGGTGGTGGTCGCTGCTGACCTCGGGTGCGGCTCTCGCGGCCGTCGTGGCGTTCCTGGTCTAGCCCCTGAGCGAGGTCGTACCTCACCCCACGGCCGGTGGGAGGCGCCGTCGGGGCGTGCGGCACCGGGGGCTGCAGCGCCCCCGGGGAGGTCGAAGGCACCCACCAGCCTCAGGTCCGCGCCTGCCGGCGGCGGCGCACGGCGGCGGGGGTGGGGGGCAGGGAGCCCTCGGGCAGCCGCGGCGCAGGTTCGTACGCCGTGGGGTCGGACGGGTCGCGGTGGCGGTCGACGTACGCCGACACGTTGCTGGGGCGGTAGCCGTGGGAGGCGTCCTCGCAGGCCGTCGAGGCCATCACGACCGGGACCCGGAGGTCGCGACCGCCCGGGTCGAGCGGGGGAGCGGGCTCGAGGTCGCGGCGGCCGTCGGGGAGGAACACCCCGGAGCGCACGCCCGGGTGCCGCCACGAGGCGAGGTCGCCGCGCAGCTGCTCGCGGGCGTTGATCGCGGAGTAGAGCCCCTTGGGCTGGAGCGAGTCGTGCACGCAGGCCTCGCTGCGACTGCCCAGGTACGTCGACAGGTCGTCCTCCTCGAAGACCAGCCCGGCCGCGCGCGCCTCGTCGCTCATCCAGCGCAGCGTCGAGTTCGACAGGCCCTGCTCGGGGTAGCCACCGCCGACGTCGGAGTGCGCCCCGGCGAACCACACCTGCTTGACCCGTGGCCGGCCGCCGGTGCCCGAGCCCACCTGCAGGTCGACCTCGTCGGTGGGGACGGCCCACAGGCACGGCTCGAAGACCCGCCGACGCTCGTCGATGGCCAGCGCCTGGCGGGCCAGCTCCACGCCGCGACCCAGCGTGATGTCGTGGAACTGGTGCCCGGTGCGCAGCATCCCGGGCACCCCCAGCGCGCCGACGGTGTCGAAGACGCCGAGGAAGCGGATCGTCGTGGTCTCCGCCGGGTGGCAGTGCTCGGCCCGGAACGCCGCGATCGTCTCCTTGCGGCGGGCGAGCTGCTCCGGGGTCTCCTGCGCGGGCCGGAGCCGGTAGAGGTCGAGGGCCTGGCGCAGGACGCCGTCGCGGATCATGCCGGCCCGGGTGAGCAGCCCGATCGAGCCGACCAGGCCCGCGACCGAGCGCGCGGTGTAGGCGCCCCGGCTGAAGCCGAACACGAAGACCTCGTCGCCGGGGGCGTAGTTCAGCGCGAGGAACCGGTAGGCGTTGCGGACGTTGTTGAACAGGCCCAGCCCGAAGGCGCCGCCGAGGATCCGGTCGGCGGCGTACCCCACGCCCACGCCGGCGACGTACTCCACCACCTGCTGCACGCCGTCGGGGCAGGGCCGGTCGGTCTGCACCGTCCGTGCGATCTTCTCGATGTTGGTGACCACGTCGGCGTCGGGCTTGTTCCAGGTCCCGTCGCAGCACAGGACGATGCGCTTGCGGGTGGGCGGGACGACCTGCCCCTCGTCGGCCATGGGCGCATGATGCGACGCCGGCGCCGCTGGGGCAAGGGGCGTCGGTCCCTCCGGCGTAGACTCGGGCGGTCGCCCGCGCCACCGCCGGGCGTCTGCCCAGCCCCGCAGGACGATCACCGTGAGCAGCACGACCAGCCCCGCCAGCCCCGCCTCGAGCACCTCCCACCACCGGGTGGAGGAGGTCGCGCGCGAGGCCGACCGTCGTCGCACCTTCGCCGTGATCAGCCACCCCGACGCGGGCAAGTCGACGCTGACCGAGGCGCTGGCGCTGCACGCGCGGGCGATCACCGAGGCCGGCGCGGTCCACGGCAAGGCCGGGCGGCACGCCACGGTCTCGGACTGGATGGACATGGAGAAGGCCCGCGGGATCTCGATCACCTCCGCGGCGCTGCAGTTCCCCTTCGGCGACCACGTCGTCAACCTCGTGGACACCCCCGGCCACTCCGACTTCTCCGAGGACACCTACCGCGTGCTCTCGGCCGTCGACGCCGCGGTGATGCTGGTCGACGCGGCCAAGGGGCTGGAGCCCCAGACGCTCAAGCTGTTCCGGGTCTGCAAGGCCCGCGGCATCCCGGTGATCACCGTCATCAACAAGTGGGACCGCCCCGGCCTGGACCCGCTGGCGCTGATGGAGGAGATCCAGGAGCAGATCGGGCTGGTCCCGACGCCCCTGACCTGGCCGGTCGGCATCGCGGGCGACTTCCGCGGCGTGCTCGAGCGCTCGACCGGGGAGTACGTCGCCTACACCCGCACCGCCGGCGGGGCGACCCGCGCGCCCGAGGAGCGGATGGGCCCCGACGCCGCCCTGGCCCGCGAGGGCGACGTCTGGACGGCCAGCACCGAGGAGTCCGAGCTGCTCAGCGCCGACGGCGCCGACCACGACCAGTCGCTGTTCCTGTCCGGCTTCACGACGCCGGTGCTGTTCGCCTCCGCGATCCTCAACTTCGGCGTCGCGATGCTGCTCCAGACCCTGGTCGACCTCGCGCCCCCGGCCTCGCCCTTCCACCACGGCGCGGCGGACCCGCAGGACCCCGACGGGCGTCCCGCCCAGGTGCGCGAGGTGACCGCGCCGTTCAGCGCCTTCGTCTTCAAGGTCCAGGCCGGCATGGACACCAACCACCGCGACCGCCTCGCCTTCGCCCGGGTCTGCTCGGGGGTGTTCGAGCGCGGCATGGTCGTGACCCACGCCCAGAGCGGCCGGCCGTTCGCCACGAAGTACGCCCAGAGCGTCTTCGGCCGCGACCGCGAGGTCGTCGACACCGCCTGGCCCGGCGACATCATCGGCCTGGTCAACGCCAACGCCCTGACCGTCGGCGACACGATCTTCGTCGACGAGCCGGTGCAGTACCCCCCGATCGCGACCTTCGCCCCCGAGCACTTCGCGATCGCGACGGCGGTGGACCGGGGCCGCTTCAAGCAGTTCCAGCGCGGCATCGACCAGCTCGACAGCGAGGGCGTCGTGCAGGTGCTCCGCTCGGACCTGCGCGGCAACCAGTCACCGGTGCTCGCGGCCGTGGGCCCGATGCAGTTCGAGGTCGTCCAGGCCCGGATGGAGTCGGAGTTCGGCGCCGCGATCCGGCTCGAGCGGCTGGGCTACACCGAGGCGCGCCGCACCGACGCCGCCTCGGCCCCGACCTGGCGTGACGTGCGCGGGGTGGAGATCCTCGAGCGCCGCGACGGCACCCTGCTGCTGCTCGCCCCCGACAAGTGGCGCATCCGGGTGATGGAGCGCGACCACCCCGAGCTGATGCTGGAGACCCTGCTCGCGGGGTGACCCGAGGGGGCTACTCGCCGCGGAACGCCGTGACGCCGTCGGTCGAGCCGACGAAGACCCAGTCGCCGGAGACGACCGAGGACGGGAAGTTCGGCATCCGGCCGGCGTGCTGTCGGCTGACCTCGCGGCCCGAGGACAGCGACAGCACCACCAGGTCGCCGGTCTCGCGGTCGGCCACGTAGACCCGCCTCCCCGCGACCACCGGCGCGGTGAAGAGGCCCTTGGCGGTCCAAGCCCAGCTCAGGCCGTCGCGGCGCACCCGGAGCAGGCGGATCGCGTCGGGGCCGTGGCAGCCCATCACCACCGAGGACCCCACGACCGCCGAGCCGCCGAAGGCCCGGCAGCCGTCGAGCTGGGCCACCTCGGAGCCGATGCCGCCGAAGGGGGTCTTGAGCAGGTAGACGGTGCCCCGCTTGCCGGCGATCACCACGCGCTGCCGCGCGGGCACCGGCACCGGCGAGCTCGACCCGAGGTCGAGGTCCTTGACGTTGTCGTCCTTCCACGACGACGGCGCGAAGACCGAGCGGCGCCGCATGCTCGCCGCGTCCAGCTCGATCACCGAGTCGCTCCCGTCCCACCGACCCTTCAGCTCGGCGCCGTTGCCGCTGGCCACGAGGACCGTGCCCGCGGGGGTGCCCATCCCGTCGGGGGAGGCGACGGCCCCCGGGGTGGCCCACATCCCGGCCTCGCGCGCGGTCGGCACGGCGTAGCTCGTGGTGGCGCCCCGGCCGTCGGTCGGGACCGAGGCGGCGTACCCCACGTAGTCGTCGCAGTCACCGGCCAGCCCGCCGAACACCGTGACGACGCGACCCTGCGTGACCAGCAGGGCTCCGCGCTGCTGCTCGGCGAGCCGGTTGCGGTCCGGCTGGGTGTCCAGGCTCCGGTGCCAGTCCTTGCGACCGTCGGTCGGGTCCAGGGACCACAGCGTGTGCGCGCCACCCTCGGTCTCGGCGGCGACGAACAGCCGCCGGGTCGCCGGGTCGTACGCCGGGGTGCCGGTCACCCCGAGCGGGTCGATGTTGCCGCAGGGCAGACCGGCCCGGGGCTGCGGCGTCCCGAGGTCGGTGCGCCACCGCTGCCGGCCGGTGCGGGCGTCCAGGCCGTAGACCTGGTTCTCCTCCGTGGCCACCACCAGCGTGTCGCCCAGCACCAGCGGCTGGCCGTAGACCGCCCCCTCCAGGTCGGCCCGCCAGCCCACCTTCAGCGCGCCCCGCGGTCCCGCCGCGACCCGGCCCGCGCGGTCGGCGGTGTGCTGGTAGGTCGGCCAGTCGACCAGCGAGGTCCGTGAGGTGTACGGCGTGGCGTCCGGCCCCGGCGGCGGGTCGGAGCGCCCGGACGCGCCGAGGCCGCACCCGGCCAGCGCGACGGCGGCCAGGATCCCGCCCGCCAGGGCGGACCGGGCCGGTCGTCGCACGCGCGGGACCCCGGTCCGGCTCAGGCCGCCGGACCCTCGAGCAGGGCCAGGTCGTCGGCGTCCAGCGCGACGTCGGCGACGGCCATGTTCTGCTCCAGGTGGGCCACGCGGGAGGTGCCGGGGATGAGCAGGACGTTCTCGCGGTGGGCGAGCAGCCACGCGAGGCCGACCTGGGCGGGGGAGACCCCGTGGCGCTCGGCGATGCTGCGCACGCGGGCGTCGTCGGTGACCTTGGGCATGCCCGGGAAGGCCGACCCGAGCGGGAAGAACGGCACGTAGGCCACGCCGCGCTCGGCGCACAGCTCGAGCACCTCGTCGTCGTGACGGTCGAGCAGGCTGAACGGGTTCTGCACGCAGACCACGTCGGCCAGGTCCAGGGCGGTGCGCACGGCGTCGACGCCGGCGTTGGAGATCCCGACCCCGGCGATCTTGCCCTCCTCGCGCAGGGCCACCATCGCGGCCAGCTGGTCCTCCAGCGGCACGACCTGGGCGGGGTCCTCGACGTGACCCTCGTCCATCAGCCGCAGGTTGACCGCCCCCAGCCGCTCGACGCCGAGGCTGCGCAGGTTGTCCTCGACGGAGGCGCGCAGCTCCTCGGGACGCTGCGCGGGGAGCCAGTCGCCCTGCTCGTTGCGGCGGGCCCCGACCTTGGACACCAGCACCAGGTCGTCGGCGTACGGGTGGAGGGCCTCGCGGATCAGCTCGTTGGCGACGTCGGGGCCGTAGAACTGCGCGGTGTCGACGTGGTCGACGCCGAGCTCGACGGCGCGACGCAGGACGGCGAGCGCCTCGTCACGGTCCCGCGGCGGGCCCATCACGCCGGGGCCGGGCAGCTGCATGGCGCCGAACCCGACGCGGTGCACGGACAGGGAGCCGAGGGTGAAGGTGCTCATGCCCGCAGGCTAGTCCGGGCGGGCCAGGGCTCAGGCCCGCGGGACCTCGAACCACACCTCGGTGCCGCTCCCGGGGACGGGCTCGATGCCGGCCCGGCCGCCGTGCGCCTTGACGATGCGGGCGACGGTGGCCAGCCCGATGCCGTGTCCCTCGATCTCACTGCCGGTGCGGCTGAACAGCGAGAAGGCGTCCACCCGCCGGTCGTCGGGGATGCCGACCCCGTTGTCGCGCACCGAGATCCGCCAGCTCGGGCCGGCCCGGCGCGCGCTGATCCGGACCCACGCGGGCACGTCGGGGCGGGCGAACTTCACCGAGTTGGTGACCAGGTTCTGCAGCACGGAGTACATGTCGTCGGGGTCGGCCAGCACCGTGGGCAGGTCGCGGTGCTCGACGATCGCCCCGGCCGGCTGCAGCAGGGGAGCCGAGTCGAGCAGCAGCTGCTCGACGACCTCGCCGAGGTCGACCCGCGTACGCCGGGTCGGGTCGGCCCCGACCTCCATGTTCTGGTCGAGCATCCGGATCATCCGGTCCGCCGCCCGCACCGCGCGCCCCAGCAGCGTGGTGACCGAGTCGTCGGGGTGCCCCGACAGCTCCTCCTCCAGCAGCTCGACGCTGGCGATCACCGAGCTGAGCGGCACCCGCAGGTCGTGGCTGAGCTCGGCCGCCAGCTGGGCGACGACCTCGGCCGCCATCCGGGCCCCCTCGGCGTGGGGCTCCCGGCTCGGGGCGGCGGCGGTCTCCTCGCCCGGGTCGCGGGGCACCGACGGGATCTCGCGCCCCAGCAGCCGCAGCTCCAGGCGCTGGGACGCGCCGAGGGCCAGGGCGCGCAGGGACCGGCGCTGCAGCGGGCTCAGGCCGCGGGGGCGGACGTCGACCACGCACAGGCGCCCCACGATGTCGCCGTCGGGCGCCGTGAGCGGCTCCGAGGCGTAGAAGCGGGCGCGGCCGAACGGGCCGCCCTCGCCCGCCAGCCGGGAGAAGCGCTCGTCCTGCGCCGCGTCCTCGATCACGAACAGCCCGTCGTGCCCGCGGGCGGCGTGGCAGAAGGAGGCCTCGACCGGCGTCGTGAACGGTGCCGTGCCGGTCGCCACCGGCACCACCAGCTCCGGACCGGCGTACAGCGTGATCCCCGCGACCGGGACGTCGCACCACGCGGCCGCGAGCTCGACCAGCTCGCCGAACTCGTCCTCGGGGCGCGCGAGCACCCGGACCACGGCCTCGTGGTCGGCGTGCTGCCTGGCACCGGTCGACATGTGTCCACGCACCCCCTGCGTCCCCCCGCGACGTGGGCGGCGCCCGGAGAGGTACCAAAGTACGGTCGATCGGGGCACAAGTGAAGATCTCGACGTCCTGGGATGTGGACCGGTGGACTCGCACCTGTCTAGTCGAGTGGCCGGAGTTTGGTCCGACTTGTCCGACTTCGCCCCACGGGTTGCCCCGATGCCACAGACTGGTTCTCGGTTGGGGCGACCGCCTCGGCGAGCACGACGGAAGGCTGTCCCGGGATCATGAGGCGCACGAGGTTCGCGATCGCACTGGGGGTGCCGGGACTCGCCGTCCTGGCGGCCCTGGGAACGACCCCGCAGCCCGGTCTGGCCGAGACCGCCGAACGCTCTCCCGCGGCGCGCGCGAGCGCGCCGACCACCGTGCCCGTGCCGTCGGTCGCGGCCGGCTCGATGGCCCAGCCGGTCGTGGTGCCCCGCTCGGCGACCACCGCCACGCGGGGGATCGACGTGGCCTTCTCCGCCTCGGGCGTCACCGCGGGCCACGCGACCCTGCTCGACGTGCCGGCCTTCGTCGCCTCGGCGTACGCCACGGCCGCGGCCAGCGCCCCCGCCTCCTGCCACATCGGCGTGCCCCTGCTGGCCGCCATCGGCCAGGTGGAGTCCGGCAACCTCGCCGGCCACCGCCTCGACGCCCGTCACCGCGCCGTGCCCGCCGTGGTCGGGCCCCGCCTGGACGGGCACGCCTTCGCCGCGGTCCCCGACACCGACAACGGCGCCCTCGACGGGGACCGCAGGTGGGACCGGGCGGTCGGCCCGATGCAGTTCCTGCCCTCCACCTGGCGCACGGTCGGTGTCGACATGGACCGCGACGGCGTCCGGGACCCGCAGGACATCGACGACGCCGCCGGTGCCGCCATGGTCTACCTGTGCTCCGGCGGTCGCGACCTGTCCACCCCGGCCGGCGTCCGGTCGGCCGTGCTGTCCTACAACCACTCCGAGGACTACCTGGCCCAGGTGCTCGCCTGGCGCGACCTCTTCGCCAGCTCGACCACCGGCTCGGCCGGCAGCTTCGGCTCCTGGGCCGTCCCGGGCACCACCCGTCCCGCCAGCGCCCCGGCCCGCCCGGGCAAGCCCGCCCACGCGGTGAAGGTCCCGACGAAGGCCGTCACCGGGCCGGCGTCAGGCCCCGTCCCGCACACCCCGTCCACCGGCTCGCCCGCCACCACCGGCGGCCCGTCGACCCCCTCGACCCCCTCCGGCCCGTCGAGTCCGTCCACCGCGCCGACCGGCACGACTCCCACCGGCACCCCGACGAGCACCCCGACGAGCCCGACGACCGGCCCGACGACGGGCCCGACGACGGGTCCGACCGCAGGGGGGACGCCCGGCGGCACCACGCCCTCGACGGGCCCCGGCCACCAGCCCTCGGGGACGCCGACGCCCACCCCCAAGCCCACGCCGAAGCCGACGCCGACCCCCACGCCGACCCCCACGACCGGGCCGGTCGACACCACGACCGCGACCGGGCCGCTGCCCAGCTGCCCGGTGCCCTCGGCGACGGACCCCAGCGTCCTCCTCGACGTGCTCACCGGTCTGCCGACCGTCATCGACCTCACCAGGGCCGTCCCGGTGGACGCGACGACCTCGCCCGTGCCCACGGTCACCGACCTGGACCACCCCACCGCGTGCACCCCGGTCATCGACCCGGCGACCGGCCTGCCCGCCACGCACCCGCTGACCCCGGCCAGCTGACGGCGCGCACCTCCCCACCCCGGGGAGCCGCGCTCACCAGGGGCGGTGCCACCGCCGGTCGAACCACGCCCGCGGCACGCTGAACACCCAGCGGCTGCCGGGGTGCTCGGTCAGCGACCACAGCCGGTCGGTCTCGGGCCAGTACGTGAGGTCCTCGGGCCCGGGAGGCAGGGTCCGTCGGCGCGGTCGCAGCGAGCCGGGCGTGCCCACCTGCATCCGGCCGCGGTGGCGGGCGCCCCGGCTGGTGGTGACGTAGAAGCGACCCCGCGCGACCGCGGCGCCCTGCATGTGGCCGGCCCCGCCGTCGTCCACCCACACCGGCTCGGCCGTCGAGTCGGTGCCGGTGAGGTGGCCGGTGTCCGGGTCGAGGGGGAACCGCACGAGACGGCGGGTCTGCTTCCCCACGGCGTACTCCCCGGCGAGCAGCTGCGGCGGGTCGGCGTCGCGGTCCAGGGACAGGAACGAGTAGCGCATGTCCTCGGTGCCGGGGTCGCTCGAGGCGAGGTAGCGGTGGCGGACGGGCAGCACGTAGCGGTGCCCGAGCACGGCGCTGGTGTCGTCGACGCGCAGCAGGTCCTCGAGCCGGCAGGTGTAGAGGCCGCGCGTGGTGCCGGCGACGTGGAGGTGGTCGGCGTACCAGACCAGGCCGCCGGCGTGGGCCCGCAGCGGCACGGCCGTCACCCGACCGGCCGTGCGCTCCGGGACCACGAGCAGCACGTGGCGGTAGGCGAGCGTGTCGAGGTCGACGACCGTGATCCGGCTGCCCTGGTCGGGGCCGCCCTGCTGGGGTGTGCGCTTGCTGTACCAGCTCACGACGAGCACCCGGCGACCCTCGAGCCCCGCGCGTGCCCCGGCGTCGGCGGAGGTGGTGATGCCCTGGGGGAACCACGTGGGGCTGGCCGCGTCGGCGGCGTCCCAGGTGAAGCCGTCGTCGACGGCGCGGCCCGGGGGACGGGCCGGTCGGGCGCGGCGGTTGAGGTCCTCGAGCACGCCGGCGATGCCGACGCGCGTGCCCAGGCCGGCCACCAGGGCGTCGACGTCCTCGGCGCCACGGTCGCTGCGCTGCAGTCGGATCGGGCTCACCGCTCCACGCTAACGGCCCTAGGCTGAGCCGGTGCGCGAGGTGGTGGCGGTGGCGGTGACGACCCCGGGCCGGGTCCTGGCGGCCCGGCGCAGCGGACCGCCCGCCCTCGCCGGGCGTTGGGAGCTGCCCGGGGGCAAGGTCGACCCGGGGGAGACGCCGGACGCCGCGGCCGTGCGCGAGGTCGCCGAGGAGCTCGGCTGCCGCGTCGAGGTGACCGGGCGGCTCGAGGGCCGGTCGGTGGTGGGGGAGGACCTCGTGCTGGTGGCGGTCACCGCACGCCTGGTCTCCGGCGACCCGGTCCCGCACGAGCACGGGGCCGTGCGCTGGCTGCGGGCCGACCAGCTCGACGAGGTCGACTGGGTCGGGGCCGACCGGGTCTTCCTGCCCGAGCTGTGCGGGCTGCTGGGTGGGCGACCGGTGGGGGAGCTCCTCCGGTGAGGGGCGTGTTCTTCACCGAGGAGGACGCCGCGACCGCGGTGGCCCGGTTGCGGCGCGACGGCTTCGACGCGGCGTACGAGCGTCAGGCCTTCGCCGGCGAGGACGACGACGAGGACCACCCGTGGGTCGTGGTCACCGACGCTCCCGAGGTGATGCTCGAGCTGCTGGTGGAGCAGCACGACGGCTGGCTGGAGCCCGACCCCGGGCCGCCGCCCACGGCACCGTTCACCCTGCCGTCCGCACCGAAGCGCCGCCACCGACCCTGACGGGCCGACGGGGCCGCGCCCTAGGGTTGGGGCATGGACAAGCGACTCCTCCTCGTGCACGCCCACCCCGACGACGAGAGCATCGGCCAGGGCGCGACGATGGCGCGCTACGTCGCCGAGGGCGTGGGCGTCACCCTGGTCACCTGCACCGGCGGCGAGATGGGCGAGATCCTGGTCCCCGAGCTCGAGCACATGGCCGCGGACCGTGACGACACCCTGGCCGACCAGCGCAAGGTCGAGCTGGCCAACGCGATGAAGGCGCTCGGCGTCACCGACCACCGCTACCTCGGCGGCTTCGGCCGCTACCGCGACTCCGGCATGCAGTGGCACGCCGACGGCCACGCGGTCGCGGCCGACGACGTCCCGGCCAACGCCTTCTGGCTCGCCGACCTCACCGAGGCGGCCGGCCACCTGGTCGAGGTGATCCGCGAGGTCCGTCCGCAGGTCCTGGTCACCTACGACGAGTTCGGCGGCTACGGCCACCCCGACCACATCCAGGCCCACCGCGTCGCGACGTACGCCGCCTCGCTCGCGGCCGTGCCGTCGTTCCGCCCCGAGCTGGGCGGCGCCCACGACATCGCCAAGATCTACTGGGGGGCGATGTCGGCCAGCAAGGTGCGCGACGGGCTGCGCCACCTGCGCGACGCCGGGGACACCACGACCTTCGAGGGGATGGACCCCGACCACCTGCCGGCCTTCATGGTCGAGGACGAGCACCTGACCGCGGCCGTGGCCGCCGAGGACTACCAGCACGCCAAGATGGAGGCGCTGCGGGCCCACCGCACGCAGATCGCGGTCGACGGCCCGGTCTTCGCGCTGTCGAACAACCAGGGCAACGAGATCTGGGGCACGGAGTACTACCGGATCGCCAAGGGCACCCCCGCCCCCGCGGCCGGCGAGACCCTGGAGGGCGACCTCTTCGCCGGGCTGGGCTAGCCCACCGCCGGGCCGGCCCGGCAAAACGGTCATTTGCCTACGCATGGGGTTCAATCTCCCTACGCTTCTGACGCAGGCCGCTCGATCACCGACGGCGTGCTCAGTCGCGGACCGCTGGTCCGGAGGAAGGACACGGTCATGGCGCGCAGGCGGTCGACGACGACGTGGGGGACGGCCCTGCTCCTCCTGGGCTCGGCCGGGTCCACGGTCCTGCTGGGCGCCGCCGGGTCCGCCGACGCCGCGACCCCCGTGGTCCCACCGGCGGCCTTCGCCAGCTGGGGCACCGACCTCCTGGGCACCGCCGGGGCCTACGTCGCCGACCCGCACCTCGGCGCGTCCGGGTTCCCCGACGCACACGTGGTCAGCGACTCCGACCGCACCGCCAGCGTGCCCACCGGGCTCTCGACCTGGTGGGGGTCCCAGACGCCTCCCGGACGCTACTGGGGCAGCAGCGAGCGCCGCGGGTTCCTGTCCGTGCGGCCGGCCTCCGACGTGCCCGGCACCCCGTCGTCCACGACCCTGACCTTCACCGGCGCCAAGGCGGTCGGTGACGCCGTGGCCCCCACCGTCTCCGCCTCGACCGGCTGGGGCTTCGTGGTCGGCGACGTCGACTCCGAGACCGTCCAGGTGACCGGCGTGCGCGCCGACGGCCAGCCCGCGACCGCCGAGGACCTCGGCTTCGTCAGCGGCTTCAACGCCTGCGCCACCCGCGAGCGGATGCGGTCCTGCCCCACGGTGCCCGGCGCGGCCCCGACCTGGGACCCCACCCAGCTCACCCTGACCGGGTCCGACGCCCCCGGGGACTCCATCGGCGCCGACGCCTGGTTCCTCCCGCGCGCCCGGCTCCAGTCCGTGACGCTGACCTCGACCTGGGCGTCGGGGTCGCCGGTCCTCCAGACCTGGGTCGTCGCCCGCACCCACCAGCTCAGCGGCACCGTGACGGCGGCCAAGGGCAGCACGTGCGACCTGACCAAGGCCAAGGTGCTGCTGGTCGACCCCGACGGCCACCAGGTCGGCGACGCCGTGCCGGTCAGCGAGAAGGGCGCCTGGTCCTTCGGCCAGACCCTCGCCTCGGACGACCTCCGGGCGCGGATCGACGACAGCGGCGTGCCCGGCTGCCAGGCCACGAGCCAGGTCCTGGCGCCGGTGAAGCTGGCCCTGGGCGACGCCCGGGCCGCCTTCACCCTCGCCCAGACCCAGGGCCAGGACGTCACCGGCAGCGTCAGGGACGACGAGAACCTCCCGGTCAAGGGAGCCAAGGTGACGCTGAGCGTCGGCTCGATCGTGCGCTCGGCGACCACCGGTGCCGACGGCACCTACCTGCTCGACAAGATGCCCCCCAACGTCAGCACCGAGGCCTACGGGATCGCGCTGACGCCGCCGGCCGGACTCGTCCGCGTCGGCACGCTCCCGGCCGTCCTCGCGCTGTCCGGCCAGCAGCTCGCGCCCCTGGACTTCGTCGTCGAGGGCACCCGCCTCGGCTCGCCGTCGGGTGACGGCACCGCGACGCCCGCCCCGGGCTCGACGGGCTCCTCCGGCGGCAGCGGGTCCGGCGGCACCGGTGGCTCGACCACCGGCGGCACCTCGCCGGTCTCCACCTCCTCGGGGTCGACCACGACCTCCACCGCGGGCGGCTACACCTCGACCGGCGGCTCGACCGCGGGCACCTACTCCGCGGCCGGCGCCTACACCTCGGCCACCACCTCCCCGACCACCTCGTCCCTGCCGGGCACCGGCGGCCCCGAGCGCGGTCTGCTCCCCGCCGGGGTGGCGCTGCTGCTCGCCGGTGCCGGGACCGTGGTCGTCAACCGACGCCGGGCGCGCGCCTGACCCCACCGCGGGGCGGGGCTCAGGGGACGGGGCGTCCCGGCGCGGCGAGGTAGTCGTAGCGGTGGTGCACCTCGAACCCCAGGCCCTCGTACGTCGACCGGGCGTCGGTGTTGCCCACCACGACCTGCAGGTGGGCCGTGGTGGCACCCCGCTCGGCGGCCCGGTCGAGGAGCTCGGCCAGGACCAGCCCGCCCAGGCCGGTCCGACGTCGCCCGGGCGCGGTCCACAGGCACGAGACCCCGACCCAGTCACCGTCGAGGCTGGCGCGCCCACGGGCCAGCACCGGGGAGGCTGCCCCGTCGCGCACGGTGACGAGGTCGACGTCGCCGCCCTCGAGCACCCGCACGGCGTCGGCGCCGTACCGGTCGGCCCGCTCGTCGGTGGCCAGCCAGCCGGCGTCGACCGTGGTCGCGTGCCCGACGTGCGGGCTCTCCGCGGCACCGGCCCGGTCCCGCAGCGCGCGCAGCACCCGCGGCACCGGCGCGAGCAGCAGCAGCGTCTCCTCGTACGCCGACCAGCCGGCCGCCGCGAACGCCTCCAGCACCGCGGGCTCGGCGTGCTCGCCCCCCAGCACGTGGGCCCGGGGCAGCAGCCCGCGCGCGGCGTACCAGCCCTCGACCCGGCCGACCGCCCCCTCCGGCGGCATCCCGGGATCGCCCAGCGCCAGGACCGAGTTGGCGCGCGAGGAGAACCCGCCGGCCGCGCGCAGCAGCCAGTCGCCGTCGGGGGTCAGCGGCTCGACCTCGGTCGGGGGCCAGCCCCGGGCCGCGCGCCGATCGGCGTCGGCGGGGGAGAGGTGCCGGTGACGGGAGGGCCGGGGCGGCACCGGCTTGCCCGAGACGATGTCCGCGGCGTCGATCTCGACCAGCTCGCCGTCCTCGCGCCGGACGGTCACCAGGACCCGCGTCCCGTCGGCGGACGGCCCCCAGGACTCGCAGGTCCCGAGCACGTCGGTCATCGCGGGGCCCCCGCTCGGACCCGTCTCGCCGGGCACCCGTCGGCGTACCACCACCCGGACGCCCACGACGTGCGGTCCCAGATGGGCGGGCGTCCGTCCGGCGGCCATCCGGGGATACTAGGCTGGTGGCCGTCCGCATCGGACCATGACTCTCCTAGGAGGATCCAGGTGACCTACGTCATCGCTCAGCCCTGTGTCGACCTCAAGGACCGCGCGTGCGTCGACGAGTGCCCCGTCGACTGCATCTACGAGGGCAAGCGGATGCTCTACATCCACCCCGACGAGTGCGTCGACTGCGGCGCCTGCGAGCCGGTGTGCCCCGTCGAGGCCATCTACTACGAGGACGACACCCCGGCCGAGTGGAAGGACTACTACGAGGCCAACGTGCACTTCTTCGACGACCTGGGCTCGCCCGGCGGCGCGGCGAAGATGGGCGAGATCGACAAGGACCACGCGCTGATCGCGGCGCTGCCTCCCCAGAACCAGGAGTGACCCCTCCTCCCGCCGGCCCGCTGGGTCGTGCGAGCGTCTCGAGCCGGCTCCCGGACTTCCCCTGGGACCGGCTCGTGCCGTACGCCGAGCGGGCGCGCGCGCACGCCGACGGCATCGTCGACCTCTCCATCGGCACCCCGGTCGACCCCACGCCGGAGGTCGTGCAGCGGGCGCTGGCCGAGGCGGCCGACTCCCCGGGCTACCCGACCACCCTCGGGCTGGTCGCCACGCGCCAGGCGTGCCTGGACTGGCTCGAGCAGTCCCACGGCGTCACCGGGCTCGGCCTGGACGGCGTGCTGCCGGTGGTCGGGTCCAAGGAGCTGATCGCCCAGCTGCCGCTGCACCTCGGCGTGGGCCCCGGTGACCTCGTGGTCCTGCCCGAGGTCGCCTACCCGACGTACGAGGTCGGCGCGGCCCTGGTCGGGGCGGACACCCTGGCCACCGACTCGCTGACCGCGATCGGGCCGCGCACGCCGGCGGTCTTGTGGCTGAACTCCCCCTCGAACCCCACCGGGCGGGTGCTCCCGCCGGACCACCTGCGCAAGGTCGTGGCGTGGTGCCGCGAGCGCGGGGTCCTGCTGGTCAGCGACGAGTGCTACCTGGAGTGCGCCTGGGAGGCGGAGCCGGTCTCGGTGCTGCACCCGGACGTCTGCGGGGGCTCCCCCGAGGGGATCCTGGTGGTCCACTCCCTGTCCAAGCGCTCCAACCTGGCCGGCTACCGCTGCGCCTTCGTGGCCGGCGACCCGCGCGTCGTCGGCGAGCTGCTCGCCGTGCGCAAGAACCTCGGGCTGATGATGCCCGGGCCGCAGCAGGTCGCGATGGCGGCCGCGCTGCGCGACACCGACCACGCCCGCGAGCAGCACGCCCGCTACGCCGCCCGGCGCACGCTCCTGCGGGGAGCGCTGGAGTCGGCCGGCTTCGCCGTCGAGCACTCCGAGGCCTCGCTCTACCTGTGGTCGACCCGTGACGAGGACTGCTGGGACAGCGTCGCGTGGCTGGCCGAGCGGGGCGTCCTGGTCGCGCCGGGTGCGTTCTACGGCCACGCCGGGCGCCGGCACGTGCGGGTGGCCTTCACCGCCACCGACGAGCGCGTGGCGGCCGCGGTCGACCGCCTGTCCTGACGGCTCAGCCCAGGGAGACGCGCACCCGGTCCACCGGCGCGCGCCCGGCCCCGGCGGGCCGCCAGCCCTGCTCCGAGGGGGTGCCGGTCTGCCAGCGGCGGCCGTGGAACCCCACGGTGCGCACGTGCAGGCTGCCCGCGTGGGCCAGGAGGTACTGCGCCACCGCCCAGCCCTGCCGTCGCCCCGCCTCGCCGCGCCCGACCACGACGTCGAGGTCCTGGCGGGCGCCCGGGACGACGGTGGGCGAGCCGAAGGCGGCCGCCAGGTCGGAGGCGACCGCCGCCCGGGTGCCGCGCTCCTGCGACTCGCGCACCACGCAGGTGAAGTGGCCGCCGGGGGAGAATCCGGTGAGGACCGAGGCCAGCGTGCGGGCGTCCTGGGCGTGGGCCTGGTAGGCCTCGGGGAAGCCCGAGCGCTGCACCCGCTGGGCGGCCTCGGTGATCCGCATGTCGCGGTAGTTCGGGACCTTGGCCAGGCCGTCGTAGAACGCGTTGGTCGCGTGGTAGGGGTCGCGGACCTGTGCGGTCGTGCCCCAGCCCTGCGAGGGACGCTGCTGGAAGAGGCCCAGGCTGTCGCGGTCGCCGTGGGTCAGGTTGCGGATCTTGCTCTCCTGGTAGGCCGTGGCCAGGGCGATCGAGACCGCGCGCGCCGGCAGACCACGGCGTACGCCGAGGGCGGCGATCAGGGTCGCGTACCTCGCCTGCTCGGGGTCGAGGTCGACCCGGTGCCCGGCCAGGGTGGCGCTGCAGCCCTCGGGGTCGGGCAGCGGCCCGGCGCCGCGCCAGGTCGCCACCCCGACGGCGGCGACCACCGCGAGGACGACCAGGAAGACCAGGGTGCGCAGGCGCATGGGTGGGGGAGCCGGGGACTAGTTCTTGTGCAGGACGGCGTTCAGCGCGATGCCGCCGCCGGCCCAGGCGGTGGCCTCGACGGCACCGGTCACCGAGTTGCGCCGGAACAGCACGTGGTCGGCGCCCGAGAGCTCGGCGGCCTTGACGACCGTCGACTCCTCGCCGTCGCGCACCGTCACCTTGGTGCCGGCGGTGACGTAGCAGCCGGCCTCCACGACGCAGTCGTCCCCGAGCGAGATCCCGATGCCGGAGTTGGCGCCCAGCAGGCAGCGCTCGCCGACGGAGACGACCTGCTTGCCGCCGCCCGACAGCGTCCCCATGATCGAGGCGCCGCCGCCCACGTCGGACCCGTCGCCCACGACCACGCCCGCGCTGATCCGGCCCTCGACCATGGAGGCGCCCAGCGTGCCGGCGTTGAAGTTCACGAAGCCCTCGTGCATCACGGTCGTGCCATCGGCCAGGTGGGCGCCCAGGCGCACCCGGTCGGCGTCGGCGATGCGCACCCCGGTGGGCAGCACGTAGTCGGTCATGCGGGGGAACTTGTCGACCCCGAAGACCTGCACCGGGCCGCGCCCGCGCAGCGCGAGCCGCACCTGCTCGAAGTCCGCGACCGCGCACGGACCCGCGCTGGTCCACACGACGTTGGCGAGCAGGCCGAACAGCCCGTCGAGGTTCACGCCGTGGGGCCGCACGAGCCGGTGGCTGAGCAGGTGCAGCCGCAGGTAGGCGTCGTGGGCGTCGCCGGGAGCGGCGTCGAGGTCGGCGGTGACCGTCACGACCTCGGTGCGCACGCGGCGGGCGGCGTCCTTCCCGGCGAGCGAGCTGAGTCCCTCCGGGACCTCCGCGCCGGAGCCCGGCTCGCCCAGTGCGGGGGCCGGGAACCAGGTGTCCAGGACGCTGCCGTCCCGGGTCAGGGTGGCCAGGCCGTGACCCCACGCGGTGCGGGGGGAGGAGGTCGGGTCGGGAGTCGCTGACATGCGCGTCAGGCTACCGGGGTCGGCTGAGGGGTTCCTGACCGAGACCCGGGTGTCGGCGCGGACGGCGGGACGGGTAGGCAGGTGGGGTGACCCACGCGCCGCAGGACCCGCACGACCCCCTCGTCCGCGTCCGAGGGGCGAGTGAGCACAACCTGCGCCACGTCGACGTCGACCTGCCCCGGGACGCCCTGGTCGCGTTCACCGGCGTCTCGGGGTCGGGCAAGTCCTCGCTCGCGTTCGGGACCCTGTACGCCGAGGCGCAGCGCCGCTACTTCGAGTCGGTCGCGCCGTACGCCCGGCGGCTGCTGCAGCAGGTCGGCGCGCCCCACGTCCAGGAGATCACCGGCCTCCCGCCGGCGGTGGCGCTCCAGCAGCGTCGCGGCGCCCCCAGCTCGCGCTCGACGGTGGGCACCCTGACCACGCTGTCCAACCTGCTGCGGATGCTGTTCTCCCGGGCCGGCACCTACCCGCCGGGGGCCGCCCACCTCGCGGCCGAGGCGTTCTCGCCCAACACCGCGGCCGGCGCCTGCCCGCGCTGCCACGGGCTCGGCGTGGTCCACGACGTGGCCGAGGACCTGCTCGTCCCCGACCCCGCGCTGACCATCCGCGAGGGTGCGGTCGCCTCCTGGCCCGGGGCCTGGCAGGGCGCCAACCTGCGCCGGATCGTGCACGCGCTGGGCATCGACGTCGACACCCCCTTCGAGCGGCTGCCGCGCGAGCAGCGCGACTTCGTCCTCTACTCCGAGGAGCAGCCCTCGGTGCTGATCACGCGGCGCGGCGACGTCGACGACTCGGTCGGGCGCGACTACCAGGGCCAGTTCTGGAGCGCGCGCCGCAACGTCCTGCACGTCCTGGCCGACT
This sequence comes from Nocardioides korecus, assembly GCF_054778395.1. Taxonomy (NCBI): domain Bacteria; kingdom Bacillati; phylum Actinomycetota; class Actinomycetes; order Propionibacteriales; family Nocardioidaceae; genus Nocardioides; species Nocardioides korecus. Next base: position 15,098 of record NZ_BAAGZO010000004.1, on the reverse strand, counting down.
CCTCCAGCCAGCGGATGCGCGAGCGGGCGATGCGCTTCGTGCGCAGCGGCGCGTGCCCCGAGTGCCACGGGGCGGGCCTGCGCCCCGAGGCGCTGGCGGTCACGGTGCTGGGGCGCACGATCGCCGAGCTCAACGCCCTGACCTTCGCCGACCTCGCCGAGGTGCTGCGTCCCGTGGCGGCGTCCGCCGGGGCCACCGAGGTCGCGGTGCGGCTGTGCGCCGACCTGGTCGCGCGCATCGAGGTGCTGCTCGACCTCGGGCTGGGCTACCTCGGCCTGGGCCGCAGCTCGACCACGCTCTCGCCCGGGGAGGCCCAGCGCCTGCGGATCGCCACCCAGCTGCGCTCGGGCCTGTTCGGGGTGGTCTACGTCCTCGACGAGCCCTCCGCCGGGCTGCACCCGGCCGACGCCGAGCCCCTGCTCGAGGTGCTGGACCGGCTCAAGGCGGCCGGCAACTCGCTCTTCGTGGTCGAGCACGACCTGGACGTCGTACGCCGTGCGGACTGGGTGGTCGACCTCGGCCCCGGCGCCGGCGAGGGCGGCGGACGGGTGCTCTACAGCGGACCCGTCGCGGGGCTGGAGCAGGTGGAGGAGTCGGTGACCGGCGCCCACCTGTTCGGCCGGGTGGAGCCGCTCGTGCACGACCCGCGGGAGCCGCAGGGCTGGCTGCGCCTGAGCGGCGTCACCCGCCACAACCTCACCGACGTCTCGGCCGAGTTCGGTCTCGGCGTGCTCACCGCCGTGACGGGGGTGTCGGGGTCGGGCAAGTCCACCCTGGTCACCCAGGTCCTCGCCGAGGTCGTACGCCGGCACCTCGGCCAGCCGCGCGACCCCGAGGACCAGCCCGGCGACGACCAGCCCGGCCACGAGCCGGCGGCCGCGCCCGACGTGGACACCGTGCACGCCGAGGGCCTGGATGCCGTCGACCGCCTCGTGCTGGTCGACCAGCGCCCGATCGGACGCACCCCGCGGTCCAACCTGGCCACCTACACCGGCCTCTTCGACGGCGTGCGCCGCCTGTTCGCCGCGACCGACGAGGCCCGGGCCCGCGGCTACGGCGCCGGCCGGTTCTCCTTCAACGTCGCCGAGGGTCGGTGCGACACCTGCCAGGGGGAGGGGTTCGTCGCGGTGGAGCTGCTCTTCCTGCCGGGCACCTACGCGCCGTGCCCGACCTGTCACGGCGCGCGCTACGACGCCGAGACCCTCGAGGTCACCTACCGCGGCCACGACGTGGCGCAGGTGCTGGGGATGACCGTCGACGAGGCGGCCGTGTTCCTGGCCGACGTGCCGGCCGTGTCGCGCAGCCTGGAGACGCTGAGCGACGTCGGCCTGGGTTACCTGCGCCTGGGGCAGCCGGCCACCGAGCTCAGCGGTGGCGAGGCCCAGCGGATCAAGCTGGCCACCGAGCTGCAGCGGGCCCGGCGCGGGCACGCCCTCTACCTCCTCGACGAACCCACGGCCGGGTTGCACCCGGCCGACATCGCGCTGCTGCTGCGCCAGCTCCACCGGCTGGTCGACGCGGGGAACACCGTCGTCCTGGTCGAGCACGACCTCGACACGATCGCCACCGCCGACCGGGTCGTCGACCTGGGTCCCGGCGGCGGCGACGCGGGTGGCCGGGTGGTCGCCACGGGCACCCCCGCGGAGGTCGCCGCAGCCGGGGTCGGCGCCACCGCGGCGTACCTCGCCCGGCGTCTGGAGCGCGGCGCCCGGGACCGGGGCTGACGCCAACCTTTGTCCAACCGTGCCTGCCTAGCGTGAGCCCCGTCACATGACCCGAGCTGTCACTAGGAGTGCACCCATGGCCAGGATCGAACTCACCGTCGACGGGGCGAAGGTCTCCGACGACGTCGAACCCCGGATGCTGCTCGTCCAGTACCTCCGCGAGAAGCTGGGCAAGACCGGCACCGTGATCGGCTGCGACACCAGCAACTGCGGTGCCTGCACCGTCCACCTCGACGGCCGCAGCGTGAAGTCGTGCAACGTGCTCGCGGTCCAGGCCGCCGGCAGCGAGGTCACCACGATCGAGGGGCTCGCCAAGCACGGCGAGCTGCACCCCGTGCAGGCCGCCTTCCACGAGTGCCATGCGCTCCAGTGCGGCTTCTGCACCCCCGGCATGATCATGCAGTCGGTGGACCTGCTCAAGGAGAACCCGAACCCCTCCGAGGAGGAGATCCGCGTCGGCATCGAGGGCAACCTCTGCCGCTGCACGGGCTACCACAACATCGTCAAGGCCGTGCAGACCGCGGCCCGGGGCGGTGCCACCGGCTCCCACGCCGAGGGCGCGCCCGCCACCGAAGCCCAGACCGAGACCGTGGAGGTCTGACATGACCGCGACCCAGGAGACCACCACCGACTCCGCCGCTCCCCGCCTGGAGATCGGCCGCGACCGCCGGCGCAAGGAGGACCAGCGCCTCATCACCGGCCGCACCCGCTGGACCGACAACATCCAGCTCAACGGCATGCTGCACCTGGCCATGGTGCGCAGCCCCTTCGCCCACGCCAAGATCACCAACATCGACGTCAGCGAGGCGCAGGGCGCCCCCAACGTCGTGGAGGTCCTCACCGGCGCCGACCTGGCCGAGACCCAGGGCGTCCTGATCAACGCCTGGCCGATCACCCCCGACCAGGTCACCCCGGTGCACCTCCCGGTCCCCGCCGACCGGGTCAGCTTCGCCGGCGAGGTCGTCGCCGTCGTCGTGGCCCGCAGCGCCGCCGAGGCCCGTGACGCCGCCGAGCTGGTCGACGTCGACTACGAGGAGCTGCCGGCCGCCCTGGACCTGAAGGAGTCGGCCGAGGACAAGGTGCTGGCGCACCCCGACCTGGGCACCAACAAGAGCGCGCTGTGGACCTTCGACTCGGCCGCGGCCGGCACCGGCGGCGACGTCGAGGCCGCCATCGCCGAGGCCCGGGCCAACGGCGTCGTGGTGGAGCGCGAGTTCCGCCAGCAGCGCCTGATCCCGGCGTTCATGGAGCCCCGCTCGACCGTGGTCGACCCGACCGGCGAGCAGCTGACCATGTGGTCGGCCACGCAGATCCCGCACATCCTGCGGTTCGCGCTGGCCGCGACGACCGGCATCCCCGAGTCCAAGATCCGCGTGATCGCCCCCGACGTGGGCGGCGGCTTCGGCGGCAAGCTCCAGACCACCCCCGAGGAGTGGATCACCGTCGCGGTGGCGCGCCGCACGGGCAAGCCGGTGAAGTTCACCGAGACCCGCTCGGAGTCGCTGATGTCGGCCCACCACGGCCGCGACCAGTGGCAGAAGATCACCCTGGCCGCCACCAAGGAGGGCAAGGTCACCGGCCTCAAGGTCGACCTGCTGGCCGACCTCGGCGCCTACGTCAGCCTCGTCGGCGGCGGCGTCCCGGTCCTGGGTGCGTTCATGTTCAACGCGATCTACAAGTTCCCCGCCTACCAGTTCAACTGCCAGACGGTGCTGACCAACAAGACCTGGACCGACGCCTACCGCGGTGCCGGCCGGCCCGAGGCCACGTTCGGCATCGAGCGGATCATGGACGAGCTCGCGCTCGAGCTCGGCGAGGACCCGCTGGTGGTCCGCGAGCGCAACTGGATCACCCACGAGGAGTTCCCCTTCACCACCGTCGCGGGGCTGGAGTACGACTCCGGCAACTACGAGGCGGCCACGGCCAAGGCCAAGGAGAACTTCGGGTACGACGAGCTCCGCGCCGAGCAGAAGCGCCGTCGCGACAGCGGCGACAAGGTGCAGCTGGGCCTGGGCGTCTCGACCTTCACCGAGATGTGCGGCCTCGCGCCCAGCCGGGTGCTCGGCTCGCTCGACTACGGCGCCGGCGGCTGGGAGCACGCGAGCGTGCGGATGCTGGCCACCGGCAAGGTCGAGATCGTCACCGGCGCCAGCGCCCACGGGCAGGGTCACGAGACCGCGTTCAGCCAGATCGTGGCCGACCGGCTCGGCGTGCCCTTCGAGGACGTCGAGGTGCTCCACGGCGACACCCAGATCGCCCACAAGGGCCTGGACACCTACGGCTCGCGCTCGCTGGTCGTGGGCGGCGAGGCGCTGGTCAAGGCCACCGACAAGGTGATCGAGAAGGCCAAGCCGGTCGCGGCGCACATGCTCGAGGCCAACGTCGAGGACATCGAGTTCTCGGCCGGGCGCTTCGGCGTCCGCGGCACCGACCAGGGCGTGGGCATCACCGACATCGCGATGGCCGTCTTCGCCGCGCACGACCTGCCCGAGGGCATGGAGCCCTCGCTGGACTCCGACGCGACGTACGACCCGATCAACTTCAACTACCCCCACGGCACGCACCTGTGCGCCATGGAGGTCGACACCGAGACCGGTCAGGTCAAGATGCGCAAGTACACCTGCGTCGACGACATCGGCAACGTGATCAACCCGCTGATCGTCGAGGGCCAGGTGCACGGCGGCCTGGTGCAGGGCATCGCTCAGGCGTTGTGGGAGGAGGCGGTGTACGACGACTCCGGGACCCTGGTCTCGGCCAGCTTCGTGGACTACCTCGTGCCCACCGCCGCCGACACCATCAGCTACGACGTGAGCCACAACTCCACGCCGTCGCTGACCAACACGCTCGGCACCAAGGGCGTCGGCGAGGCCGGCACCATCGCCTCCACGCCGGCCGTGGTCAACGCGGTGCTCGACGCGATCCGCCAGTTCGGGGTGAAGGACATCCAGATGCCCTGCACGCCCGAGCGGGTCTGGAAGGCCATCCAGCAGGGCACCGCGGGTGCGCAGCAGGACACCGTGGGGGCCGCGGCCGCCCACTTCGACCCCGCCACCGACGGTGAGGGCCAGACCCAGCGCCACGACGGCGCCGGCAACGAAGGAGCAGGCCAGTGATCCCCACCCCGTTCGACTACGTCGCCCCGACCTCGGTCGAGGAGGCCCTGGCCGCCCTGGCCCAGCACGGTGACGAGGCCAAGATCCTGGCCGGTGGGCAGTCGCTGCTCCCGGTGCTGCGGATGCGCCTCAACGCTCCCGAGGTGGTCATCGACATCGGCAAGATCGACTCGCTGCGGGAGATCCGCGACGAGGGCGACACGATCAGCATCGGGGCGATGGCGACCTACCACCAGATCCTCGCCGACGCCGGGATCAGGAGCAGCCTCACGCTGCTCCACCAGGCGATCTCGGAGGTGGCCGACCCCCAGATCCGCCACCGCGGGACCCTCGGTGGCGCCCTGGTCCACGCCGACCCGGCCGGCGACTGCGGCGCCCCGACCCTGGCGCTGGAGGCCGACCTGGTCATCCAGGGCCCGAGCGGGGAGCGGACGGTGCCCGCGACCGAGTTCTTCGAGGACCTGTTCACCACCGCCGTGGGCGAGGACGAGATCCTCACCGCGATCCGGTTCCGCAAGCACGAGGGCTGGGGGACCCACTACGAGAAGTTCGTGCGGGTCGCCCACCAGTGGCCGATCGTCTCGGTCGCCGCGGCGGTCAAGGTCGACGGCGGGACCATCAGCGAGGCCCGCATCGGCCTGGTCAACATGGGCTCCACCGCCCTGCGGGCCAGCGCCACCGAGCAGGCGCTGGTGGGCCAGCCGGCCACCGAGGACGGCGTGCGCGCGGCGTGCGACCGGGTGGGCGAGGGCACCAACCCGCCCTCGGACCTCAACGGCGACGCGGCGTACCGCACGCACCTGGCCACGGTGCTGACCCGCCGGGCCGTGCTGAAGGCCGTGGGCTGAGGCGCCGATGGACCTCAAGCACGAGTTCACGGTCCCGGCCACGCTCCAGGAGACCTGGGACGCCTTCAACGACATCGCCAGCGTCGGGCAGTGCTTCCCCGGCGCGGTGGTGACCGAGGTCGACGGCGACACCTTCAAGGGCACGGTCAAGGTCAAGCTCGGGCCGATCGCCCTGGTCTACGGCGGCACCGGCACCTTCGTGGAGAAGGACGAGTCCGCCCACACCATGAAGATCCAGGCCAAGGGCAAGGACAAGCGCGGCAACGGCACCGCCGGCGCCGACGTCCTGGCCCAGATGAGCGACGTCGGGGGAGGCTCGACCCGGGTCCAGGTCACCACCGACCTCAACATCACCGGCAAGCCGGCGCAGTTCGGCCGGGGCGTGATCCAGGACGTCAGCGACAAGCTGCTCGGCCAGTTCACGGCCTGCCTGGAGAAGAAGGTCGGTGCAGCCGGCGCCCCGGCGACCGGCGGGTCCGACGGGGCCGACGGGGCTGACGGGTCCGCCTCGACGGTGGCCGCGGCCCCGGCTCCCGCCGGGGGTGACGCCCCCGTGGGCTCGCCGGCGTCGGGTGCGGGCACCACGACGAGGCCGGTCAGCTCGATCGGGACCTCGGGCTCTGCCAGCACGGCCGGCACCGGCGGCGCCGGTGCGGAGGACGACGCCCTCGACCTGGGGGCTGCGGTCCTGCCGGTGCTCGCCAAGAGCTACTGGCGCGAGGGCGTGATCGCCGTGCTGGTGATCCTGCTGCTGTCCCGGGGGCGCCGACGCTGAGCCGTCCCGTCCTGCCACGACGTCCCGTCCGGACCCTCCGGGCGGGACGTCGGCGTCTGGTCACCAGCGACCTCCTAGGCTGACCGCGGTGGACCACTACCAGTACCTCCTGCTGATGGCGGGCTGCGTGCTGCTCACCCTGCCCCTGGAGCTGGCGCTCGGGGCCAGGGTCTGGCGGCGGCCCCGCCGGCTGCTGCTCGCGCTGGCGCCGGTGGTGGTGCTGTTCTCGGTGTGGGACGTCGTGGCGATCGCCCGCGGCACCTGGCACTACAGCGAGCGGTTCACCACGGGCGTGCTGCTGCCCTTCGCCATGCCCCTGGAGGAGCTGGTGTTCTTCCTGGTCGTCCCGATCTGCGGGCTGCTCACCTACGAGGCCGTGGGACGGGTGCTCGCCCTGGGCGCCCGGCTGCGCGAGCGCCGTCGGGGCCCGGGCGTCAGGCAGGGTCGCTGATGCCGGAGTACACCGTCCTGGCCGTCGTGTCCGTGGTGGCCGTGGTCCTGCTCGAGCTGCGCTGGGCCCGCACCGGCGTCTTCGCCACGGCGCAGTACTGGCTCTCGATGGCGATCGTCGTCGGCTTCCAGGTCCTCGTCGACGGCTGGCTGACCAAGCTGTCGGACCCGATCGTGCTCTACGACGAGAGCGAGACCTCCGGCCTCCGGTTCCCCTGGGACATCCCCGTCGAGGACTTCCTCTTCGGCTTCGCGATGGTGACCCTGACCCTCCTGCTCTGGCTCCTCGCCGCCCGGCGAGAGCCCCCCGCCCCTGCCCACCCCGACCACGAACCCGCGTCCCCCCAGGAGACCCCGTGACCACCACCGCCCCCGCTCCCAACCCGGTGCCCGCGTCCTTCGACGGGGTGGCACCGACCTACGACCTGATGGTGGCGCTCAACCCCGGCTACCACCGCCACCTGCGGATCTCGGCCGACGTCCTGGTCGCCCAGCTGCCCCGGCCGGTGCCCGACCGGCCGGTGCGGCCGGTGCGGCCGGTGCGGATCGTCGACCTGGGCTGCGGCTCCGGCGCCTCGACCCGGGCGCTGGAGGCGGCCCTGCGCGCCGCCGGCCACACCTCCTACGAGCTCGTCGGCGTCGACGGGTCGGCCGGCATGCTCGCCCAGGCGCGGGCCAAGACCTGGCAGGGCTCCGTGCGCTTCGTCCAGGACGACGCCGAGCACCTCGAGCCCGCCGCGTGGGGTGAGGGCACGGCGGGCACCTCGGCGGCGTACGACGGGGTCTTCGCCGCCTACCTGGTCCGCAACGTCACGGCGCGCGACTCGCTGCTGCGCGGCGTGGTCGACCTGCTGGTGCCGGGCGGGGTCGCGGTGCTGCACGAGTACAGCGTCCGCGAGAGCCGGCGGGCCCGCGTCGTGTGGGACGCGGTGTCGTGGGGCGTCGTCGTGCCGCTGGGCCTGCTGACCGCCCCGCGCAGCCCGATCTACCGCTACCTGTGGCGCAGCGTCGTCGACATGGACCCCACCGAGCGCCTGCGCAGCCGGATGGTGGCCGCCGGTCTGACCGACGTCCGCAGCCGCACCTTCGGCGGCTGGCAGCGCGGGGTGCTGCACACCTTCACGGGACGGCGTCCGGCGTGAGCCCGGGTCCCCGTGGCCCCGCCGCGCCCGGCCGCTGGCGGCCCGGGCGCGACCGCCGCAGCGTGTGGCACCCGCCGGCCGACGGGCGCGCCGGTGACGACGGCCGCCACCACGTCGTGGTCGTCGGCGGCGGCATCGCCGGCCTGACCGCGGCGACGGCCCTGGCCGAGCGGGGCGTGCGGGTGACCCTGCTCGAGCGGGAGGACCGGCTCGGCGGCCGGGTGGCGGCCTGGCCGGTGGGCGAGCCGGGGGAAGGGCGCACGATGAGCCGCGGCTTCCACGCCTTCTTCCGGCAGTACTACAACCTGCGTGCGCTGCTCCGACGGGCCGACCCCGAGCTCGCCCGGCTGCGGCCGGTGCCGGACTACCCGCTCTCGCTCAAGGACGGCCCGACCGACTCCTTCACCGGCATCGCGCGGACGCCCCCGCTCAACGTGGCGAGCTTCGTGCTGCGGTCCCCGACCTTCGGCCTGCGCGACCTGGCCCGCGTCGACGTGGCCGCCGCGATGGAGCTGCTCGACGTCTCCTTCCCCGGGGCCTTCGAGCGCTACGACGGGGTCAGCGCGGCCGACTTCCTGGACCGGCTGCGGTTCCCCGACCAGGCCCGGCACCTCGCGCTCGAGGTCTTCGCCCGCAGCTTCTTCGCCGACTCCCACGACTTCTCCGCCGGGGAGCTCGTGGCGATGTTCCACTCCTACTTCGTCGGCTCCGCCGAGGGCCTGCTCTTCGACGTGCCGGTCGACGACTACGACACCGCGCTGTGGGCCCCGCTCGCCGACCACCTGCGAGGCCTGGGGGTCGAGGTGCGCACCGGCACGGGCGTCACCCAGGTGCGCCACGGCCGCGGCAGCGAGCGGTTCGAGGTGCTGGCCGGCTCGGGACCGGCGCTGCTCGCCGACGGGGTCGTCCTGGCCCTGGACCGGGCGCCCCTGCGCGCGCTGGTCGCCGACTCGCCGACCCTGGGCGACGAGCCCTGGCGCGCCGCGGTGGCCCACCAGCGGGACGCCCCCGACTTCGTGGTCTGGCGGGTCTGGCTGAGCCGCCCGGTGGCGGCCGGGTCGGCGCCGTTCCGCGCCACCAGCGGGTTCGGACCGCTCGACAACGTGTCGGTGCTGGAGCTGCTCGAGCACGGCGCCGCCGACTGGCACCGCGCGCACGGCGGGTCGGTGGTGGAGCTGCACGCCTACGCCGTCGAGGAGGCCGACGAGCCGCTGCGCGAGCGGCTGTGGAGCGAGCTGCTGGTGCTGCACCCCGAGCTGACCGGGGCGCAGGTCGTGGAGCAGGAGTGGCTGCGCCGGGCGGACTGCCCCCTGATCGGCACGGAGGCGTGGGCCTCGCGCCCAGGCGTGGTCACCCCCGACCCCAGCGTGGTCCTCGCCGGTGACGGGGTGCGCTGCGAGCTGCCCGTGGCCCTGATGGAGCGAGCGGCCACGACCGGGTGGCAGGCCGCCGACCGGTTGCTGGCGGCGTACGGCGTCCGCGGCCACGGCGTGTGGTCGGTGCCCACGGCGCCGCGCCTGCGCGTCGTGCCCCCGCTGCACCGGCTGGTGGCCGGTCGCGTGGGCCGGGCGGCTCAGACGCCGTAGTCCTCGCCGCGGCTGCGCAGCAGCCAGGTGCGCTCGGCGTAGGTGAGGTCGTCGACCCACAACCGCCGGGCCACCTTGCGCATGGCGGGGCGCAGGGCCGGGGCGAGGTGGCGGGCCACGGCGAACCCGGCCCGCTCCGAGGTCGCGATCGTGGCCTCGGTGACCATCGTGCGCGGCCGGCCCTGGGCGTCGGGGCCCAGCGGGGTCGCGTGCGTCTCCACCACGCTCCCGGCCCCCTCGCCGTCGACGATCGTCATCACGATCGTGCGGGCGTCGGGGCAGGCGAACTCCGCGCGGACCGGGACCCCCCAGGTGCGGCTGAGCCGGAAGGTGACGTCGACGGTGAGCACGTGCTCGTCGCTGGCCTCCTCCACGACGTGCAGGTGGCTGAAGGAGTAGGGGTGGAACCACGACCCGTGCCACGGGTCGAGCCGGTTGGCGATCACGTCGCGCGGCTCGCAGGTGCCGGGCACCTCCACGACCGCGGCCACCGAGGTCGCGGCGTCGGGGCGCGCGGTGATCCGCGGCGCCGGCGTCGTCTCCTCGCCCAGGGTGGACAGGCGCACCCAGAGCAGCACCCCGTCGTCGTGGGCGGCGTACGGCGTCCACCCGGCCGCCCCGGTGGGCGGGAGGGCGAGGCCGTGCCAGCGGCAGTGCAGCGTGTCGCCGAAGACCTCGCAGTCCTCGAGCAGCGCGCCGAGGTGGGGGCAGCTGCCGGGGCCGGCGACGACCCCGTCTGCGGTGCGCCACAGGGTCACCTCCTGGCCGCCGACGGTGCGCACGATCGAGCGGCTCCGCAGCGCGGTGCTGGGGGCGACGACGTACCAGCCGCCGGGGTCCTGCGCGAGGGCCGCGTCCAGCGAGCGGCGGATGCGACGGGGGCTGGCGTCGCGCCAGCTCGGCTCCAGGCGGTCGCGCGCGGGCATCCGGCGCAGCTCGACCGGCACCCGGGGCCGACCGTCGGAGGTCCGACCCGGCGAGAGCACCGTGCGGGCCGCGGTGCCGGCCTTGCGCCAGGTGGGCACCCGGGCGCGCTCGGCGAAGACGTCGTAGTCGGAGGCCTCGATGCGGTCGAGGATCTGGCTGTAGAGCACCCGGGCGGTGCGCACGCAGCGCTCGGCGGAGCCGCCGAGCAGGGCCAGGCCGCGGTCGGCCTCGGCGTACAGCGCCCGGTTGCGCTCGATCTCGAAGCGCATCACCGACCGCCAGCCGTCGTCGACCGTGCGCCGGGCCGGGTCGGCGCCGAACCGCTCGAGGTCCTCCTGGGGGAGGTAGACGCGGCCGCGGTCGAGGTCCTCGCCGACGTCGCGCAGGAAGTTGGTCAGCTGGAAGGCCAGGCCGAGTGAGCGGGCGGGCTCGAGCGCCTCGGGGCTGCGGGGCTGCAGCACGGGCAGCATCATCTCGCCGATCACGGCGGCCGAGCCGTCCATGTAGCCCAGGAGGTCCTCCCAGCTGCGGTAGCTGCTGGTGTCCAGGTCCTGGGCCATCGCGCCGAAGAAGCGGTCGAAGCAGCCGGGGTCGATGGCGCAGTCGGCGACCGTGCGGGCCGCGGCCGCGAGCACCGGGTCGGTGCTGGTCCCGGTGGCGACGGCGTCCTCGAAGCGGCTGCGGAAGGAGGCCAGCTGCGAGCGGGTGGCCTCGACGTCGCGGCCCTCCGCGACGGCGTCGTCGACGATGTCGTCGGCCAGCCGGCACAGCGCGTAGACGGCGTGCACGTGGCGGCGCCGCTCGGCCGGCAGCAGCGCGGCCCCCCAGAAGTACGTCGTCCCGTGCCGTCGGGTGAGCTCCGCCGCCTCGCGGTAGCCCTGCGCGACGACCGGGTCGAGGGTGTCGAGCACGCTCACGACGCCACCCGCCGGGGCGAGGGCAGGTAGTCGGCGCACCGCTGCGCGGCGAGCTTGCCCGAGATCAGCACCATCGGCACCCCGACGCCGGGCGTGGTGCCGGAGCCGGCGAAGAACAGCCCCGGGATCCGCTTCTCGACGTTGCCGGGCCGGAACGGACCGGTCTGGAGGAAGGTGTGGGCCAGGGCGAACGGCGTGCCCTGCTCCATGCCCTGGGCCTGCCAGTCCAGCGGGTCCACGAGCTCCTCGGCGACGACGTCGGTCGGGTATCCCTCGGCGTCCAGGAAGGCCATCAGCGAGTCGCGCATCGGAGCCCGCTGCTTCTTCCAGTCCACCTCGCCGGCCAGGTTGGGCACCGGCTCCAGGACGTACATCGTGGTGCTGCCCTCGGGCGCCAGGCTCGGGTCGGTCAGCGACGGCACCGTCACCAGGCGCGAGGGGTCCGGCATCATCCGGCCCTGCTTGATCAGCGCGTCGAAGGCGGAGTCCCAGGCCTTCGCGAAGTGGATGTTGTGGTGGCGCACGCCCGGCGCGACCGTCCCGCGGGCGCCGACGTGCCACACCACCGCGGAGGGGGAGTAGGTGCCACGGCGCACGACCCGCGGCGGGGTCAGGTCCGGGAGCAGGTTCCGGTAGGCGACGGGGAGGTCCAGGGTGCACACGACGGCGTCGGCGCGGATCTTCTCCCCGCCCTCCACCTCGACGCCGGCGACGGCCCCGCCGGGACCACGCAGGACACGGGTGACCGACTGGCGGTAGCGGACGTCGACGCCGGCGCGCAGGGCGGCCCGCTCGAGCGCGCGCGGCACCTCGCTCATCCCGCCGACGGGGAAGTAGACCCCCTCGATGCAGTCCATGTAGGTGATCACGGCGTAGAGGCTCAGTGCCGAGCTGGGCGGGAGGCCGGCGTACATCGCCTGGAAGGTGAAGAGCCGGCGCAGCCGCTCGTCGGTGAAGCGTCGCGACACCGCGGGACCCAGGCGACCGAAGCCGCCCATCCCCAGCAGCTTCGCCGCCGCCGCGGGGGAGCGGAGCAGGTCGAGCGGGGAGTCGAAGTTCTGGTCGATGAAGTGGGGCAGCTCCACGTCGTACAGCCGCTTGAGCCAGTCCACGAAGCCGTCGAAGGCCACCGCGTCCCCGGGGCTGCAGGTGCGCTCGATCTCGGCCCGCATGGCCTCGTGGCCGTGGCGCACCTGGATCTCGGTGCCGTCGTGGAACCGGGCGCGGTACGCCGGGTCCAGCCGTTGCAGCGTCACGACGTCGGCCAGGTCGCTGCCGGCCGCCCGGGTGGCGTCGGCCAGCAGTTCCGGCATGGTCATCACGGTCGGGCCGGTGTCGAAGACGTGGCCGCCCTTCTCGACCCGTCCGCCGCGCCCGCCGGGGATCGCCTCGCGCTCGACCAGGACCACCTCGTGGCCCTGCCCGACCAGGTGGCAGGCCGTGGAGAGCCCGGCCAGGCCGGCCCCCACGACGACGACCGTGCTCATCGGCCGACCTCCCGGTCAGCGAGGGGCGCCACGGGGCCCAGGGCCACGAGCTGGTCGACCATCCAGGGGCTGAACGCCATGGGGGTGCGCACCACCGCGCCGTGCAGGTCCTCCCAGGCGACCCACGCCGTCTCGGCGACCTCCTCGGGGTGCGGGCGCAGGGCTGCGTCGACCTCCGCCGCGTCGACGGAGGCGACGTGGACGGGGCACAGCTCGTTCTCCACCAGCCCGCTGGCGTCGACCGCCCGGTAGGAGAAGCTCGGCAGCACCACCCGGGGGTCCGCCACCTCGATCCCGAGCTCCTCGGCCACCCGACGACGCGCGGCGGCGGCCGGTGCCTCGCCGGGCCGGGGGTGGCCGCAGCAGGTGTTGGTCCACACCCCGGGCCAGGTGCGCTTGTCCAGCGCCCGCCGGGTGAGCAGGGTCCGACCGTCCTGGTCGACCAGGTGCAGCGAGAAGGCGAGGTGGAGCGGGGTGTCCCGGTCGTGCACGGTGGTCCTGGGGGCGGTGCCGATGGGGGTGCCGTCGTCCCCGAGCAGGACGACGTCGTCGCCGCCCGGTGAGCTGGCCGGGGGGGAGGGAACGGGGATGGTCACGAAGGTGCACTCCTGTGATCGCGCCTGGACCCCGACCATAACGAGACGCGGCAACACCCCTGCCGATCTCGGGCGGGGACCCCGTGGGCGCGAAATGTTGGCCCCATCTGGCCCGTTACCCCACAACCTTGGCTAGGTTCAGGCCTGATGGCACGACGAAGGAGCGCAGACGGTGGTTGACGAGCACTCCTCCCGCGGGGGAGGTCGACGTGGACGCAAGCACGTCCTGGTGCGCGAGTACGTCCGCTCGGTGATCGTCAGTGCCGAGCCCGGGACACCGGCACCCTCCGAGCGCGACCTGGCCGAGCAGTTCGGGGTGGCGCGCATGACCGTGCGTCACGCCATCGACGCGCTGGTCGCCCAGGGACTGCTGGAGCGGGTCGCCGGACGCGGCACGTTCGTGACCAAGCCGCTGATCGACATGCAGATGCGGCTCTCGGCGTACACCGAGGAGATGGAGCGGCGCGGGAAGCGCCCGGAGTCGCGCACCCTGCTGGCCCGGCGGGAGAGCGCCGGTCCCGGCGTCGCGCGAGCGCTGGAGATCGAGGAGGGGTCCGCGATCGCGCACTGGCAGCGGTTGCGGCTGGCCGACAACGTCCCCATGGCCATCCAGCACGTCTACCTCTCGCTCGACCTGTTCCCGAACTTCCTCGACGACCAGCTGCCGAGCTCGCTCTACTTCTGGCTCGCGATGCGCGACCTGATGCCCACGTGGGGGGAGGACTCGGTGCTCGCCGGGATCGCCACGGAGGAGGAGGCCGAGCACCTGGAGCTCGAGCCCGGAGCGCCGGTCCTGCACATCTCGCGCCGCGCGTTCTGCCGCGAGAACGTCGTGGAGGTGACTCGCAGCGTCTACCGGGCCGACCGCTACACGCTCTGGGTCCCGGTGCTCAGACCCGAGCACCTGCGCTGACCTGCGGGTTCGCGAAAGGGGTACCCCCGATTTCGCGTTCCCCGCAGACGTGTGTACTGTTCTCTTTGTCGCCAGGGAGCGGCGGGACACAAAGCCGAGAGGCTGGGTGGCCGGCCCCCGGGACACTCGACCAGGTCGGGACTTCGGTTCGGACTGGACGGCCCTCATCGAGGGTGACGCAGAGCAACTCGGTTTGCTCGGAGTCGAGACTGGATCACCAAGTCCCCGGATTTGACGGGGCCAAGCGGAGCCGGTAAGTTTTACCAGGTTGCCCCGCGGCCCGGATGGAAATCCGCTAGCGGTGCGCGTTTGATCCTTGAGAACTCAACAGTGTGTCAAAAGTCGACGAATTAATTTACCTGTCGCGGATTGGTCTGGTGCCTTTTGGGTGCTGGGTTGGTTTGTGATGGTTCCTTTGGTAAGAACAATGATTCTGACAATGTTTATTGTCAGTGATCGTTCCTCTTGCTGGGGTTTGAACACAGGTTGAAGATTTGGTCGCTGTCGCTTCCTTTGTGGGGTGGTGGTGGCTGTTTGTTTTCAACGGAGAGTTTGATCCTGGCTCAGGACGAACGCTGGCGGCGTGCTTAACACATGCAAGTCGAGCGGTAAGGCCTTTC